>JBCBRS010000012.1:0-104191 GCA_039819545.1 Pseudomonadota bacterium | reverse complement strand
CGCCAGAAAACTCCTTATCGTCCTCAATGCCATGATGAAAAATAAAACCGTCTATCAATCTTGAGAACAGTTGCCGGCTCGTAGGCCGGGGATACGGAAACTCGTTAAATGGTAACGTTAGTCCCGGGCAAGCGTTAGCGCAAACCCGGAGTCTATTTGTTACGCCTCCGCACCCAAATTAAAAGACCCCGGCTCGTAGACCGGGGATACGGGGCGAGTGGTAAGTTATGGACCAAAATTAAAAATAAAGCCCGCCCCGAAAAAACAACCGTCTACCGATCAAACAAGCGAAACTGCCGAATGATATGGAAACCGGCACGGAATTGATTGCGCGAACCGAGGTCGGCAATAATCGGGGTATCTGCTACATTGCCAATGACAAGATCATAGGTCACATACGGATTAACTGACCATTTGCGTCCCAGATTGACATAGCCGTTGAGGCTGCCACCGATATTGCGAAAACCTGACCGGGCATCAAATTCGTTGAGACCGGAAGCAAAGGACTGCTGCGGGGTCACACTGAAAAACGCATCCGCGTAATCATCACCAATCCACGTTGCCTGAGCAGAAACCGAGGATGAAAACCGGCCCCGGCGGAACAGGAGCGCCGTGCCAAATGCATCGACGATCAAGCCGCGATGGCCCGTGCGTAACCCTTTTCTAACCTTAAAGCGGACATTGAACCGGTCCACGAAGGTTGTCGAAACAAAGCCACCCAGTTCAAAGGTCGTGCCGACAGTGCCGAGTCCCGTAAGCGCCGGATTATCATCCTCGCTGCGCTCCCCCACAATCCGGATGGACGGGCCGACGCTAAACCCGGAGAATCCAAAAAGGGCGAGATCAGCGCCGTCATCATCAAAAAAGACGAAATTCCGCACACGCAGAAAAACCTGCGGGTCGGCATCAAAGATGTAATCGTCAGAGCCAAAATAATCGGGGCGAAAGACCGGGCCAACGCCAAGGCTAAGATCGGTCTGCGACGGGGTCAGGAGGGTCAGGATGCCGGTAAACGCGTTATCATCGTCCTCGTCCGAGGCCTCATCATCGATATATACAGGCTCATTATCGTCAAACCGTCGATCCTCGCGCCGCCGCCGCGGGGCAAACATGGGGGTGAGCCGGGGTTCATCGATATTTTGACGCGAACGCGGGGCCAACGGCTGCCCTGGCTCGGGGCGCACGTCATCGTCATCTGCAGTGCGATCAGCCTCCTGCTGCTGATCCTGCGGTTGCGCGCTCGCTGAACCCGTTTTGATCAGAGCCCCAGAGAACAAAACAGCGGCAAGCGCAGCCATGCAAGCAAAGCGAGGATGGAAAGGGCAAAGCAGCCCGTTTCTAAAATTCAAAACCGTCACCTTTTATCACCCTGCCGTCGATTGAGACTATCACGATGCCCGAACACCATTCAGGCGAATGATTTGGGAAGAATAGTCCAAAAATATGACAGCGCCGCCGATCATTTTGGAAAGCTCCGGTTTTTCCCGGCCTCCGTGACATGCAGACAACGCCTTTTCCCATGGATTTTCCAATGCAAAAGGATTTTGGTTAACAGGGCCTTGCCAGCACCAGAAAAAGGCCACCGAAGAGGCCGGAGACACCGCCTCATCCTCTGATTTTTCAGCCCCTGATTATTCAGGCGCCGTCCACGATTGCTGGAATTCAACACGAGCGTGCTTGAACAGCTTATGGTTGGGCGGAATGGCGCAAAAGCAAGCCGCCTTTCGCTCATTCCAAGAACAACGCCGCGTGGCCCCAGGCGGGGCCTGATTTGCCGTGGGGCCAGTCGTCTCGGTTGAGCGAGACGTAGCCGGACGTGGGGCGGTCGAAAACGCGACCCGGTTTTTTGTCGCGGAAAGCGGGATCAAAACCGAGCCTGCCGGTGGTTTCATCGATGCGCAGGATGAAAAAGCCCTGCTCACCGCCTAGCTCTGCGCCTAGAACCAGACGATTGGAGGCCGGGTCTTTGGCAAGCCAGTGCGGACGAAAATCATCAGGTGTTTTCAGGCGAAAGACCTCCCGCGGTGCATCGGGGTCAGCCAGATCCAGCACCACGACCGCATTCAAAAATCCCGCCGGTTGCACCCAATAGCGCCCGACCCGCACAGGGATACCGCAAGCCCCGCGAATTTCATCATCGCGCCGGGCGGGCGGGGTCTTTAGCGTGTGCACCATAGTCAGGGTTGGCGCGTCGCTATCGATTGCCGTCAGATGATAAAACGCACAGCCATAGCTGTTCAAAAAGACCGAGCCATCCGCAAGGCGGCGGGGCCCAAACCCGGCGGCCTCAGCGCCCGGTACCGGCGTACCGTCGGCCAGCTGGCCCGGCGGTAGATCAAGGGTGTGGAGAAGAGAGAGATCCGAGTACCGATAAATCTGAACCACATCGGCCCAGGATTTTTCCATCATCGGTGCGCTGGTGACCACGAGGCGATCGTATTCCTGCAATAACGCAAACGCATAGGGCCGCATGGGTTTTGCAAGGCTTGGCGCCGCCGCCGAAACCGCACGCAAAAGCGCGCCGTCCACGGAATACTCCGCGATACCGCCATGGTTGCCGGGGGTCACCTTCTCACCCGCATCGGGGCCAGTACCCTCGCTGCGCAAGAACCCCACCAGACGCGTGCCCGATGGCGTGCGTGTATAATCATGGGGAAAACGCAGCGGCGCTGGCGGCGAAAACGTCTTTTGGATGGCAAGGTCGGGCAGGTTTGTCACATCGACGATCAGACTAAGTTCTGGCCGGTGTCCATTCATGAAAATGGGCTCGCCCGGCGGGGGTGGCACATATTCGGTATGGTGGGGCATCGTATTTTTCTGCCCGATGGTCAGTGTGGAGACCACGGTACCGGCACGATCGCTCGCCGGGTCAACGTCAAGCACCAGCAAAAAGTCGGACTCTGCGTTGTCGTCATCACCGGCAAAGGCAAAGAGATAGGGTGAGCCCGCGCCGGTAAGCGGAATTTCAGGGTCACCCGCACCGCAAGCGGTGAGCGCCAGCACTAAGGCGGCGCCGAAAAAAGTACGGATCATAACGGGGTTTCCTTTTTCTTGATTGGCTTCATCCGTGCCGCGATGATCTTTGGCGCGATCGCGCTGACGGGCCCCCTACCGAGAAGGCGCAGGATCGCATTCTGCCGGGCAAGGATCAAATCAAGGCCTGGCGGCGTCCCTTCTCGCACCGCAACCGGTATTAGCGCCGATAAAGCTGGCGGCGACAAACGGTCCGCCCGCGCCGTAAAAGCCTTAAAAATACGCGTTGCGGCCGACGGTGTACCGGGGATCGCGGCATCGATTGTACATTCAAGCGCGATGGTCTGCGCACCATAGGAAAGCCAGCCCGCCACATCGCCCACATCGCGGCCTAGAATCCTGGCCGGCCCCCCAGCCTCCACAAAGGGCGCCCCCGTCTTTACCCCATCAATACAGACCTGCACAAATTGTAGGATAGAGGCGCGGCTGCCCGCACAGGCACCGCCGGAGGGTGACAGGAAAACGCCCTGGCTGTCGGCATAATCATAAAGCGCGGCGGCTGAAACAACAGTGTTTTGCGAAATTTCCGGTGCATCCGTCTCGATCATATGCCGACAAATCATAAAGATACCGGAGATAAACTGAAACTGTGTGGCGAGAACCGTTGGCACCACGGGCTCGCGCGATCGGGATGAGCGGTCAGTATTTTCCAGATGCCCACTGCGCACGCCATAGGCAATCAGCGCAATGGAAAGCCGGGACAGCAAATACAAATCCCAGAGCCCCAGGTCATCCGTGACAGGACGTTTTTCCCGAGCGAGAAGGGTTGCCCTAACGGCGCCAACAACCGCCAACGCTTCGTCAAAATGCGCCATAGCAATTCGCAGAGCACTGACATTGATTTGCCGCCCGGCCCGCGCGCCCGCATAGCGACTTTCGCGCCACTGTGCCGACTGTTCATCATTAAAAAGATGGGGCCGCGCACTGGCTTCCCCCAATTGGCGACCGGCGGCCGAATAAAGACAGGACACCCCGTTCCACAGTCCGTATTGAAACTCCATGGTGGGCGAGGCCCATGGCTTTTCAACAAACTGGCGCACAAACGGCCGCGCCACAGGGGTAACCAGCGACCGAATGGCGCCGCGCGTTCTGTTCATAACCGATGACATCCCCGCGATCGCCCTTTACGCTTCGCCCCCATGGCCTGACTGTGCGGGGCGCGCCCGGGGAAATCAAGCGCCGAGCGGGCCACCGCGCGCCGACAAGGGAATGACTATGCAAAGCGCGATGGCGACTACGGCGTTGGTGAGAACAGACCCCATCCGTGAAGCAACCGGCAATGATTTACCCGCCTTGGGGGATATTTTTATTGCCGGGCAGGATGAGCACCATCACCGGTTTCCAGAGATATTTTGTGCGCCCACGAACCGCTCTGCTATTGTGGGCTATCTGCGCAATTATCTTAAACCGAGAAACCCGTTCCGCACCCGCACGCATTTTGCCTGGGTTTGGCAGGACGAAGGTCAGACCGGGGGCTATCTGCTTTTTCAATGGCGCCAGTCGAGCGATATCTTTTTCGGCGCAGATCGATGGTCATGCTATGTGGATGATATTGCTGTGGCGGCGGATCAACGCGGGCGCGGTATCGCCAAAGCGCTCCTTACCCGGCTGGTGACCCTCACCGATACCAAACCCGGCTGCCTGACTGTTGCGCAGGTCTGGCGTGGCAATACCGCCTCCGAAGCGCTATTTGAAAAAGCGGGATTTACGGCTTGCTCACATGCGTTTCACCGCGTGACGACGCGGTCGCCCCAACCGTGACGCGCGGTACCGCTTCAGGGCTGAAGATATTTGTGCCCTAACGCCCCTTTCGGACGACCGCTTCTGCAGTCTCCTCTCTTTGAGGGTTGGGGGGTGAGGTTGCCAACACAATATTTACTATCAGCATACCGACTAGACTGCGTTTTTTTTGAATCGGAAACGCAGTCTAGATTCTTGAGTGGTCGCGCGTTCGAACCCAAAAACCGTGACGACACTTTTTGTGAACGCGCTCTATTCCGGCGCAGCGGTCTCCAGCGCCAGTGCGTGGAGTTCGCCGCCCATTTTGCCTTTCAAGGCCCGGTAAACCAGTTGATGCTGTTGCACCCGGGATTTACCCGCGAACGCAGCGGAGACAATGCGGGCTCGGTAATGGTCGCCATCACCGGCGAGGTCTTCAATCTCCACCGCTGCGTCGGGTAACGCCTCAAGGATCATGGATTTAATATCATTGGCGGCCATGGGCATGGGTGTGGTCTCCTGATCCGGATGTGTCGTGGCCGTCGCTGGGCCGGGCATGTCCATAGAGGACGGCAAGGTTGATTGCCAGAGATTATCAAGCGCCTGAAGCGAGAGGATATCCGGCGTATGCGGCTGGCCTGCAGGACCGCGGGGCTTAACCGGGTTCGCGCGGGTCTTGGGCGCGGGCTGCTTGGCGATGTGGGGGTCAAGGCGAATGTCGCGACCGCCAAACCGGCCAATCCGGCTTGCCTGTACGCCCGCCATGGCCGCCTTTAACAGCACCGTGTCCGCAACACCGGGGGCAGCAGCGACGAGATACCGACCCTGATCTTCCCCGAACCAGAAGGCTGCCCGTCCGGTTTTCACCGGCGTGTTCAACTCCAGCCCCTCCCCGCAGGCAAGCGCCATCTCTGCCGCCGCAACAAGCGTCCCACCGTCGGAGACATCGTGGCAGGCGGTGATCAGGTTATCATCGATCAGCTTACGGATAAATTCACCATGGGCCCTCTCTGCGGCGAGGTCAACGGGCGGCGGCGGGCCTTCGGCAAGATCGAACAAGAGGTTGAGATAGAGCGACTGGCCAAGCCAACCCCGGCTCATCCCCACAAGGATCAATTCCTCACCGGCAATGGCGCCGCCCACACGCACGGCCTTTGCCACATCGGGGATAACACCAACGCCGCCAATCGCCGGTGTTGGCGGGATTGCTTGACCATTGGTCTCATTATAAAGCGACACATTACCGGAGACGACCGGGTAATCCAGCGCCTCACACGCCTCGCGCATACCGGCGATTGCGCCCACAAACTGGGCCATGATCTCGGGGCGTTCAGGGTTCCCAAAGTTCAGACAGTTGGTGATGGCCAACGGGCTTGCGCCCACCGCGCAAATATTGCGGTAGGTTTCTGCAACCGCTTGGCGCGCGCCCTCACGCGGGTCGGCCTGCACATAACGCGGTGTCACATCGGTGGTCATCGCAAGGCCGCGCTTTGATCCGTGCACACGCACAAGCGCCGCATCACCGCCCGGTTGCACCACCGTATCGCCCATGACGGTGTGGTCATACTGCTCCCATATCCAGCGACGTGAACACAAGGCCGGGTCCGCCATCATTTGTGCAAGCGCGGTGAGGAGCGGCATGCCCCCCGGCTGGTCCGCCAGATCAAACGCGTGCGTTTCGCTTTCCAGCGTATAGCCCGTTATCACGCTGGCGTTTTGCATATTGTCGAGCGCTGCTTGCAGCATCGTCGTGCCCACATCGGGCCCATCGACAACCGCATAAATCTCGATTGCACTGGTTTCGGTCCGCGTCCCGGTTGCACCGCTTCGCCGCCAGCCGAGGCTGGCCACCGGGCCGAGCGGGGTAAACTGTTCATCGCGGAGCGTTGTGACCAGCGTTTCCGGCGGCAGCTGGGCGCCCGCGTGGGGGGTAAGCGTAATCAGGATTTCGGTTTGCGCGCGGGTAAGGGCGCCAAGGGGTTCGGGGGCGGGGGCGGGGGCGCTAGGCCGGTCATAGTTGGGCGCGGCATCGGCGAGCGGCCCCACGGGAAGATCCGCTTGCAGATCACCATGGTGATAAATACGCAATCGTCCCGTATCGGTTGTCTCGCCGATCACCGCAAAGTCGACCCCCCATTTTTCAAAGATCGCGCGCGCATCGTCTTCACGGCCGGGCTTGAGCACCATTAGCATGCGCTCCTGGCTTTCCGACAGCATCATCTCATAGGCGGTCATATGGGTTTCGCGCTGGGGCACACTATCGAGATTGAGATCGAAGCCGCCCTCGCCCGCTTCGGCGCCCTTTGCCGCCATCTCCACCGACGAGGACGTTAGGCCTGCCGCCCCCATATCCTGAATGGCAATGATCGCGTCGGATGCCATGAGTTCCAGGCATGCCTCTAGCAGGAGTTTTTCCGTAAACGGATCACCAACCTGAACCGTCGGTCTTTTTTCCGCCGACGCATCATCGAATTCCGCTGACGCCATGGTTGCCCCATGGATGCCGTCGCGGCCAGTTTTTGCGCCGACATAGACAACGGGGTTGCCCGCGCCTCTGGCGGTTGAATAAAAAATCTTGTGCTTTGGCGCGATGCCCACGGTCATGGCATTAACGAGGATATTTCCGTTATAGCCAGGGTCAAAATTGGTTTCCCCCCCGACAGTTGGCACGCCCATGCAATTGCCATAACCGCCAATACCGGCCACCACACCGCGGACAAGATGCGCCGTCTTTGGATGATCAATGGCACCGAACCGCAAGGCGTTGAGATTGGCCACCGGGCGCGCGCCCATGGTGAACACATCGCGCATGATGCCGCCAACGCCTGTTGCCGCACCCTGATAGGGCTCAATAAAACTGGGGTGGTTGTGGCTTTCCATCTTGAAGATGGCAGCAAGAGCCTCCTCACCCTCCTCCATACCAATGTCGATGACACCGGCATTTTCGCCCGGCCCGCATATGACCCACGGCGCGGTTGTGGGCAGCGTTTTCAGATGCCGCCGCGAAGATTTGTAGGAACAATGCTCCGACCACATCACGGAGAAAATGCCAAGCTCCACAAGATTGGGCGCCCGGCCCAGTTGCTTTTCGATGTCAGCATAGTCTTCGCGGCTCAGACCATGCTGCGCGACAACCGCGTCATCATGGGGCCCGGCAGGGTTGGAAGCGGGAGAAGGCTCGGACATTGGAAGCACTCGGTGATGGGGTCAAAAAAGGAACGCGGCCCGCGCGCGATCACGCAGCGCGGGAAAGGCCGTCTTCCTACCGAGGTTGTGGCCGTTTGTCCAAACCTGCGCGCGTTTTCGCCTTCGCGACCGGGCGCCGATCAGCCGTCCTGATCTTTGACCGAGCCGAGGAACATGGCCACCAGCTCTGAGCGATTGCTGATCTTGAGCTTGCGGTGAACATGCTTGAGGTGCGTGCGCACGGTGGAGGGCTGAACCCCCATGGCATCGGCAATGCGCGGTGCCGAAAGCCCGCGCGCTGCATGTTCACAAATCAGAAGCTCCGTTTTCGTCAGGCTATTGATGTCACCGGTCATCGCGACGGGGCTTGCGGCTTTGCTCACATTGCCCTCACCCAAAAGCACACAGGCACCGAGACCAGACTCACCGAGCCGTCCGGTTTCCGCCCGCACGGGCACACACAAGAACGGGGTTGATTCGCCATCAACCTTTTCCACGGTCACCTTCACGCCCATATCGTCGGAGGATCGCGCCATCTCCATGATTTCGTTAAGCGCGGCTTCCCCCTCTTTGGAGCGCGATACGATTTTGTCTTCGATAACGCGCAAGGATTTCATGGCGTCGGTGGTCTTTTTTGCACTGGCGCTTTGCCACAGAACCCGGCCCTGCGCGTCAATACACATGGCAAAATCGGTACGCCGCTCCAGCGCCAGTTCAAGACCGCGCTGGATCAGCTTCATCCGCTGGCCCTGCATCAACATACGCACCGAATCATCAAGCACACTGAGGAGTGGTTGCATCAACTCCTTTTCGGTATCCCCAAACGCCGATTTATCGGCGCGGCGCACGACCGCAAAACCAGCTGCATACTGATTATCAATATGCGTCAGATATCCGCCCATCCATTTGATGTCGTGACTGGGCAGAAATTCTGAAAAATACGGATCGGTTTTGCGGTGTTCAGCCGAGTAGTGTTCGCTACAGATATAGATATGGCCGTCAGGCAACTGACGGTTTACGCCGACCCGGATATGGGGATCGTTGAGCCCCCACCCGCCGTCATATTCATTGAAGAACCGTTTGGAAAAAAGCCCAGACCCGCAATCAATCGTGATTGGATAGGTCCAGTCTTTATAATCAAGATAGCGAAAAAGAGCGCCATCAGCCCCGGTCTTCAATCGCAGATTCTGCACAAAAGCCTGCAGGCGCGAGAAATCGACCGACGCCATCATAAGATGAGATTTGAGTTCGGCTGACATTCGGTGTCGTTACCCGATCATCGAAGCGGAATGATCCCTGGTCCCGCATAAGGCATGGTCTGCGCAGGCGATTGCGCGCACGCCGCCAGCACCATCCAAAAGTCCACGATCAGAAGGCCCGATTTACCCAGGCAAAACGCTGCGAAAATGGCCCCTCTCTCCCCTATTCGCGGGATTGTGCGTTAACCCGGCCCTACTGGTCAATCACCTTTTGCTGTTACCCCGCCCGCCAAAGGCGCGCATGGCGCAAACGCTTGCCCCTTGCGGGGGGACCGAACGGCTTGAAATCTCGAAATAAATGAAAAAAAACCACTTTTGAGGATATTGGGGAGTTTTTCTCCCCCACTTAGGGGATGCCTTTCTCCCCAAGCCCATGGGAGCGTCTGCCGCGCCGGGTGTCAAAGGCGGGGGACTTATCGATTGTTCGATAAGCGCTGAAACCGGGGGAGAGTTAGCCCGATCTGAGCATCGCGTCCGCGATAATCAGGTCGGGCTTTATTACTTTTACAGGTGCGCCGGGCTTTCGCCCAGAGAGCGACCGCTTATGCGGCCAAGGCAACGTAGAACGCGGCTTCGGTTCCATCGCGCACCGCCTCCACCGTGACATCGTCGGCCAACTCCACGAGTTGCAAACCGCCGGCTCTTTTATCGCAGGCGAAAACGCCCAGATTGGTGATGATAAGATCGACAATGCCCTGCCCGGTGAGCGGCAGTGAGCAGCTTTGCAGCAGTTTTGGTGCGCCCGATTTTGATGTGTGGTCCATCACCACCACAACTTTTTTAACGCCCGCAACGAGATCCATCGCCCCGCCCATGCCTTTGACCATCTTACCCGGGATCATCCAGTTGGCGAGATCGCCGTTCTGGGCAACCTCCATGGCGCCAAGGATCGAAAGGTCGATATGCCCCCCACGGATCATTGCAAAGCTATCGGCGGAAGAAAAATATGACGTGCGATCAAGCTCGGTAATGGTCTGTTTGCCCGCATTGATCAGATCGGCATCCACCTCGTCGTCAAACGGAAACGGGCCCATCCCCAGCATACCGTTTTCCGATTGCAAGGTCACGTCCATGCCATCCGGGATGTAATTGGCCACCAGGGTCGGGATCCCGATGCCAAGATTGACATAATAGCCATCGCGCAATTCACGCGCCGCGCGCTGCGCCATCTGGTTACGATCCCATGCCATCAGGATGCCTCCCTTTCACGAACTGTGCGGTTTTCTATGCGTTTTTCCTGATCCGCCTGGATCAGACGCTGGACGAAGATACCCGGTGTATGAATTTGATCAGGGTCAAGATCACCAACCGATACGATCTCCTCAACCTCCGCAACTGTTACCCGCCCGGCAGTTGCCATCATTGGGTTAAAATTGCGCGCGGTCTTCCGAAAAACAAGATTGCCTTCGGCGTCACCCTTCCAGGCGCGCACCAGCGACAGATCAGCGGTCAGACCAGTTTCGAGAATATAGGTTTCGCCATCAAACTCTTTATGCTCTTTACCCTCGGCAATCAGCGTGCCCACACCCGTCTTGGTATAAAAACCGGGGATACCCGCGCCGCCCGCGCGGCAGCGCTCGGCGAGCGTGCCTTGCGGGTTGAACTCAAGCTCAAGCTCATCGGCCAGATATTGACGCTCGAATTCTTTGTTCTCACCCACATAGGACGAAATCATTTTTTTGATCTGCCGGGTCTGGAGAAGAAGGCCCAGGCCCCAGTCATCGACACCAGCATTGTTGGAAATCACTGTCAGGTTCTTGGCACCGCTATCGCGCAGCGCAATGATCAGCGTTTCAGCAATCCCGCAAAGACCGAACCCGCCCGACATGACGGTCATACCGTCCCGGGTGAGCCCGTCGAGGGCCGCCGCCGCATTGGCGTAGAGTTTATCCATGGCAAGTCCTTCCCGGCCAGAAAGCCCTTATCGGGCATTATGGTTATCGAATAAGGTTATTTGACCGGCTCTGCGAAATAGCAAGACCCAATTGCCAGACCCGGGTGAGCAGTGATTTTCAAGGGACACCCGGGATACGGAAAATGGTTTCAAGAGTTCGGTATGCCTGGGCGAAGTCCCGGGGACTGTCGCCGTACTCTGCGATCCTATGACAAGCCCCCTCAATCTGGCTCCACAGGGAAAGGACCATCGTCAAACATCTCCTCATGATAGCCTTTGGCGCCCACTGCGCGCGACACGTCACTGAAGGGGGACTGATCCCGGCGCAAGGCGTCGAGTGCTGCACCAAAAGTATAGCGGGGCACCCAATCAAGGTGGGCTTGCGCCCGGGCCGAGCTGTAAACCCGGTCCAGCGTTTGCGGCAATGACCACTCGCGATCAGCCATCACATCCTTACACGGATGATAATCCTCAATTACCGCCGCCGCATCGGTGCGCAGGGCCGTCAGATCATCGTGCGAAAACGGGCTTGGCGCGCTGATCACAAACCGGTCAAAGCCAAGCGTTGGCGCCTTTTGGGCGGCACAAAAGTGCGCGCTGACCATATCAGCTAAATCTGCCCGCCGATTTAACAGCTCAATCACTTTGACGTTGTCGTTACTGAATTGCGTGCGCACCGATGCCTGATCATCGTCTTCGGGGAAGAAGCGCGAAACCCGCAGGATGATGCACCCCAAGTGATGCTTCCGGGCAATGAGCGCGCACATTTCTTCTGCCGCAAGCTTGGTAATGCCGTAAATATTTTTGGGGATCGGGGATAGCGTCTCGTCAACCCACACCGCCGGACCGCCGGGTGCAGGGTGCATGGCGTAGCCAAACGTGCTGGTTGTACTGGTAAACACAAAGGCACGCACCGCCGCGGCCACCGCAGCCTCTAAAAGCGTCAGTGTACCGCTGATATTCACATCCACAAAAGCTTGCCGCGTGTGCGTGACTATATGAGGTTTGTGCAAGGTTGCCGTGTGGAAGACGGTCTCTACACCGCACATGGCCTCACGCACAAAATCGCAGTCCGTGATGGAGCCCACCGCATGAGTATAGTCATCGGCCCGAACATCAATGCCGCGCCAGGCTCTGCCCTGCGCTTCACAGGTGCGGGCAAGCGCCTCCCCCAGATGGCCGGAACTGCCGGTAATCAACACGGTCACAGTGATACCTCCTTATCCGACGGGGGGGCGCACAATCGTCACCGGGTTCACCGGGTCGCGAGCACCGGCGCGCAAGCGCAATCCTTTTCGCAAGAGCTTTACCGCCTCCCAATGGATACCGGCAACGACCTTTGCGGTCAGGAGTGGATACCCCCAAAAACAGCGCCACAAGGTCTGATCGTCAAGCGGATGCCAGTCACCACCAAAACTAGTCATCAAAAGTGGGCCTTCAGCATCGTTCACCTGGATCGCGAGATGAAGACGCGCCGCCGGTATCGAGAGACTGAACTGGTATTTCATCTCCATATCCACGAAGGGTGAGACATGAAATTTCTTATCTGTCTCTTGAACGATTGGGGTTTCTTGCCTCGCCGCTGACCTGTCCACGGGGATCAGATAGCTGTGCCGCCCGCCAAAGGTGTTGCGCACAGCATAGAGAAGCGCGATGGGCTTTTGCGCCCGGTCAAAACAATAAAACACCGTGATAGGATTAAAGGCATAACCGAGCACCCGGGGGTAACACAGCGCAAAGACAGGCCCGTCATCGTCTAATCGCGCTTCGGCGAGGGTTTCGCGCACCCATCCCCGGCAGTCCGCACCGTTGCGCCCATGATCCCGGCGGTCAAAATCTCGGTCATAAAACGAAAACAGATTAAATCGTCCGCGCGAAAAATACCGAAGTCGCGCCGCCGCATCGTCCAACTCATCCAGATTGATCAGTAGGCTGTAAACTTTATAAGCAAGTTTATGACGTTTCGGTTTGAGCCTGAAATGGCGAACCGTCCCGCAATAGATACCGCTTTGGGGAAGACCTGTCACACGGCCTCGGGCGTTGCGGCGCGATCACTCGGGCGAAACCGTTCGAGATTGAGCCGGCCCGACGCGTTTTCAACCTGCCAGGGGCGGGCAACACCGCTGATTGCCTCGGCAACCTTGAGGCCGGCTTGCAACCCATCTTCATGGAAGCCAGCACCAAGATGCGCGCCGGCAAACCAGATATTATCTGTACCCTGATGGGCCCAGATATCGCGCTGAGCCAGGTAGACATCAAGATCATAGAGCGGATGCACATAATCCCACTGACCAAAAACGGGGTTCAGCGGGTGCGGCGGGTTAAGTGTAACGAAGACATCGCGGTCCGTCGCCAGCGGTTGCAGCTTGTTCATCCAGTACGTCACACACAGATCGTCACCGGCTTCAATCACATTCCAGGCTGACCAGGCCGCCCGCTGGCGTGGCATGGCCGAGGCATCCATATGCAGAACGGCGCGGTTTGGCTGGTAGCGAAAGGCGGCCAAAATATCATCACGCGGCGTGCCGGGCCTGTTGACCATGGCGCGCGCCTGATCGCCATGGGCGGCAATCACGCAATGGTCGAAGGTCTCTCGCGTGCCATCGGCGGTGGTGACCACAACCGTGCCCCCCTGCGCGGGCTCCACCCGCGCTACGGGGGTGCGAAGCCGCAGCGTGCCGTCAAAATCATCAAGGACAGTTTGCACATAGTGGCGAGAGCCGCCTGCAACCGTCCGCCAGAGCGGCATGTTTAGCACCTGGAGCAAGCCATGATTGGCATAAAACTGCAGGAATGAGCGCGCAGGATAGTCAAGAACATCAGCACACGGCGTTGACCAGATGGCGCCAGCCATCGGGCCGATGAAATCGTCGGCAAACGCCTTTGATAAACGATGATTACGGATGAAGTCTCCCAGAGATAGGCTCTCTTCCACGCCGCGATCAAGCGCGCGTTTGGCCAGCCTGTGGAACCGCGTCACATCAATCAGCATACGCCAGAAGCGGGGACTGATCATATTTGACCGGGTGGCAAAAACCGAGCCCAGCGTTTGACCGGAATATTCACATGCCCCGCCGCGCAAGGATGCCCCGAACGACATATCCGACGCCGCCGTTTCCACACCCAGATGCGCAAAGAGCGCCACAAGGTTCGGATAATTCGCCTCATTGTAAACGATGAAGCCGGTGTCGACGGTTACGCGGTTACGCTCAATGTCGATATCTACAGTGTTGGCATGCCCGCCGGGCCGGTCATCCTGCTCAAAAAGGGTGACCTCGTGCGTTTTTGACAGGGCCCAGGCGGCCGATAGACCCGAGATGCCTGCTCCTACCACAGCGATCCGCAAAGACCCCTCGTTACCGGAGGCGTTCGACGCTGATTTCGGGGTGTCATAGGCCATAAGGGGTCCTTGGGTGGGCGTGGCAGCGTAACGACGGCTTCGGTTCATTCTGGCACAGGGAGCGGCCATGGTGTTCCACGTTGTCGCAGATACGCGCCCAGCACCCCGAAAAGATCAGGAATACCGAGAATTCCGGCCAGGAGTATTAGCCAAATCGGTCGCACCCCCCTACACTACAGGGGAATGATCCGGTGACCCAACCCTTCCCGTAATTTCTGTAGCTGAAATCAAGAGGTCACCGATGCAACTTGCGCTGCAGACAACCGAGGCTGTTGCCTCAAAGGTCAGGCCAATCATGGCGCCGATGTCAAAATCGCGCGAGACGGGTGCTTCTTCGAAAGCATCCGAGAAGACCCTTTCAGAACGCCAATATATGAACTCCCTTTTGGTGGACGTCGCGCAAACCCGAAGCAAAAAGGCCTTCGGAGAGGTGTTTGCGTATTTTGGCCCCCGCGTGAAGGGCTACATGATGCGCGCGCGCGTCCCCGCTGAGCAGGCTGAAGACATCGCCCAGGAAACCTTGCTCAAGGTTTGGCGCAAGGCACACCTGTTCGATCCGTCAAAAGCAACGGCTTCCACTTGGATTTTCACGATCGCCCGTAATCTGCGGATAGATGCAATCCGTAAGCAGGCGAGACCGCAGCTTGACCCCGACGATCCGGGCCTCAAGCCGGCGGAGGAACCGCAGGCGGATGAACTGACTGAACGTGCCGAACGTGACGCGCGTATACGTGACGCACTCCACATCTTACCCGATGCACAGCAAGATGTGGTGAAATTATTTTTCTTTGAAGATGAACCACACTCGGTCATCGCCCAACGATTGGATCTCCCTCTGGGAACCGTAAAAAGCAGGCTTCGTTTGGCGTTTGACAAGATCAGGAAGGAACTGGGTGAGCTTGAATGAGTATGATCAAGCATCATGCGTCGATCGATACGCTGGCTGAATATGCGGCCGGTCAGATGGACGAAGCACGCAATGTGGTCATCGCGACCCATTTGCGGCTGTGCAAGGAGTGCCGTGAAATCGTGCGCGATCTGGAGGCAGTGGGCGGTGTATGCCTGGAAGAGGCTGATCCGGTTGCCATGGCTGACAGTGCGTTGACGACTTTCTGGAAAATTGCGGAGCATACAGAGCCCATGGCCCGCAGCGCCTCAACCCAGCCGGACAATGATCTGCGTCCGGAAGTGGCTTTGCCACTGAGCGCCTATCTGCCCGGTGGGTTAGATGCGGCCAAATGGCGGCCCGTTGCCCCTGGCGTGTCCCAAAGCATTATCGAAGCCGAAGGGTATCGTCGCAACACATTGCGGCTGTTGCGGATTAACCCGGGCACCAAAATTCCCACCCATTCCCATGGGGCACAGGAGCTGACCATGATCCTGCGCGGGGCCTATCGCGATCAGACCGGCGAATATGGCGCGGGCGATCTTGCCGATCTTGATGGGTCGCACACCCATAGCCCGGAGGCTTTTGGCGATGACCCCTGTATTTGTCTGATCGCAACATCAGCACCGTTAGTGTTCAAGGATATGGTGGGCAAAGTGATCCAGCCCTTTGTGGGGCTATAACCCGCCTCTCAACTCTATGATTTGACAAAACCCCGGTCAGAAAGGCCGGGGTTTGTTTGTTTGGGCGGCCGTTTCGCGTGCGCTACGGTCTTGCCACGACCTTTGCAATCGGTTCCCTTCACAAAAAAGGAAAAGACGAGGAAAGAAGGCAAATCATGACCTCAACACGGCGCACGGGCCTGATCGCTGCCGGGGTAGTCCCTGTCCTCATTGTTTTGGGACTTGCGCTTTACCTCTTGCAAAGCGGTACCGCCCGCACCGTCTCGGCTTATAAGGCGAAAATTCTGTGCTCGGAGGTTTTTGTGGCGGGCCGCGACGCAGACGTGGTTCTTGCCGATGACTTCAATGACATCCATCCAATCCTCACGGCCGTCGGCACTCGCATTGATTATAAGGCTGACATCGTCACAGCCTCGCTTTTTGGCTTGGGCCGCGCGACGGCGATCCATCAAGCGGGCTCAGGGTGTACTGTTCTGCCTACAAATGATGACACCAAAATCGCAGTTGTCGGCTACCAATTCGGTGTTCCGACAACTGGCCAACCCGCCCTTTGGCAGACAGCCCTGGCAGACGAGCCCCACCCGGATGTCAATTATCAGCGTATGGAAAGCACCTTCACCGACGCTGCTGCAGACGAGAGCGCGGGGCATCGTGCCTTGCTGGTTGCGGTGGACGGTAAACTGGTGGGTGAGTGGTATGCAGAAGGTTTTGACGAAACAACACCGTTTCTGAGCTGGTCCATGGCAAAAGGTGTCACAGCAACCCTTATCGGCGCGGCGGTGCGCGACGGGCTGTTAAGCCTTGACCAACCCATCGGCCTTGCCCAGTGGCAACAGGATGATCGGCGGGCGCTGACCTGGAACCATCTCCTCCATATGCAAAGTGGCCTTGAGTTTGACGAGAATTATGCCGCAGCTAAATCAGACGTGAACAGAATGTTATTCTCTGCGGCCAACGCCGGGAGCGTTGCGGCAGCATCCCCGCCGGCGCACCCCGCTGACAGTCATTGGGCCTATTCTAGCGGCACCACCAATATCCTCGCCATGGCGCTGGGTGCGCGTCTTGCGGCAACGAACCGGACACTTACGGGCTATGCCAACGATGTGCTTTTCAAGCCCCTTGGCATTACCGATGCCACCATGGAGCGTGACGCGGTCGGTAATTTTATCGGCTCATCTTATCTCTATACCTCAGCGCGGTCCTGGGCACGGCTTGGCCAGCTCTATCTCAATGACGGCACGTGGCAGGGCACGCGGTTGCTCCCCGCCGGATGGACGGACTATGTGGCCACACCCACCGCGCAGTCTGATCATCAGTACGGTGCTCATTTCTGGCTTAACCGCGAGGGCAAGCCTGATCCCGCCACCGGGGCAAAACGCAAACGGTTCTTCCCTGGTCTTCCGGAGGAAGCCTATTTCTTCTCCGGCCATGATGGGCAATATGTAATCATGATTCCGGACAAAAAGATGGTCATTGTCCGCCTCGGCCTGACCCGTACGCCTGATCCGCTGGCGCGGGTCGCGCCCACCATCGCCTCACTCTATGAAAGCGTTGCCGGTTGAACGCCCGCTAAGCTCGTCAAGGCCGCCAAACTCGTCAAGGTCAAGGGCAAGATTGAGATTTTGCATGGCCTGGACCGCCGCACCCTTCAATAGATTATCTTCCGCTGCCACAAGCACAGCGTACGGATTATCATAGGACGTTTCAAACCCGCCAATGATGACGCCGGCATGCCCACTGCCATCACGAAGGTTTGGCGCTTCATCCTGCAAGGTGATCAACGGTTCATGACCATAGGCGGCATGAAAGATATCGCGCAGGTCTTGTTTTTCTGTGGGGGCTTTTAGCGGTACATGGACGGTCGTCAGCAACCCGCGATAAGCCGGATGGACATGGGGTGAAAACCGCACCGACCGGCCAAGATGGCGTGTTGCTTCGCGCTCATGCTTGTGCCCCGTTAATCCGTAGGGCAACAGATTATCGCGTAATATGGCGGGATCGTTTCGTTTATTCGGCGTTGTGCCCGCGCCGGAATAGCCCGACACGCCAAAGACCGAGGGCGTACCCGCAAGCCTTTCCAGCAGCGGCGCAATGGCAAGCTGCATCGCCGTTGCATAGCAGCCGGGATTGGCGATACGCCGCGCCCCGCGCAACCGCGTGCCCTCACCCTTCAACCGGCGCAGTTCCGGCAAGCCATATTCCCAGTCGTCGTCAAACCGATGGTCCGCTGACAGATCAATGATGACAGTTTCCGGAGCGGACTTCGCAATTGCCGCGCTATACATTGATGCCGCCCCGTCGGGTGTGGCAAGGATGACCGCATCAACCGGGCGGGCCGCCGCCGCATGCTCGTCCATCGCCTCAAACCGCAACGTCCCGGCTACGTGCGGGGCCACCGCCGAGACAAGCGTGCCGGCAAGACCGCGCGAGGCCGCAAAAACAAGGTCAAGCGCCGGGTGATTGGCGATCAAGCCCAGCAATATCTTGCCGGTGAACCCGCGCGCGCCCACAACACCGATGGAAAACCGGCGCGACGGCGTTTCTTTTGACCGGGCGACCATCAATTTTCATCCCGTTGCGGCAAAAAGGCCTCCGGCAGGCTGGCAAGATGCGCCAGATGATCCGCATGGGTCGGTAAATCGATATCCCCCATCCAGAAGACCGTCCACGGACCAATTTTTACCGAACCCGTCGCCACATCAGCATAGAAGGCGTTGAAACCATTTTCGGTGCGCGAGCGCCAGAACAGCGTTGGAAAATCCTCCGCGAGGGCGCGCCAGACAACCCGGGCAAGCCCCTCCCCGCGCGCGTCTTCAATCACCGCAAACTTATCAAGATAGGGGAGCCCGTTCACTTGCGTGATCAGGGCGCCAGCGCGGTAGTTTTCCGACACAAAGGCGCGCGTAAGAGTCAGACCGGCAAACCAGTCTGGCTTCAATGCCCGCTGGAACCCTTCTTCGATCAGTGTATGGAGTTTTTTGGCATCGAGCGCCGTTTTCTGGTCGTGGGTCACAATCCGCTCCCCCCGCCGCACAAGAGTGCCCGCGCCGCCATGGGTAAAAAGCTCGCGCACCAGACCCGTGGGTGAGGTAATCGACACCGACGCCGACAGATCAAGATCATCAAGCAGGGCTTTAATTTCTTGAAGCTTCAGCCGCATACCCGAGTGAACCCACGGCGCAGCCATCAACTCCTCATAATCGGACACAAGATTGATCGAGTGCAACGGCGCGCCGTCAGGCTTTAGCAGCCCGCCTGTGCCTGAAAGAAAAATAATCTTCAGGGGACGGAGCGCATGGACAAGGGCGCGCGTCGCGCTATCGCCATTGATGTTGAGAAGCTGACCACCGCGCGCCATACCAAGACAGGTCAGGATAGGAATGGCGCCCGAGCGCACAACAGACTCAAGCGGTGCAAGTTGCACGCCCGTTGGCCGGCCCACAAGACCGAACGTGTCGACGTCAAGGGCCTCTGCCTCCAGGACCCCGGCGCTGACCGAGTGCGCATCAACACCTTGCGCGCGCACCGCCTCCACGAGCCGAAGATTTTCCGTGATGAACACCTCCCGCGCCACATCGAGCGCCGCCGGGCTCGTCACGCGCAGGCCATCGATCTTCGGCGTTTCAACGCCCTCGGCAGCCAGACGCTCATCAAGCTGAGGGCCGCCACCGTGAAGAACAATCGGCGTTAATCCAACCGTGTGGAGAAAGGCAAGCGCCGACGCCGTTTGCGTCAGCTCATCGCGCAGGATCGACCCGCCGATTTTGATCACAGCAAACCGGGTCTGCTGAACGCTGGAAAACCGGTTCAAATAGGCACGAATTTCTTTGCCGTCAGACATGTTTGACAGCAATTGAACAATGGTTTCGCGGGTCGAGTGTTGCGCCATGGGACCAAGCTTAAAATCAGGTAAGGGGGACTTACACCAGCCCCCACAAAAAGCCTAGCGGCCCCTCACCCGTTTTTCGGGAAACCAGCCGCTAGCGTACCTGCCGTTTCGCGGGTACCGGCTGCGTGTTTCAAAAAAATTTACGGTCTTTCGTAATGGCTTTTCAAACCGTGGCGGGTCACCCTTACACCATGGTGAGGGTTGGTCGGCAGAGCTATCTCTCCATAGTTTCATTTTGCGTAAACGACGCTGTGATGAATACTCCTCCGAACAGGGACGTTTTTGCAATGACAAATATCGCCTGCCTTCGCTCGTTGATCGTCACAACTGCCATTGGCTGCACCCTTTTGGTCGCTGGCCTGGCGCGCGCGCAAGCGCCCATTGTCAATGATCCCGATCAAGATCCGGACTTCATCAATCGCATTGTGGAAGCACAAGACCCTTTTACGCCGCCCACCTTTATCATCCGTGGGCGAACCGATGGCATACGAATTGACAGACCACAGCCCCCTGCCACCACACTCATCACCAACCGCGCACAGGCGGCTCGCTTTTTGATGTACGCAACCTTTGGCGGGTCGGAGACTGATATTGACGCCCTCGTGGGGCGCGATGCTGCCGACTGGTTAACCGACGCGTTTGAGGTGGAGCCGGTTACCTTCCTGGACAGAACCATCGCAGCCAGGCGTCCTGACGGTGAGATTGAGGATAAAGCCATCGTGAACTCCATGCTGTGGCAGGCGATGATGACGTCCGAAGATCAATTGGGCATGCGGATGACCTTTGCCTTATCACAGATTTTTGCGGCCTCCCTCGACACGCCGCAAGGTCAATTGGAAGAAGACGCCTATTTCGTCGACCAGCTGCGCCGCCATGCCTTTGGGCACTATCGTGACCTTCTGGAGGATGTGACTTATGCGCCGCTAATGGGCCGCTGGCTGACGTTCCTGCGTAATCGAAAAGGCAATCCGAATACGGGCCGGGTCCCCGACGAGAACTACGCGCGCGAAATCCTCCAGCTTTTTTCCATTGGCCTCCTCGCACTCAATCGCGATGGCACGCCCGTGCTTGATAATGACGGTAACCGCATTGAGACCTACGATAATGCTGATATCGCGGGGCTCGCCCGCGTGTTCACCGGCTTCTGGTATGATGTGCCAACCTTTCGCTCCGGCCCCACGCGGCGGTCCTTCGAACTGCCCATGGTAATTTTTGACGAGGAGCATTCAGCGCTTGAAAAAACCTTTCTCGGAACAACAGTCCCGGAGAATACAGGCGGCGATGTGAGCGTTGCCATGGCGCTCGACACCATCGCCAATCATGACAATGTGGCCCCATTCCTGTGTCGCCAGTTAATCCAGCGCTTTACCCGCAGTCATCCGTCTCCGGATTATGTGCAGCGGGTTGTGACTGCCTTTGAACGCGGTACCTTTACCGCCGTAAATGGCCAGCAATTTGGCACAGGTGTTCGCGGCGATCTCAAAGCGACGGTGGCGGCTATTCTGCTTGATCCAGTCATTTTTGAGCATCCGCTCGATCAACCGCGCGATGGGGGAAAAATCCGCGAGCCTATCCTGAAATTTGTCCAGTGGGTGCGCGCCTTTGATGTGTCCGGGATTGAGCCAGGGGCGTTTTATTTCCTCATTGATACCCGCGCCTCAGACGGTTTGGGCCAGCAATTTTTGCGGCCCCCTTCGGTGTTTAACTTTTACCGGCCGGGCTATGTGGCCCCGCAAACCCAGTCCGGCGATCAGGGACTTACCGCGCCTGAATTGCAGCTCGTCAACTCGTCTTCGGTTGCGGGTTATCTCAATTTTATGGCGCGCTTTGTGCTCGACCGCACGGAGGTGACGCGCCAGGGCTTTGACCCGGCGGTGATCGGGGAGATTTTCCTGCCTGACTATAGTGACGAACTTGCGCTCGTAGAGGACCCACGCGCGCTTGTTGACCGGCTTGACCTCCTCTTGACGGGCAGGCGGTTGTCGCGCACGGCGCGTGAGGAAATCCGGACAATTGTTGAAATGCTTCCCATACGCACCAATCAAAATGAAGACCGTGATCGTTTACGCCGGGTCACTACCGCCATTCTGCTGGTTATGGGCGCGCCCGCCTATCACACCTTGCAATAACCGGAGAGCGCCATGAAGCGACGTGCATTTTTTTCTGGCGCGGCGGCAACGCTTGCAGCCGGTACCCATCTGGGTCAGGTCGGTGTGGGCATGGGCACACTCGGCATTCCGGCGGCCCGGGCAGCGGACACATCGGGCTATAAAGCGCTTGTCTGTCTGTTCTTTCTGGGCGGTATGGACCACGCCGATACGCTGATTCCCTTTGACAATCCGTCCTACTCGGCGCTCGCTACGCTCCGTCCGGGGCTCTTTAATGCCTATGGTGTGGGCAGTGGCACCTCTTCGCGGGACCGGGAAAACCTGCTTGTTCTGTCCCCGGACAATGCCAGTGCGCTTGGTGGCCGCCGCTTTGGTTTGCCAGAAAATATGGCCCCCCTGCGCCGGATGTTTAACGATGGCGATCTTGCTTTTGTGGGCAGTGTGGGGCCGATCATTACCCCCACCACCCGGGATGATTTTGAGGCCCGGCGCGTGCCTCTACCCCCGCAGCTTTTCTCTCACAATGATCAGCAGTCAGTGTGGCAAACCTTTGGCCCAGAGGGCACGACGCTTGGCTGGGGGGGCCGGTTTGTGGATGCGATGTTGCGTGCGGACCCGGGTATCGATCCGCGTTTTGCGGCAATCACCACGGCCAGCAACGCGCCCTTTCTGTCGGGCGAGACGGCACCAGCCTTCACCATTTCACCGCGCGGGCGCAACGGGCTTGATCTGACCTCGCGCACCTTCTTTCTGGGCAATGATGCGGGTATTGATCAAGTGCGCGCGCGCATCGACAATTATTATGGTCGCCTACACTGGGATAATCGCAATATCTTCCAACGCGACTATGGTCGCCTGCAAGGCGAAGGCGTGCAATCGGGCGCTTTTTTCAGTGCCGCCTATGACGGAACCGAAGAGTTATCAACCTTTCCTTCCTCGCGGCTTGGCGATCAACTCGAAGCGATTGCCCGCACGATTGGTATCAATGGCAGCCTCGGGGCCCAGCGTCAGATCTTCTTTGTGGGCCTCGGCGGGTTTGATACCCATTCGGGCCAGGCCTCAAGCCTGCCCCGCCTACAAGGGGAGATTGCCGACGCCCTGTTTGCCTTCCGCACGGCAATGATTGATATTGGGATGTGGAATAATGTGACCGTTTTCTCTGCCAGCGATTTCGGGCGTACCCTGATCGATAATGGCGATGGTACGGACCATGCCTGGGCCTCCCACCATTTTGTGGCGGGCGGCGACGTTGCGGGCCGATCAATCTTCGGCACCATGCCCTCACTTGATATTCAGGGAGAGGACTATACCGAAGATAGTGGCCGCCTGATCCCCGCGCATAGTGTTGATCAATATGCGGCAACGCTCGGCCGGTGGTTTGGTCTTGGCGAGGATGATTTGACCGCAAGCCTGCCGAACCTCACCAATTTCACTGACCGTGACCTTGGTTTTTTCGGAAACCAGATACCAAACACGAGCGTCAACACGATACGAGCGGCCGCGCCTTCAACCGGCCAACAAGAGGTCCCGGATCAGGGCCTTGTTCACCCAACTCAGCGCCGCCGAAATAATGCGCGCTTCACCTCGCCTAGCGGTGTGAGTATCATTGAGAATGACTGATCGGCAGCGCGTGCGGCGGCATGCTTTCGGGGGTGCGCTCTAAACCGTGCCTTCTGTCACGACGAGATCAGGTAGCCCCTGATAAATTGCTTCAGCAATGGCATAGATGGGCAATTCACTGTCGACGCTGCAAAAGGAAAAGACCTGATTGACTACATATTCAGGGCTGAGGGTTGTCAGGTCCTTCTGTCCAGCTTCGGGATTCTCAAGGTTTCGCCCCGATGCATGGCCCTGTACCCAAGAAAATAAAGCAGCAACGGCATCACCCTTCTGTGTCTCCGGTGCTTCTTCAAGTATCGTGAAGAACTCTGTGCAGGTAAGCGCACCAGCGCCTTTCAGGTTCTGTTGCGCCGATGCAGCCGCGGCTGCAAGAAGCGCAAGGCCGCCGAGGATGAAGAGTGAAAACGGTTTCATGAAAGCCCCCTAATATGGTTAACGATGGTCAACCGTATGGCGCTCGAGACGGGCTGTCAAATTCAACGCTTACGCGAAAAAGAGGGGATAGGACGCCCTCGAACGATGCTCAGGAACGCCCCATCCTCCCTGGCCGGTGGTTAGAATTGCTCTTCTTCTGTGGACCCCGTAAGCGCGGTAACTGAAGACTGGCCCCCCTGAATTGTTGTGGTCACATCGTCGAAATATCCGGCACCAACTTCCTGTTGATGGGCTACAAAGCTGTAGCCCCGGTCGGCGGCGGCAAATTCCGGTTCTTGTACCTTTTCCACATAGTGCTTCATGCCTTCGCCCTGCGCATAGTGCCATGCGAGGTCAAACATGTTGTACCACATATTGTGAATGCCAGCGAGGGTGATGAATTGATACTTGTACCCCATATCGCCAAGCGCCTGTTGGAACCGCGCAATGGTCGCGTCATCGAGATTTTTCTTCCAGTTGAAAGAAGGAGAGCAATTATAGGCCAGCAACTGATCCGGGTATTTCGCATGGATTGCATCAGCGAATTTCTGGGCTTCATCAAGATCGGGCGTTGCCGTCTCGCACCATAAAAGATCCGCATAGGGCGCATAGGCAAGGCCCCGTGCAATGGCCTGATCAATCCCCGCGCGGGTTTTATAAAATCCCTCCGCTGTGCGCTCCCCGGTGATAAAGGGCTTGTCATTCTCATCGGCGTCGGAGGTAATCAGGTCCGCCGCATTGGCGTCGGTGCGCGCCAGCAAAACCGTCGGTACCCCCATCACATCAGCCGCCAGCCGGGCAGCAATCAATTTCTGAACCGCTTCCTGGGTTGGGACCAGCACCTTGCCGCCCATATGGCCGCACTTTTTTACTGACGCTAACTGATCTTCAAAATGGACGCCCGCCGCGCCATTCATGATCATATTTTTCATCAGTTCATGGGCATTTAAGACGCCGCCAAAGCCAGCCTCCGCATCGGCAACGATGGGTAGGAAGTAATCCACCGCTTGCGCATCGGTCATCTTGCCATCGCTGAGCGCCTTCCATTGGATCTCATCGGCCCGTTTGAAGGTATTGTTGATCCGGCGCACGACCGTGGGCACTGAGTCAACCGCATACAGCGATTGATCCGGGTACATTGTTTCGGAAGTATTGGCGTCCGCTGCAACCTGCCAGCCTGACAGGTAGATCGCTTCAATCCCGGCTTTGGCTTGTTGCATGGCTTGCCCGCCCGTGAGCGCGCCCATGCAATTCACATAACCCTTGCGCGCGTCGCCATTCACAAGGTCCCAGAGCTTTTCAGCACCCCGGCGCGCCAGCGTATATTCCGGCTGCAGACTACCGCGTAACCGCACCACATCCGCCGCACCATAAGGCCGGGTGACCCCTTTCCACCGGTCATTGGTTTTCCAGTCTTCCTCAAGGCTCGCCACCTGGGCGCTGAAAGACATTTGCGTTGGATTTGCGTGGGCGTTCATGGGATATCTCCGTCATCAAAAACTTCGTTCCAAATATTTACAGAAATTTCTAAAAGTCCATGAATGGCGGGATTTGTCTGTAAAAATTGGGGTCTAAAGGTCAAATTTCTCACCGTAGAATTTGTTATTTTGTAAATTTTGTCATAGACAATAGTATTAGCACCAGAAAAAAAGCAGAGCGCCATCGCCGTAGAAAGAACCCACCATGCGTAAGGACAAACTGTTTATCGGACCCAAACTGCGCCGTTTGCGCCAGTCCCTTGGCCTGACCCAGACACGCATGGCGCAGGAGTTAGAGATATCCCCCAGCTATCTGAACCTGATTGAAGGCAATCAACGTCCGGTGAGCGCGGCGCTCCTGATTCGACTGACGCAGAATTATGACGTGCCGCTGGATGAGTTGAGCGGCACCAACGATGTGGCGCTGGTTGCCGATCTTTACGAGGCGTTACGCGACCCACGCATTGCGGGCGCAATTCCCAAATCAGAGGTCGAAGCCGTGGTTGCGGCAAGCCCGGCCATCGCGGCGGCGTTTCTTGATTTGTGTAAGGAGATTGGGCGTACCGGCGGTGACAACCCCGCTGCGGAGGCGGGGCAGACGTCAGGCACGGTCGAGACGATCAACGACCCGGTCGACGCAGTCCGCCGGTTTATCCATGATGCGGGCAATTATTTCCCCGCCCTTGATGAGGCTGCCGAGGCGCTGGCCCATGCCATTGCCGATGATGATGCGCAGAACTTTCGACCCGAACGGCTTTACGGCGCTTTGCGCCGCCGATTGGAGACCGACCACCACCTCGTCACCCGCATTGTCCCCGCCCATGTGATGAGCGAGATGTTGCGGTATTTTGATCGCCATGGCCGACGGATCAACCTGTCGGAATTACTCTCTGCACCCGGACGATGTTTTCAGCTTGCGTATCAACTTGCCATTCTGGAGCAGTCCCATGCCATCGACGCACTGATTGATGATCGCGCCTTGCGGGACGAGGAGAGCAAACGCCTTGCGCGGGTGACGCTCGCCAATTATTTTGCGGCGGCGGTGATGATGCCCTATGGGTTATTTCTAAAGGCGGCCGAGACCAACCGCTACGATCTTGAGGTTTTGTCCCACCGTTTTCTGGCAAGTTTTGAGCAGGTTGCCCATCGGCTCACCACCTTGCAACGACCGGAGGCGCGGGGCGTCCCCTTTTTCTTTATGCGCATTGATATTGCTGGGAATATTTCCAAGCGCTTTAGCTCCGGGCGGTTTCATTTTGCCGGCCAGGGCGGTACGTGCCCCTTGTGGAATATCCATGAGTGTTTTCAAACGCCAGGGCGAATCCAAACCCAGATTATTCAGTTGCCTGATGAGCGCCCGCATTTTTCGGTCGCCCGCACAGTCCAACGCGCAGGCGGCTCCTTCACGCAACCCTCGCAACAGTTGGCTGTGGCCCTTGGCTGTGACCTGAAACATGCGCCGCGTCTCGTTTATGCCGACCCGTTCGATTTGAATGAGCCAAGCCCCGTGCCCATCGGACCGAACTGTTATCTGTGCGAGCGGCCCAATTGCGCCCAGCGTGCGCACCCGCCGCTTGACCGGCGGGCCCATTATGATGAGCGCAAACGCGGCACGGCAACGGTGAATTTGGGCTAATGTGCGGGTGGGAGAGGGGCGGTCAGCGGCTACCCTTGCAAGCGGATGCGTGCCTTTTCCGCCCCGATCAACGCAAAGAGCGGGCCCATTTCCGGGCCATGGGCCTTACCGGTAAGGGCAAGGCGCAACGGCATAAAGAGCTTTTTGCCCTTCGCGCCAGTTTTTTCTTTCACTGCCCCAATAAACGCCGACCAGCTATCCTCCGTTAACGGACCACCCGGCACGCACGTGGCCGCAACATCCGTAAACGTCTTATCCTCAATCACCGGCGTGATCGTGCCATAGACAATTGCGTGCCAGTCGCGCGCCTCGCTCACCCGCGTGATGTTAGCGCGCACGGCATTCCACAAGGGCTCATCAACACCGTCGCCCGCACGGTCCGCCACGGCGGCAAACGGCATATCGTGGAGCAGCTTGGCATTGAGGCTCCACAGATCGTCTTCGTCAAACCGCGCCGGGGCACGGCCAACCTTGTCAAAGTCAAACCCATCGCCAAGCACGTGCAGGTCGGTCTGAGCAACCACCGGGTCTGCGGTCCCCAGTTTCGCCAGTAAGCTGGTAATCGCCGCAGGCTCCAGACCCGCCTCGCGCAATCCCTCAATCGATAGAGAACCAAGACGTTTGGAGAGCCCCTCCCCGTCTGCGCCAATCAACAGCGAATGGTGGGCGAAGGCCGGCAGGGTCGCCCCATCGCCGCGTCCCATCTTCAGAAGCGTTTCCATGATCTCCACCTGCACGGCGGCGTTGGTCACATGGTCTTCGCCGCGGATCACATGGGTGATGCCAAAATCGATATCGTCGATACAGCTCGGCAAGGTGTAGAGATATTGCCCATCCTCGCGAATTAGGACGGGGTCAGAGACATTAGCCGTATCCACAACCGTCTCCCCCCGGATCAAATCGGTCCAGGTGACGGGCGTGTGGGAAAGCTTATAGCGCCAGTGGGGCCGCCGCCCCGCCGCTTCAAAGGCCGCTTTTTCCTCCGCTGACAGATTAAGGGCTGCGCGGTCATAAACTGGCGGCAAGCCCCGGGCCCGTTGCAGCTTGCGCTTTTTATCGAGGTCTTCGGCGGTTTCATAACAGGCATAAAGAAGGCCCGCCTCGCGCAGATGCGCCGCGATCTCATCATAAAGATCAAACCGCGCAGACTGACGGGCGGTCAAATCGTGGGTCAGCCCCAGCCACGCAAGATCGGTGTAGATCGCAGTCTCATAAGCGGCGGTGGAGCGCGCCTGATCCGTATCATCAATCCGCACCATAAACTGCCCCCCGCGCCTGCGCGAATAGAGCCAGTTCCATAAGGCAGCCCGCACATTCCCCACATGGAGCTTCCCCGTGGGCGAGGGGGCAAAACGAACAATAACCGGGCGATCAGCAGAGGAAACCATGGACACTTCAACGGGGTTGCGCGCGACAAAGCGCTAAGCGCCCGGACCTACGCCCTCCCCCGCACAGGGTCAATGTGTGGGGCGCCTTCGTGGTTTGCGTTTCCCCAGCTTTTAGCTGCCGAAAAGCTTGAGGCTTCGGCACCAACCACCGCCCCCCACCCGCACCCCTAAATCCGGGCGGTGAGCATGCACACTGGCATGGTGAAGGTTGCTTCATCCCGGGGTGTCAGCGTCGCCAGGCACTTTGCGACGTCTTCGATCAAGGCCTGTCGCCGGGCGGTTGGGAGGACAAACGCGGCGTAGAAAAAGCCGACGGCCTCCGCCGCCAGGCGATCGGCCGGGCCGCTCAGGGCAACCGTGGCCGGGTGGATGGTGATGTCAGCGTCCGGCAGGTGTGTTCTTGCCAAGTCGAGGAGCGCATCGGGGTTGCGGGTTCGCGGGTCGCCGAGGTCGCGGTCGCCATAGGCGGGAAGCTCCGCCTTCACATAGCCGAAGACCGTCTCATCAATCGCCTGATAGCCGGGTGCCATTGCCGGGTCGCCATCCACAATTGCGGCAAAGACACCACCGGGGCGAAGGGTACGGGCGATCTCGCTGAACACCGGCTCAATGGGGTCCATCAAGGTGAGCGCCCAGTGGCACAGGATCGTGTCGAAGGCATTGTCCTGCGCAAAACAAAGGTCCTGCGCCACGCCCTGGATGAGGGAAACATCACGGCTCTGCAGACGGCGCCGGGCAAGGCCCAGCTCAGCCTCGCTCATATCAACCCCGTAAAGGCGGGCGCCGGCAAATCGGTCCCGGCATTTTTCGAGGAGCAAGCCGCTCCCGCAGGCGAGGTCTAAAATGCGGTTTTCAGGGTTTTGCCCGTTCTTTTTCCCTGTGTCTTGTTCGCCTTGTTGCTCCGGGATCGCGGCAAGCCAATCATAGGTGCTTTGACCGTTAGCATCCCGGCATTTCAGGGCGCAGCTTTCCGTAAACCCCGGATTGCGGCGGTGCACCTCCAACAAATGTTCGCGAAGGGAGGCCGGGTTCGGTTCGGTGCTGGCACTGAGATTATCCGTCCACGGTGTTTTCAAGGCTTCAATCGTTTTCAAGGGTGCGGCCTTCCTGGCATCAGCGATAGTTTTGGCAAGGGTGAGAAAAAGCGCAGCGCTTCAGAGCTTTGCCGTGATGAGGGCGACCCGCTGGGCAAATCGCCATGCGCCGTTGGCCCGGCACGCCTCCAGATACGCGGTGAGGACCGGCGCTGCTTCCATGGTCTCAAGGGAGACGGTCTCATCGAAAACGCAGCGTTGAAGATACCCCTCCACCGCGTCACGCTGGTCAAGGGCCGCGCCGTTTTCATAAGCAATATCGTTGACTTCGACCTCGGCGCCAAGGGCTTTGAGTTCATCAATTACCGCCTCGGCAGGCGTGTAGAGCGTCTCGTCAGTCCGGTCAAAAGCTGCCAGGAAAAGCCGTTGGAAGGAGAGGTAATGGGCATCCGCATAAGCATGGGCGATAAAGATTTCGCCCGATACCACATCCAGAAGACGCGCAAGACCCGCCTTTAGTGCCGTAGGCGGAACAGCGTAGAGCGCGTGCGTTGCCCACGCGATGTCAAAACTGTTTGCGGGGGCATCAAGATCTTGCACCGTCGTCTGATATTCCGCACCCGGCTGAAAGGGCGGCGCGAGGGCGGCCTTCGCTTCCCTGATAGAAAATTCGGACGGGTCGAGCAGCGCGTAATCGATATCCGGTAGCGCTGCCGCCGCTATGCCGCCATGATTTTGGAGGGCCACGGGAAACTTGCCCGAGCCGCACGCCACATCGAGCAAACGCAAGGACCGATCGCCAACCGCTTTTTGGTGCGCGGCGAGCCAGACCGCCCAGTCCCGCGCCTCCGCCAAATGGCGATAGTCGACCGTGGCGATCTCATAAAACCGATCCATCTCGGCCCGGCCCGCCTCGCTCCAATGGGCGCAACTGCGGTCAAAAGTGTCTGTCTGGGTCATTCCCATCGCTTTCGGTTACGCCGGGCTCGAACGATTTGGCTGCGGGGCGGCGGCAGGGGGCGGCATGGTCCAGTCAGCCGCCGGTGGCCAGCAAATCGGGTTCAGCGAACTTTTCGCCACGGCGCCGGGCGACGTGCCCGGCATAAATTTCTGCCAGTCACCCGAGACCATGGTCGGGGCGTCAACAATCCGCGCGCCATCGGCAAAATAGGTGTTTGCCAGGGCGCACCGGCTAAGGGACGTATCATTGCCGCCCGCCGTGTGGAAGCTGAGATTGTGGTGAAAGCTCACCTCCCCGACGGCAAAGGGGCTGTCATCAATGGGAACGCCCGCGTCGGCAAACCGGGCGCCGACGTGCCGATCATAGCTGGTGTCCGACTTGCTAAATGGCACATCCTCCACAAGCCGCCAGGCGTCGATATCGCTAGCAAATGAAAGCGGTCCCATCGCCCGGGGGATCGCCTGCGCGGCAATCCAGGCGGTGACCACATCGTGGGTGGCAAGCGGAAAATGATGGTCGTCAAAATGCCAGGGGGTCCGCCCGCACCCGGGCTCCTTGGACAACAGATTGTCATGGTACAAACGCACGGCGGGAACCTTGAGCAAGGCCGCGGAAATGCCGGCGATACGGGGGCTTAGAACAAAGAGGCGGATCAGCGCATTGTCCAACCACACCATCTCTGCCGAATAGAACCGGCGCCCGGCTGCCGGAGCGGCGCCGAGACCCCGCGCAGCGGGTTGGTCAAGCCGGGTGTCAAATTCAGTCTCCAAAACCACAACAATGGCCTGGCGCAGGGCCGCAACCGCACCCGCAGATAATACGTCCGGCAGCTTTACGAAGCCCGTTTTTGCGAAAGCTTCGATATGGCTGTCCGATAATGGATAGGGTTTGGCCAACTCCTGACGCAGGATTGCCAAAGGCGGGATTAGGGTTCGAGCGGGGTCCGGCTCAAGGGTAACGGCCATGCGTTGGTCGTCGCCATCGCTCTGCTCCCGCGACAGGCCGTTATCAGCAAGACCCACATACCAGTCCCACCACGCCTGATTATCTTCATCCCAAGGCGCGGACACATCCGTGTCATCGCCTGATGGCGCGGTCACACTCTCCAGAGCCTGACCGGTCTTCGCGGTCTCTGCCACAGTCGGATATCCCCTTGATTGACCCCTACTTTTGACGCCGGGCCGCAACAAAAACAACAGGGAAAATCGCCACATCGTCGCTTGCGGGAGCTCAAGCGTGCCTTTTTCTATCGTCGACAAGAAACACTGACGACGCGGGGCGATAGAGGTGCTTTTTCCTGGCGCGCTTTCGCGCCAGCAGTTCCCCTCCCCCAAGTCGGTGGTGGGTCAGTTTGAACGCGATGGAAATTTCCCGCCCGTTTTTGCCTTTTGGCTACGCAAGTGTGTGGGCAATAATGCGGGCAGGAGCGGACATACTTTTATGCCGTGTGCCATCAGATTGAAGAAACGCCGATGGCGCAGTCAGTTTTTTGTAACCCTCATATTGCCTCCGATGGAAGGCCGATTTGGCCGAACCCCCACTCAGCGGAAGCCATATCCGCGGGGCGGATTGTTTCGCGAGCTGGCCGTTCAAGCCAGGAAGCTGACGGCGGTCATCACCGGACGGTTGCGCCTGACGAGCTTTCATTAAATCTCCTGGAGAGAATGTCCCACAGATTTTTGACACTTTGTCTCTATTTACATCATTTTTGTAATATTTAGTCAGTACGCTGGGCATATTTTACAAAGATACCACATGCGCAGCATTATCCAATTTTACGATGCGCGTTCCGGCTATTTTTCGTATTTTTCCTGTAGATGGCGGCGTGTCTGGCGCTAACAGCGTGCGGATAAATGTCACTAAAAAGGCGATCAAAAGTGGCGTTCCAGGAAAATTTTTCCTGAACATGGTCTCGGGCTCGCTCGCCGATTGGCGTCAACCGGTTCATCCAGACTGCAGCGATATTTTCAGCCATTTCATCGAGGCTGTTTGGCGTGCCAAGCCGACCAAGGGAAGGGGGTACACGGTCAATCATCGCGCCAGCCCGAACGCCGACGATGGGAAGACCGGAGGCTTGCGCTTCAATGATTGAAATGCCGAATGTCTCATTTTCCATCGCTGAGACATAAATGTCTGCTGATGCAAGATAATGTGCTAAGTCTTCGCGATCGTTGACAAAGCCGGGGAAGTGGGCGTTCAAACCGTCGCATTCCTGCTCAAGAGCAGCGCGTTCGTTGCCGTCGCCGATCATGATAAGCCCGGCTCCCCATGGGGCGGGCAAACGCTTAAAAGCTTCGACCACCATGCGCGGTTTGCGTTCCCGATCAATGCGCCCCACATAGATCAGAAGGGGTGCCTCGGGCGTCATATTGAGGCGCCGTCGAAGATCCTCAGACCGTTTATTCGGGTTAAAGCAATGCATGTCTGCGCCCAAGGTCATAATATTGACGTCAGGAATTGCGTGCATACTGAAAAATTCAGCGGCGTTCTGAGTGAGGGTGTAAAATCCGTCAAATCGCCGATAAAGGTTAGCAGCGTATCGATAGCAGAATGTTTTCAGGCGTTGGGCGACGAAATCTCCGAAAAACCGTCGGCCGAATTTCTCCACATAAACTGTTGGAAAGTCGGTGTGATACCCGGCCACAAGGACAGAGTCCGGGAACTTCGCTCTGTGTTGCAGCGCCGCCCATGGTAGATTGTAGGCGTCATGGCATTCGATGAAGTCAGGTTGAACTTCCCGCAATGCAGCCTTGACCGCGTTCTGGCGAAGCAAAAGCCGGTAATTGGGGCTTCCAGGCACTTTCGGTGAAGCGATCTCAATACGGATCGCTCTTCCATCGACCATCATTTTGTCTTCAGCGCCAGGAATAATAAGACAGTGGCGGGCGGGCGTGTTCTCAAGAATGTGTCGACGTTTTTCTGATAGAAAGGTTCTGACGCCGCCGCCTTTTGCGGAGAAGGACTGCGTTAAATCGCAAAAAATATGCGCTTCAGTTGCTGACTGCACTGGTAATCATCCCATTTTTGGCGCGGTTACTTTGTGGGGTTCTGTTGCGAGCTTTCAAGAAATTATTAGACGGATTTATTGTCGTACTTCGGGCTTCTTACGTCGTCAGCACTTCCAGGTGGCGATGAACAGGACGGTGACCGGCGACTCTCCTTTGGCCATTTGTCATTTGTGCGGCTTTACGGTCCCGCTTAACGGTGAGCAAACAGTCGATGGTGTTTGCGTCACTGTCAACGGCGCGATAATGATATTTCCATTGTCCGTGGACCCTCGTGGAAGTTTCATCAAGCCGCCATCTCGAGCCGGGCTTCCAGCGGCGCTTCTTAAATTCATCAGCACATAGGGGGGCGCATTTCACAACCCAGCGATTGATGGCCCAGTACAAAACCCGAACGCCTCGCTCCAGCAGCAATTCAACCACACCACGATAGCTCAGCGTATAAGAAAGATACCAGCGCACAGCCTGCACTATGATCCCCTTCTCAAAATGACGGCCGGAAAAGTTCATGATAAACAGGACCTTTGTGAAAAATGGCACAATCCACAAAGGCTATGGGCCATCTTTAACGTTGCAACAGAAACGATTTTTCTTGATTGAAACCGCTTAATCAGTGCAAATACCAAAGATGGGGCTGAGTATAGCGTCACTTCCGCACCGTTGATAATTCCGCGAACCGCCCAAAACACTTCTTTGTTATTTTTGAAGCGGGCGGCTGCGGTTCACGGCGTCAACATAACTGAACGAAGCGTGGATCAGACAGGATGACGGTCACTGAACTTCGTCCCGGCGGTAAAATCCGAAAGTTGGACGAAGATGGCGTCCTGGGGATAGATATTCCCGATAGGCCAACGGCGCCGGTCACCGCTGTCGTACCTTTCTATAATGAAGAAAAATATATCGAGGCGACGCTGCGATCCTTGGTCGATCAGGAAGTACGCCCCGAGAGAATACTCCTCATTGACAATGGCTCAACCGATGACAGCGTTGCGATATGTGAGCAATTCGCCGCCGACCGACCCGGCATTGATATGTCAATTTTAGACGTCGACAAGCCGGGTAAAATTCATGCGCTCGAAGCCGTTACATCAAAACTCGGAACAGAGTATGTCGCCTTCTGCGATGCAGATACGAAATATCCCAAGCATTATTTTCGCAAGGCGATGGCGCTCTTTAGTTCTGGTGATGCCAATTTAGTTGGAATTCTTGCAGTCGGCGTCACTCAGCCGGCGCGCTTTGTTGCTTCAAGCGCGTTTCGACGAAAAACGGCATTCGTTGGTCGCGTCCTGGCAAAGCAATGTCACAGCGGAGGATTCGGACAGGTTTTTCGGACAAACGCATACAAACGGATCGGTGGTTACGACGCATCGCTTTGGCCGTATGTGCTTGAAGACCACGAAATTGTTCATCGCATGTTATCGGTCGGCACGATCCTATATGACGCGGCGTTTTGGTGCGAGCCTTCAAACCGCCGATCGGACCGAAGCGACGTTACCTGGACGCTTAGAGAACAGCTGCTCTATCACTTCACGCCGTACAGATTGAAAGACTGGTACTTCCACCGATTCTTGGGCCCACGACTGCAAGACCGAAAGATGACCAATGAGGCGCTTCGCAGACAGCCATGGTCCTCATGAAGGCGCCCACTGTCTTGTCGCAAGATTGCCTTGACGTCGAGGCTGGCAAAACCGCTTCACCATTGACCGAAGCCAATACCCTGAAGGAAAGCAGCGGCCCTTCGCGAAGGAAGTGACTGTCCGCTACTGGCGAGGACTCTTTGTTTGAGAGTCGAACTAGGTACTTAGGTCCAAGGCTGCCCTTCCACGGACACTTTCCAGAAGGCAAGTTTGCCAACCGTTTCCAGAAGTTCGCAACCGCCAAAGCGCTCGCTATTGAGGAATAAGATCTATCCAACCTATGGAACGACCTACGAATAAAAATCCCAAGAATAATCCGAGTGCTATGAGCCAGTGAATAAACGCTTTCAAACGCTTTCCCTCACTCGGAAACCAGCTGAATTTTCGAAGCCAAGATATCACTAGATCCATAAACATCATAATGAACAAAAAATGCCTGAAAAACAAATACGCAAATAGACCTATGAATATAATCGAAGCAATAGTGTTCGTTGGTACAATATCCCAGCTGCTTTCACTTGTTGCCGTACTAATCGTGGTTTCCATTCGTTAAATTTTCCTCGTATGAATTTTGGTATTTAATATCAGCAATGTAGCTGTAATAAAATAGCCCTGCGGTCAGAAGCGAACATACCAACGCCGACGCAAGTTAAATGTCCGGAAATCTACAAAGCTGCTGTTCGCAAAGGTTGTTGCTACGTCCGCTTCTGCCGACTTTGTGACGGATTGCTTTCGGGGTTTAACAACTGCAAGGAGCGCGATTGTAGACATTAGCCAAGAGTCAGCGATATCGCGTGGTTCTCTTTGACCCCTCTCATCTGGATCAAGTTTCGTGATCAAGCTGGCGTCCACTCTTGCGGGTCGCCGCTGATCGAAAAGGGCCTATGGCAGCGCCGCATATTTCAAGCTGAGCCGCCTCCCCCAAATCCGGTGACTTGCCCCTGATGGCTGGCGCTGATAGCTTTTGGCGGGTAATAATGGGGGTTGCGTTGGGACAAACCGCAACAAATGACTTTGCCTCGGCGCCGGTTCATGGCCTTTTCGCGCGGGCGCGACGGTCTGTGCAGCGGCTGGCGCTGGTATGCGCGCTTGCCGGTATGAGCTTAAGCTTTGTCCACGCCAGCCATGCACAGGATCAGGCCGCGATTGAGGGGCGGGACTTGCGGATCGTTGAGGTCCGCTCACCGCAGATCAATTGCGTTTTTGACCGCGATTGCCGCATCACGGTGCGGGATTTTTCCGAGCAGTTTACCCTGCCCTTTGCCACCGGCACCGGCTTTTTTCAGTCGCGTCAGTTTCCAGTGGGCGAGCCCGGTACGCGGGGCGAGGGATTGCACCCCTATCTCTACCGCCTTGATCTGACACAAATGCGCAACGAGCGCGCGGCCCGGTGTATCCGGTCGATCCGCCTCGATGCGCCGGCGCTGGCCCCGCTTGCCTATTCCACCCGGCGCAACGGTCGGCAGGCTGATCTTTTTTATATCTCCAACGGGCTTGGCAAGGCGCGGCCCGCCCGCGCGATCCGCGATGGCAAGGCCATCGAGCTGCGGTTTCGCGATCTCTGCTCGGCGGGTCCAAATGACAATGCGGGCGTCAGCAGCGTCTTTTTCGGCTTTGCCGCCACCACGCCGCCCGCCACCGTGCGCGCCCAAGTCACCGACCAGGATGGCCGCGCCGTCGATGTGCTCGCCAAGGCCCCGGGCCTGCCCGTGATCGCCGGGGCCGCGACACTCAACCAGCCGGAGATTAGACCACGCGGCGAAGGAACACGGATCGTCCAGCCCCTGCCCCAGACCTATGAGGGGACAAGCTCAAATACGGGCACAAGTACGGGCACCCAAGCGGGGCCCACAACCCTCGTCCAGCCCTCAACCGCTGACGCCACAATCGGCTTTGAAGAGTTCCGTACCCGCAATGACGGTATCGCGTTACGCAATCAGTACCGGGAGGAATTTGGCATTCGGTTTGGCGACGGTGTCTCCGTCCACCAATGCGGCGGTGTCGATACGGGCGCCATGGCCTGTACCTATCCGCGCGCCGGCGACGGTAGCCGCGCCGCCTTTTTCGATGGCCGCGCCAATCGAGGGCGCATGGTGATGGATTTTGCCCGTCCCATCAAAGAAATCTCCATGCGGATAAACCCCACGGGCGGGGTCACCGATGAGCGGTTTGCCGCTGAGCTCACCGCCTCGCGTAACAACCAGACCGTGGGCACGGCAACCGAACGCTTTGCCTGGCGTTTTGATCGCAATTCGCGCTGGCCGGTCACGGTGCGCGTCAGCGTCACGAGCCCGCAAGGCGCCACCCGGCTGAGCACCACGCTGCGCGCGCTCAGCCAGAATAATCAGGCCATCCGCTTCTTGTTTGATGATATCCGCATCACCTTTGCCGATGCAGATGACGGCCCACCCGTCACAGGCGGCGGATCACCGGCGGGTGCGGCGATCTTCTCCGACGATCAGCAACGCGCGGACGCAGCGCTTGGCCCGGCGCAACCGGTGGGCTGGCCGGAACGGCGTACAAATAAAAAAAGCCCTTTCAAACCTGCGCCAAGACTGCGCGCCCGGATCAATTGGCCCGCTGCCGAGGCGGCTGTGGCCGAACAAAACCGCCTTGGGTTACGCGCCGCATCCTTGGCCGATGGCCGAACCCTTGATGCGGCAAACCTGCCCGTCCTGCTGCCGCAAGCTGCCGATGGCCCTGTTGATCTTGCGGTAAGCCGCGATGGCAACAGCTACAGCGCCGTCTTTAATCTGGGCGGGCGCCAGTATGACTATTATGGCAGCCGCATGCTGACGCAGATTACACCGCGCGGCGGGGGGCGCCGGTCAAACCGGACGGTAGACTATGTGGAGGGCGAAACGGGTATTGTCGCAAGTTTTACCGTTTATGGCGCCGTCTACCGCATTGCCCGCACCTGCCGTGAAGAAAGCCCGTCGCGCGATACCGACTGCTTTGATCGCGGCTCGCTGGAGACACAATTGCGCAGCCTGATGGTTGCCCTTGGCGCACGGGCGGAGGCACGACAATGACCCGGCTACTCAAATCCATCCGTTTACGCCATATTCTTTGTATTTCGGTTCTCGGGCTAGCGGCCGCGTGCGGCGGGAATACCGGGGCCGATGCACCGCCGCCGGTGCCTGAAGAAACACCAACGCCCAACCCCACACCCGATCCAGCGCCCGATCCTTCATCCGGCGCCTCGCCTGACCCACTGACCGATCCCTTGCCCAATCCGTTACCGAGTGAAACCCTGCCCAACGACTGGTTTCGCGCACCGGGCATCCTTGACGCGGGCTCGTCGTCTGTGCGCACAGATTTCGGCTTTGTCCTCGCAGACGATGATGGCGAACTCCTCGAAGCAGCCGTCGGTATCCGCTTTCCCATCAATGAGGGCCCGGCCTTTCCCAACTCACAACGCCTTGGCACCGGTGGACAGGGCTTTCCCGCCATTGGCTTGCCGCGCCCGGCGCCCGGTCAAAACAGCCGGGCCAATTACGGCTATCCGTGGAAGGACAATTTCTGCGAATACCGCCAGGGTGTTAGCAATGCCTGCCCCGAGGGTAAGGGCCATTATGGTCAGGATATCCGCCCCGGCACGTGCGAAAACGGGAAATATCTTGCCGTCGCGCCAGAAGACATCCGTATCCGGACGGTGGGCACCAATCACGGTGTCCTTGGCTTTGGTCTCGACAGTGGGCTTCTCTACAGCTTTTTGCACCTTGATCGCCCGCTGGCCCTCCACCCACGCACGGGCCAGCGCGTGCGGCAAGGTGATATCCTATTTGAGGGCGAAGCCATTGGCCGGATTTCCAGCCGCACGGACCCCGACCCCGGCTGCGGCAGCGCGTCACAATATTGCACGACGCTGCACTTGCATTTTGAGATCTGGTCCGGCGCCGATGGCGATGCCCTGGGCAGCTGGCGCAAGGGCACCAACCCGCTACCGCCCTACACGAGCCTCATTGCGTCCTATATCCGAATGCTGGATGAAGAACCGGGCGGTGCAGACTGGGCCGCGGAAAAACCGCTGGTCGATGACAATCTGTGCAAACCGCCGAGCCTGAGATAGGGTTTGATTGGTGTACGGATTTAATTGGTTCAGTGCACTTGAGCGTGAGGCACCGCGCCTGTTTCAACAGAGTCGCCGGTTGTGGAGACAGGTCCCGGGTCTTCGCCCGGGTACACGGTTTTTATAAAAATATCTTATTTCGTTTCCCCGGGTCTTCGCCCGGAAATACGGCACAGTCCACCGCTATCGATCAGGTAACCAATCCCTCGCGGCCCATGGCGAGGAATTTATCGTGGCGGTGTTTGCGGATTGCGGTGCCTTCCATGTCATCAAACTCATGCAGAGCAAGCTCAATGGCGTCGGCAAGACGCTCAATGGCGAGCGACACATCGCGGTGCGCGCCGCCCACGGGCTCCTCGATGATCGTATCAATCACGCCCAATTCCTTCAGGTCCTGGGCGGAAATACGCATGGCCTCCGCCGCGTCGGGGGCTTTGCTGGCGCCTTTGTCTTCGGTGTTGTTCCACAGGATTGAGGCGCACCCCTCCGGTGAAATGACCGAGTAAACCGAGTGTTCGAGCATCAGGATGCGGTTGGCGGTGGCAAGCGCCACGGCGCCGCCGGAGCCGCCTTCGCCAACGATGGCCGAAATCATCGGCACACCGACGGTTAGGCACTTTTGCGTGCAGGTTGCGATGGCCTCTGCCTGGCCCCGTTCTTCGGCGCCGCGGCCCGGATAGGCGCCTTGCGTATCCACCAGGCAAACAATCGGCAGGCCAAACCGATCCGCCATATCCATCAGGCGAATGGCCTTGCGATAGCCTTCCGGGTTGGCGGAGCCAAAATTATGGGCAATCCGGCTTTGCGTATCCTTACCCTTTTCATGGCCAATCAACATGATGGAGCGGCCCCGGAACGTTGCTGGCCCGCCGATGATCGCCTTATCCTCCCCATACCGACGGTCACCGGCAAGCGGGGTAAAATCTTCCACCATCTGGGCCACATAGTCGGAGAAATGCGGCCGTGCAGCGTGACGGGCCACCTGGCTTTTCTGCCAACGATTCAGATTGGCGTAGGTGTCGAGCAACATCTGATCGGCCTTTGCCTGCAGACGCGTGATCTCCTCACCCACATTCGCGCGGGTGGCATCGTCCATACCCTGAAGATCGTCGATCTTGCCTTCCAGTTCGGCAATGGATTTTTCAAAATCGAGATAGGTCCGCATGGGCTTTGTCCTGATCTGGTGTTGGTCTTATTGCTCGCGCGCACGCCGCTGGCTATCATCGCGTTGGTATCGATATAGGCCGGGACGGTACAAGAGCAAGCATAGGAGCCGGTTAAGAGCTTGCCCGAAAAACCAATACTTTCTGGCTGCAAACGCCGTTTTCTTGGTTTCGGTCGGTGCTAATTCTGACTGCGGGGCTTCAATCGCGGGCTCAGCCCCCGATTACCTGGCTCGCCCCGCGCAGGAGATGAAGCCGCCGCCCTACCTTGCGTCCCATAAGGCGCGGGCCCGCCGCCAGTGCCCCACCGCTCCTGCCACACGGTTTGCAACCGCCACTGTCGGCGCAAGCGCCCAAGCCCGGCAATGTCGAGCGCCTGTTCAGCGACAACCATTTCCACGGGCGAGAGGGTTTTTTGCTTTGCCATGGCGAGGGCGCCAAGCGCGGCTTGCCCCGTTTTGAAGGGCTTGTGTTGGCTGGCCCCGGTTTTCGCGCGGCTCCCGCCCGTCATCGCCGCATCAAAAACCGCCTCTACAATGCGAACTTGATGATGGATGGCGGGCGCTGTGCCTGTGCTGGCCCTAGCGTGGGCCGTCGTGTGGGTTGGCGCAGCGAAGGGCCCGTCCAGGGCAATCTGGGCCCGGTCGGCCACCAACGCCGCCGTCGCGGGGTCAAGGATTGCCAGATCCTGCGTAAGCGTCACAAACTCGCGGCCCAGCGTATCACCAAGCGCGGTCACGGGCTGTTCACCCAACATGGCAAAAAGCCAACGACCCGCCCCGGCCCCATCGCCCACGGCAAGACGCGCGCGGGCGAATACCGCCGCGTCTTGTGCCGGTACAAGGGCGCCTTCCAGATTGGCAATCTCCGGCGCAAAAAGTTGATAGCGGGCAAAGCGGGTATCAAAGCCGGTATTGGGGCGGGCCAACGCGCGCAGGGAACTGGCGATCAGGGCGGCCTTATCGCGCAGAAACTCCGGCGCGGCCATGGCGGCAACACCTTGATAAAGCGCCGCCTCCGTACGCGGATTATCAGGGCTCTGTGTCAACAGCCGCGCCGGGTCACGTCGTTCCGCATCATTCAGCGCAACACCGGACAAGAGCGCCGCGTAGTCGCGCGCGCTCATAATCCCCATGCCAAGGGCGGTGCGCGCCGCATGGATGCGGACCGTGGCGTCAAGGCTTTCGTTCAACGTCACCGCGCGGACAACCGCTCCGTCGGCTTGCGCCGCCAGACCGGCGGCAAGGGGCTGGTCCATGGCTCTGGTGATGGCAAGCTCAAGGGCTGTGCGCGGCTGTAGCGGCTTGGTGGGCGTGAGGCCGATCACGAACCCGCCCAGAAACCGTTCATCCCGCTCGGTCAACAGACCCCGGTCGCGAAGAAGACCATAGGTCAGATCAGCGGCATCGCGCTCACCGGCCACCGCGTAACAGAACGCGCGCACCTTGACCCAGAACGGGGCATTGCGACCGTCCTCCAACTGCGCGCCGCGCGCGCACGCGGCGTCAACCGCCCCGGTGGCCAAATCAGCAGTGGCAAGCGCCTTGCCTGTTGCGGGATCATTGGCGGGCGCATCGGACAGGCTGACGATGGTGCGGGTCTCGCCAATAAAGCCAGCATTGATCAGGGCAAGGAGCTTTTTACCGCCAAGCCGATCATTCACCGCCCGATCATCCGTGACGGGACTGCGCCCCGGGCTTAACAAAACGCGGGCGAGCGCCGCGCCCATGGCCGGTGCCGCCGGGCGAGCGGGCGCCTGATCCAGCAAAAACGCGATCGTTTCAGGGTCCGTATCCACCCACAATTCCGGCGCCATGGCCCCGTCACGGGCATCAAGGGTACCGGTCTCAAACGCATTGGCGGTGAGCGAGCGTGTCTCAATTGCTGGCGGCAGGACAAGTTGCGCCCGCCCGGGCCCGGCCATGGCAAGCCCGGTGACGCCCATCATCAGCGCAGCGGCGGCTCGTCTTTTGACTGTGGCCACATGCCGGGCGCGCAAGGAGCGGTGAGCCCGGGGGCGTTTATCAATCAACATTGGGCGTAACCTCCACTTCGATAGTGCGGGTATCAGGCTCCAGCACCTGCCCATAAATCAGAAGGCCCGCGAGGCAACCAGCCACGACGATCACAATGCCCAGAATGAAGCGCATGCGCGGTTCCTCTTCGATTGCCCCCAGATTTCCTGTTCGTTTATGCGCAGTCCCGGCCCTTCTCGCAAGGCCACTCCTTGCAAGATCCAGCCTCGCAGGGCCCAGCTTCAAGGGCCGGAAGACCTGGCACTTTTTCCTTCGCATCAGCGCTCAGTCTGGTACTAACGCGCTCTTATTCATATCTAAGCGTTTCCAGAGATTTTTTGCGTTACCCCATGGCCAGACCACCAAAAAAGCCGATTTTTTCCTGTCCTCAGCCGGTTGTGCTGGTGGGCATGATGGGGGTTGGCAAGACGACCATCGGGCGGCGCCTTGCCCCGCTGATCGATTTGCCTTTCCATGATGCCGACGAGGCGGTGGAGGAAGCGGCCGGGATGAAAGTTGCCGATTTTTTCCAAACCCACGGGGAAACGGCGTTTCGCGATGGCGAGGCCCGCGTGATCAAGCGGTTGTTGGACGGCCCACCGCTGGTCCTCGCGACCGGTGGCGGTGCGGTTTTACACCCGCAAACCCGGGCCCATCTCAGCGGGCTGGCGCTAACGATCTGGCTGCGCGCGCCCATCCCCATTATCGTGGACCGCGCCACACGCCGCCCCACGCGGCCGCTTCTCAAGACCGGTGACCCAGCCCAGACAATCACCAAGCTTCTGGCCGAGCGCAGCCCCTACTACGAAGAGGCAGCGTCCCTGAGCGTGGAGAGCCAAACCGGCGCGCATACAAAGACTGTTAACCGGATTGTTGATTTAATCCGGCGGACGCTGGCCGAAAGCCAGGCTCCGGTATCCTCTGCAGAATGAATGCCCGCTTATGCCCAACACCCACCAAACCCTGACTGTCTCCCTGCCAGAGCGCAGCGCCCGTTCCTATCCGATCCATATCGGCAATGGCCTGATGGCGGATATCGGCACCCTCCTGAAACCGCATCTCAAACGCCCGCGGGTTAGCGTTGTCACCGAAGACAGGGTCAATGAGGCCCAGGGGACGGCCCTGTCAGCAAACCTTGCCAAGGCAGGAATTGAGGCAGAGGCCATTATCCTGTCGCCGGGGGAAAGCACGAAATCATTCCGCACCCTCGCCGAAGTCGTCCGTACCCTGCTCGAACAGGGGGTTGAGCGCGGCGATGTTGTCATCGCCTATGGCGGCGGGGTGATTGGCGACCTGACGGGCTTTGCCTGCTCGATGATCCGCCGTGGCTGCCGTTTTATTCAAGTGCCCACAACGCTGCTGGCGCAAGTTGATAGCGCCGTGGGCGGGAAAACCGCCATCAATGTGCCGGAGGGCAAAAATCTTGTCGGCGCGTTTTATCAGCCTGAAGCGGTTATTTCCGACATCGATCTCCTCACCAGCTTGCCCGACCGGGAGCGCCGGGCGGGCTACGCCGAAATCGTCAAATATGGCCTTCTTGGCGATGCCAGTTTTTTTACCCGGCTGGAGGATAAAGGCCTGTCGGTGCTGGCCAATGAACCCGGCGCAACTATCGACGCGGTCAAAACGTCATGCGCCATGAAAGCCGCCATCGTTGCCGAGGATGAACGCGAAGAGGGCCGCCGCGCGGTTCTCAATCTCGGGCATACATTTGGCCATGCGCTGGAGGCGGCGTTTGGGTTCAGCGATGCGCTGCTCCATGGTGAGGGGGTGGCGCTTGGCATGGTGATGGCGTTTGACTATGCCGTACACGAAGGATTATGCCCTGCTGATGATGCCGCACGGGTCAAGACCCATCTGCGCGCCATGGGCTGTCCGGTAACCCTTGGGGATGTGCCTGCGTTTGAGGCCGTGCGCGCGGGGCTGAACCCGGATCATCTCCTCGGCCTCATGCTCCAGGATAAAAAAGTCGAGCAGGCGCAAATCACGCTGATCCTGCCGCATAAAATTGGCGACGCCCATATCCACCGCGGCGCCGATACCGAAACCTTGCGCGCATTTTGGGTGAGGCAGCTGGCACCGTCAGCCATAGCGCCATAAACGATCGCACAAGGTCAGCGCAGCGCGCTCATTGACGCCTCTGTAAAGACGCCGCACAAAAGACGCGATCGCGCTTTGTGTGCGTCCGCGTTTCTCCTCCTCCTTTTCGGTCCAAAGGACATTCCCGATGCCCACCATCACGCCCGAAACCGCCACAACCTTTGGCATTGTTTTTCTGCTCCTTGGCCTGTCAGCCTTTTTTTCCGGCTCGGAAACGGCGCTGACCGCAACATCGCGGGCACGCATGCACAAGCTTGAAGGCGACGGCAATCGGCGGGCACGGGCCGTGAATACCCTGATCAGCGATCCCGAACGGCTGATTGGCGGTATCCTGCTCGGCAACAATATCGTCAATATTCTCGCAACCTCTCTCACCGCCACAACTTTTCTGGCGCTCTTTGGGGAGGATGGGACCTACTACGCCACCATCGTCATGACCGCGCTCGTGGTCGTTTTTGCCGAGGTTATGCCAAAGACTCTCGCCTATGCGCGGGCCGACAGCTTTGCGATGTTCGTCGCACCGCTCCTGCGCTGGGTTGTTTTACTCCTTGCCCCGATTATCCGTATCGTTCAGATGCTGGTACGCGGTGCACTCAAGCTGTTGTTCGGGGTTGATGTGAATCAGGACGAAGCTGTTCTGTCAGCCAATGAAGAGCTGCGCGGCGCCATCGATCTGCACCACAAGGAAGACCGGCTCGACAAGGAATCGCGCGACCTGATCCGCGGCGCGTTGGAGCTTGATGAGATCAGGGTTGAGGAGGTGATGATCCACCGCAAATCAATCGAGATGATTGACGCCGATACGCCCGTCCAGACCGTTATTGAAACGGCGCTGAACAGCAAATATACGCGCATCCCGGTCTATCAGGAGACACCGGATAATATTGTTGGGGTCCTACACGCCAAAGACCTGTCCCGCGCCCTATGGGAATGCGGCGGCGATCCGGCGAAACTTGATGTGTTGGCCACCGCGCGTGATCCCTATTTCGTGCCCGAAACCACAACCTTGTCGGAACAGCTGGAGAATTTCCGCCGAAAGCAGGAGCATTTTGCGCTGGTGGTTGACGAGTATGGTGCTCTGCAAGGGCTATGCACCCTCGAAGATATACTTGAGGAGATCGTTGGCGAGATCGAGGATGAATATGACAATCCGGTTCAGGGTATTCGTCCGCAGGCAGATGGCTCTGTCAATGTGGATGGTGATGTGACGATCCGGGATCTGAACCGGATTATGGATTGGGCCTTACCCGATGATGAGGCGGTGACCATTGCCGGGCTGATCATCCATGATGTGCAATCAATCCCTGATGTGGACCAAAGCTTTTCGTTTCACGATTTCAAGTTTACGATCCTGCGGCGACGGCGCAATCAGATCACCGGGATCAAGATGATGCCCCTGCCCACGCCGGTTGACCCCACCTGACCACTGCCCAGAAAGGCTGAACCCCATGCCGGCACCGCCCGAGCCCCCCGCGACCGGCACCCCCGACGCGCCCGGCGACACGCCGCCGTCAGAGCGGGACGCAGACATCGCCTTCCCCACACTGAAAAAAAGCCGTCTGGCCTTTACCGCAATCTTTATGGTGGTGCTGGTCGATCTGATCGGTTTTGGCATCATCATCCCGGTCATGCCCGACCTGTTGACGCAGGTAACGGGGCTATCGCGTTCACAAGCGGCACCCTATGGCGGCTATATTCTTTTTCTGTTCGCCACGATCCAGTTTTTTGCGACGCCAATTCTTGGCGGGCTTGCCGACCGCTACGGCCGCCGCCCCGTGGTGCTGCTGTCACTCCTTGGCTATGCCGTTGATTTTGCCATCATGGGGCTGACAAAATCGCTCGCTGTTTTATTTGTGGGCAGAGCATTTTCCGGCTTCTTTGCCGCAACCTATGCAACCTCGAACGCTGTTGTTGCTGATATCACCGCGCCAAGCCATCGCGCCCAGCGGTTTGGCATCTTGGGCGCCGCATTTGGCCTGGGCTTTATGATTGGCCCTGCGATTGGCGGTCTTTTGGGCGATGCCTTCGGCGCGCGCGCCCCATTTTTTGCAGCCTCCGCGCTGGCCGCCCTGAATTTCGTGTTCTGCTTCTTTTTCTTTCCCGAAACCTTGCGCTCGGAGAACAAGCGCGCCTTTTCCCTGCGCCGGGCCAACCCGCTGGGTAGTCTCGTACAGCTCGGGAAATACCCCGTTATGATCCCTATACTGATCACAGTCTTTTTGTTTCAGGTCTCGCAATTTTCCCTGCAGACCACTTGGTCATGGATTACCGGGGCGAAATTTGGCTGGACAGCAAAAGATATCGGCTATTCCCTTATGGCCGTGGGGCTAAGCGCCGCCATTGTACAAGGGGTTTTGCTACGGTTTATCCTGCCGGTCACGGGCGAGAAGCTTTCGGTTCTGCTGGGCGGGCTCGCGGCCTTTACGGCACTCATGTTTTATGCGTTTTTGCCTGAGGGCTGGATGATCTATCCAGTGATCGCCATGGGGGCGTTTGGCGCGCTGGCCCAGGCGGCGGTGCAATCGCTTATGTCGCGGACCATTCCGGCCAATGCGCAAGGGGAGTTACAGGGCGCGGTTGCCGTCATGCTCAGCCTTGCGGCCATGGTTGGGCCGGTAATCATGACACAGACATTTTCAGTTTTTGCCGATGATGCCGCCCCGATCTATTTTCCGGGTGCGCCGTTTCTCTTAGGCGGGGGCATGATTTTGCTTAGCGCCATTCCCACGCTGATTGCGTTTCAACGGGTCACAGGACCTGACCCCCTGCTCAAGAAAAACGCGCAGTAAAGGCCACCCAAGATCAGGACCTCGCCTGATCGTCATCAGCAAAAGGCGGCGTCGACATGACGATTTTCAGCCGCCCGTTGGCGCGTTTGGTTGCCATATCCGCCTGATCCAGCGACTCTTTCAAGGGATCGGTATTAAGCGGCACCTGACCGAGCAGCTGGCGGATTTTTGTCAGCTCATCACAAAGTGCTGCCAGCCGCACATCCTGCTCTTCGCCCGGCGCTGACGGTTGATTTTGGCCTGTGGCCATGTCGTCCGTACGCGGTTGGAGGAGGTCATGGTCAAAGCGCGGTTCACGCGCCTGTATGGCGGCGTCATTCTGTGCCGTTGTTTGAACCGCGTCCTCGTCTGGTCTCTGGTCCGGCACCTGATCGCGGGGGCGCAACGCCCTCGCCCGCGGCGCGAGAACCGTTTCCACATCATCATTGGTGTCAGACTGTTCAGCGGCGACCAGCACCCGGCGGATTTGTTTACGCGCGGCGGTCAAGTCGTCTTCCAACTCGCGAATATACCGCCCGCGCCCGCCCCAGATCAGCCAGCCAAAGACTAAGCCGAACAGCAACATCACGGCCGCCAGCGCCAGGTCAGGCGGGCTCAGTGTGCCAATCCAGCTAAGAATTTCCTGTCGCATGGGGCTTCGGGCTCTCAGGGTCTCATGACGCAGACGATCCTGCACCACATTTCCCCCCTCACGTGCAAAAATCACACCGGCGCAAAATCACGCCTTGTTTCAGTCTGGCACATCAGTTTGTGACAATCGTCCCGGTCAACGGTCGGCAAATTGAGACCAAAACCGTAGTCGCGGGCGCAGAGCCAGGGCCTCTTTGCGCGGGGTGCGACCCTGTTGAACGGGACTCCGGATCAAATCCGGGGATACGGAATTTTTTTGATGCACCTCCCAAACAAAAAAAGCGGACCTTACGATCCGCATTTTCTTGATAGTCCAAGCGCCGGAACCGACGCGTTTTTGTCATCTATGCGATCCCGCTGGTGATCTGGCTGGCGGCGTAAAAGGCCGGAGCAAACGCGGCGACGACGACAAGGATGGCTGTGAAGTTACGGAATGTGTTATTCATGGGTCTCTCCTGTGGTGATTGTTTGTCCTCACCACTTGGATATAGTCCCCATAGAAACCAAGTAACAGCTGTTCACGCCTTCGTTAGTCGCGGGAGGGTATCGGTTTATCGAATGCGAAATCAATTTTTTCGATTTACCTTATCGATTATTCCGTTTACCGATCAGCCCTTTTTCTGGCGATACCAAAAGCCCTCGCGCCACTTCACATAAAAAAAGGCGGATCCGAAGATCCGCCTGAAGTTGGGGCAAGGGGTCAGTAGGACTTAAAGAACAAGCCCGCTGGAAATCTCACTGACGGCGTAGGCCGCGGGCAGAAAGCTGAGGGCAACAACCATAAGCGCTGACAATTTTTGTACTGATGATCTCATTTTCTCTCTCCATTTTACCTGTGTGCGGGGGCCTGTCTCGCGGTCGTCACTGGGCCCGCCTGATGACCATGATGTAGACACCAACGCACTGCACTTGAATGGGCCGGTGCCCGCACCGATCGCAGGAGACAAACCGTTCGTCGCATTCGTCGTGGACGCCTTCCGCTTATCGCTGGGCGGAGGCAATTCATCGACAAGGGCACCCGCCATAGCGGACGGCCAGCGTGCCCCCGAAAGGCGAACTCTTTGCCCCGCCCGCGCCTTTGGGCTTGAACGGCGGGGCAAAATACGGCTTTTTACGGGGGAGTTATGCGAGGGGCGGGGCTTGAACCGGTGAAATCCCTCGCGCCGGACCTTTAAGGAGCGCGCCCGATGGAAGACCTCTTCACGCTTTCGAACCTATTTACCCTGTTGATGCTGATCATGCTCCAGGCCGTGTTGGGGTTCGACAACCTGCTTTATATCTCCATCGAGTCCTCGCGGGTTGAGGAAAGCAAGCAACAGATGGTGCGCCGGTTGGGCATCGGTCTGGCCATCGCCCTGCGCCTGATCCTGCTGGTTGTGGTGGTGCAGCTGATCCAGTCCCTGGAGGAGCCCTTTTTTAGCATTCATGCGGGCACCTTCATCGATGGGGAGTTTAATTTTCAGTCGGTCGTCTCAATCCTTGGCGGCGGATTTATCATGTACACCGCGCTGAAGGAGATCATGCACCTTCTGAAGGTTGAGCATATTGAGCACACAGAAGGGCACGCCACGAAGTCGGTCTTTAGCGCGGTCGCCATGATCGTGACCATGAACCTCATCTTCTCATTTGACAGTCTCTTATCGGCGATTGCCCTTACGGATGTGGTTCCGGTCATGGCAACGGCCATCATCATCAGCGGCATCATGATGATCGTTCTGGCCGACGGGGTTTCGGCATTTCTGAAGGCCAACCGGAACTTTGAGGTTATCGGGCTCTTTATCCTCTTTATTGTCGGTATCTTGTTGATAACCGAAGGCGGTCATCTCGCCGAACTGAAGCTATTCGGTTATCCAGTCGATGCCATGTCCAAAACCAGCTTCTATTTTGTGATCTTCATTATGGTGATTGTTTCCGTCGTCCAGAGCCGCTATCGCAGCAAGCTTGACCAGCAGCGCCAGCGCGAGCTGAAAGTGCCGGACGCTCAGAACCCCGCCGCCACGCGCGCCCATTGATGGCCGTATGATCAATCAACACCTTTTGTGCATTGGGTATGGCTACACAGCCCGCGCCATTGCCCGGCAGCTGGACCGGGCCCAGTGGACGGTTAGCGGCACGACGCGTGATAGATCCCGCATCGACCGAATTCGCCGGGATAGCGTCAACCCGGTTCTCTGGCCCGATGAGATTACTGCCGCCGCCGCCTCGGCCAGCCACCTCCTAATTTCTGTGCCGCCCGCCCGGGAGGGTAGTGACACCATGCCCGCCTGCCCCGCGCTTGAAACGCTGGGCCCAATTCTGGCGGACAGTGCGGGTAGCGCGAGTAAGACGGGCGGGCGCTGGTGCGGGTACCTTTCCTCCAATGGGGTTTATGGCGACCATGGGGGCGACTGGGTTGATGAGGCGACACCGGCGCGCCCCACCACGACCCGCGGCCAGCGCCGGCTCGTCGCCGAAACCGCCTGGCGCGATTTTGGCCGGACCGAGGCGGGGGTGAGCGTGACCGTGCTGCGCCTACCCGGCATCTATGGCCCGGGGCGCAGCGCCCTTGATAGTGTTCGGGCCGGTACCGCCAAGCGCATCGTCAAACCGGGCCAGGTTTTCAGCCGCATGCATGTGGACGATATCGCCGGCGCGGTAATCGCCGCCATGAAGTTACGCCCCGATGCTGCGCTTTTTAATCTGTGTGATGATGAACCCACCCCGCCCGAAGATGTGGTCGGCTTTGCCTGCGATCTTCTTGGCGTGGCACCGCCGGCTCCGGTGGCGCTGGAGGATGCCGACCTGTCGCCGATGGGCCGAAGCTTTTACGCGGACAATAAACGCGTGCGAAACCAGCGCATGAAAGAGGACCTGTGCGCAACCCTGCGCTATCGGAGTTATCGTGAAGGCCTGCGCGCGATTTTAGCGGGTGAGCAGGCAGCACGATAACACCGCGCCCCGTCAGGATGATTGCACCGTCGCCCTCGCGCTCTATACTCTTTGCAGTCAGGCGCATTCAGATGGGGGAGTGTTGATGATGACCTACACCATTGCCTGGTGGAACCTTGAAAACCTCTTCGACACCGTATCGAGCCCGGTGCGGCCCGACTGGCTGCAAAAACGCCTTGCCAGCGAACTGAAAGGGTGGACCGCGCCCGTTCTCACAAAGAAAATCCGTCAGCTGACCAAAGTGATCACCGCCATGAACGCTGGTCAGGGACCGGATATTCTTGGCGTGTGCGAAGTTGAAAACCGGCCCGTTCTGGAAAAACTGGCGGCGAACCTGAGCCTGCCCGGCCGCGATTATGATATCGTTCACGCCGATACTGGCGATAAACGCGGCATCGACATCGCTTTTATCTATGATCGCACGCTTTTTACGGTCGACCCGGACGCGATCTTCAATCAGGTGATCCTGAAGCGGAATGCGACGCGCGACATCCTCCAGGCAACATTCCGCACCCGGAGCCATGGCCATGAATTCGTCCTGATGGGGCATCACTGGCCCTCCCGGCGCGGCGGAAAGGAAGCAAGTGCCCCCTATCGCATGATGGCCGGTGAAACCATGGCCTATTGGCACCAGCGGATTATCGAGATCAAAGGCGAAACACCCGTTTTCGCCCTCGGCGATTTCAACGACGAACCGTTCGACCCGGCGCTGGAGGTCTATGGGCTCAGCACCCGGGCGCTCGGTAAGGTCACTTCCCGCCGCGCGCGCAAGCCCTATTTTTATAATCTGATGTGGAACCGTCTCGACGACGCGATTGCGACCCACGTCTATGACGGTGTTTGGGGTATGCTTGATCAGGCGCTCGCCAACCGCGCCGCGCTGACCCGCGAGGGCGTGTACTGCACTCCCGATGCGGCGGAAATCTTCACGCTGGACGGTATGGTCAACCGCGGCAAACCCGTGCGCTTTTCGCGCCCCGCCACAAAAGGCGGCATCAATGCAGACGGTTTCTCCGACCACCTGCCCGTGCTCCTGACCATCAAAGAAAAAACGGCATAAAGCTTAGACACATACACCGTATCCCCGGACTTGATCCGGGGACTCCGAATTTGGGTACGGAAGATATATCAATAGATCCCGGGTCGGCGCTGCGCTTGCCCGGGAATACGGCACAAAGCTCAGACAAATACACCGTATCCCCGGACTTGATCCGGGGTCTTTCAATTGGGGTACGGAAGATACATCAATAGATCCCGGGTCGGCGCTACGCTTGCCCGGGAATACGGTTCCTAAGTTTGAGATATACCCCGTGTCCCCGGACTTGATCCGGGGTCTTTTCATTTGGGGTACGGAGGATGCATAAACAGTTCCCGGGTCAGTGCTGCGCTTGCCCGGGAATACGGCATAAAGCTTAGAGACATACGCCGTATCCCCGGACTTGATCCGGGGTCTTCTCATTTGAAACCGCAGAATGTATCAGCAAATCCCGGGTCGGCGCTGCGCTTGCCCGGGAATACGGTATAAAACTTAGACAAATACCCCGTATCCGCGGGCGCTTTAGAGAATAAAGACCTGTTGTATTGCGAGTTGGGACAGCAAGGTCGATTAGCGCGCGTTCCCGCTATGGCGAGCCACAAAGGCATTATAATCTGCCTGCGTATCAATTCCGGGGGCCTGTTTTTCCACAAGGCCCACGGCAATCGCTTCACCGCTTTCGAGGATTCGTAATTGCTCCAGCTTTTCCGCCTTTTCCAGCGCCCCCGGCGGCATACCGGCAAACCGTTGGAGGCTCGCCGCACGAAAGGCATAGAGCCCCAGATGCAGAAAATAAGGCCCCCCATGGGGCACGGGCGCGCGCGAGAAATAGAGCGCTGGTCGGCCGCATTTAGGATCGCCGGTCGCTGCCCCGAACACAACTTTTACCGCATTAGGGTCTGCGGGCGAGCCTTGTCCAGTTGCGGCGGGATCAGGAAACGGGCAGGCGAGTGTGGCGGCGAAGCAATCGCTGTGCGTCGCCACGCTAATCAAATGGTCCACCGCCTGCGGATCAATTTCCGGCTCGTCGCCTTGCAGATTGATGATCAGGTCCGCATCGAGGGTGCTCGCAGCCTCGGCAACACGGTTACTGCCCGTCGGGTGATCCGTACGCGTCATGACAACCCGCGCGCCAAAGCCCTCAGCGGCGGTTTTGATGCGGTCGTCATCAGCGGCGATCAACACGCGGTCAACACCCGTTACGCGGCAAGCAGCCTCCCAGCTATGTTGGAGCAGGGTTTTGCCCGTTTGAGCCAGTAGGAGTTTGCCGGGCAAGCGGGTTGCCCCATAGCGGGCAGGGATGACGATGGCTGTCTTCACGCGGGGCGGTGCCCCGGTTTGTCACCCGCAGCAAGGACGCGGCGCACAGGTAAGGCAACCACCACAAAACCGACCAACCCGGCAAGGACGCCAAGGCTGTTGGCGAGGGCATCACCCCAATCGCCGCTGCGGATACTACCCAGATGCTGGGCCCCCTCCATGGTGACGCCATAAACGCAGAGCGCCGTCAGCGCATAGAGCCCGTAGGCAAAGGTGGGCTGGTCGGCGCGATGCGGCTGTAGCGGGACACTGGCCCCGGCAAAAAACCCGAGCAAGCCGTAAACCAGAAAATGGGTAATTTTATCCGCATGCTGCGCACCGCCAAGCACAAGCGCCGCCAGCCAGCGGGTGAGCGCCAACCCCTCATCGGGCATCTGCGGTGCAGGGACCAGCGATTGCACGGTCACATAGACCAGCAAGAATGCCAGCATGATCCGCGCCGCCATGGTGATCCGCACTGCCGTCACCGCGATTGGCCCGTCGCGCCCGCTGGACCATCGGCCAGCGTACGCTCCCAATTCATAGCCGTGCGGATGATAAAGTCGAGATCATCATAGTGCGGACGCCAGTCGAGGGTTGTGCGAATGGCGGCGCTATCGGCAATCAATTGCGGGGCGTCGCCTTCGCGCCGGGCGGCCTTTACCACGGGGATTTTTACCCCGCTTACCCGCTCCACCGCATCAATCACTTCGTGCACAGAATACCCACGGCCATAGCCGCAATTTAACACCGACGATGGTCCACCCGCCCGCAGGTGGCTTAGCGCAGACAGATGCGCATCGGCAAGGTCGCTCACATGGATGTAATCGCGGATCGCCGTGCCATCGGGGGTTGGATAATCGCTGCCATAAATCTGCAGCGCCTCCTTGCGTGAACCCACGGCGATTTGTGTGGCAACCTTGATCAGGTGGCTGGGCTTGCCCATTTCCCCTGCCCGCAAATCGGGGTCCGCGCCCGCCACATTAAAATAGCGCAGCACCATATGGCCCAGCCCGTGAGCGCGTGCGGCATCGGCGAGGATGCGTTCACTCATGGCCATGGACGCGCCATAGGCGGTCAACGACTGGTGTACCGCCGTCTCTGAAACCGGGATGCGGTCGGGCTTGCCATAAACGGCGGCGGTGGAGGAAAAGATGAACCGGTCGATCCCGTGGGTGATGATCGCCTCAATCAGGTTCAGCGTGTTGACCACATTATTGCGGTAATAGGCGATGGGCCGGGTCAACGCTTCTGACACCAGGATGGAGCCAGCGAAGTGAATAACATCGGTAATCCGATAATCGCGAAAAACCTGCGCCAGCAAGGCCTGATCACCGCAATTGCCGACAATCAACGGGATGGAGGCGGGCACACGCTCGGCAACACCGGTGGACAGATCGTCCAACGCCACAGCGCGCTCGCCCGCCGCGTCGAGCGCCAGCAACATATGCGCCCCCACATAGCCGGCGCCGCCTGTCACAAGAATAGTCACCTGTCGCTCCTGATCCTTCGCTCCGTTGGCCGTGCATGCCTATGGCTTTTCCCAAAACCCAGACTCGAACCCTAACCTGCGCAACAGCCGTCTGTCTTGACCGCGCGGGCCAGTGTACCACATATCGCAGGCCCCACGGATTGACAGGGCTTATTGACCAGGCTGCGCGGTATCCCTCAACCGAATCGCCGGCCTGTGCGAGTGCAACACGCTAGGTAGGCCAAACGTGCGCAGTTTTTTTGACACTTTCTGGACCGGCGGCGGCAAAGCCCATATCCCGGCGGGCGAACGGGTCTACGCCATCGGGGATGTCCATGGCTGCGCCAGCCTCCTCGACGATTTGCTGGGGCTGATTGAGGAGGACGGGCGGACGCTGCCCATCTCCAAACGGACAATCATTACGCTGGGGGACTATGTGGATCGCGGTCCCGACAGCGCAGGCGTCATCGACCGGTTGATCGCGCGCCAGGCGAGCGACCCAAATTTTTTGTGTCTGAAGGGCAATCACGAAGCCAAAATGCTGGCCTTTCTGGCGGACCCTGATGAGCATGTGAGCTGGCTCGACTGGGGCGGTGAAGAAACCTTGAGCGCCTATGGCGTACGGGTGAGCGCCGCGCGCGAGCCGCGCGAGCTTGCCGCTGATCTTGCTCACGCGATGCCGGCGGCCCATACGACCTTTTTACAGCGCTTGCCGGTTCGCCAGTTGATCGGCGATTATCTATTCGTACACGCTGGATTAAAGCCAGGCGTTCCCCTCGATGAACAGACGGAGGACGACCAGCTCTGGGTGCGCGGTGAATTTCACAACACCCCGCCGGACCAACGCCCGCGCCAGGTTGTTGTCCATGGTCATCAGTCAGCCAAAAAAGTTGTCGATAAGGGCTGGCGCCTCTGTGTGGATACCGGCGCCGTGTGGAACGGGACCCTGACAGCAGCCGTACTGGAGGGAAACCGGAGACGCTTTTTGCAAACTGCGGGCCAATAAAACAAACCGCATCGGTGAAAGAGCCGCGTGGCTCATTGAGTGAAGGCCCAAACGCGCGTCAACAGTGAGGCAGGGTAGTGTTGGGGTTTAAGGCTGTCTTTCACACTCTCTCGAACCGCCCCGCTACGCCTCCGGTTTTTCTAGCTTATGCCCGTCAAGGTCGGCTTTGGCGGTGTCTGCGTCGCGTTCGGCCAGTACTTTTTCCGTTTTCGTGCGGCCGAATTTTTCGCGGTTGGCTTTGGCCTTGCTGGCCTTGGCGGCGCGTTTGCGTTTCTTGCGGGCCTGTTTGAGGTTTACGACTTCATTCGGCATGATTTATTCCAGACCAATCTGTGTACAGAGTTTCTTTCCCAATTGATCCTTGAGCTGCTTGGGCGTAACTTCTTCCACCGCGCCCCGGGCAAGCTTGCCCAACTGAAAGGGGCCATAGGCGGTACGGATCAGGCGGTTCACCTGCAGGTCAAGGGCCCGCATGATCGTGCGGACCTCGCGGTTTTTGCCTTCCTTGATTGAGAGGGTGACCCAGACATTGTCCCCCTGCTGACTATCCACCTGGGCGCGGATCGGCCCGTACTGGATGCCCTCAATGGTGATCCCGTCTTTCAGCGCATCAAGCTGATCCTGTTTCACCCGGCCCCAGGCGCGCACACGGTAGCGGCGCGTCCACCCGGTGCTCGGTAACTCAAGCGTGCGCGCCAGACCGCCATCATTGGTGAGAAGCAACAGCCCCTCGGTGGTCAGGTCGAGACGGCCGACGGAGATGACGCGGGGCACCTGCCCCTCCAGCGCCTGAAACACGGTGCGGCGTCCTTGGGGGTCGGCGTGGGTTGTCACCAGATTATCGGGCTTATGATAGCGCCAGACGCGGGCGCGGTCCGGCTTGCCCACGCGGGTGCCATCAACGCGGATATCCATGGCCGGCGTCACCTTGAATGCCGGCGTCGACAGGACCGTGCCATCCACCGTGATAATGCCCTGCGCGATCATCCGTTCCACCTCCCGCCGGGAGGCCACGCCCGCCCTTGCGAGATATTTGGCAATGCGCTCGCCCTCTACCGCATTGGCGGCATCGGTGTCTGAAGCGGAGGTATCGGTTTGGGTAGAAATTTTTTGCATGGGAGACGGTCTAGCATCAGCACAGGGGCTGAGCGATAGTCCCGCTGTGGAAATGAGCCTTTTACAGATGGATAGCCGTCACATGGCTGCCGCCCTTGATGCGGCGCGGGCGGCGGGCGATGCCGACGAGGTCCCGGTGGGGGCCGTGCTTGTGGACGGCGACGGTGTCATCCTCGCCGCAGCAGGCAATACCACGCGCCGTGTCCCCGACCCCACCGGTCATGCGGAGATGAATGCGCTGCGTGCCGGCGCGCGCGCCCGCAAAAATTTCAGGCTCAACGGGACAACGCTTTATGTGACGCTTGAGCCGTGTGCCATGTGCGCCGGGGCGATTTCCCATGCCCGGGTCAGCCGCCTTGTGATTGCGGCGTCGGACCCGAAGGGCGGCGGCGTCTGGCACGGCGCGCGGGTGTTTGACCATTCCACCTGTCACTGGAAGCCACAGGTAGATGAGGGGCCATTGGCGCAGGAGGCGGCGACCATGCTGCGTGATTTTTTTCGGGCACGCCGCAAATAAGAAAACGCCAAAGCCGGCCGCACACCGTATAGGCTGGTAACCTAACCATGGGAGGGTTTCATGGCGGACCTACCACCGAAAGAACAGCTATTACGCCGGGTTGCCGCGCATCGATTGAATTGGGATGCGGGGCCAAAGCCCGCAAGAGACCCGGCTGGTCCTGGCGAAGAATCGGTCTGGGACTACCCCCGCCCACCAGAGGTGCGCGCGCCCGGTCCCCAGACTGTTGGCCCGCAGGGCCCTCGCGCCGATGGCGCGCCCCTCGTGGCCTCGGTGATCTTCAACCGCAAAACCCTTGCCAGATCGAGCCGGGCCTTGCGCATCTGTGAGACGGCAGGCGCGCCAGTCTGGTACTTCCCCCCCGATGATGTGGACTTGACCATGCTTGCGCAAACCGACGCAGTATCGGTGTGCGAATGGAAGGGGGCTGCGGTTTATTATGACGTTCACTCCCACGATTTGCGCTCGCGTCACGCGGCGTTTTGCTATCCTGATCCGCTGGATGATCTCGGGATGGGCTATAGCCGGATCGCCGGGTGGTTTGGCTTTTATCCGGCCCGGGTCGAGGCCTGCTTTATCGGGCGAGAGCAGGTGCGCCCGCAACCGGGCGCGCTTTATGCGGGCTGGGTAACGGGCGCCATCAAAGGCCCCATCAAGGGCGACGACGGGACTGGCCACTGGTAAGAGCGTAATCAGAAAATCAATTCCACCGTCTGCACACGCGAAAAATGACCAAGCCCCCCCAGCCCAGATCACCGGCCCAGAACACCAGCCCAGAACACCGGGCCAGAACACCGGGCCAGAAAACAGGCGCCAGAGACGCTCGCACGGATAATCCCCCAATAGTCGCAGGCAAAACTGTATAATCTCCTTTCCCTCCACCCCGCCGTGGCGATAGTTTGGCTTTCATCGTTGAGGAGTTTCCCCCATGCATTTTGCCTATTCTGACCGCTGCCAGGACCATATGAAACGCGTTTCCGATTTCATGGATGCCCATGTCTATGAGGGTAACGAAATCTATGAGCGTCAGCATACGGAATTTGGCCCCGATGGCCGATGGAAAGTCCCTTCCGTCATTGAGGACTTGAAAGCCAAAGCCAAAGACGCTGGTCTATGGAATATGTTTCATCCTGACCCTGATTATGGGCCCGGCCTTTCCAATGCCGACTATGCACCCATCGCCGAATTGACCGGGCGGTGTTACATCGCGCCGGAAGTTTTTAACTGCGCTGCACCCGATACCGGGAATATGGAAGTGCTGACGAAATATGGCACGCCCGCGCAGCAGGAAGAATGGCTCACCCCTCTCCTCGCAGGCGAAATCCGCTCAGCATTTTTGATGACGGAACCTCGTGTTGCCTCCTCTGACGCCACCAATATTGAGACCGAGATTACCCGGGACGGCGACGACTATGTGATCAACGGGCGCAAATGGTGGTCATCGGGCGCCGGTGACCCACGGTGCAAAGTCTATATCGTCATGGGCAAAACCGATAAAACGGCCGACCGCCACAAACAGCAATCCATGATCCTTGTGCCTGCCGACACGCCGGGGGTAAAAATCCTGCGGCACCTGCCGGTGTTTGGCTATGATGATGCGCCCCACGGCCATATGGAAGTGGAACTTGATAATGTCCGGGTACCGAAGGAAAATATGCTGCTGGGCGAAGGGCGCGGCTTTGAAATTGCGCAAGGTCGGCTTGGCCCTGGCCGTATCCACCATTGCATGCGGACCATTGGCGCGGCGGAGGTTGCGCTGGAAAAGATGGCCAAGCGCCTGTTAAGCCGGGAAGCTTTTGGCAAGCCAATTTACCAGCATTCGATCTGGGAACAGCGGGTTGCCGAGGCGCGCATCGATATTGAGATGACGCGGCTCCTGACGTTGAAGGCAGCCTGGATGATGGACACGGTGGGCAACAAGGCCGCGCAGGGCGAAATTGCCATGATCAAGGTTGCCGCCCCGCGAATGGCGTTGAAGGTTATTGATGACGCGATACAGGCCCATGGCGGCGGCGGGGTGACCACCGACTTTGGCCTCGCCCAGTCCTATGCGCACCTGCGAACCTTGCGGCTCGCCGATGGCCCGGACGAAGTTCATTGTCGCTCCATCGCCCGGCTTGAATTCAAGCGCCATTCTAACAGGGCGCACTGACGCAACGTCCGCGGGGGGTCCGCGGGGGAATGTGAAAGTCCTGCAATCTGCTAGCCCGCTTGGTTAACACCGGCGGCGTGATAGGGTATGCAACATGCATTGAAACCCTGCAAACACGGCAAAAATTGGGGACTAACAATGAAAAAGCTCTTCCTATCCACCGTCGCGGTCTTTGCGCTTGGCGCATGTTCCGCCGACAAACCGTCGGAGCCCGAAGCACCCGCATCGCCTGAGCCGACAACCGAAGGCGCCCCCGAAACGGCACCAGAGACACCGGCGGCGGACCTGCAACCCGAAGTCATGGCCGATGATGCAAGCACGAAACTGGACAGCGTTTTGGCAAGCCAGCCGGACGCCGTAAAGGCCCGCTATGGTGCGCGCAACCCGAAAGAGACGTTGGAGTTCTTGCGCATCAAGCCCGGCATGACCGTTGTGGAAGTGCTGCCCGGCAATAATGGTTGGTATACGGGCATTCTGCTCCCCTATCTGGGCGCAGACAGTACGCTTGTGGGTGCCGACTATGACCCGGAAATGTGGGCGCTATTTGGCGGCTTTGTGAATGACGAATTCCTTGAGGCCCGGCGCACCTGGTCTGAGAACTGGACCACATCCACCAGCGAAGCCTCTGACGAAGGCGACGCGGACGTGAAAGCCTTCGCCTTTGGCAATATGCCCGACGAGATGGCCGGAACCGCCGATGCGGTATTGATGATCCGTGCCCTGCATCATCTCAACCGGTTTGAAGAAAAAGGCGGTTTCCTGACGAGTGCGCTGGAAGAAACAACGCGCGTTCTCAAGCCCGGAGGGCTCGTTGGTGTGGTTCAACATCGCGGACCTGAGGGCAATGACGACGCCTGGGCTACGGGCGACCAGGGCTATGTGAAACAAAGCGCCGTGATCGCTGCTTTCACCGACGCCGGTCTGGAACTGGTCGAGCAAAGCGAAATTAACGCAAATCCCAAAGACAAGCCCAGCAATGACGACATGGTCTGGCGTCTCCCACCAACGCTTGGCACGAGCGCCGATAATGAAGAGCTAAAAGCGCAGATGACCGCCATTGGCGAGTCTGACCGCATGACGCTTCTCTTTCGCAAACCGGCCGAATAAAGACGTTCATCGACCTTTGAGATAGATCAGGGCTGAACCAAAGCGCAGGTTTTGGTCCAGCCCTTTTTTTGAACTGGACCCTCAGTATGCGTATTGTCGGCGGGGAGTATCGCGGCCGTCCCATCCGGGCGCCCAAGGGCCAAAGCACCCGCCCCACCACTGATCGCACGCGCGAGGCGCTGTTTAATGTGCTGGCCCACGCGGACTGGCCGGGGGTTAGCAGCGCCCTTGAGGGCGCGCGGGTGATAGACCTCTATGCGGGGTCGGGCGCGCTGGGCCTTGAGGCGGTATCACGCGGGGCCGCATTCTGTTTGTTTGTGGAAACCGATGCAGGCGCACGCGGGGTCATGCGCGATAATATCGAGGCATTGAGCCTGTTTGGTCAGACCCGCATCCATCGCCGCAGCGCCACGGCCCTCGGCTCCATTCCGGCCAGCGCCGGCGGGCCCTTCACCATGGCGTTTCTCGACCCCCCCTATGGCAAAAACCTTGTGCAGCCCACAATACGCTCCCTGATTGAGGGGCGCTGGCTAAGCGCTGGCGCGATGGTCGTTGCAGAACAAGCAAAGGCTGATCCGTACCCAGATGTAAAGGAAATAACCCCCCTCGACGACCGGCTTTATGGCGACACACGTATTCTGATTTTTGGACTCAACTAGGGAGAGACCAGTCCGTATTCCCGGGCAAGCGGAGCGCCGACCCGGAATCTGTTGACACATTCTGCGTACCCCAATTGGTAGACCCCGGATCAAGTCCGGGGATACGGTGTAATTGTCTAAGCTTGATGCCGTATTCCCGGGCAAGCGCAGCGCCGACCCGGGATCTGTTGATGCATTCTCCGTACCCCAATTCGAAGACCCCGAATCAAGTCCGGGGATACGGTATAATTGTCTAAGCATTATGCCGTATTCCCGGGCAAGCGCAGCGCCGACCCGGGAACTGTTGATACATTTTGCGTACCCAAATTCGAAGACCCCGGATCAAGTCCGGGGATACGGTGTAATTGTCTAAGCTTGATGCCGTATTCCCGGGCAAGCGCAGCGCCGACCCGGGATCGGTCGCCGCGCGTTTTGAACCTGCTAACAGCCACCCAACGTCAGAAAATAAAATCTGTGTAGACCCTTAATCTCCCAGAGCCGAGAGATAAAGATCGAGCAGGGCTTCCTGCTCCTGACGCTCCGCGCGGTCCATTTTCCGCAAGCGAATGATTTGGCGCAGGATCTTCACATCATAACCCTCGCCTTTGGCCTCGGCGAAGACTTCCTTGATGTCGTTCATGATATTGGTTTTTTCTTCTTCAAGATTTTCCACCCGCTCGATAAACGAGCGCAGCCGGTCGGCCGCAACGCCGCCGGTTTGCACATCCATATTTGCTGTCCCGTCAGCCATAGCGAACGCCTTTCCAATCTGCTCCAACATCTCCGATGGGACGCGGACCCTAGCCGCTGGGTGAGGCAAGGAAAATCGAAAATCTTGGGCTGTGGAAAACCAGACTTTTGCACCCCGGCCCGCAATTGTCAGACCTACACCGTCCAGAGCCCGGCCCGGGGCCCTCAGCAATAGCCGTGTAGACTGGCGCGGGACTTTGCCAGCCGATCAAGCGCCAGCAGATCGCGGGCGAACGCCTCGAACTGGTTAAGCGGGATCATATTCGGTCCGTCTGACAAGGCCCGATCAGGGTCAGGATGGGTTTCGGCAAAGATACCGGCGACGCCCACGGCCACCGCCGCGCGGGCAAGCGTCGGGACAAATTCGCGCTGACCGCCCGAGGTCGCCCCCGCACCGCCCGGTTGTTGCACCGAATGGGTGGCATCAAAAATAACCGGCGCGCCAGCGTCGCGTGCCATGATCGGTACACTGCGGAAATCGGAAACGAGGGTATTGTAGCCAAAGCTCGCCCCTCGTTCCGTAACGAGGACCTTATCATTGCCGGCGTCACGGATCTTCGCGGCCACGTTGGCGATGTCCCACGGCGCAAGAAACTGACCCTTTTTGACTTTGATGACCCTGCCGGTTTGCGCGGCGGCCACAAGCAGATCGGTCTGCCGACACAAAAAGGCCGGGATTTGCAAAACGTCAACGCAAGGCGCCACGCGGGCACACTGGTCCGCGCTGTGAACATCAGTAACGACCGGCAGGCCTGTCGCCTCACGAATTTCCTCAAAGACCGGTAGAGCCTGATCGAGGCCAAGCCCCCGGGCACTCTGTGCGCTGGTGCGATTGGCTTTATCGAACGATGTTTTGAAAACCAGGCAAACCTCAAGCCGCTGGGCAATGTCTTTGAGGGCGTGGGCACAGTCGAGCGCATGGTCGCGGCTTTCCATGGCACACGGACCAGCGAAAAAGACGATTTGTTGGGTGTTGGAAACGCGAACCGTGCCGCCCCCCGGGGCCGGGATCACAACGGGAGCATGGTCGGGAGCATGGACGGGCGCGCCGGAATTTTCATGCGCCATCGGGGCGCTCCTTTTTTGCTTCACCGTTGAGGCGCTTGGCCAAGTATGACAGGCGCTTGCACCTGCCTGCGCTATGCCTGATTATAAGAACAATGCCAACGACGAAAAACGCGTTACGAAAAGAAGCGACATGTGGGCGTCCCCGCCACCGCGAATAGGATGATAATGGCTGCACCAGGTGTTTCTTCAAAATCCGACCTTGGCTCTGATCTTGGTTCCGATCCTGACCCTGATGTGCAGGTGCGCCGCGCCGCGCAGGTGTTGGAAACCGAAATTGCCGGGTTGCAGGCCCTGCGCTCTGCGCTCGTAGGCGATGCGGCGGCGGCCTTTACCGCATGCCTTGATCAGCTTGCCGCCTCGCGCGGGCGCATCATCGTGAGCGGCATGGGCAAATCCGGCCATGTGGCCCGCAAGATCGCCGCAACGTTTGCCTCCACCGGCACGCCAGCATTGTACCTGCATCCGGCCGAGGCGAGCCATGGCGATCTTGGCATGATCACGGGCGAGGACGCGATTCTGGCCTTGTCGAAATCCGGCGAGACGGCAGAGCTTGGCGATCTTCTGGGCTATGCGCGGCGGTTTTCGATTCCGTTGGTGGGGATCACAGCAGGCCGCGCCTCCGCCCTCGCCAAGGCGGCAGACTGTAGCTTTATCCTGCCCCCCCTGACGGAGGCCTGCGACCAGACCCACGCGCCAACCACCAGCACCACCGCCATGATGGCGCTCGGCGATGCCTTCGCCGTGAGTATGATGCGCAGAAAAGGGATTACCACCACGCGGTTTCACGATTACCATCCGGGCGGGTCACTGGGCGCGGCCCTGCGGCGGGTGGAAACGCTCATGCACCCTGTGGGCGGCGTGCCGGACTTTCCGCTCTGCCCGGAACACGAGGCGCTGGGGCGCGCCATCGACATCCTCGACCGGGGCGGGTTTGGTTGCGTGGGCTTGTGCGACGATGACGGTCACCTCACCGGTATCCTGACCGACGGCGATGTGCGGCGGCTCTTTGGTCACAAGCCGGGCCATACGCCAGCGCACGCGGTCATGACGAAAACGCCAAAGACGGTCACCGCCCAGACCCTGGCGGGCGAAGCGCTGGCCCTGATGAGCGCCGATAAGATTACAAGCCTTTTTGTGGTCCATGAGGGCAAACCGATTGGCCTCCTCCATATCCATGATTGTCTAAGTGCCGGTGTTGTTTAGCGTCAGGGAACGTTCCCCTTTGCCCAGCGTTTTCAAAGGCGCGCCAGCAATCTGTCCCCGCGCGAAAGGCGTATTGCCCATATGACCAATGCCCCAGTGATCATCTGGTTTCGCCGCGATTTACGCGTGGAGGATAACCCCGCCCTCGCCGCCGCGCACGAAACCAAACAGCCCGTGATTCCCCTCTTTATTCTGGAGTCCGAAAGCGACAGCGTCCCCGGCGCGGCCAGCCGCTGGTGGCTCCACCATGCGCTTGCGGCGCTGGAGACGAGGTTCGCCGACCGCGGATCAAGACTCATCCTGCGCACCGGGCCCGCGAGCGACATCCTGCCGGACCTCGTCAAGGAAACTGGCGCAAGCCAGGTGTTCTGGAACCGGCGGTATGGCGCTGGCGATATCGAAACCGACAAGGCGCTCAAAACGACGCTTACGGATGATGGCGTCAGTGTAGAGAGTTTTAACGGCACGCTGGTCTGTGAACCTTGGGAAACAAAGACCGGCAGCGGTGGCTTTTACAAGGTCTACACCCCGTTCTGGAAATCGATCAAAGCCAAAGGCCCCTCGCGCAAGGAGCAAGCAACACGGCCCGACAAGCTGGCCGTTCCTGATACATGGCCCGATAGCACAGCGCTCGCAGCCTTGGACCTGTTACCGACGAAGCCGGATTGGGCAGCAAAATTCCCGGACTGGGAACCGGGTGAAAAAGGCGCTCGGGCCAAATTGCGGGCCTTCCTCGACGGGCCGGTCAATGGTTATGACGATGATCGCAATCGCCCCGACATAGAGGGCACCTCCCGTCTGTCACCGCACCTGGCGTGGGGCGAAATTAGCCCCTTGCAAATCTGGGAGACGACAAAAGACGCGGTGGCAAGGGGTAGCGTCAACGATGACGAGGCCGATAAATTTCTGTCCGAAGTTGTCTGGCGCGATTTTGCCTATAACCTGCTTTATCATTACCCGGATATTCGCGATGAGCCAATCAAGCCGGAGTTTGCCGACTTTCCGTGGGATGATGATCGAGATGCCCTCACAGCCTGGCAAAAGGGTCAAACCGGTTATCCAATTGTCGATGCGGGAATGCGACAACTCTATGATACCGGCTGGATGCATAACCGGGTACGGATGATCACCGCCAGCTTTCTGATCAAGGACCTGATTATCCCGTGGCAGGAGGGTGAACGGTGGTTCTGGGACTGCCTCGTCGATGCGGACCTCGCCAACAACGCTGCAAGCTGGCAATGGGTTGCTGGATGCGGTGCGGATGCTGCACCCTACTTTCGGATTTTCAACCCGGTTTCCCAAGGGGAAAAATTTGACCCCCAAGGCGATTATGTGCGCACCTATGTGCCTGAACTGGCAGCCTTGCCGAAGAAACATATCCACAAGCCGTGGGAGGCACCGGACGCCATTTTGCAAGAGGCCGGTGTGACACTTGGCGAGACATACCCCAAGCCCATCGTCGACCATGGTGAAGCCCGCAAACTTGCCCTTGCGGGTTACGACCAAATTCGCAACAAATAGGGGCACAGAAAGGCAGCTTCCATGAGCACCATTGCGCCGGGCGATCAGCAAATCGGGGAGCGGGTCAATCGGCCCACCATGCGCCCGGAAGACTATAGTCCGTCAACGGTTGATCTGATCAATCGGGCGATTCTTGTCACCGATGAGAACAGGCGCCAGACGCTCTCTGGCCTGCCGATCATCTTCCGCATGATTTGCAGCTTTCTTTTGCGCTTGCAGAGAGGGGGCTTGATCCTGGCCCTGCCCAATGGCCGCGTCCTCCGCTTTCAGGGGCACGAAGAGCGTGATGCGCTGGGGATCATTTGCGTGCGTGATTACGGGTTTGCCCGGCGCACGCTTCTTGGCGGCGATATTGCCTTTTTTGAAGCCTATGCGGATGATCAATGGGATACGCCGGATCTCGCAGGGTGTCTTTATGTCCTCGCGCGCAATGCTGACCAACTGCAAGACGCGTTTGAAGCGATCCCCGTCGTCACCTGGCTGGATGCCATGCGTCATAACTTCCACAAAAACACAAAGGCCGGTTCAAAAAAGAATATCATGGCGCACTACGATCTTGGTAATGCCTTTTATGAACAATGGCTTGACCCCTCCATGACCTATTCGTCGGCATTGTTTTTACCGCAGGATGCAGACCTGACCCGCGCCCAGGAAAACAAATATGCTCATCTTGCAGAGCATATTGATTTGCAGCCCGGCGAGACGGTTCTCGAAATTGGTTCGGGCTGGGGCGGTTTTGCCGAATATGCCGCCAAGCACCGCGAGGCCCGGGTCACCGGCATTACCATTTCCGAAGCGCAATATGAGTATGCCCGTAAACGGATCTTTCAGGCGGGTCTGAACGAGAAAGTGGATTTTCAACTGCGCGATTATCGCGATGTGGATGGTCAGTTCGATAAGGTTGCTTCCATCGAAATGTTTGAAGCGGTGGGTAAGGAATATTGGCCAACCTATTTTGCCAAGGTCCATCAAAGCCTGCGCCCGGGCGGGGTTGCCGGCTTTCAGGTTATCACGATCGCGGACCGGTTCTTCAAAGTGTATGAGCGCTCCACCGACTTTATCCAACGCTATGTGTTTCCGGGCGGGATGCTGCCAAGCCCAAACCTTCTGCGTGAACAGATCGAAGCACAAGGGTTGAAATGGCAAAGCCATTCCAACTTTGGCGTCCATTATGCGGACACGCTGAAAAACTGGCATGAGCGGTTTCTAAAGCGCTGGGATGATATCCGCCCCCTGGGGTTCGATGACCGCTTTCGCAAGCTCTGGCGGTTCTACCTTGCCTATTGCGAGGCTGGGTTCCGGGCGCAGACAACCGATGTTTATCAGCTCTCGGCAGTCAAGACATAACGCCGCCAACCCAAACCCTACCTGCTTAAAGGATGTTCAGATTGCTTTCGATTTCAAGTGCCTTTGACGGCGGCAATATCGCTGTCATTGAGGCGGAGACCCCGCAAACCATTCGGCTGGCCATTGAGAAAGATGCGCATTCTGACTTTTATCAATGGTTCTATTTTCGCATGACGGGTGCACGCGGTGAGGCGTGTGAGATTAAGCTCGAAAATGCGGGCGGCGCTTCCTTTACCCCGGGCTGGAACAACTACCGCGCTGTCGCCTCCTATGACCGCGATAGCTGGTTTCGGGTCGATACGGATTACACCGGTGGGACACTGACGATTACCCATACGCCGCAAAGCGATTGTGTTTGGTTTGCTTATTTCGCGCCCTACTCCATGGAGCGCCACCATGATCTCATGGGGGAGTTGACCGGTCTTGATGGTGTTGAGATCAGCGTTCTGGGCCACACACTTGATGGCCAACCCCTGGACCTTGTTACCTTGCGCGAACCCGCGAGCGAGGCTATGGCCGCCGCAAAAGACAAACTCAATCTATGGATTACAGCACGCCAGCACCCGGGCGAGACCATGGCCCAATGGTGGATTGAAGGGTTTCTCGGGCGGCTGACCGATCGTAATGATCCCGTTGCTGCCGCGCTTTTGCGCCGGGCCAATTTCCACGTCGTGCCCAACATGAACCCTGATGGCAGCCGCCGGGGGCATCTGCGCACAAATGCAGCCGGGATTAATCTCAACCGCGAATGGCATGAACCTACGCTGGAAAAAAGCCCTGAGGTTTTTTACGTACGCAACAAGATGGTTGAGACCGGCGTCGATTTTGCCCTTGATGTGCATGGGGACGAAAATCTGCCGTACAACTTTATTGCGGGTGCAGAAGGCACACCCGGCTTCGACGATGTGGCGACGGACCGCCTCGCTACATTCAAAAAGACGCTTGCAGCGATCACCCCTGATTTTCAAACCAAGTTTGGCTATCCGGTGAGCAAGCCAGGCACCGCCAATCTTGCCATCTGCACGAACCAAATGGCGGCCCGGTTCGGCTGTCTTGCCATGACGCTGGAGATGCCTTTCAAAGACACCGCCGACACACCGGATCGTGACTTTGGATGGTCGCCAGAACGGTGTAAGCGCCTCGGCGAAGCACATCTTGATGCGATTTACCGATGTCTTGATATCCTTCGATAACAAGCCGATGACGCGGCTACACGCTCTTTACACAGAGCGGTTCAGCCAGACATTTTTTGAGGATACCATGTCCGCCCACACATCAGCACTCGATATAATTGGCAATACGCCGCTCATCAAACTCAAACGCGCGTCAGAAGAAACAGGCTGCACAATTCTCGGCAAGGCGGAGTTTCTAAATCCCGGGCAATCGGTGAAAGACCGCGCGGCGGTGGGGATTATTCGCGATGCCGAAGCAAAGGGCCTGCTACACCCTGGCGGTACGATTGTGGAGGGGACAGCCGGAAATACCGGGATCGGTCTTGCCATGGTTGGTGCAATCCTCGGTTATAAAGTCAAAATTGTTTTCCCACGCACGCAAAGTGAAGAGAAAAAACAGGCGATCCGCCTGCTCGGTGCTGAACTCATCGAAGTTGACGCGGTCCCCTATTCTGACCCGAACAATTACGTGCGCTATTCGGGCACCCTGGCCGAAACACTGGCGAAGACCGAGCCGAACGGTGTTCTGTGGGCCAATCAATTTGATAATACCGCCAACCGGGAAACCCACTACAAAACAACCGGTCAGGAAATCTGGACACAGACCGATGGCAAGGTGGACGGGTTCACCTGCGCCGTGGGCTCGGGCGGAACGCTCGCCGGGGTGACCCAGGCCCTGAAAGAGCACAATCGCGATATTCAATGTGTGCTCACCGATCCCATGGGCGCGAAACTCTTCTCCTGGGTCAAAACCGGGTCGCTGGAGGCGGAGGGGTCCTCCATTACCGAAGGCATTGGCCAGGGCCGGGTGACCGGCAATCTCGACGGCATGGCCTTTGACGATGCGTACCGCGCCACCGACCCCGAAGCGCTTTCGGTTATTTTCAAGCTGGTGGAAGAAGAAGGGCTTTGTCTTGGCGGGTCAGCGGGCGTCAATATTGTGGGCGCCATGAAGCTCGCCAGGCAAATGGGACCCGGCCACACAATCGTGACCATCCTGTGCGACTACGGTAATCGGTATGCCTCTAAACTCTTCAACCGGGATTTTCTCAAGTCAAAAGACTTACCGGTTCCCGATTGGTTGTAGGCGGATTGGCGTTATACTGGGCGCGCAGACCCCTGCAGTGAGAGAACGAGCCGGCCCGTGCCAGATCACGATTTCGATCATGCCAATTTAATCAGCGCTCGCGCGCTGCACGAACGTTTTGACAGGCCCAGCCTACGGGTCATCGATGCCTCATGGCGCTTGCCCGGTGACGATCAGCAATCGGCCTATGAAGCTTTTCTGGCGCGTCATATTCCGGGTGCCTACTTTTTTGATATTGACGAGATTGCTGACCGCACATCATCCCTACCGCACATGATGCCGCCCCCTGAGCGCTTTACGCGCGCCGCGCGGGCCCTGTCGATAGATCACGATAGTGATCTTATCATCTATGATGATCAGGGGCTCTTTTCGGCGCCGCGCGTGTGGTGGACATTCAAAGCCATGGGCCACCGGCAGGTGTGTGTTCTGGATGGCGGACTGCCCGCATGGCTTGCGGCGGGCCTGCCGACGGACAAAGGCGACCCTCGTCAATCATCGGGCGGCACCTTTACCGCAGAGTTTGATCCATCCCTGATTGCCGATGCCGATGCGGTCCGCGACCAACTTTCGCGCAAAGAGCCCGTTCTGGACGCAAGACCCGCGGCGCGTTTTTGCGGCGACGCGCCGGAGCCTCGGGCCAACCTGCGGCGCGGTCATATGCCGGGTGCCGACAATGTGCCCTTCAAATCCCTGTTGGCGGAGGCAGGCACGCTGCGTCCCGCTGCTGACTTACGCGCACGGTTAATGCCTCTCCTCGGCGCCGAGGAAAAAGGCAAGTCAATGCCCATTACCACTTGCGGATCAGGCATTACCGCCGCCGTGATAAACCTTGCCTTGACGGTTGCCGGTTTGAACCCCGGACGCTTATATGACGGGGCGTGGGCCGAATGGGGTGAAACCCGGCGACCCGCCACGGCGCAAGCCCGATATCCGGTGACCACAGGTGCACAAGGGAGAGATGATGAGTGAGCGCAAGACAAAAAGCCTGCCCGTGACGGTGACCTATCTGGAGCAATGTGAACGCCCAGTATTGCCCACGATCAGTGTGCCTGGCGACGTCAAGATCGCCCTGTTGCGCGCGCAGGCCATGCCGGTTCATTTTTACCGTTACCTCTATGACCTTGTGGGGCGACCCTATAACTGGGTCAGCCGCACACTGATCAATGATCGCGCACTGAAAGAGATCATTCACCACAATCGCGTCTTTATCTATGTTCTTTATGTGGGCGGTGTGCCAGCGGGCTTTGCCGAGATTGATGCCCGCCACCCAAAGGTGCCGGAGATAAAGTTTTTTGGCCTCGCGCCGGATTTTGTGGGTCAGAAACTGGGCCCATTCTTCCTGACCCAGATCATTGATCTTGCCTGGACATGTGGGGCCAGCGATGCCGGGTCCGCAAAAAAGGAAATATCCGCCAGCACTGGCCCCACGAGGGTGCGGCTGGAGACTTGTACATTTGACCATCCCGCTGCCCTTCCCCTCTATCAGAAATTCGGCTTCCGTCCCTTTCAACAACGCGTTTGCGAGGTTCCCGTCTTGCCAGGCTTTACACCGCCGCCCACAAGCAAAGGAGCCTATGACAAGACGGCGACCGGCGCGGAGCCCATCGCGCCATCCGTCTCCGGCCTTGAGAAAAACGCGCCCACCTTGCGTCTTGTCCCCTCTGCGTCCAAGCGATCATGAAAGATAAAACCAAACTCATCGCCGCCGGACGGCCCCATGCAAAAGGTCAGCATGCGGTTAATGTTCCTGTTGAGCGGGCGTCAACAATTCTGTTCCCTACCTATGATGACTATCTCGACGGGATGGCGCAGATTGCCTACGGACGGCTCGGCACGCCGACCCACCGCGCCCTTGAAGAGGCGATCAATGTGCTGGAGGGCGGGTTTGAAACGCGGCTGACCCCATCGGGACTGCAAGCCTGTACCGCCGCCATCAGCGCTTTTGTGAAGGCTGGTGACCATGTGCTGATCACCGATAGCGTCTATGATCCCACACGGAAATTCTGTGACCGGTTTCTCAAACGCTTTGGTGTTTCGGTTACCTATTACGACCCGATGATCGGCGCCAATATTGAAGACCTGATTGAGGAGAATACGCGCGTCATCTATTGCGAAGCGCCAGGCTCGCTCACCTTTGAGGTGCAGGATATTCCTGCCCTCGCAAAGGTTGCCCGCGCCCATGATGCCAAACTGATCGTGGATAACACCTGGTCGGCCGGATATTTTTTCAAGCCGCTGGAACACCGGGCCCATGTTTCCATACAGGCCGTCACGAAATATATTGTGGGGCATTCGGACTGTCTGGTGGGTTCTATCACCTCCTGCGATGAAGAAACGGCACAGAAAATATTCTATGCGCTCCTTGCACTCGGTACGAATGTGTCCGCCGATGATGCCTGGCTAGCGCTGCGCGGCATCCGTACGCTTGCCGCCCGCCTTGAGCAGCATGAAGCAAGCGGCATGAAACTCGCACGCTGGCTTGCCAAACGACCCGAGGTTGAAACGGTGCTTCACCCGGCCTTAAAATCGTGCCCCGGTCATACCAATTGGAAGCGCGATTTCACCGGCGCCACTGGATTGTTCAGTGTAGTGATGAACCCATTGTCCGACAAAGCAATCCGCGCTTTATTTAACAATCTGCGCCTCTTTGGCATGGGTTTTTCCTGGGGCGGGTTTGAAAGCCTATGCATCCATTCAAAGCCGGAGAAAAACCGCACGGCAACCGCGTGGGACGCCGACGGCCCGCTATTTCGCTTTCATGCGGGGCTGGAAGATGTGGACGATATGATTGCCGATCTTGAGCGCGGTTTTGCCCATATGAACGCCGCGCAAGCGGATGAAGACCTCAAGAGCACACCCAAGACAGGAACGAAGCCCGCCGCGAAAGCGAAAGCCAAGCCCAACAAAACCGAAAAGGCAGCACGCCCATGACCGTATTATCTCCTCAGCCTACGGATGGCTGCCCATCTTTGCGGTTTTTCTTCAAAGCGATCATTGCGAGCGGCGGCGCGCTCGTGCTCAGCGCTTGTGCCAACGGCGGCGCGATCAGCGATACGCGCCTGGTGGTCAGTGACCCGGACAATGCCTATGTCTCCATCCGCGATAGCCGAGAGCGTGAGCTTTTCAACTGCCAGACACCTTGCCAGATTAAAGTTGCCGACAGCCTTCTCGTGATTGTCTCGAAGGAAGGCTATACTGCGCAGCGCTTTTACGTGGCACCGGGGCGCGGCGTCATTCGCGTCAAACTGAATCTCGCGGCGGCCAGCGAGGCGGTGGATAGCGTGTCCCTGCCTGAACTCGATTAACGGGCAATACGTGCCGCCACGGACCTTGTGAGTATCCTTTCTATGCTGAATATCCGTATTGCCCTCGGGCTTGTTGCATCTGGTGCGGTGCTCCTTCCCCATAATGCCCTAGCGCAAAGTCAAAGCGCGCCAGCGGGGAGCGAAACCAGCGACGACGCCATCATCGTGACCGCGAGCGGTGTTGCGGAAAGCCAGCGTGATGTGGCGCTGTCAATATCGCGTCTCGACAGGGAAACTATTGCCAATCTTGAGGCCATCCGGATTGGCGACGTTCTGGCGGAGGTCCCGGGCGTTTTTTTCTCCGGGCTCAATGGCCCCCGTGAAATTGCACAAATCCGCCAGCCTCTCGCTTTTGATAACCGCACGTTATTTCTAGAAAATGGGGTCCCCCTTCAATCCTCGATCTTTTTTGATCAGTCTGCGCTTGGCTATTCGTTAGGTCTGGTACAGCCTGCAGCGATTGAAGTGCTACGGGGCCCGGGGACGGCGCTTTACGGGTCCGATGCCTTTAACGGGGTTGTCAATATTATCACGAGAATGCCTGGCGAGACGGTAAATGGTGAGGCGCAGGCGCGGTATGGCAGCTTTGGTCTCTTTGATCTTAACGGTTCTGTTGGCGGCCCTCTTGGTCAGGGGTCTGATCATCGCGCCCGCCTGACCCTTGCCTATAGCGGCGAGGATGGCTTCCGAGAGGAGACTGCCTTTGACCGCCTGCAGGGTCTTCTCCACCATCGCTATGAGCGAGGGGACGTCGCAATCGACTGCCTTGCGACCTATACGGAATATCAGACCGAATCTGCGACATCGATATCCTTTGCCGATTTCCTGGCAGGCGACCGCTCGTCGGGTTTATCGCCGCTGGTAGATCCGGAGGCAGCACGAGAACAAGGCACCTATGCGCGAGTGCAATCGGCAATCACCTATACGCCAGCGGGCAAGGTTGAAGTCACGCTAACGCCCTATCTAAGGCGTCAGGAGATCGTGGCGACCGCAACCTTTCAACCGGCCACAACACCGCGAACCGATGCGCGGGTCGATAGTTTTGGTCTCCTCGCCCGCTCGCTCATCACCTGGTCAGATACCGCAAAAACCACGCTCGGCCTTGATACGGAACTCACAGACTTTTCGCGCCTGACCGTGCAAGATGCGCCCGACACGGTCGTTTTTGGCAGTCTTTTTCGCCAAGGAATACAGTTTGATTACGATGTCAGCTATCGCGGTCTTGCGCCTTACATTCAGCATGAGCAAACCCTTGGTAGGCTGATCGTTCAGCTTGGCCTGCGCTATGATGCCATCCGCTATGACTTCGACAATCAGCTTGTCGAGGTCCCCGGCGATGCACGGCTTCAGCTTGCCGACAGACTTGATCGCTTTGAAGCGCTGAGCCCCAAAGCCGGCATAGTCTATACCCTGAACGAGCAACACCGGCTTTACGCCCGCTATGCGCGTGGATTTCGCATTCCGCGCGAGAGCGATCTTTACGAGCTTGAAGAGGGCCAGGATAATTTCACCCTCGAACCGGAAAAAATAGACTCGGGCGAAGTGGGCTGGCGGTATGCCGATGGCCGTGTGCGCGCAGACCTTGTGGGCTATTGGGCGGTCAGCCGCGATGGCATTATCACTGACGTCCAAACGGCGGCGGGCAATATTTCCATCAATGCCGGTTCGTCGCGCTTTGCCGGGATCGAAACAGCGTTTTCAGCCGACATCACAGACAGCCTTTCGGTGCGCAGCAGCTTTGCGTTTCAGGACTTCCGATTTATCCAGCGCGCAAGCACAGGCGATGACCCCTTTGATGGCAATCTGATTTCAGAAGCGCCGCGCACCATTGGCCAGATCACTGCGTCCTGGAACCCCGCCTTTCACCGCAAGCTTCAAACGCAATTGCGCCTGCGCCATATTGGTCGATGGGCACTCAATGATGCCAATACGCTGTTTACGGACAATGAGTTTATTATAAGCGGCTTTGCTCGCTACGCGGTGACGGACTGGATGAGCCTTGATCTTCGGATCGAGAACATCACCGATACGCTCTATCCGGTGTTTGCCGACGCGCCTGTCTTTGCCCCCAATGGCCGTGCGCGGCCCGGTCAGCCGCGCACGGTTTCCGGCGGGATTGCTTTTCGGTTCTAGAGCGCATCCATAAAAAGTATAATCGTCAATGGTTCCCACCCATCGATTTGGGTTCGAACGCGCGAACTCTAATAAATCTAAACTGCGTTTTTGAGTCAACAAAAAGGTAACGCAGTCTAGGTGGGAGGATTACTTCTCATTCAACGCCCAGTCATAAGCGTATTTGTTAATCCGCTTTTTTCCGTCTAGCGTTGCCCGTAATTCAGGCGTGGCATACTGCCGGATATGGTCGAGGATTTCAGCATCGTTTTCGCCAAAGTCTTTTTTGTACCATTTATAGATCGAAGACGCGATGACCCGGCCACGGCTGTCCACCGTAATACCGCGCGGATGGTTCACATAGTCGGCTGCGCCTTGATTCAGTACCCTATCGGTATTCGCGGCGGTAAAAGCGGTGGGCTGCAGATTTGGGCAACCAAAAGATGCACAGTTTACCGCATAATGCGTACGCGGATCACGCCAGAATACGCGGAGGATATCATGCTCCATATTATTCAAGCTCAGGTCTTGCCCGTTCACCGTTACAAGTTCGCGTCCCCACGGTCCGATCAGGCCAAGACTTCGGATGGATTTCAAGGGATAATTGTCAAGGATAAGATCAACGGTGACCGCATTGTACATATTGACCCAATAGGCATAGGCTTGCGCCTTTGTCAGGGTCGTAGGGTCAATCGCCTCAAGGCTGTCGATATAGGTTTTTAACGCCGTCTTATCGTCATCGGTCACATCGCCATAGGCAAAGATCGTGCGCCCTTCCTCGGCGGTTTTCACATAACGGGTCAAAAGGTCATCAAAAACGCTATGGTCCATCTCGATGGTTGCATCAGTTGCAAACTGACCAAACGCTTTCACATCGGCGGCGACAGCGCTTTGCACGCCCGTTAGGATTGCGAGCGTCGCCATCAGCACGGCAATATCCCGTCGTGTAGTAATCAGTAGGCGGCATAATCGGTTAGACATGGGTGTCCCCTTTTTTCTTAACGTCACTTCATTCCATCTCACCTCTTTCCAGTTCCAAGAGGCGGCCATGTGGTCAACACATGAGGCATAGAGCACCAGTCAATCAAGGGCGTCATTTACGCTCTCACACAAGTGTGTCTGAGATAACGACGTAAACTGCAAAAATGCCAATATTTTGACCGCCGGACCGGCCCGCCCATCACAATATGGTGACCAAAAGTCATGGGCACCGATAATCACTTGCGCTATAGGCACCATGCGCATGGGCAACACAATGACACCACTATCGTTCCAGAATCGATTCCACTGTGATCTCCTTTTGTTGGTCGCGACACTGGTCACGTTTATCGGCGCCATCGCGCTGGTCAGCCCTTTTGTGGCGTATAACATTGCGCCAGACAGGACGGCGACGGGGGTCTTTATTGCCCTGGCCCTGGGGGCGAGCGTTACTTTCGCGGCTATCAGCTGGCGGATCTATGGGATCACCCGGGAACAAGATCGCACACCTGCCGCGCTTCTAACGACGATTTTGGTTGTGGGTCTCGTTTTGCGGCTTGGACAGTTGGGCACCGTCCCCATCTTTGAAGATGACTGGTTTCGTTATCTGTGGGAGGGGGCGCTCACGACTGAAAATATTAGTCCTTATACAACGCGCCCAGCCGATGGCTTTTCGGAGGACCTCTTTGGTAACCCGCGAGCCCCTTCCACCCGGGAAGATATCAATGCGTTACGCGACTTGTCGGCACAGTATGATCAGTATGCCTATAATGTGGCCTATCCCTATTTATCGACCATTTACCCCGTGGGGGCACAGGCGGCGTTTGCGGCGGCGTCAAAGATTGCGCCGATGTCCCTCTTTGCGTGGCGATCAGTTCTGATCGGTGCCGACCTTGTGGCCGTTGCGCTCTTACTCCTCCTCCTGCGGCGCGTCGGGCGATCGGGGCTATGGTCTGGGCTCTATTGGCTGAACCCGCTGGTGATCATCACCGGGTTCAACGGCGCGCATATGGATATTCTGCTCACCGCACCCATGGTGTTGACCTTCTTGTTTGTGCGTGCCCACCGCCCTTTCTTTGCGGGGCTTGGTCTTGGTCTATGCGCCGCCATTAAGGTATGGCCGCTCCTGCTCGCACCTCTTGTTCTTCGCGGCGTTATCAAAGGTCCCCTTACCGTTCAAACAGTGAAATCCGAAATAACGTCCACTATTGCGCGTTTCCTCATTGGGCTGATCATTCTTGCCGGGCCATGCCTCTGGCCACTCTTCACTGCAGCTGTGTTGGAGGCTAGCACCGGGGCAAGCGGGCTTGCCGCTTATACAGCCAGCTGGCAAAAAAATGCGCTGCTGTTTCCGCTGCTTGAGGGAGCCTTGCACGGCGCGGTTGAGACTCTCGGATTTCCCTGCAATGGTGATCACATCGCCCGCGCGCTTGTGGCCGGTATCGTCAGTGTCACGGCAATTGGCCTTGCAATCACCGCGCGCGCGCAGGACACCATGGCAACGGTCCGCGCAAGTCTTGTGGTCATCATGATGCTGATTTTTTTAGCCCCAGCTGGCTATCCCTGGTACGCCATATGGGCGCTCGTCCTCCTGCCATTTGTGCCACATCCGGCTCTTGTGGTTCTTTCGGCGACGTTCTTTTTCTATTATGCGCGGTTTGCGTTTGTGGCGGTGGGGGAGCCGAACCTTTTTTCATCGGTTCTCATACCGCTGGAATTTGGTCTGCCGCTATTGGTGAGTGTCGGTACCGCAATCCTCAATCGAGGGAGACGTCACCATGCCCTCCCCTAAAATCTACGTTATCATCCCCGCGCTCAATGAGGCGAAATCCATCGCCGGTGTTGTGTCCGCGATGGTGCCACGGGTTGACGGCGTCATCGTGGTTGATAACGGATCCACAGATGCAACACCGCACCGGGCAGCCGGCGCTGGGGCTCAGGTGGTTACCGTACCCAACCCCGGCTATGGGCGTGCGTGCCTTGCCGGTATAACCCATTTGTGCACAGACGATATCTCTGGCGGGCCCACCGCCAATGACGATGATATCGTCGTTTTCATGGATGGTGACGCCGCCGATGATCCTGATGATCTTCCGCGTTTGCTCTCTCCTCTACAAGCCGGTACCGCAGACTTTGTCGTGGGCTCGCGCCTGAACAGCGCGGTGACCTCTCCCGGCGAGCCCGCACCGGTGGAAGCTGGGGCGCTGACGCTGCCGCAACAGGTGGGTAACCGTCTTGCCTGCGCCTTGATGTGGGCCTTCTGGGGCGGGCCCTTCACGGATCTCGGTCCCTTTCGAGCCATCCGGGTCGGGGCTCTCAACGCCCTCAATCTCGATGCACAAACTTATGGCTGGACCGTGCAGATGCAGGCCCGGGCCCTGAAACACCATTTGCGCGTTGCGGAGGTGCCCGTGCGGTATCGACGCCGGGTGGGCCAATCAAAAATTTCCGGCACAGTAAAGGGCGTCGCGTTTGCCGGTTTTTACATTCTGTCGGTGATCGGGCTGGAGGCGATCAGGCCGCTTGCGCCGCAGTCGGTATAGGCGGCAACAGGCAGCATAGGCGCGCCCTTGCCAGCCCTATCATTCTTGACCATGCTACGGCCCAATGACGAAAAACTGAGGGGTCATGATGTCAGAGTTTCCAGCCAGCTATACGCTCACGCCGATGTCGAGGCGCGCCTCAATGATGGGGCTTTTTTGCGGGCTTGTCTCGCTTTCTGCCGTCATGATCACTGCCGCGCAAGCGGGCACGATTGAATCGGCCCGGCGTCTCGTTGACCTTCTGGGCATTGAGGCAAATGTTGCAGACACCGTTGTGGCCGCCGTCGATGATGCGCGCGATCAACTCCTCGACCGGGGCTTACCGGCGGAGACGGTCAACAGGGTTGCCGATACCATCCGCGAGGAGATGCTCGCAGGAATGCCAGAACTGCTCGACGAGATCAGTGTGATCTATGCGGAGGAATTTACCGAAGACGAACTGGCCGAGCTGATCGCGTTTTTTGAAACGCCGACGGGTCAGAAATATGCAGCAACGCAGCGAGCCATTGATGCCCGTATTGGCAGCGCCCTTGGCGACTGGCTTGCCACCGTGCGTGATCGCGCCCGCGAACGTCTACTATCGGCGGCGTCTGCGTGACCTCTAGGCTCCTGACTCAATCATGTTCATCAAGTTTGACGGGAAGTCTTTTGCGCGCAACAGAAATAGCCCACTCGATGAGTTCTAACGGCACGTCAGGCTTGAACAACGTCACGGACATTTCGTGACTGACATCTGAGTAAAATATTTCGATGATCGCTTCAGCTTCGTTCTGCTGATCGCTGACCTCAATGTACATGCCGTCCCGGACCACATCGCTGCCACGGATATATCTATATTCTTTGTCTTTTCGCTTCAGCGGCATTCTTTGAAATCCAAAATGCGACTATCGTTGCAATGGCAGCGGCCGATAGAAAGTTTCGGCCAAGCTTATCATATCGTGTCGCGATCCGTCGAAAGTCTTTGAGACGACAAAACGCGTTTTCAACCAAGTGTCGTTCCCGATAGCATCTTTTATCATAGACAATTTTACGTTTGCGGTTGGACCGTCCGGGTATGACAGGCCTTGCACCACGATCTTTAAGGTTCTTTCGATAAATATCCGCATCATAGCCTTTGTCAGCGATGAGATACTTTACGTCACGCAATTCATTCATCAGCAATTCAGCGCCGCACACATTACCGACATTACCAAACGTAAGCCTGAGGGCGAATGGGCGACCAATCACATCGGTGAGGATATGGAGTTTGCTAGTCTGACCGCCCCGCGACGGACCGATCCCTTGCGCTTTCGCCCCCTTTTTCCACCAAAGGCCGAGCGCTGCGCCTTTACGTAAGTGCTGTCGATGGATGTGCTTTTTGTAACTGCACCCGCTGTTGCCAAAGCTTCAAGCATATCAGTCCAAAAACGCTTTCGGGACCACCTGTTGAAGCGATTATAGATCGTCGTGTGCGGACCATAATCCCGTGGGCAATCCACCCATCGGCAACCCGTTTTTAACACATGAATGATGCCTGCGATTACCTGCCGGTCATCGACCCGCCGCGCGCCCGTTTGGTTTTTGGGCATGAACGGTTCAATCGTTGCCCATTGTTGATCGGTAAGCCAAGACAGTCTGCTCATTCAAAGCTCCACTAACATCTTCAGCGAAGCGAATCATGATTTGCGATTCACGATCAATAATTTGAGTGGGTTTTGAGCCTAGCTGTCGATTTTCAATGCGTTGATAAACGCTTCCTGCGGAATTTCCACGCGGCCAAATTGGCGCATCTTTTTCTTACCTGCCTTCTGCTTCTCAAGCAGCTTGCGCTTACGCGTGGCATCACCGCCATAACACTTGGCGGTAACATCCTTGCGCAGGGCCGCAATCGTCTCACGCGCAATGACCCGCCCGCCGATGGCCGCCTGAATGGGAATTTTGAATTGGTGGCGCGGGATCAAGTCTTTGAGCTTTTCGCACATCACCCGCCCCCGCGCTTGTGACTTTTCCCGGTGCACAATGATCGACAGGGCATCCACCGGTTCGTCATTCACGAGGATCTGCATTTTCACAAGATCACCGGAGCGATGCTCAAGTATCTGATAATCGAAGCTGGCATAGCCTTTCGAGATTGATTTCAACCGGTCATAAAAATCAAACACAACTTCATTCAGCGGCAGTTCGTAGACCAGCATGGCGCGGCTGCCCGCATAGGTCAGGTCCTGCTGTACGCCGCGGCGCTCTTCACACAGTTTCAAGATTGCGCCCAAATACTCGTCGGGCGCCATGATTGTCGCTTTGATCCACGGCTCCTCAATATGATCGATCCGCACCGGGTCCGGCATGTCGGCCGGGTTGTGCATTTCGGTGGCAGATCCATCGGTGAGGTGAATGAGATAGACAACACTGGGTGCCGTTGTGATCAGGTCGAGATTGAACTCGCGTTCCAACCGTTCACGGATGATCTCCAGATGCAGCAATCCCAGAAAACCACACCGGAACCCGAAGCCAAGCGCGGCGGAGGTTTCCATCTCAAATTCAAAGCTGGCATCGTTTAACCGCAACCGGCCCATGGCTGCGCGCAAGTCTTCAAAATCATTGGCATCCACCGGAAAAATGCCACAAAACACAACCGGTTGCGCAGGCTTGAACCCGTCGAGCGGTGTTGTCACCGGATTTTTATCATCGGTAATCGTATCACCGACACGGGTATCGGCAACTTCCTTGATGGAGGCTGTGAGAAAGCCTATCTCCCCCGGGCCGAGGCTATCCACCGCAACTTTTTTCGGCGTAATCACACCAACCTGATCAATGGTGTAAGTGGCATCGGCGCCCATCATGCGAATGCGCATGCCTTTTTTCATTTCCCCATCGATGATCCGTACGAGGACAACAACACCGAGATAGGTATCGTACCAGCTATCCACAAGCAGCGCCTTGAGTGTTGCGTCGCCATTTCCCTCTGGCGCGGGCAGCCGCGTGACAATGGCCTCGAGCACGCCCTCAATATTCACGCCGGTCTTTGCGGAGATTTCGATGGCGTCGGTGGCATCAAGCCCGATCACATCTTCGATTTGTGCTTTGACGCGGTCACAATCTGCTGCGGGCAGGTCAACCTTGTTCAGGACCGGGACAATTTCATGGTCCACATCGATGGCCTGATACACATTGGCGAGTGTCTGCGCTTCCACCCCTTGGCTGGCATCAACCACCAAGAGCGAGCCCTCACACGCCGAGAGGGATCGCGAAACCTCATAGGTAAAATCCACATGACCCGGTGTATCAATCAGGTTGAGCACATAGGTCTCACCGTCATTGGCCTTATAGGTCAGCCGCACGGTCTGGGCCTTGATGGTGATCCCGCGCTCGCGTTCGATATCCATGGAATCGAGGACCTGCGCCTTCATCTCGCGGTCCTGCAGACCGCCGGTAACCTGAATCAACCGGTCGGCTAGGGTCGATTTCCCGTGGTCGATATGGGCAACAATGGAAAAATTACGGATGTGGGCGAGATCAATCATTGACGGCATATAGCCGGGCCCCCCGGGAGCGGCAATGGTCTTGTGAAATCTGACCTTTTTGCCGGGCGTCTAAGCACGCACCAAGAAAAGCCCGCGAGGGAAAAATACCTCGCGGGCCTGGCACCCTTTAGACGATCCAATGATTAGCCGTTGGCCTTCAACGCGTCGCGAATTTCTTCCAGCAGGACTTCCTGGCGGGGAGGCTCGGCGGGGGCTGCTTCCTGTTCTTCTTTTTCCATCTGCGCTTTGGCGGTGTTGATGCCTTTGATCACAAAGAACAGCGCAATCGCAACGATTAAAAAAGCGATGATCGCATTGATGAAGAGACCATAATTGATCGTCGCTGCGCCGGCTTCCTTCGCTGCTTCCAAAGACGCATAGTCGTTGCCATCCAGTGCAACATGCATATCGCTGAAGTCGATACCGCCCATGAGCATGCCAATCGGCGGCATTAACACGTCGTCGACCAGCGATTTGATGATGGTACCAAAGGCCCCGCCCATGATGATGCCGACCGCCATGTCGACCATGTTGCCCTTGACGGCAAATTCCTTGAACTCATTCAGCATTAGAAGTCCCTTCACACTTAATTTTTGAGGCGGCCCCTCTCAAAGCTCGGGCGCCGATTGATTTCTTTCACACAACGTTAAGGCGCTTAACAAATTTCGTCGCCACATCAAAGCTTTAGTAGGGTCTCCTTACCAAAGCGAAAGAATGCGCTAGGGCGACGTCAGCCAAACCCGCGGGTGCCGGGCATCTTGTCAGCGCACGCCCTTATTGGTACCGCCGGGGCCCATCATTTACGCGCCCTGTCTTGCGCCATTTCACCATAAAGGCCGGACGCGCCAATCCATGCCCTCACCGTCCCCCAATCGAACCGCCACCAAGCCGTCAGCCGCCAAACCGCGCGTAAAAGCACCACCGCCCCGGGCCTGGCAACGTATGCTCAGCGGAAGGCGGCTTGATATCCTCGATCCTTCGCCGTTGGATGTGGAAATCGAAGATATCGCCCATGGTCTGGCGCGGGTCGCCCGCTGGAACGGCCAAACAACGGGGCCGTCGCCATTTAATGTGGCGCAGCATTCGGTCATTGTTGAGGACATTTGCCATACCATGAAACCGAGCTGGCCGCCGCAATGGCGCCTTGCCGCGCTCCTTCATGATGGGCCGGAGTTTGTTATCGGCGATATGATCAGCCCGTTTAAGGCGGCCCTCGGCCCCGAATACAAAAATATCGAACACGGACTCCAACGCGCCATCCATATTCGCTTTGGGATTGCGCCGGAACTCCCTGAAAATGTTGAGAAAATCATCAAGACTGCCGACCGCGCTTGCGCCTTTTTGGAGGCGGTGCAATTGGCCGGTTTCGACGCTCTTGAAGCGCGTAAACTGTTCACCCCGCCCGCGTCTTTGGAAGCGCGTACGATCGTACCGCAATCCGCCGAAGCCGCAGAATCAGCCTATCTGGCGAGGTTCGAAACGCTGAACGCGATGCTGTGAGACGCCGGCCCGCGCCCTTCAACTCTGCGTGACCACAAGCGCGTTTGATCACACCTGCCTTTTTTTTAACGTCTGTTCAGCCCATTACGGTATGGTCATGGCGTTTATGAAAGCGGCGCATGACCCCTGTGCGTGCCTGTATTTGCCTTTGTGAAAAGTCGGAGTTCCATGACCAACCGGTCCACCCAGAATGAGCCTATGCTGATTGTCAGCTCGCTAGAGCGTGCGCGCGAGGCGTTTGATGACCATCGGCCTGCTCATATCATTTCTATACTGAGTGAAGATGAACCGCGTCCGATGTTTCCCGGCATTGCAGCGGCGGATCATCTGAAACTCTATGTGGAGTGCGAAACTGGCCCCGTTGCCCATAATGAGACGGCACGCGCACGGACCCATTCTATTGTGGAGAATTATCGGGGCTGGGCGGGGCACGGCGACGCTGGGATAGCGAACGGCAGCGATGAGGCTGGCAAAATTCTTGTCCACTGCGCCAAGGGCGTCTCGCGGTCCATGGCTGCGGCTTATATCATTTTGTGCCTGACCCACCCTGAGCGCGGGGAAGCAGCCCTTGCCGCAGAGCTGCGCGCCGCCGCCCCGCATGCGGACCCGTGCCTGTTCATGATCAATCACGCCGATGATCTTCTGGCGCGCGACGGTCGCATGTTTGATGCCATTGATGATCTGCCGCCCTGCCGAACGACGATTGACGCGCCCATCGTGCTCTTGCCGATGGCGGCGTGAGCCCTACCTTTCGTCTATGGATACAAAACCAACGGACAATGAGGCCACAGCCCTTCGGCCTGAAAACCCGGGGGGTATAGACACCGCCGGGCGCGCGGGCACGCCGGTACAAATCACGCTTAACGCAGTGTTGGCTGCCCTGGAAGACAATGAGCCCAAGGTGCTCTGCGTCACACGGGGCGACTCTCCTCTAGCCCTGCCCTATGGGCCGTTTGATCCGCGCGAACATCGTACCTTTGAGCTGGGCTTGCGCGATTGGGTGACCCGCCAGACGCAGCTGTCGCTGGGCTATGTGGAACAACTTTATACGTTTGGCGACAGGGGCCGCGAAGGGCTGGGCCGGAGCCTGGATACGCCGCTCGAGCATCTTGTCTCCGTGGGGTATCTGGCGCTTGCTGCGGCGGCGGCCCCCGTGGACGATGCCGATGCGCGATGGCGTTCCTGGTACAGATTTTTCCCTTGGGAGGATTGGCGATCCGGCAAACCAGCCCTCCTCACCGATGCCATTCTACCAGCACTGGGCCAGTGGGTAAAAAGCGCGGATGGTCAGACCAGGGAACAACGCCGCGCCCGGGTGGAAACGGCCTTCGGCCAGCAGAATCTCCATTGGGAGGAAGAACGCATTCTTGAGCGGTTTGAGCTTATGTATGAGGTGGGTCTGGTGGGCGAGCGCCGTGCCTCACGGACTGCCATCGAAAAAAGTGCCCCGAACGAGGACGGTCTTGCCGCGCGCACGGGTCTGCCCATGGTGTCGGATCATCGGCGTATCCTCGCCACGGCGATTGCCCGCCTGCGGGGTAAGCTAAAATACCGACCCGTCATTTTTCAGATGATGGGCCCGGCCTTTACGCTCCTTGATCTCCAACGCTCGGTTGAGGCCATTGTGGGCTTTGCTCTCCACAAACAGAATTTTCGCCGCAGCGTTGAGGCCACCGGCCTTCTGGTGCGCACGGGTACCCTGTCTGACCAGACCGGCGGTCGGCCGGCAGCGCTCTTTCGGGTTGACCGGGACGCCCTGCAAAACCGTGCCGATATGGGCCTTGTGATCCCCAGACTTGTGCACAAACCTACCGGGCGCCGACCCACGGAGTAGCCTAAGAAAATGCCCCCGAGATTGCCAACCCGGCGGCGTGAGCGCGGGGTTGGCAATCTCAAACCGGCGCCAACAGCACAGAACGCTTGACGCAGGCGTTTTTCCTCTGTTTTTTGTGCAGCTTCCACGCGCCCCTTGCGGGTGCGCTTTTTAGGCCCTATATATGCTCAGAAGGAGCATAAGTCGTTTTGACACAGCATCGGCCCGACGCCGGTTCTTTAGACGCAGCACCAAAATCCTCTCTGCGCAGTAGAGAGGCATAAGAAGACCAGAATGTGAAGGAGACCGCCCATGCCCGCCTTTGGCAATGAACCTTTCGAAGATGAGCCCATCGCAGAGCATGGCAACACGGTCACCCTGATCAAACGGGAGGCAAAAGCGCCGACTGCACCGTTACCCTATACCGATGATGTGCGGGCCAAAACCGATCATCTTTACGCACCGCTTTCCAGCTTTATGCCGCCCGTCGAGTGGGCGCTGCACGCTCCTTACATTGCGGCCATCAATGACCTGAAAAAGCAGAAAAACGCGGTCATCCTGGCGCACAATTATATGACGCCGGAAATCTTTCACGGTGTTGGCGATTTCAAAGGCGACAGCCTACAGCTGGCGCGGGAGGCCGCCGCCACCGATGCGGACATAATCGTGCAGGCCGGTGTGCACTTCATGGCCGAGACGTCGAAGATTCTGGCGCCGGAAAAGACCGTGTTGATCCCTGACATGCGCGCTGGCTGTTCCCTCGCCAGTTCTCTCACCGGGGCTGATGTGCGCTTGCTGAAACAGAAATATCCGGGCACGCCGGTGGTCACCTATGTGAACACAACCGCCGATGTGAAAGCGGAAACCGATGTCTGCTGCACCTCCTCGAACGCGGTAGAAGTGGTGGAGCATATCTGCGCCGAGTGGGGCACCGATCAGGTCATCCTGATCCCCGATCAATATCTCGCGCGCAATGTTGCAGCCATGACCGATATCAAAGTCATCACTTGGGCCGGTGAGTGCGAGGTACACGAACAGTTTACCGCCGACGACATTACCGAAATCCGGGAGGCAAACCCGGGCGTTATCATTCTCGCCCACCCGGAGTGCCCGCCCGATGTCATCGCAGCATCAGACTTTGCCGGCTCCACCAGTGGGCTGATCCATTACGTACAGGACAAACAACCGAAAAATGTTGTTCTGCTGACGGAATGTTCGATGTCGGATAATGTGGCAGCGGAAAACCCTGACGTGAATTTTGTCCGGCCGTGTAATCTCTGCCCCCATATGAAGCGCATTACCTTGCCCGGCATCCTGAAAGCCCTTCAAACCGGTGAGCATGAGGTCCGCGTTGACCCCGATATCGCCGCCAGGGCACGCCTCGCGGTGGAACGGATGATCGCCCTGCCCCTGAAAAACCAGTCAAGCTATGCGCACAAGCTCGCCCCGGAGGTTGTGGCAGTGGAAAGCCGGTTAAGTGTGTGATGAAACGCTTTTTCGTTGTCTTCGCGGTAGCAGGGATCGGCTTCAACGCACCTTATTTGAATTGATCACACAGTGACCCAGGATACCCTGATCATCGGCGCTGGCGTTGCTGGCCTGTTCACCGCCCTGAAACTGGCGCCCATGCCGGTGACGGTAATCACGGCGCGCCCACTTGGTCGCGGTGGCTCCTCGGTTTGGGCGCAGGGCGGCATGGCCGCCGCACTAGGCGCTGATGACCACACCGATTTTCATGTTCGCGATACGCTCACCGCCGGGGCGGGCCTTGTGGATGAAAGAGCTGCAAAAATCCTTGCCGAGGGCGCCCGCGACGGTGTTGAGGACCTGGTGACCTGGGGCGTACCGTTTGACCGGAAAGCCGATGGCACCCTGAAAATGGGGCGCGAGGCCGCCCATAGCCACGCCCGCATCCTGCACGCCACCGGCGATCAGGCGGGCGCAGCCATCATGGAAGCGCTGGTCACAGCGGCGCAAAAGGCAGACCACATTACAATCCTTGAACGGGTGGTTGCCGAAGATCTGCTTACCGATGATGATGGCCGGGTTGCAGGTGCCCTGATCTATGATGTGGCGCGCGAACGCCGTACACTGATGACCGCGAGCCGGACGGTTCTCGCCACCGGCGGTCTGGGTGGGCTATACGCCGTCACCACAAACCCGGTGCGCGCCCAGGGCCATGGCCTTGCCTTTGCCCTGCGCGCTGGCGCGGTGATCCGCGACCCGGAATTTGTGCAGTTTCACCCCACCGCTATCAATCTCGAAAAAGACCCCGCCCCGCTCGCCACCGAGGCCATTCGCGGCGATGGGGCCGTTTTGATCAACACGGACGGCAAACGCTTTACCCTCGATCACCACCGCGATGGCGAGTTGGCACCGCGTGATATCGTGGCGCGCGCGGTTGAAGCCGAGATTACTGCCGGACGCGGCGCATTCCTTGATGCCCGCGCTGCCATCGGTGAAGATTTCGCCGCGAAGTTTCCCACGGTAAATGCGTCCTGCCTCGACGCAGGCATTAACCCGGCGACGGACCCCATCCCGGTGGCGCCCGCCTGTCACTATCATATGGGCGGGGTGAAAACATCTCTTGACGGTCGGTCATCCGTACCCGGCCTATGGGCGGTTGGCGAAGTTGCCTCCACCGGTATTCACGGCGCCAACCGGCTTGCCTCAAACTCCCTTTTGGAGGCCGTTGTGTTCGGGGCGCGCACAGCCCGCGATATTTTAAGCTACGACGCCGAACCGCTGCAGGATGTGGCAGCACCAGAGGACCGCATGGCCCTGCCCTCCAAACCCGCTGATCCCGCTTTGCTTCAGGAAATGCGCGAGAGCATGGCGCGCGGGGCAGCCCTCCTTCGATCGCGCGATAGCCTGAAAGCGACACGCATGGTGATCGAACGGCTCGGCGAAACAGCCATAGCCGATGACCGGCTGACAAGCGGTCTCCTGTCAACGCTGATCACCGCCCGCATGATCGTCGACGGCGCTATCATGCGCGAAGAAAGCCGCGGCGCCCATTTTCGCACAGACTTTCCCGATACTGAGGAAGCCGCCGAACATACCGAGATCAGCCTGTGACCCACCATGATCAACCGATGGCGCTGCCCGCCAGCGTCACCCAGCCCCTAATCGACAGGGCCTTTGCGGAAGACTTTGGCGATGTGGGTGACCTGACGACGCAGGCCTGTATCGACGCCAAAAGTACAGTATGCGGACAAATTAGGGCGCGCCAGCCGGGAACCCTTGCCGGTATTGCGCTGGCCGGGCAAATATTCCTCACCCTTGATCCTGAGATGCGTGTGACCAGGCACCGGGTCGATGGCGATCCGGTTGCGCCCGGCGATGTGATCGCCACGATTGAGGGGGCCGCCCGCGCCGTGTTGATGGCGGAGCGGGTGGCGCTGAATTTTATGGGGCGGCTTTCCGGCATCGCCACGGCCACACAGGCCCTTGTGGCGCAGACCGCAGGCACCCCCACACGGATCGTCTGTACACGCAAAACAACACCCGGCCTACGTGCGGTAGAAAAGTTCGCCGTGCGATGCGGTGGCGGCCTCAACCATCGCTTCGGGCTCTATGATGCGGTCATGATCAAGGATAACCATATCGCCGCCAATGGCTCCATCGCCAATGCACTTGCCGCCGTGCGTCGCCATATCGGTCACACGGTCAAGGTGGAGATTGAAGTTGATACCCTCGACCAGCTGGACGAGGTCCTGGCACAGCCCGGTGGTCAGCATGCGGATATCATCCTCCTTGATAATATGAGCCTTGCGGATCTTCGCGAGGCCGTAGCCCGCAACAGGGCTAGCGTCCCGCGCCTTCTGGAGGCATCCGGCAATGTGACCGTTGATAGCGTGGCCGATATTGCGCAGACCGGCGTCGATTACATTTCCTCGGGATGGATTACCCATTCTGCGCCCAATCTGGATGTGGGGCTTGATATCACGTGAGGCGGCTGACCCGCATTGCCATGTGGTCGGGCCCGCGCAATCTGTCCACGGCCATGATGCGCAGCTTTAGTAGCCGCCCCGACTGTCAGTGTATTGACGAACCTTTCTATGCCGCGTGGTTGAAAGAGACCGGGGCGAACCACCCGATGCGCGCGGAAATCCTGCACCATCACGAAACGGACCCGGCGGCTGTCTCTCGGATGCTCGCCGCTGGCATGCCCGGGGACCGCCCCCTGCACTATGAAAAGCACATGACCCACCATGGCGGGGCGGCGCTTCTGGACCATAATTTTCACGGCGTGCGCCACGCGTTCCTGATCCGGCACCCGGCGCGGGTTCTTGCCTCGTACGCGGCCAAAATGACCGATGTCAGCCTTGCTGCCATCGGCTTCACCCAGCAATGGGCGCTGTTTGATCGCCTGCGTGAAGAGACAGGGAAAACGCCTGTGGTGATTGATGCCGACGCGATCCTCCGCGACCCCGCCCGGATGCTCAGCGCCTTATGCGCCGCGCTCGATATTCCCTTTTCGCCCGCCATGCTCACCTGGCCAGCCGGGCCACATCCCGCCGACGGCGTCTGGGCGCGCCACTGGTACGCCAGCATCCACGCCTCCACCGGCTTCGGCGCGCCGCCCGGCCCCCTTCCAGCAATAGCCCCCGCCCACGAAACCATCGCCGCCGAGGCGCAGGTGATTTACGACAAGCTTGGGGTCTATAGCCTGCGTTAGCGGTCCGGACGATGAACGAGGGTGGGGACGCGGTGGAAAGAGCGGTACGGTTACGCCAAAAGCAGACATTTCCTTTCAATATATGAATGACGGTTTTTAGGCAGTTTTTGCCTTTTGGGCTGATCGCCTGAGGTCGCCAAATCCCATTGTTTAGGATGAGTCGATTTCGGGATAGGTAACATCTCTCCTTAGATATGCTATGAGAATAGGTGCCTTAGAACATATATGGGGATTATGATGATGCAGCGCCTAACAATAGTAATTCTGTTTTCGATTTTAATCTCTAATCAAGCGCTTGCTTGCAGCTGCTTTGCGCAACCGTTTGAGGAGGCGTTCCGCAAAACTCCACTCATTTTTGAAGGCGAACTTATCTCCTCTGCCCCACTAACCGATGGTGGTGCCTCCCTTGATGACAATGTTGCCTCATACTCTGTAGCGGGTATTCAAAGCGGGCTCGTGAGTAAATTTCGGGTGACGCGAGAAATTAAGGGAGTAGGTCGAGAGTTTCGTGTCATTCATCATTCGAAAGCCGATGGCGGAAATTGCGGAATTACATTCGTTCCAGGCATCAAATATCGTATTTTCGCTAATAAGTATCGTGGAAAATTTTTGACTGGAATGTGCACATATACGTCGCAGATTACTTTCCAAGAAGATGAAATAGTCTCAAAACTTCCCGAAGATCCTGATGAAGCATTTGAAGAGGTCTGCAAAGTTGAAAACAAATACGATCGTTTGTATCTCCAATACGCTATTGCATCGCGCTTCCAGAGTAGATCAGATAATTGGTTTATTGATAATTATCTGGACCAATTCCGCAATATCGAAAAATCGGAGCTTAATCGAAAAATTGCAGCAGGGCGAAAGGCGCTTGAATTCAATGATTTCGAGCGCGCCAAATTCGTTTTTAAATCGGCTAGCTCAGAAAATCCTAACGATATTCGTGCTCAGCTTGGCCGGAGCAAAGCAGCCATTGGGGTTGGCGCATTTCACGAGGCGCTGATTGCCTCGCAGGCTGCTTTGAGCATCGACGAAAACTCAATCGGAGCACAGGAGCAATATGCTAAATCGCTATTGCTCGCAGAAGGGAAAGGAAAAGACGGGCATCACGATTACCGCAACATTCGAGTAGAGAATGTGTTAGCATCCGCCGCCAAATTGCCTCTGGCAGATTTTTCACACGGCTTCATAGATCGTTTTGACGTTTCGACCGGTTTTTTGCCGGATGCACGATTCTTGGGGTTTTCTACCGAGGAAGGGATCTTTCATAAGGCAAATCTAAGCAGGGCTCGTTTCGATTTTTCAGGCGACTACACAACCACATCCGGGTCGTTTTCGGGTGATTTCTCGGGAGCCATTTTAAAAGAGGCGAGTTTCATAAATGTTGAGGCGAGAAAATCGAATTTCTCTAATGCGGATTTGCGATATGCGAACTTTGAAAATGCTAGTGTCTCAGCGGCAAATTTCCAGAGTGCTCGTTTTTTAGGAAGTCAGTTTACAGACGCTTATATGTATGCCGCTGATTTCGCCGAGACGAACCTGCAAAACGCGAATTTCTCCAATGCTGATCTAAGAAAGTCAAACTTTGCAGGTGCAAATCTGCGCCGTGCTAATCTTGTTGGGGCCAAACTCGGTGCCTCACGCATTGACTGCAAAACAAAATTGCCACGTGAACTCAATGCAAAAGAAAAAAAGCTAATTCCAATTGAACCACACTGTGGACGCCGCGCTCAGAACCGAGACTTTTCAAGTCAGGCATGGGATTATGCTGATTTCAGCGAAATTGACCTGTCGGGAGCCAGCTTTGTTGACTCTCACATTCAGCAGACGAATTTCCAAAACGCCAACTTGCAGGGTGCAAGCTTCCGAGGAGCGGACGGATATTCCGCCATATTTAATGGCGCTGATTTGACGGATGCAGACTTTTCGAAAGCCGATATCACTGGATTTTTTGCGAGCAGTCGCGATCGCGAAACAGGCGCGGCGCTTACTCCTGCGAAACTAGACCGAACGATTTTTTCTGGCGCGAAACTTTCTTCAACTAGTTTCCTTGATCACAACGGAAAAGGTGTGGCGTTCCAACTAGACCTCGGAACTGCAATTTTTGACGGTGCACAGTTTAGGTGCAGTAGTGATCGCTATCGCCGGGATATTACAGAGTATGCAGATCTCCTTGCTACACCAGCCGACGAACGGCCTGACTACGAAAATGAAGAAAGTTATATCGCTTTTCGGAAGCGCCGCGCAGATGAGGCGCAAAAGTGGTTGAAAGCCGAGGGTGCCCTCGTTCAATTCCTTATCTCAAAATGGCCATCTATCATTCTCGGGGAGGAATGCCAAGCATATGTCAGCCAAACACCTTAGGTCAAACCAGCACACAAATTGAAAGAATTATTGGGCAGTATAAGCATCTGACAACGGCAAATCAGCGCCAGTTTTCAGACGTTCAAATTTACAAGCTCAATGTCTCCTTCGGGCCACGACCTGCCCATTCCCGGGAAAAACTACCGCACCCTACCCCCCTCACCGCCCCGTCGGCGCTACCGCAGCCCGGCTCAGCCGATCATTGATGGCGAGGCCTAGTCCCTCCGCCGGGATGGGGGCAACGGCGATGGCGTTCGCTTTGCCTGCCTGACAGAGTGCGTCGGCGCGGTGCAGGTGAGCGAAGAGGGTTGCGGCGGCTTCTGCCAGATCGCCCGGCTCCCCTATCTCGGGCTCACTTAACCACAGGGTTTGTGCTGGGGGTGTTTCCGGGTCCGCCCCGAACCCCAACCACACCTCATCCGTGCGGGGGGCGGTCACGTCTTTGCGTAAGGGCGCGCGCGGGGCGTAGTGGGATTTCAACATGCCGGGTGCGCGTACCGGACCCGCATCAGCGTCGCTATCGGTCGTTGTTACCGCCAGCCCCGTCCTGTCGGTCAGCAGGGCCGGTGTCACCGCCCCGGGGCGCAAGACGCGGATGTGATCATCTAACGGCTGGACAATGGTTGATTCAAGACCAATCGCGCAGCCCGGTGCCTCCAGCACCATGGCAACACGCGCGCCAAGCCGCATGCGTACATGCTCGGCGCGGGTTGGGCTGATCTGACCTGAGGGATTGGCACTGGGCGCGGCCAGGGGTCGGTCCACCGCCGCGAGCAAAGCAAGTGCCACCGGGTGATCGGGCACCCTTACCGCAATCGTTTCCAGACCGGCGGTGGCGAGGCTGCTCACCGGGCAGGCTGGCGCACGGGGCAGGACAAGTGTCAATGGCCCGGGCCAGAAAGCATCCGCCAAGCCCCGTGCCACCGGGGAGAAAACCGCCAACTTTTCCGCCGCCGCTCGTGTTGGCACATGGGCGATCAGGGGGTTGATCGCCGGGCGGTCTTTCGCCGCAAAAATCGCGGCCACGGCGGCCCCGTTGGTGGCATCGCCAGCAAGACCGAACACGGTTTCTGTGGGCATGGCAACCAGCCGGCCGGCGCGAATATGCGCTGCCGCGGCGGAAATCTGCTGCCAGTCCAAACTTACCATCGCCCGCTTATGCGAACCTTGCCGCCCTTAGGCAAGAACGCGCCAGCCCGAACCGCGAAAACCGGTGCTGTGAACGGGTTGCGCTTTTGCAAAAAAACGTCATTTTGCCGACTTGTATTGGTGAGGCGCCAGCATTGACGCAGCCGCCAGGCCGCCAGGGAAAACCGGAAGGGCTTTCCTCCAGCAGTGACAGGGAATTCGAATGAGTTCGACGAAAAAGGCGGCGACCGGTGCTGCCAAAGGGGTCTATAGCTTTGGCAATGGCACGGCCGAGGGCGATGCCTCACTGAAAAATCTACTCGGTGGCAAGGGTGCAAACCTCGCCGAGATGTCGAACCTTGGCTTGCCCGTGCCTCCCGGTTTTACGATCACCACTGATGTGTGTACGGCCTATTACGACCATGACCGGACCTATCCGGCGGGCTTGCGCGAAGAGGTTGAAGCCGCCCTCGCCCATGTGGGCAGCCAAGTGGGCAAGACCTTTGGCGATGCTAAAAACCCGCTTCTTGTCTCGGTGCGGTCGGGCGCGCGTGCCTCCATGCCCGGCATGATGGATACGGTGCTCAATCTTGGCCTGAATGATGAGACGGTTGCGGGGCTGGCCACGCTGTCGGGTGATGAGCGTTTTGCCTATGACAGCTATCGCCGGTTTATCCAGATGTATTCCAACGTGGTGATGGAGATGGAGCACCACGCCTTTGAGGAAATTCTCGATACCTTCAAAGATGAACATGAATTCTTTCTGGATACGGACCTGAAGGCCAGCCACTGGAAGGAAATTATTCGTCAGTACAAGGCGAAAGTCGAAGATATTCTCGGCAAACCCTTTCCCCAATCACCGGACGAGCAGCTCTGGGGCGCAATTAGCGCGGTCTTTGGTTCCTGGCGCAACGACCGGTCGAAGACCTACCGCCGGTTGCACAACATTCCCGAAAGCTGGGGCACTGCCGTCAATGTTCAGGCCATGGTGTTCGGCAATATGGGGGAAACCTCCGCCACGGGCGTTGCCTTTACCCGCAACCCATCCACCGGCGAAAATGCGTTCTATGGGGAGTTTTTGATCAATGCCCAGGGTGAGGACGTGGTTGCTGGTATCCGGACGCCGCAACCCCTGACCATCAGCGCGCGCGAGGCGCTGGGCGCCAGTCACGAAGAGGCGCCGTCCATGGAGGAGGCATTGCCCGATGCGTATGCGGAGCTTACCGGCGTTTTTAACAAGCTTGAGACCCATTATCGCGATATGCAGGACATTGAGTTCACCATCCAGGAAGGCAAACTCTGGATGCTGCAAACCCGGAATGGCAAACGGACCGCGCCCGCTGCCCTGAAAATCGCGGTGGAGCTTTGCGAAGACGGGTTGATTACGCAGGATGAAGCCGTCCTGCGTGTGGAACCGGACTCCCTAGACCAGCTCCTTCACCCCTCTCTCGACCCTGACGCACCGCGCGATCTTCTGGTGCAAGGGCTGCCCGCATCGCCCGGTGCGGCAAGCGGCGAGGTTGTGTTTTATTCCGATGAGGCCGAGCGGTTGTCCCAGGAAGGGCGCAAAGTCATTCTGGTGCGCGTTGAGACAAGCCCGGAAGACATTCACGGCATGCATGCCGCCGCTGGCATTGTTACGGCTCGTGGGGGCATGACGTCCCACGCGGCGGTTGTTGCCCGCGGTATGGGACGCCCCTGCGTCTGCGGGGCCGGTGATCTGAAAATCGAACGCGACGCCTACGAATTTTCCGTTGCCGGACGAACGGTCAAAAAAGGCGATATGATTACCGTTGACGGTGGAACCGGTCAGGTCTTTTTGGGCGAGGTTGCAACCACTCAACCCAAGCTGTCGGGCGATTTTGCCAAGCTCATGGGCTGGGCCGACCGGGCGCGCAAAATGGCCGTGCGTACCAACGCCGACACGCCCCACGATGTGCAGGTTGCCCGCGATTTTGGTGCCGAAGGTGTTGGCCTATGCCGAACCGAACATATGTTTTTTGAGGCCGAACGCATTGTCGCCGTGCGCGAGATGATCCTCGCCGAAAGCCAAGACGGGCGCGAAGCGGCACTGGCCAAACTCCTGCCCATGCAGCGCTCAGACTTTGAAGGTATCTTCCGGGTCATGAAGGGCTTGCCCGTCACCGTACGCCTTCTCGACCCGCCACTGCATGAGTTTTTGCCCCACTCCCAAAGTGAGATTGAGGAAGTTGCCAACGCTTCCGGCATGGATGCAAAAAAGCTGCAGGCACAGGCGCAAAAACTGCAGGAATTTAACCCGATGCTGGGCCACCGCGGTTGTCGGCTTGGCGTTTCCTACCCTGAAATCTACATCATGCAGGGTCGCGCGATCATTGAGGCGGCCTGCACTATTGCCGAAGAAACCGGCGAACCGGTGACCCCGGAGATTATGATCCCCCTCGTGGCAACGCAAAAAGAGCTCGCGCTCCTACGTGCACAGATTACCGAGATTGCGCAAACCGTCATCAAAGAGCGCGGTGTCGCCCTCGACTACCTTATCGGCACCATGATTGAGCTTCCCCGCGCTGCGCTGACCGCCGACAAAATTGCGCATCATGCTGACTTTTTCTCCTTCGGTACCAACGATCTGACCCAGACAACCTTTGGCCTTTCGCGCGATGACAGCGCGTCCTTCCTGCCAGATTATCTGCGGCACAAGATTTTTGAGCGGGACCCATTTGTCACCATTGACACCGAAGGGGTTGGCGCGCTCGTGGCCATGGGGTGCGAGAAGGGCCGCGAGACGCGGCCGGACCTCAAGCTGGGTATTTGCGGAGAGCATGGCGGTGACCCTGACTCGATCCGTTTTGTGCAGTCGCTGGGGCTCGACTATGTCTCGTGCTCGCCTTACCGGGTGCCGATTGCGCGCCTTGCTGCGGCCCAGGCGCAACTCTCGGGACAAAAATAGCCCTTGAGAGGGGCCCATCAAAAAGTCCTGCAAATTGAAATATTTGCTTGGTTAACACCTTTTATCGATAAATTTTATCGTTCATTTTCAATATCTTATAAGTTCTCGCGCTCGTATTAACAAAATGTAAATAGCGCGAATTCGCCTTGATTCGCCGCCGGCCCATCAGCATATTCCTGCTAGGAGGTGACCGTTTCGTAAGGGTCGCCTGAAACCATTTTCAGGGGCTGTCCGTTTCCTGCGGCGATACCCGGTTTTATTGTTTTTGAGGACGGACCTTTGCGCCGACACAACGGCCCCTATCCTTACCGCCATTGGCAGGTAAATTGGACACTGCGCAGTGTTGCCGCCACCGGTGTGTTTGCGGTAGCGGCGGTGGCATCGGCCTATGGGGCAACGCTGGCGCTTGAAGATGTACGCCGCGCTGAGGCCTCCCTTCAGGCTGAAGCAACTGAGCTCCAAGTGCTGGCAGAATATGCCGCCTTCATGGCCCGGGAGACCGCAGAAATCCGTGACAGTCACCGCCAATCCGCAATTGATGGCCCGTCGGTTCTCAAACACTATGCCCCCCATGGCGCCCCCCATGGCGCTGACATAAAAGATGCCACAATCGAAAATATGGTTGCGGTCGGATTCGATGATATGCGCCAGGCGCGCCGCGCTGCCCTCGAGCGGCAATGCATGGCCGAAGCCATTTATTTTGAGGCGCGGTCAGAAAAACGGGTGGGCCAGCTGGCCGTGGCCGATGTGATTTTGAACCGGGTCGATAGCTCAATCTATCCGGACAGTGTCTGCGATGTGGTTTATCAGGGCGCGGAGCGTGTGACGGGTTGCCAGTTCAGCTTCACCTGCGACGGCTCCATGGATAATGCTCGCCTCTCCTCGCGCAATCGCCAATGGCGCGCCGCGGAGGATTTGGCCGGTACCATTATGGCAGGACTGCATAAACCGGTGAGTCGCTCTGCAACCCACTACCACGCTGATTATGTGACGCCGCCCTGGGCCGCAAATCTGACGCCCACGGCAACCATCGGCACCCATAAATTTTATCGGTTCAAGAACCGGGCCGTGCGTTTTGCCGCACCTGCCGGTATGTAACGTCTCTACTTTCACGCTAGACAAACGCCCACGAAAAAAGCCGCCCGGGGCCCCCGGCGGCTTTCCCGCGAAAGGAATAGGACCTTTCGCAAGCCTGTTTTTTAAGAGAACAAGGTCACTCTCGTGAGTGCTTAGCCTCGAAAAACCTGCTGGCTGCCCACGGCAAGCGTGGCACAGCCCACGAGGAGGTTAGTGGCGAAGGGAAGGTTGCTCCCGCTTCATCACAGCACCACCAAAATTATTCGAAGCCTTGCGTTTGATCTCACTCGACATTCGATCACCTCCTTTCGTTTGCTAAAACAATCTGAAAAAGCTGACATGAAACGCAGACCTTGGCAAGGGAAAGTGTGTTACCGGGGCGTTAACCTCGGCGCTCATACAAACCGCCATTGACGCAGTTGTTTTTGCTCACTGGATGGGCGTCAGTGACCTGCTCACCAGCGCTTTATACCGTTCACGAAGTATTTTTGTCACCGGCCCATCAAGGTGGGTGAGGACGCGGCCATCAATTTCGCGCACCGGACTAACGCCAGCAAACGTGCCGGTGATAAATGCCTCCTCAGCGGTATACACATCATGCAGCGAAAAACGCTTTTCGTTTACCACAATGCCACCGGCCTTTGCCTCGGCAATAATATTGCCGCGCGTGATACCGCCGAGGCAATAATCCGGCGGCGAGGTCCATAGCGCTCCCTCACGCACAATGAAAAAATGCGTTGAATTGCACGTGGCAACAAAACCGTCAGGGTCCAGCATCAACGCTTCATCAGCACCCGCCTTATCGGCCTGAATACACGCCAGAATGCAATTCAGTTTAGAGTGAGAGTTGAGCTTTTGATCCTGTTCGGCAGGCCCCGTTCGGCGCACATGGACCGTAAATAACGATTGCCCTTTCTCGATAACACCGGGAACGGGCGCCTTATACTCCGGGATCATGACGATTGTTGGTGTACCGATGGTAAATCGGGGTCCCTGATAGGGTGTCTTTTTGATACCGCGCGTTACCATGAGACGCATGTGCACGCCATCGGTCATGGCGTTGGCGGTGAGGCACGCAAAGATACGCTGGGTCAGGGCATCAGGGCTGAGCCCGATATCCATATCCAGCGTTTTTGCCCCGTCATAGAGCCGCTTCAAATGGGCATCCAGAAAAGCAACGCCGCCATCGACAATCCGTATGCCCTCCCATACGCCGTCCCCCAGAATATAGCCGGAATCAAAAACCGAAACCCGCGCCTCATCCCGCGGTACCATCTCGCCATTGACGCAAATCAGGATGTGGGCATTGCGCGGGTCATCCACATAATCATGGACGCCATGGGGCGCGGCATTTTGGCTATTTTGATCATCGGTCATGGTCACAGGCTAGCACTGCGCCGCGCCGCATCAAAAGCCCCAGTTTCATCGGCCCACCCCCTAGTGATTCACCGCCATCGTCTTTATTTTCCGAGAGACGAACGAAGGAACAACAATGTCGATTGATCACGCGCACGCAACCGCCGCTCTGGTTGACGCCATGGCCAGTATCACCGGCCCCCGCGGTATCGTGCCCGCCGAAGACCAGGCACCCTATTTGACCGAATGGCGCAAACGCTGGACCGGCACGCCCGCCCTTGTGGTCAGCCCGGCCAGCACGCAAGAAGTTGCGGCCATCGTCACCTATTGCGCAAAAAACCGGATCGCCATCACGCCCCAAGGGGGCAATACCGGTCTGGTGGGCGGTCAGATCCCGCTAGGCGGAGAAATCCTGCTCTCACTCAGCCGCATGCGGACAATCCATGAAGTGTCAGGACTCAGCAAGACTATGCTGGTTGACGCGGGCGTCACGCTCAGCGCCGTGCAGGATGCGGCAGCCGCAGAAAACTGCCTCTTTCCCCTTTCAATCGGCTCGGAAGGCTCTTGCCAGATTGGCGGGGTGATCTCCACCAATGCGGGCGGTGTGAATGTCCTGCGCTATGGCAATACCCGCGAGCTTGTGATGGGCCTCGAAGTTGTGCTGCCCAGCGGGGAGATTTGGAATGGGCTCAACGCGCTGCGAAAAAACAATACCGGTTACGATCTCAAGCAGCTTTTTATCGGCGGTGAAGGCACACTTGGCATCGTCACGCGCGCCGTTCTGAAGCTCTATCCGCAGGCAGAAGAAAAGTTAACTCTGGTCGCCGGGCTTCAAACCCCCGAAGCGGTGATCGACTTTCTGTCCCTGACACAGCAGGCAACGGGCGGGCTTGTCTCCAGCTTTGAATTTATGGCACGCCCCTGTCTTGAGCTTGTTCTGAACACTATCCCAGGGGCGCGTGATCCGCTGGCGGCGGCGTATCCGATTTATGCGCTGGTGGAATTGAGCGCTGGCAAGGGCACAAATCTCACTGCCATGGGCGAGCACTTGCTCACCGATGCGCTGGAGAAATCCGTCATTACCGATGCCGCCATTGCGCAAAATGACCGGCAAGCCAGTGATTTCTGGCATTTGCGCCATTCCATTTCGGAGGCCATGAACCACGAGGCAAAGGGCGCGCGCCATGATGTGTCCGTGCCCGTCCATCAGATCCCCGCGTTTCTGGCAGCGGCTGACCGAGCGGTAACGGCGCTTGTTCCCGGCGCCCGGCCCATCGCCTTTGGCCATGTGGGTGACGGCAATGTGCATTACGATGTGTTGCCCCCGGCGGGCGCCGGAGACGACGCGCTGGACCCCCATGTGCCGACCATTGAAAATGCTGTTTATGACGTGATCGATGAGTTTAACGGCTCAATTTCCGCCGAGCATGGAATCGGGCAACACAAGCTGGATAAAATGGCCGCACGAAAAAGCCCTGTTGAGATGGCGATGATGCACGCGATAAAACGCACCTTTGATCCGGCGGGTCTTCTCAATCCCGGTAAGCTGGTGGTGCCCCCAACCGACGACCATTAAGGTCACCCGAGTAAGGACTTTTACGCCTCATGTTGATGCTTCTGTCACCGGCCAAGAACCTCGATTTTACACCAGTTGATCATTTGCCCGCGCCAACCCGCCCCCGCCTTCTCGCCGATACCAAAGCACTTTCGCAGGTGACGGCACAATTGAGGACCGGCGACTTGAAACGTCTCATGAATATCTCTGATCAGTTGGCACAGCTGAATTATGAGCGCTTTCAGATGTTCAAGGCAGGCGAGCGCGGCGCCCAGAAAAAACAGGCGGCGCTTGCCTTTAATGGAGACGTTTATCTGGGGCTTGATGCCAAGACGCTGGACGCGGACACACTGTCCTTCGCACAGGATCATTTGCGGATACTCTCTGGACTTTATGGGGCTCTGCGCCCACTCGATGCCATTGAGCCCTACCGCCTTGAGATGGGCACACGGCTAAAGACTGCGCGCGGCACCTCCCTCTATGATTTTTGGGGCGATAAAGTTTCCATAGAAATCAACAAGGCGCTCAAGGATCATGGCGACCCAACCGTGGTGAACCTCGCCTCCAATGAATATTTTTCTGTGGTCACCAAAGGGGCTCTGAAGGCACCCATCGTGACGCCCATTTTCAAGGAAGAAAAAGACGGCAAATTGCGGCAGCTGCAGTTCTTTGCCAAACGCGCCCGGGGCCTGATGGCGCGCTGGGCCCTGGAACATCGGTTGACGGATCATCGTGACCTGCGCGGTTTTGATAGCGAAGGCTATCGCCTCAATGAAGGTGAAAGCAGCGATGATCGATGGGTCTTCACCCGCCCCCAGCCTGCCCCAAAGCCTCCAGCCAAAAAGGCGACAAAGAAGAGGTAATGCTACCCAGCGATCATGGCGGCACTGTCGCAGGCACACCGATATCTATAATAACCCCATCTGCCCATAAGGCTTGATCAACACTGCCCCTTCATTGCGCACATTGCCCACATCGGGGGTTACTTTATGCCATTGCCAAAACCCCTCCGGCGCGGGGTGTAGCAAGGGTAAAAGGGTCTCACAGTCTGTTTCATCGGTCGATTGCCAGCGCCCATAGTCTTCAGGCGGAATGACAACGGGCTCGCGGCCATGAAGGGGGCGCAACGCCTCGCTGGCGGCGGTGGTCAGGATGGCGACACCGTCCATCTCCCCGCCGCCAGGATCAAGATAAGTCTCCCAGATGGCGGCAAAACCAAAAAGTCGATCCTCATCATCCGTAGGGTGAATATACCAGGGCTGCTTTTTGCGGTTTTCGGTTGTCCATTCAAAATACCCGTTTGCCGGTACCAGACACCGGCGCCGTTTGAATGCCGACGAAAAAGTGCGTTTTTCCATCACGGTTTCAGAGCGGGCATTGATCAGCGGCCTGGTAAACGTCGTGCCGGGCTTTCCAGCCCAGGCAGGCAGAAAGCCCCAGCGCATCAAGTGATAAAATCGCTTGGTACGGGCCTGCGGGTCCGGCCCCTCCCCGGTTCGGATCACGGCAATGGCCTGTGTGGGAGCAATATTGTATCGCGCGGGAAAGTTATCGGTTACACCAACACTGAAATGGCGCGCGATTTCATCGGGACTATCGGTCAGGGTAAAGCGTCCGCACATACTCTCTTCAGCATAGGGAATTGCCCCATGAATGATAGCCATTCAGCACCGCAAGGGGCCATCCGCGCTGGTGTGGGGGCCGTTATCTTTCGCGGTGATGAGGTTTTGCTGATTAAGCGAGGCAAGCCGCCCTTTATGGGGCACTGGTCGATCCCCGGCGGCGGCATCCATTATGGCGAGAGCCTTGAAGCGGCGGTGCACCGGGAGGTTGCCGAGGAGACAGGCGTTACCATTGAAATTATCGGCTTTTTGAAGGTTTACGAGTTCTTGCCGCGCACATACCCTATTAACGTGACAGATAACGACACTATACATGAGCCCGGACGCGAGGCTAAGCTTCCCGGTGACCCGCACTTTCTGATGATCGATTTTGTGGCAAATTGGGTAAGCGGTGAACCGGTTCCCGGCGATGATGCAGCTGATGCGATGTTTTTGCCGTTACACGATGCCATCGACAGGATCGGCTGGGACACGACCCGCACAGCGGTACAAACCGCCGCCCACCGCCGCGCCCATCATCTGCTGATCCGCTAGCGGAGACCCTACCATGTACCGTTATCGTCCCATCCTGCTGCTTGGTCTTATCGTTGGCGCACTGACCCTTAACGAGCCCGCGGCGCGAAGCGCCCTCGTTCAGTATGAAGCCTATGTGCAACGCCAGCAGGATCTGATTTCCCTATCCGGTATTTTTGGCCAACTCCATCATTTGCGCCGCACCTGCGCGCCCAAACGCGAAACCAATATCTGGCGCGAGCGTATGCAGACCCTGATCGAATTGGAGGAACCGGATCGCGATACGCATTTTCAAATGGTGACCCGGTTTAATGAGGGGTTTGACGCCACGGCGCAGCAATATCCCACTTGCTCTCGCGAGGCGCAGCGGCGCAGCAAAGATCTTGCCTTTGAGGGCAATGCCATTGTCCAGCGTCTGACTGCCACCTTTCGGTCAGACGCAAGCACCGGCGGTAATCGCCGCTAATGGAACCGCTCGCGCCTGAGATCGCAACGGCAAAGGCGCCAGACCGTCATCTGTGTACGGACTGCGGGATCTCCCGCTCCAGCGATCCCAAAGTGTGCGGGCGCGCCTGCCAGTTTATTGACCCGGACTACCCCCGGCTTGAGCGCGCGGTGCATGGCCGGACCCGCGTGGCAGGGCCCGGTGACGAACGGTTTTTTGGCGTCACCCGCCAGATGCTGCGCGCGCGCATCGAGCCAGGTAAAAAAGGTGCGCAATGGAGCGGCATCACCACAACGCTGGGCGAAGAGCTTCTCAAGCATGATCTTGTGGACGCGATCCTGACCGTTGCCCCGCATAGGGATGATCGCTGGCGTCCCGAGCCTGTCTTGATCACCGACGCCAACGACATGGCCCGGGTGCGCGGTATGCGGATGGGGTATGCGCCCCTCCTGGCGCTGCTTGACCAGGCAAAAGCGCGCGGCTTTGAGCGCCTCGCGGTGATTGGTATCCCCTGTCAGGTTTATGCGTTGCGTGCGCTGGAAACCGAACTTGGCTTCTCACGGCTTTTCGTCATCGGAACGCCGTGTTCGGATAATACGACAACGCAGAACTTTCATACCTTCTTGTCAAAACTTTCCACCGCACCCGAAACAATCACCTATCTGGAGTTTCGGGCCGACTATCAGGTGGAATTACGCTTTCAGGATGGTCGCACGCAACTGATCCCCTTCTTGAAGCTGCCCTTATCCGACTTGCCGCCAGACTTTTTTCCCCTCACCTGTAAAACCTGTGTTGATTATACCAATAGCCTTGCGGATATCACCATTGGCTATATGGGCGGAGATGGTGACCAGTGGCTAATCGTGCGCAATGACCGTGGCGCTGAGCTCCTTTCGCTCCTTGAGCCTCTACTGACAGTTCGGCCTTTGACGGAAAAAGGTAAGCGCGCCTCATCGGTGAACGGATTTATTGCCAATACCGAGCGAGCGGCGGGCGGCCTGCCGGTTCGCGGTATGCCAGACTGGGTGCGCCCAATTGTGGCTTGGCTGATGCCAAAGATCGGTCCGCGCGGCCTTGAGTTTGCCCGCGCACGCGTGGAGATGAAAGCAGCGGAAACGATCCTCCATCTCCGCCGCGCTGCACCGCGCCGAATGAAGGCAATGATCCCGTCCCATGTCTGGGCCCTCGCGGCACCTTATGGCCTGACGCCGCAAGAGGGTGAGCAATCAGGGGTGGCGGATGCAGATGAAAAGGAAACGCCGTGTCCCCGGGCGTAAGACCCGGCAACTGTTCTCAAGATTGATAGACGGTTTTATTTTTCATCATGGCATTGAGGACGATAAGGAGTTTTCT
>JBCBRS010000011.1:0-109754 GCA_039819545.1 Pseudomonadota bacterium | reverse complement strand
GGCGCGGGTTTGGCTATCGCAGCGGGCAACATCGCATTGCATCGCGGCCTTTGCGCTGGCGTGCCCATCACCGCGCAGCCATGGGCGTTCTTGGCGTCATTCTCGCCTGTGGTCCGTTCTTGCTGACCGGGTCCGGCGCACCGTCATTGACACCGGTTTGGGTCCTTGGCGGGGCGGGCGCTATCACGGCCCTGCTGCAGGCAAGCGACCGCAATACCTGCATGCGGTTTATTCTACCGATCCTGGTTGGTGCCTTTGTCTACGGCGTATCCATGGACGTTACTTCGCTCCTTTTCATCGTTGTCATGGTGATCATGTCGGCGGCCATTGTCGCTACACTTTTTGTCATGGCCAATCGTGCCGAACACCGCGCGCGCATGGCCTATCCTCCCTCGCGGTTGCGCCTGGCAGCAGAGAATATCGCGTCGCTCCGCCCCGTTCGGGTGCACCGCAACATAGTGCCCCAGCCGGTCCAGCCAGATACTGCCCGCACGGGGTAAAGCACTCGGCAGCATCGGGCCGGACATGTATCTCCCGACAATCGGGCGTATACGAAGTTTTAGATCAGATGCTGCAGACCACCCCCAGTAATGAGGGTGGTGCGTGAGAGTTGACGTTGCCCGCGTTCGGGTTCACACCGCCCGTCAAATAAAGACCCGTGCGCCGGCTTTGGCCGCTCCAGGCTCAGCCCTGAACCGTTCGTTGCTGGCGCCATTTTCCGGATGATTGGCCCATGACCCAAGCGCTTCTGCCGACCCTTGAAGATGAACACGTTCTGCGCACCCTGATTGATCATGCGGGGCAGCAAACCGAAGCGGACTGGCGCGATGGGAACCGCACAAACCCCGCTTTTGAAAGCCTTCTGGAGCAGTTTGCACGCTTTGCTACGGGTGATGATTATCTCTGGGCCCACCCGGACCTTCTTTTTGATCGCGCTGCGGCGGTCTGGACAGGCAGCCACACACGCAAGGCCGGTACCTCAATTATCGATTTGAGTGTTGCGGCCGAGGATCGTGCGAATGACACCCTGGCGGCGAATGACCCTTCGAAGGATGGAAGCACCCGGCCAAAGCAGCGAACCGTCCTTAAACTGATTACCGAAGATAAACCCTTCGTCGTTGACAGCATTACCGCGGCGATTACCGAAGCCGGTAAGGCCATCCATTTTTTCGTTAACGCGGTCCTTGATATGCCGCGCACCGGTGACGGTATCCGTGCCCAGGTTGGCGCCCCCAATACGACGACAACCCGCGAGTCCGTTATCTATGCAGAGCTCGACGGACCGATCGACAGTGAAGAGCTTGAAATTCTGGAGGCAGAATTAAAACGCGTTCTCTTTGATGTGGAGGCCGCTGTTTCCGATTGGCAGGCCATGCGTATGCGGATGGAATCTGCCATCATCCGGCTGCGCTATCTAAATCTGAAAACGGTTTCCGCAGAAGACCTCTCAGAAATCTGTAACTTCTTAACCTGGGTCCTCAACGATCAGTTCGCCTTTCTGGGTGTACGCCGATACAAGGCCTCCACCGTTGACGGGCAACTGGTTTTTGAACGCGACCCTTCCGGTGATCTCGGTACCCTGAAGGATTCTGCCCGGCGTGTCCTCAAAAATACCTATTCGGCCAATGGAGAATTATCGCCAGCGGTTGAGGATTTTCTGCGGTCTGAAGAACCCGTCTTAATCGCAAAAGCCAATTCAAAGTCTATTGTTCACCGGCGCACCTACCAGGATTATCTCGGCGTTAAACTCTATGACGATGCGGGCAATCTGGTCGGAGAAGACAGGTTCATCGGTCTTTTTACCGCCGATGCCTATAATCGTCCGGCGTCCGAAATTCCCCTATTGCGCGCCAAGGTGGCAAAAATCATCAAGGCATCGCCTTTTGTGGCGGGCGGTCACAATGAAAAAGCGCTCCTCCACATTCTGGAAACATATCCGCGTGATGAGCTTTTCCAGGTCGATGTGGAGACCCTGCGCGACACCTGTATCGAAATTTTACGGCTCTACAAGCGTCCACGCGTAAAGCTGATCATGCGTCGCGACAGGTTTGACCGGTTTCTCAGTGCCTTTGTCTTTATCCCGCGCGATGTCTTTAATTCTGACCGGCGTCATGCCATCGGTCAGGTTCTGGCAAAGAGCTTTGACGGCCGTGTCTCTGCTTTTTATCCCCATTTTGGGGATGCGGCGCTGGTACGGGTGCACTTTATCATCGGCATCAATCCGGGTGCCCCGCAAGGGCCCGGAATCACCAAGCTGACCCACGATATCCGCGCCATTTGCCGTGACTGGGATGACGATTTGCTGGCAACCATGCGGGCGGGTGTACGGTCAGTGACCCCGCGCATCCTGTTCGATAAATACCGCGTTGCGTTCGACGCCGGCTATCGCGATCAAACGACCCCCGATCAGGCCATCGAAGATATTTTGGCCATTGAAGGTCTTGGTGGCGCACCGCACCGCGTGCGTGCCTATCGCAAGGCCGATGATCCTGACACGATGTTTCGCTTATCGCTTTATTTGCGCAAAGGTCCGGCGCGTCTATCGGATTTGATTCCCACCCTTGAAAACTTTGGGCTGAGCATCATGACCGAAAATGCGCATCATGTGGTGCCGGCGGGCGATGAAGACGCGGAAGACGGCGTCTGGATCCACGACTTCAAAACCGAGACGCAAGCCTGCACCGCGATTGATTTTCAGCGTACGAAGGAAATCTTTGAAGCCGCTATGGATGCGATCCTCAAAGGGGACTGTGAGGACGATGGCTTTAACAGGCTTATCATTACCGCAGGTCTAAACTGGCGCGAGGCGTGGTTTGTGCGCGCGGCGGCCAAGCACCATCTGCAAACCGGATTTGCCTATTCACAGCGCTATATTGAGGACGCGCTGGTCAACCATCCTGTGATCACACAGGCCCTGATCAGAGCATTTCACGCCAAGTTTGCTCCTCTTGAGCAAAGCACGCAGGACGCCGCCGACGCGCCTGACTATGACACGGAAATCGATAGCATCCTCACCATGCTGGATGCGGTCACAAGCCTTGATGAAGACCGGATATTACGACGCTTTGTCAGTCTGCTCGGTGCCATGACAAGGACCAATTTTTACCAAACCAGTGCGAACACCGATTTTCGTCCCTGTCTCGCGATCAAGATCGACAGCGCGAAACTCGAAGAAATTCCAACGCCAAAACCGTATCGGGAGATCTTTGTTTCAGGGCCAGCAATTGACGGGGTTCATTTGCGGTTTGGGCCCATCGCGCGCGGCGGCCTGCGTTGGTCAGATCGGAAAGAAGATTTCCGTACGGAGGTTCTTGGCCTTGTGAAGGCACAACGCGTAAAAAATGCCGTGATTGTGCCCAATGGTGCCAAGGGTGGGTTTTATCCTAAAAAATTGCCCACTGGCGGCGATCGCGCGGCGATTTATGAGGCGGGCCGCGAAGCCTACAAACTCTTTATTTCAAGCCTTCTTGATGTAACTGACAATATTGTTGATGGTAAGATCATCCGCCCTCAGAATGTTATTTCCCATGATGGCGACGACCCCTATCTGGTGGTCGCAGCCGACAAGGGCACGGCCCAATTTTCCGATACAGCCAACGCGATCTCTATTGATTATGGCTTCTGGCTTGGGGATGCTTTTGCTTCTGGCGGATCAGTTGGCTACGACCACAAAGCCATGGGGATTACAGCGCGCGGCGCGTGGGAGGCGGTAAAGCGACATTTCCGTGAGCGCGGCAAAGACATTCAGCGCGAACCCTTCACCGTCACCGGCGTTGGCGACATGTCCGGTGATGTGTTCGGCAATGGCATGCTCTTATCGAACCAGATCAAGCTCATTGCTGCTTTTGACCATCGCGATATCTTTATGGATCCCAATCCTGACCCGGCAATTTCGTTTGCCGAGCGTCAGCGGCTGTTCGCCCTCTCGCGGTCTTCGTGGCAAGATTACGACAAGAGCCTGATCTCCGAAGGAGGCGGGGTTTTCTCTCGTCAGGCAAAATCAATTGCGCTTTCTGCCCAGATGAAGGCCTGTCTCGATTGCGAGGCAGACCGGTTGACGCCCAATGAGTTACTGACGGCAATCCTGAAAGCGCCGGCTGAGCTTTTCTGGCTTGGCGGCATTGGTACCTATTTCAAGGCCGATCAAGAGGAAAACTGGCGGGTTGGTGATCGCGGCAATGACGCCATCAGGATCGACGCGTCTGAAATGCGCATGAATGTTGTCGGTGAAGGAGCTAATCTGGGCTTGACGCAGCGGGCGCGGATTGCCTTTGCCCGGAAGGGTGGGGCAATTAATACAGATGCAATCGATAACTCCGCCGGCGTTGATTCATCGGATCACGAAGTCAATATAAAAATTCTTTTGCGCGAAGCAATCCAGCAGGGTGAACTGGTCAGCGACGACCGGGAGCGTCTTCTTGCGGACATGACTGATGATGTGGCGCGACTTGTTCTCCACCATAATTACGATCAGACCCGCGCGCTGACCCTCGCCCGTACCACCGGGGTCGCCGACCTTGATGCCCACCACCGTTTTATCAAGTTTCTGGAAACGGAGGGGCGCCTTGATCGTCAGGTTGAAGACCTTCCTTCGAACGCTACGCTACAGGGCATGATCCGGGAACGGGCAAGCCTAACCCGCCCGGAGCTTGCCGTTCTTTTAGCCTATTCAAAACTTTGGCTTTTCGACGAACTTGTGGCCTCGCAGGTGCCCGAAGATCCTGTCTTCACACAAGAATTGACGGCCTATTTCCCGCCGGCGGTACAGGGCTTTGACAAAGCCCTTGCCAATCATCGGTTGCGCCGGGAAATCATCGCCACGCGTTTGTCCAATGAGCTTGTGGACACCTGCGGCATTGCCTTTGTCTATGATGCACAAGTCAGTACCGGTGCTTCTATCGACGAGATCGTCCTTTCTTACGAGGCGGCACGACAAATCTTCAACCTACGTACATTTGCCGAGGGGATAAGCGCTCTCGATAACAAGCTGCCCGCAGCTGTTCAAACAGCGCTTTTCCAGGATGCTTCGCGCCTGTTGCAGGAGCAGACCTACCGACTTATCACGGATCTTCGCAGCCTCGATATTCTCAACAGCAAGGGCGTTACCGGTCTTCTTGATCATTATGGGGAGGATACGCGCAAACTTCAGAAAGCGTTTCTGGAAATCGCGCCGTCCGCTCTTGCCGGAGCCATCGATGAGCGGACGCGCGATTGGGAGGCCAAGGGCGTTCCGTCAAACATCGCCCGCGAGGCTGCGCTTTTCCCGGCGCTGGAGCGCACCTTTGATAGTGTGGATACGGGCCGCGAGGCGGGCCGCTCTGCCCAGCGCGCGGCCGCCGTTTTGTTTGCCGCTGGCCGGCGTCTGCAACTGGAAAAACTACGCGCCAATGTCCGTCAATATCCGGCGGCAGATCATTTCGATAAACGCGCCATCCGGCGCCTGATGGAGGAGATCACCCGGCAACAGCGCGTTCTGACCAGACAATTGCTCGAGAGCGGCGGGTTTACAGATGGCGAAATGGCTGCCGACCAATCGCTCGATGAATTGCGCCGGTGGGAGGATCAGCACCGCCAGGCTTTTGACCGGTATGACCGCTTTATTGCCGAGGTTGACCCCGCCACCAATACCGCCTTGAGTGTCAGTCAGATTTCGCTGATCAATCGCCAGCTGATCGAACTTAATGAGCGACTGGCAGCCGACGGGGCCTCTTAACCCCTTCGCCCAATGCATGCTGCATAACGGGAGACCTTTTTCAGATGACCCAATCCGCTCCCCCCTTCACCGTCCAAGTTGTCCCCGTCACGCCGTTCCAGCAAAATTGCTCCATTATCAAAGCGCCGTCTGGCAAGGCAGCCGTTGTTGATCCCGGCGGCGAGGCGGAAAAGATACTGGCCGCCGCTGAGAAATTTGGCGCGACCATCGAGCAAATCTGGATTACTCACGGGCATCTTGACCATGCCGGCGGCGCCGAAGCGGTGAAGAAGAAAACCGGTGCGCCGATACTTGGTCCGCACCGTGAAGATCAATTCTGGCTGGAACAGATCACCAACCAGTGGACCCAGTATGGTCATGCCGGTATGGGCGAAGACTGCGCCCCTGATCGCTGGCTTGAAGATGGCGATGTGCTCACGCTTGATGGTATTGAATTTCACGTGGTTTACACCCCCGGTCACACGCCAGGGCACGTGGTGATCTATCACAAGGACATGCGCGTTGCCTTTGTGGGCGATGTCATCTTTGCCGGCAGTGTCGGGCGCACCGATTTTCCGCGCGGCGATCAGGCAACGCTGGTCAACTCGATCACCCAAAAACTATGGCCCCTTGGCGATGATATGCAGTTCGTACCGGGCCATGGCGGTATGTCCACCTTCGGCGCAGAACGCCAGACGAACCCGTTTGTCAGCGACAAAGTCACCGGTTATGGCGGCACACAGACAACGCCGCCCGACATATTCGCCCAGCGCACCTCGAAGCGCTGGCAATAAAGCACAGGGCTCGCTTGCCGCCGGTGTAGTTTTACCCTTTGCGGTCGGCGAAAACTTCGCCTATAGCACCCTCTTAGCCAACAGAATCGAAGTCCTTCGCACTGCCTTGGGGAGCATCCCGGCGGTGCGTGCTTTTGCGCGCGAGACCCGTCAATGCCCAAACGAACAGATATCTCCTCCATCCTCATCATCGGGGCGGGGCCCATCGTGATTGGGCAGGCTTGCGAGTTTGATTATTCAGGCGTCCAGGCGGTCAAGGCCCTGAAGGAGGAAGGCTACCGGGTCATCCTCGTTAACTCCAACCCGGCCACCATTATGACCGACCCCGGGCTTGCCGATGCCACCTATGTGGAACCGATCCTGCCGGAATTTGTGGAAAAGATTATTGCGAAAGAACGCCCCGATGCGCTTCTCCCGACCATGGGCGGGCAAACGGCCCTGAACTGCGCGCTTGATCTTGAACGCGACGGCGTCCTTGAAAAATATGGGGTGGAAATGATCGGCGCGCGGGCCGACGCGATCGACAAAGCCGAAGACCGGGAGAAATTCCGCGCCGCCATGGAAAATATCGGCCTTGAGAACCCTCGTGCGGTGATCGCAAGCTCCCCGGAAATAATCGATGAAAGCGGGAAGGTTATCGGTCATGACCGGGTGAAGGGGGTTGCCGCCGCCATGGAGGCGCTAGACGAAATCGGTTTGCCCGCGATCATTCGACCAGCCTTTACCCTTGGCGGGACCGGCGGCGGTGTTGCTTATAACCGCGAGGAATATGAGACGATCGTCCGTGGGGGAATTGATGCTTCGCCCGTCGGGCAAATCCTCATTGACGAAAGCCTTCTGGGCTGGAAAGAATATGAAATGGAGGTGGTACGCGACCGGGCCGATAACGCCATCATCATCTGTTCCATCGAAAATGTTGACCCCATGGGCGTGCATACGGGTGATTCAATCACGGTTGCCCCTGCCCTGACCCTCACTGACAAGGAATACCAGATCATGCGGTCGGCGTCGCTTGCGGTGCTGCGCGAGATCGGCGTTGAGACCGGCGGGTCAAATGTCCAGTTTGCGGTCAATCCGGAAAATGGTCGCCTTGTTGTTATTGAAATGAACCCGCGCGTTTCACGATCTTCCGCGCTGGCATCAAAAGCCACAGGCTTTCCCATCGCACGCATCGCCGCCAAATTGTCGGTTGGCTATACACTCGATGAGCTGGACAACGATATCACCAAGGCGACACCAGCCTCTTTTGAGCCAACCATTGACTATGTGGTCACGAAGATTCCGCGTTTTGCCTTTGAGAAATTTCCGGGTGCGGAGAATACGCTCTCCACAGCCATGAAGTCCGTGGGCGAGGCCATGGCCATTGGTCGAAATTTCGCCGAGTCCCTTCAAAAGGCGCTTCGCTCACTGGAAACCGGGCTATCCGGACTCGACCCGATTGAGGTACCCGGTCTTGGCGCCGGTGACGACATCAACGCCTTTCGCGCCGCCCTTGCCGCGCCAACGCCGGACCGCCTGCGCGTGACTGCCGAAGCCTTCCGGCGCGGCATGCCCATTGAGCAGGTACGAAACATCACCAGCTACGACCCGTGGTTCCTTGAGCAAATCCAGACTATCCTTGCCATGGAAGCGCAGATCACCCGCGATGGCTTACCGACTGAAGCCGAGGCGTTGCGCGAGATAAAAATGATGGGCTTTTCCGACCAGCGGCTCGCCGACTTGGTGGACGCCACGCAAGAAGAAGTCCGTGCGCATCGTCAATCGCTCGACGTGAAACCGGTGTTTAAGCGGATTGATAGTTGTGCGGCGGAATTCAAAGCAATTACACCATACATGTATGCAAGCTATGAGCGCCCGATCGAAGGGCTTGCCGGGTGCGAGGCAGCGCCGTCGGACCGCAAAAAAGTTGTAATTTTGGGCGGCGGGCCAAACCGGATTGGCCAGGGGATTGAGTTTGACTATTGCTGCTGTCACGCGGCCTTTGCCATGGCTGATCTCGACATTGAATCCATCATGGTCAATTGCAACCCGGAAACCGTCTCCACCGACTACGACACTTCCGATCGCCTTTATTTTGAACCGCTAACCGCTGAGAGCGTTCTGGATATTATCGAGAAAGAACGCGAAAGCGGGACACTCCTCGGCGTCATTGTTCAGTATGGGGGGCAAACGCCTCTCGGGCTTGCGCGGCGGCTGGAGGAAAGTGGTATTCCGTTGCTCGGCACCGGTTTTGATGCGATCGACCTTGCGGAAGATCGCGAGCGCTTTCAAAAACTGATCGCTGATATCGGGCTGCGCCAGCCCAGCAACGCCACCGTACCCAACCGGCAGCAGGCGCTTGGCGCTGCTCAAACCGTTGGGTATCCGCTCGTCACCCGCCCCTCCTACGTGCTCGGCGGGCGCGCCATGGAAATCGTCCATAACGAAGACGCTCTGCGTACCTATCTTGCTACGGCAAATATCGAGATCAGTGATCAGCAACCGCTCCTTCTCGATCAATATCTCAGCAACGCCGTTGAGGTTGACGTTGATGCGATCTGTGACGGGTCCCGCGTTTATATTGCCGGCGTGATGGAGCATATCGAGGAAGCAGGCGTTCATTCCGGCGATAGTGCCTGTGCTCTGCCACCCTACACGCTCAGTGAAGAGATGATCACGGCGCTGGAAGACCAGACCCGCAAGCTTGGCATGGCTCTTAGCGTTGTGGGGCTGATGAATGTGCAATTTGCCATTCAGGGCAACACGATCTTTGTTTTGGAGGTTAATCCGCGTGCATCGCGAACAGTTCCGTTCGTCGCAAAGACAATTGGCCTGCCCGTCGCCCGTCTCGCCGCAAAGGTAATGGCGGGGGCCAGTCTCGACAGCCTTGACCTTGGGGAACGGGCCGAAACCGTGGGGCACACCGCGGTAAAAGAGGTCGTCTTTCCCTTCGCCCGGTTCTCCGGTGTGGATACGGTGCTGGGCCCGGAAATGCGATCCACAGGGGAAGTTATGGGTCTCGACACCGGCTTTGCCCGCGCAAGGGCAAAAAGTCTGCTGGCGGCTGGGGCAAAAATCCCCACCGAGGGGTGCGTCTTCATCTCCCTCAAAGACAGCGACAAGACCGACATGGTTGGTGCAGCGCGCGATCTCCTCGATATGGGTTTTTCCATCATTGCGACCGCCGGGACTGCAAACTTTCTGAAGGAACAGGGCCTTGCCGTCGAACCGGTCAACAAAGTGCTGGAGGGGCGCCCTCATATTGTTGATGCACTGAAGAACGGCGAGGTGCAGATGGTTTTCAATACGACCGAAGGCGCACAATCGGTGGCGGACTCACGCTCAATCCGCACCACTGCACTTTATCAAAAGATCCCATGCATCACCACTGCCGCTGGCGCCCGGGCCGCCGTCCGGGCTATTGCCGCATTGCGTAAAGACAGTCTTGATGTGGCAGCGTTACAGTCTTACGGGGTCACCACCCGGTAAAGCTGCACCGTCTCGGTGCGACCTTCGTCCATAATCTGCGGATTTGCTGCCAGTTCCAGAAAATCCGGAACGTCACCACGCGCCAGGTACGCCACCAGCCCGTCCTCATACTCACGCTCCAAGAAGCGCATGAAATTGCTGGGGTAACAAAACAGCATGTAGTCAACGCCATTGGCACGAAGACGAGCCGCAGCCTTTTCAGGGGGATAGGTGAAAACACGAATTCCATCGACAATACCGTCCACATTACGATGATAGTTTCCGGTCAGCACACGATGCTGTGTTTCGCTCAGAAGCGCAGGCGCCGCATTTGGTGCGGCGGCAATAAGCCCAGCAGGCAGTTCATTCAGTGCCCCAATGATCGCCGGGCCGTAGCACCCTTTGATACCGGCGAGATCCTCAATATCATAAACCGGGTTTTCGTCTTCGCTGGCAAAGCTTGTTTCAATAATGCCAAACGGTAACGCCCACACTAGCGGAAGAGAGGCCCCAAGCGCCAAAATTGCCCCGGAACGGTCGCCGCCAGTTTCCCGTGCCCTCTCGTAAAAACGGGCCACCCACACGGCGAGCGGAAGGATGGAAAAAAGAAATCCAAAATGGAGGAATCGCGCCTGGTAGACGGTGAACAAAATGGTTGCCGCCATAAGCGCCGTAAAAAGCCCATTGAAAGCCACGTCGCGGCGCCGCCAAACTTGATATCCTGAGAGACCAAGGGCCAGAAACTGAACGCCAAGCATGTACGGCGCAAGGACAAACGGCGACTCAGGGAGCGCCCAAAGCGGCTTTGCTTCTTTCACATTATCGAGCCACAGATGTTTGGCGTCATCGGGAAGCGCTGCAAGCGGGTTTGATAGACATTGGGGTGCGGCGGCCAAAATCAGGATGAGGCACACCGCCCCCAATCCCGCCAGCGCGCCAAACCGCACGACTTGCGATCCCTTGACCAGCGTGGAAAGCGCCGCAAGCCCCACCCCCGCGACGAGCCCGGCGCCCAAAATGATACTGGAATACGCATCGCAATAGACGGCCAGATAGTTTTGCGGCGCAACGGTTCCCACAAAGATGATTGCCAGCGTTCCGGCAAATGCAAGGCCAAAGGCGCGCACGGCAGGGACAACGTCGTCCCCCAAAAAAGCCCATAGGCACGCCGCGCCCGCACACAGGACGGCTGAAAATACATAGATCTCCATGCCGATTGTGAATGTCAGGCCAAGCGCCGCACCCGCCATTGCAAAAGACCATCGGCGCCTCAGCGGATCCACAAGCCCGCCAATGGCGATTGCCAGCAAGGCAAGCTGCAGATTGTGATGATCGATTGCCCCTGGCGCAAATCGAAAATGCTTGAACAGAAAAGCAATAGTGAGGATTGCCGTTACGCCCACCAGAGCCGTACCACCCACCCGGCGTGCAGCCGTAATCAAACCGAATGCGACCAGCACGGCACAAAGAAGCGGCCAGACTGAATAGCCGACGATTTCAGCCTGCTCGTAAGGCAGGAAAAGATCGGCAACTGCGATCAAGACAATTAGCGGTAGGTCGGGCACACGGCTCCAATGCATCAGTGTTCCATCACTACCCAGACGATATTGGTGGAGGTCAAACCAGCTTTGGCCGTTAAAAAAATCACGCACCTGTAACAGGCGCATCATGTCATCACTATCAGAACCAACAGCGCCCAGTGTCCCGCCCACAAGCGCCTGCACCACCAGTGACGTTAAAACAATGAGGCTGACCACCTTGATCATATGATCATTGAGCATTCGAGCGATCATGGTTGCGCTTCTTTCCATCCTCGTGGCAATCAATGCGACCGGGGCTTCGCGGCTAGGCGCTGTTTACACCCCTATCCTCAAGTGGAAATAACCGGTCTTTCCCTACCCACGAAAGGTAACTTTAACCTCTTAAGATTACATAAAGCGTGTTTTTTGCTGCATGTGAGCCAATGATGACCGAGTCTCCTCCAACCGATTTAGATATTGCGATCCTGTTGCCGTGCTATAACGAAGCGCAGTCTATTGCACGTGTCATTATTGACTTTCGCAAAGCGTTACCGGGTACACGGATCTTCGTGTTCGATAATAATTCGACCGATGCTACCGCCGAGCAGGCCGCGCGCGCGGGCGCCACGGTGATCCCGTGTCGCCGTCAGGGAAAAGGCAATGTGGTACGCCAGATGTTTGCCGATATTGATGCAGACATTTACCTAATGGCTGATGGCGATGGGACCTACGATGCCAGTGCTGCGCCAACGATGATTGAACGCCTGATTAATGACCGTGCGGATATGCTGGTGGCAACGCGCCGCGATGTAACGAAAGACGCCGGTCGTACGGGTCATGCCTTTGGCAACAAGCTCTTCAACACGCTGTACCGTTTTATCTTCAAGGCTGATTTTTCGGATATCTTTTCTGGTTACCGTGTTTTCTCCCGCCGGTTTGCCAAGAGTTTTCCCGCCGATTCCCACGGTTTTGAAATTGAAACCGAAATGTCCGTACACGCTTCCATGCTGCGGCTGACAGTTTCGGAGATTGATGTTCCCTATGGTCGGCGCGAAGAAGGAAGCCAGAGTAAGCTTTCTACCTTCAAGGACGGCTTCAAGATCCTGATCATGATGATGACACTCATGAAGGAAACGCGTCCCTTCCGTTTCTTTGGGGCCATTGCGCTCTTCCTTGGGGTCACCAGTATGGCCTTTATGATCCCGGTGGTGACGGAATACTTCCAAACCGGTCTTGTGGAGCGTATGCCAACCTGGGTCCTCGCCATGACCTTATTGCTCGGTGCCATGATGGCCTTGATGGCGGGCACCATCCTTGATTCGGTGGCCCGCGCCCGGGCAGAGCAAAAGCGGAATTTTTTTCTGTCCATTGACCCCGTGATTGAACGTCGGCCAAGCGCAGATGCGCGTGCTGATACGCTGATTGACGAGCGTCCCTCGCTCAGCACCATAAATGAACGCTAGGAGCGCCGATCCATGAACCGTGAGCTGACGAATAAAATCCGCTTTGTCATCGAAGATCTGTGCCCCGCCTTTGTGCGGGATTCAGGGCTTTTTCGCCTGCTCGCCAAAGGCGTCTGGGGACCTCATATTGATGACCTTGCCCGGTTTCGCGAGCGTGCCGCTTTCCTGACCGAAGAAGAGTATGAGGCCCTTTATCGCCATCATCCGCGTGTTCACGATGATACTGATAATTCAGACGCCTGCATCCGGCGGATTGCGAAAGATATTGTCGGCACGTCCGTTTGTGACATTGGCTGTGGAACGGGACACCTTTTGAAGGAGGTGTTGAAGACAAATCCAGACCTTACTACGGTTACCGGCGTTGATCTCGTCATTGACGGTGTTGAGCCAGACCCGCGCATCTCATTTGAGAGCGCAAGGGTTGAGGCCTTGCCGTTTGACGATAACGCCTTTGATACGGTCATCTGTACGCACGTGATCGAACATATTCTGGACTATCGTACGGCCATTGAGGAGTTGCGCCGGGTTGCGGCGAAGAGATTGATCATTATCGTGCCACGCGAACGCGAATATCGGTATACGTTCAACCCTCACTTTAATTTCTTTCCGTATACGCACTCTTTTCTGAGGGCTATGCATCCTGTCCCCGACGATCATGTGTGTGAAGATATTCAGCGCGATATTTATTATTGCGAGGATATGTCCGTTGCTGCAAACCGGGCGAGCGATATCGCCGCATGAAGTCAATCTCCCTACCCGTCTTTGCCCTGTTGTTACTGACGCCCATGATGATTGCGGCGGGTCAGGTGCTGTTTAAGGTTACAAGCCAGAGGCTGTTTGCCGAGGGGCAGGGCAATCTGGTCGCGCTTTTCTTTCAACCGACCTTCATTCTGGCACTGGCAATTTACGGTAGCGCCACCCTCATCTGGATATTTGTTCTTAAGACCGTCCCCCTTGGGTTTGCCTATTCGTTCATGGCACTGACATTTATCGCGGTGCCGTTGCTCGCAACCTGGCTGCTGGGGGAGCCGCTCACGTGGCGCTATGCGCTCGGTACCGGATTGATCATGCTCGGCCTTGTGGTGGCCAACAGCTAAAGCGATAGCGGTGTGTGTTACGCCGCCACAGGCTGGTAAAGCCGCCATGACCAGTATTTATTACCGCCGCGATGATCAACACATGACCAGCCGTGCTCTGCCATGCGCCGTGAAATCATCCAGTTCAGATAGCCGTGGGCACATAGCACCACATCGCCATCAGCGGTGTGCGCAGCCAGTCGGGCAATGATGTCGTCAACGCGGGCCCATGTTGCCTCACGTTGCTCCGTACCCGGCAAACCATAGCCATTAAGCCAGTAAATCCGGGAAATGACACCCCAAAGGCGGGGCGACAGCTTCATCCAGCCCGGCCAGGGCGGTGGCGGCAATGGTGCCTCCACAAACATATCGCTGGCCTCTACTGGCTTTTGTCCGTTGACAAGCGCCAGTGCGGTTTCGTGGGCCCGTGGCATGATTGAGGAAAAAACCGCAGCGGCGTTTTTGGCAAGGTTGGTCAGCGTTGGCGGCGGGGTTTGACCCGGATGTAATCCGCTTTCGTCATATTCGTCCCACCAGTCCCCATACCCCTTAGCGGAGATAAGAACGCCTCGCGACAGGGCAGGCTTGCCATGTCGTACTGTAATTATGCGTCCGGCCATCGCCTCATTCTCGCCCTTGGCGTTGTCCGGTGCCCCCCGGATGCCCTTTTTTCCATTAGCGTGCCCTTAGGCGGCGAGAAGCGCCTCCACATGGGCCCCGACACTTACCGCCAATGCGTCAAGGTCATAGCCACCTTCGAGAATAGACACAATCCGGCCCCCGGCATGGGTGTCTGCCAGTTCTGTCAGGGCTTTCGTGACCCAGCGAAAGTCAGCCTCAACAAGATCCAGGCCGCCAAGCGGGTCAGCGCGATGCCCGTCGAAACCCGCCGAAATCACAATAAAATCCGGCTTGAAGCCGTTGAGCGCAGGCAGCAACCTATCGCCCCAGGCGCGCCGAAATTCTGTCCCATCGGTACCGGTGGCGAGCGGTGCATTAAAGACGGTGCGGTAAGCCCCGCGGTCAGTTTCGCGCCCCGTCCCCGGATATTGGGGCCACTCATGGGAGGACGCAAAAAAACAATGCTCCCGGTGCCAGAAAATAGCCTCTGTGCCGTTACCGTGATGCACATCAAAATCGACCACCGCCACCCGCTCACAGCCATGGCGCGCCTGGGCATAAAGCGCTGCGACGGCGGCATGATTGATGAGGCAAAAACCCATGGCGCGTGCAGCCTCCGCATGGTGGCCGGGTGGGCGGGCCGCAACGAACGCATTGGTGATTTCGCCAGCCATGATCCGGTCTACCGCATCCGTTGCCGCGCCCACGGCCCGCAAGGTTGCAGTCAGGCTGGCCGGCCCCATGAACGTATCGGCATCAAGTTGAGAAAGGCCATCGGCCGGCACACTGCGTTCAAGACGCGCACGATAGGCATCGGGGTGAGCCAGGAGCACATCGGCCCAGCGCCCGGACACGCAAGCGCGCCGGTCAAGATCAGAAAAATCATCAAGGCTGAGATGACGCTCCACCGCCGCATACCGCCCCGGATGCTCCACATGACCCGGCGGCACCCTATGGAGACCAAAACTTTCATCTGTATACAGTGCAGTGGCCATAAAGGTCGTTCTAAGAGGCTAAACGCAACGTACCATAGCAGGCGGCGGCATCGCTGAAAACTGGCTGATGGGGTCTGGGGCATATGATCTCGTGCAGAGGGTGCCAAAACTCCACAAGCCGGTGTGGCCTATCAATTCAGGTACCGACAACGCAAGAAACCGTTCGCGGCTCTTCGGCCGGGAGTATGGTTTATTTCGTGCACTGATTTATGAGGATGTGATCAGAAGATAAAGTCCGACGCATCAAGGTCGCTGACAATCACGCCTGTGAGCGTGATGCTGTTGCCGTCTACGACGATGCGCACCACCCCATCGGTGCCAACTTCAAGGTGATTGGTCATCAAATCAGCAAAATCGGTGATGCCGGTAACATCGGTAAGGTCGATTTTTTCCAATCCATTCAGCGCATCAAAATCGCGGATTTCGTCATTTCCAAAACCATCGGCAAAGACAAAGCGATCTGCGTTAAACCGACCTTCGAGAATATCATCGCCAGCACCGCCAACGAGCGTGTCAAAGCCAGCAAAGCCGATCAGCACATCATTATCGTCGCCGCCCATGACCAGATCACTGCCAATACCGCCCAGCAAGGTGTCGTTACCACTGTCACCAGACAGCGTGTCATTGCCTGTATCGCCTGCCACACGGTCGTTGCCAGCGCCGCCAGACAGAAAATCATCGCCCGCGCCACCGAAGAGGGTATCATTGCCAATACCGGCAAAGATGCGATCAAGACCACCACCACCGAGGATACGATCATCGCCAGCGCCAGCGGAGAGAAGGTCGGCATTACCCCCGCCGAGCAGCGTATCATTGCCTTCACCCCCATTGAGGGTGTCGAACCCGGCATTACCAACGAGCAAGTCGGCGCCTTGGCCGCCATTTAATTCGTCTTCGAAAAAGCCACCATAGATCCGGTCATCACCAGCACCCCCACTAAGGGTGTCATTACCGGCATCGCCGAATAACAGATCATCGCCATCGCCGCCATCAATCGTGTCGTTACCCTCGCCGCCAAACGCGCGGTCCAATCCCGCGCCAGCGAAAATCTGGTCATCGCCATCGCCGCCATAAAGCTGATCGGCATTCGCGTTGCCCAAAAGGGTATCATCACCAGTGCCGCCATTCAGCGTGTCAAAGCCCGCACCGCCTTCGAGACTATCATTGCCATCACCGCCATTGAGCAGATCTTCTTGCAAACCGCCGAAAAGCTGGTCGGTGCCTGCTGCGCCATTGAGCGTGTCGTTACCAGTATCGCCATTCAGCACGTCATCACCGGTGCCGCCGCCGATAAAGTCGTCGCCATCGCCGCCCGACAGCGTGTCGTTACCGGAGAACCCATCAAGCGTATCATCACCGCCCGCAGCATTTACAACTTCATCACCCGTGGAGCCTTCCACCACGTCGCCAGCGTCGGAGCCGATTATACTGCCAAGGCCGGTCACAACGTCGGCAACCTGCAATGCGCCCGATAGGCCGTTATGAATCTGATTATAGGTGGCGTTCGCACTATCTTGTGCGTATACGTAGTAAACTGTCTCAGCAAAACTATCATAGCCCGTGACGGGAATGCCAAGATCATTGGCCGTTTGTGTACCCACATCAATGGCACCAATAAAGACACCAGCTTGCGTATTGGGACTGACAAACGCATTGCCATTGAGGTTACGGGCGCCCAGAACCGCGTTGGATACCCATGCGGAAAGCGTGCTCACCTGGCCATCGCCAAATTCCACAAACTCAACGCCGATGACAAAATCGGTCCCATCAAGACCACCAATTGAAAAACCGGTGCCCTGCTCAGAGATCGTATAGCTTTCGATTGATCCGCTGAGGCGAAGCGTATCACTGCCACTGCCGCCATTCAGCGTGTCGTCACCGGCACCGCCGATGAGCGTATCGTCGCCATTGCCGCCAGCAACAAAATCATTGCCCGCGCCGCCATCCAGCGTGTCGTCGCCGTCAGCACCAAGAAGCCGGTCGGCCCCCGCCCCCAGGGATACCGATTCGGAGGCTTCCGTGCCTTCAAACAAGTCATCAAAGTCCGACCCATTGATAACGCTAGCCTCGGCAAAAAGTGTCGCGACGCTCGCCGCAGCAAAACTACCACTGTCGTGAATTGCTTCGTATGAAGCATTGGCATTATCCCGGTCGGCAGCGTAGTAAATCGCCGTTTGAGCCGTACGCGGAAGATTAGGGTCGACACCGAGTTCATCGCCGGTGACCGTCTCACTGTCGATACCGGCAATGAAAAGGCCACCCGTTGGCGTGCCGCTCAGTGTAAATTCAGCCCCTGCCAGATAGTCAACATTCTCATTACGACCGGTAATCCACGTGTTGACCGACAGGGTGAGGCCATCACCAAACCGGACCAATTCCACATCGCGGATAAAGTCCGTGCCGTCCACACCAACGATCTGGAAGCCGTCGCCGGCACCCTCAATCGCATAATCGTCGCGCACACCGCTCAGGATAAAAGTGTCAATACCGGTGCCACCATCAACAGAATCATTGCCGATGCCAGCATTGATCACATCATTACCGTCGCCGCCATTGATCGTGTCAGAGCCGGTATCACCGATTAGCGTATCGTCGCCGCCGCCAGCATCGAACCGGTCATCGCCATGGCTCAGATTGACATACTCAGCGACGTCATACCCGATGAACCAGTCATTAAACCCGGAGCCGGTGATTGTGCCCACATTCCCAATGAAGGTCGCCTGGCCCTGAACATTGTCGATGCCACTTTGGATCTGACTGTCGCGCGCCTGGTCCACGATGCCGGGAGCGAGATAGTAAATTGCATCTACAGCGCGCAGCGGAGTACCCGTCGCGCCAACATCCTGCGCGGTCTGAAGGGTGGGATCGAGCGCCGAAATCGTAAAGCCCACCGAAACAATCTCGGAAACCGCACGGTAGTCACCGCCGCCATGAAACGCCACATCAAGAGACGCGCCAGCAAGGAAGGTTTCTACCAGGATCGATTCTTCATCGCCAAAGGTGATGATTTCAACGTCTCGCAAAAAATCAGTGCCATCGGTGCCGGTTATTTCGATGCCACCATTAACGGCGGAAACACCATAGTCAGCACGCGTTCCATTAAACAGGGCCGTATCGGTGCCGGCACCACCGCTGATCCCGTCATTTCCGGCGCCGCCTACGAGAACATCATCGCCCTCTTCACCGGCCAGAAAATCACGGTTCTGGCTGCCAATGACCGTATCATCACCGATTGTGCCAGTGGCGTTGGTTCCATGTTGAAACGCGCTCAGGTCACGGCCCTGATTGATGGTGCCGTACGTCGCGGCACCATTCACATTATAGTCGTCGTAATAATTAAAGACCGCATTTTGATCATTGAGATTGTGGAGCGTTCCGAACGACCCGAATTGCGATTGCTGTGCGACACCGACAAAATCATTGGCGAGCGTGCCACCTGCTGCGCGGAATGCGTCCACGGACTCCGCGTAGATCTGCGTGATGGCATCACTGTCATTGGCGGCGTTGATAAACTCCTGCAATTCTTCATTCGCAAAGAGCGACGCATCGGTCAGAAAGTGCGATCCACCTTCATACTGGATAAGTTCCAGACCATATTGCTGAGCGATAGACTGGTTTGCCGCAAAGGCTGTTTCGAGTTCGGCAATGGAGAAACTTCGCGGGATAGCCGCGATCTCGCCATTGTCAAAGGCCTCCTGAAAATAGGCATTGACGAGCGAGCTATCGCGCAGATCCGTGATCACCTGCTCAATAAAATATTCGTATTTGTTGCTGGTCTCACCGCGAGCAAACCGGGCGTTCGATTCGTCAACCCACGACTGTACCACCGCAAGAATACTAGGATAGTTTTCCGTTCCCTGACCAACGGTCTGGCCGAAATAGCCGGTGACCGCAAGGCTATCAAAAAGATCACCCACTTCGAGGGATAAATTGTTGTCGTCGATAAAGCGCTGCACGCCAACAATCGCCTGGTCAGCAACGCCCGTATTGAATGTCTGTGTCGCCAGCACGTTATGAACACGCGCGTCGGCCTCTTCGGCAAACACCTCGTCTATGATCGATTGTATTTCGGCGGCCCGGTAGCCGTAATAAATATTGACGGGAAAATCGCCATACTCGTCACCGAAGGCGTCACGACCCCGATCATTGAGATACCCAAACTGCTCGAATTGGGCGTTCCAGGTCTCGTTGGAGAATTCAAAATGGGCCACGAGCCCGGGATCCAGATTATCGCGCACCATCTCTGCGAATTGGCGAACAAAATCGTCCGTTGCCTGATGGGGGATGTTGAACCACGGATCAGCCCCAATCTGATTGGCTAGGGCGATCATCGCCTGCAACGGCACACCGGACGGCACTGGTGGCGGCAAAAGCGCCGGCGGTACGTCAATCAGGACTTCGCCCGTATCTGCGTCGCGGAAGGGCTCCCCGGTCTGCGGATCAATATAAATGAGCGTGTACGGACCACGGGTCAGACCAGCAATCGTTTCCGCTGTTAATTCGGGGACGTCCTTTGCAAAGACATATTCATAGGCCTGGTTTGCCGGTATCCCGAAAAACTGTGAATCCAGGGTCGCAATATCCTCGAAATTGATATGGTTGGAGTGATTTGTCTCCATCCAGTCCATGAACCGGATCGTTCGGTGGTCGTCGAACAATTCAATAAAATCTGGATTAAAGAGGGCGCCCGCTTCGTAAAGCCCCTCATGTTCCTCACGCACAAGCGCGAAGTCGCGCAGGTGATCACCATCGGTTGTCCCGTCGATCACAATACCGAACGGGCTTCCGTCGATCAGCTCGACGATCAGACGTCCAGGCGCCGACTCATCTTCGACAATATTTGCCCCGACGAGCCGAAAATCCCCGTCGCCGTCATAGCTGAATACGTAGCGCCCGCCGGTCTGCGCTTCGGCGGTGACCCCGTTGAGGAAAAAGACACTGGCCGACGCGCCTTCTGGTAAGCTTGACACATTGCCGTTCGCATCCAGAAAACCGGCATGCCACGCTTCGGAAAAATCATAATTTGTCACCGTGCCGTCGGCATTCGTGACATTGATGGCCCACGCGCCGTCATTGGTATGACGATCACCACCCTGATGAAACAAATTGATAAAGGGCAATTCAGTCGAATAGAACGCGATATCGCTTAATCCGACAGCAAGTGACGGATCATTCGCCCCAAACGTTCGGTTCGCTTCGTCAAGCAAAGCACTATTCATTCATCAGCCCCTTGGTACGCTACTGGATACCGCGCACCCCGCAGGGAGCACAGTTTGACGTGTGCACCTGCAAAATCGACCCAAGAAAAGACCTGGACACCACACCCAACCCTTCAACCCATACCCCAGAAAGAGACGGCAGACGCCGTTTCCTGACTGATGTATCGATACCTTAGAAAGGCCTGTTCTATTTGCAAGCTCCAAAACGGGTAGCGCACAAAGGCCACCGCGCTCTTAATTGGATAATTTCAATTTTAGAGAGCATTTACCCCAATTGGTTGCTCAGTGCTGGTTAAAATCAGGACAGGTGCTGCGCCGCAATTCCTTCCGTAGAAAGAGGGTTTTGCGTGGAAAAACATGGCTTTATGCGGGTCTATAAAAATCCTGGTCGAAGATTAACTGATAACAAACTCTATCCGCGTGGGGATTGATGGTTCGCAACGGTGCAACCCTTGCGGTTAAATCTAACCTTGCCACTGGCGCGCCAATCCTGGAGGGTTAAAGACCGGTAAATTTTAACCAAAGCCACGGCCTGCGACGCGGTGATCACAAAGGCGTTAGGGCAAATTTTTTTTGAAAAATTGAGAGAAAAATCACCGGACTTTCGCGCGCGGTCCGCGAATCTCTCTTTATCGATACATCACCGATGCAACGCCGGGGCACGCCCGCGTCCGCACCCTTGGTCTTGAATAGGAAATCCCATGGCGAAATCCGCCCTACACTATGTTTGCCAGAATTGCGGCGCCGTCAGCGCCAAATGGGCCGGGCGGTGTGACCAGTGCGGGGAATGGAACACGCTGACCGAGGAGAGTGCCGAAGCGGGCCCGCCGGGCTCCCTGGCCGCAGCGCCCAAGGGCGGTAGTGGGGTACGTGCCGCCCCGGTTGCCTTTACCGATCTTGCCAGCGATGAGGCGGCGGTCCCCCGGCTCGTCACCGGCTCGGCGGAATTTGACCGGGTGGTGGGCGGCGGTCTTGTGCCAGGCTCGGCAACCCTTCTGGGCGGTGATCCCGGCGTTGGGAAATCAACACTTCTTCTCCAGATCGCCGCTGCGCTTGCCATGAAGGGGCATGAGGTCGCCTATATCTCCGGGGAGGAGGCCACCGCCCAGATCAGGCTGCGGGCCAGTCGATTGGGGCTTTCCGACAAGCCTGTGAAACTCGCATCCGCCACGGCTCTGCGTGATATCATTGCCTCGTTAAAGGCGGAAAAGCCTGACGTGGTTATTATTGATTCGATCCAGACCGTCTGGTCGGACGCGGTGCCGGGCACACCCGGTTCCGTCACGCAAATGCGCACCTGTAGCCAGGATCTAATCCGCTATGCCAAACAATCAGGTGCAGTCCTCATCCTCGTGGGTCATGTGACCAAGGACGGACAGATCGCGGGCCCGCGTGTCGTGGAACATATGGTTGACGCCGTGATGTATTTTGAGGCCGAGACGGGCCGCGATTTTCGCCTGCTCAGAGCGGTGAAGAACCGCTTTGGTGCGGCCCAGGAAATTGGCGTTTTTGAAATGACGGGCTCTGGTCTGCGCCAGGTTGCGAACCCCTCTGCGCTCTTCCTCGCCGGGCGTGGGCAGGAGGGCTCGGGCAGTGCGATTTTTGCGGGGATTGAAGGCACCCGGCCGCTGCTCGTGGAATTTCAGGCGTTGGTCTCCCCCTCAACACTCGCCGCGCCGCGCCGCGCCGTTGTCGGCTGGGACAGTGCCCGGCTCTCGATGCTGCTTGCTGTTCTCGATACGCGCTGCGGGCTTTCATTCAGCCGCCATGATGTGTTCCTCAATGTGGCGGGTGGCATGCGGATTACCGAACCGGCTGCTGACCTTGCTGCCGCGGCGGCGCTGACGAGTTCCTTGTTCGACGCGGACCTGCCAGCCGATCAAGTGATCTTCGGCGAGGTTGCCCTGTCCGGGCAAATCCGCCCGGTGAGCCAGGCCGATGCGCGGCTACAGGAGGCCGCAAAACTGGGGTTTGCCAGCGCGCTGATCCCCAGCGCCCCCACCAAACCACAAAATACGAAAGACCTGCGCAAGACGCAGGGCCCAGCACCATCACTCGCGTTACGCGATCTTGCCTCGCTGAGCGACCTTGTGCGTGCCATTAAGGGCGAGCGCTAAAACTATCGTCGGGGTGCACCGGATCGCAACAGGGTCGATTTATCGCCGCGCAAGGCGCGATATCCATTGGTGTTTTGGGCAAATTCGTGGAAGGAACGAACATCGAAAATTCGCCTCTGTATCCGGTATCGTGATGGCTGTACGAAGATGACTGTGTTTGATGGCCTCGTAATTTTAATTTTGTTTTTGTCCGTTGGGCTCGCGGTTGTGCGCGGCGCCCTCCTGGAATTGGGCACTTTGCTGGTACTCGGTATCGCCTGGCTTGCCGCCGTTCAGTTTGCCCCGGCGTTGATCGGTATGAGCGGGAAGGAAAGCTCACTCGTTACGGTTCTTGGTGCCTATGCCATCCTCATGGGCGGGACGTTTATTGTTCTTTATACGGTCTGCCACATCCTCCTCGGGCGGGCCGCACTGACCGGACGGGCGATGGTCGTGAACCGAATTGCCGGTGGCATTTTTGGCTTCTTGCGCGGTTATGCGGTGATCGGCCTCGGCTTTCTTGCCTATGGTTACTATCTTGATGAAGACAACCAACATGAAACTGTGCAGCGCGCTATGACGCGCCCTCTCGCCGCCTCAGGGGCGCAGTTTTTTGAACGGTTTATTCCGGACACAACACGTTTTGATCCGGACGCAAACGACACCAAAAAACACGCGCCCCAGCCTGGCGAAAAGAGCGAGGCCGATGCAAGCCGCGCTGGCTATGGGCGCAGTGACAGGGCCGGTCTGTCTGAAGTCATCACCACGGTGACCACGAGCGACGGCGATATCGTCCGTCCCCAGACGGAGGACCCGGGCCGTGACTAAACCGCTTACGTTCACCGCAACGGATAGATCGGCCTCAAATGATATTGCCATTGCGCGAACCGCCACACTGCTGAAAGCCGAAAGAGACGCCCGTATCGCCCGTCAGACGCGGCTGCGCCCGGCACTAGGCGCCTATACCGTGGACGCGGACCCGCGTTTGCACGAAGAGTGCGGGGTGTTTGGAATTATCGGCACAAAAGACGCCGCTGCCCTCGCCGCCTTGGGCATCCACGCCTTGCAACATCGCGGGCAGGAAGCTGCTGGCCTGACCAGCTATGACGGTGAACGCTTTCACTCCGAACGCGAGCTTGGTCTTGTGGCGGATCATTTTTCCGATGCGCAGCGCCTTGCGCGCCTGCGCGGCAAATGCGTTATCGGTCACACCCGTTATTCCACGCAAGGCGACACGGTTTTACGCAATGTGCAGCCGCTCTATGCGGACCTTGAAAATGGCGGGATCGCCATTGCCCATAATGGCAATCTGACTAACGCCCGAACCCTGCGCTCCCACCTTGTCCAGCGTGGATGCATCTTTCAGTCCACGTCGGATTCCGAATTGTTCCTGCAACTGACCGCCAGATCGCAGCATCTGTCTATTGTCGATAAGCTGATCGATAGCCTGAAACAGGTTGAGGGCGCTTATGCGCTGACGGTTCTGACCACGGAGGCCTTGATCGGTGCGCGCGACCCGGTCGGGATCCGGCCGCTGGTGCTGGGCGAGCTCAACGGTGCCCATATCTTTGCCTCGGAAACGTCAGCGCTCGATCTTATTGGTGCGAAGTTTGTGCGCGATGTGCGCCCCGGGGAGATCGTCATCTGTCACCAGAATGGCGACGTGGAAAGCCGCAACTTCATGCCCGCCAACAAAAAGGCGCGCCCGTGCATCTTTGAACTGATCTATTTTGCCCGGCCCGACTCAGTCATCGATGGAAAGAGCGTCTACCAGGTGCGCAAGAAGCTTGGCAAAGTCCTCGCCCGCGAAGCGCCGTGCAATGCCGATCTCGTGGCCCCCATCCCGGATTCCGGTGTACCGGCGGCCATCGGCTATGCCCGCCAGGCGGAGCTACCCTATGAGATGGCGCTGATCCGCAGCCATTTTGTGGGACGCACGTTTATCGAGCCGCAACAGAAAATTCGCGAAGCGGGCGTCGCGCGCAAACACGCACCCAACAAAACCATTATTGAAGGTAAGGATGTTGTGCTGATCGACGATTCAATCGTACGCGGCACAACCTCTCGCAAGATTGTTGCGATGATGCGTAATGCCGGGGCGCGCAAGGTGCATATGCGCGTTGCCTGTCCGCCGATCATCCATCCCGATTTTTACGGGATCAATACGCCGTCTCACGATGAGCTGCTGGCCCATAATCGCGGCATTGACGAAATGTGCGAGATGATCGGTGCGGATAGTCTCGCCTTCTTATCCGTAGACGGTCTTTATAAGGCAATGGGTAAGGGCCCCCGCGACGAGGCTGCGCCGGCGTTTACCGATCACTGTTTTACCGGCGATTACCCGACCCGGCTGATTGATAAAAATCAGGCAGGCAGAGACGCGACCGACGCTCAGCTGTCCCTGCTTGCCGAGGGGCAATAAACGCTGTGGCTGCGGATGTTGTGGCGATACTGGTGGCGGCAGGCCGGGGCACGCGCGCGGGCGCCGGTGGGCCGAAGCAATATAGACCGCTTGCCGGGGAGCCGATCCTCGCCCGTACCGCTCGCATCTTTCTTTACCATCCAAAGATCGACCGGGTACGCATTATCATCCACCGTGATGACCAAGCCGCCTATGGTGAGGCGATGACATCGCTAGAGGGGCACTCGAAACTGATGACACCGGTTTTTGGCGGGGCGCAACGCCAGGATTCGGTCCGGTTGGGCCTGGAGAGTCTTGTGGCAAGCCCGCCGCGAACCGTTTTAATTCACGACGCTGCTCGCCCCTTTGTCGATGCGCCGACCATTGACCGCGTTATAACGCAGATCCGCCCCGGACGCGGCGCGATTGCGGCGCTGCCGGTCTTTGATACCATCAAGCTTGCCCAGCCAGCGGAGACTGGCGCTGCCCCCCTGATTGAGAAAACGGTGCCGCGCGATGCCCTGTGGCGAGCGCAAACCCCGCAAGGATTTTGCTATGACGATATTTTGACTGCCCACCGCGCCAATGCCGGTCGGACACTGACCGATGATGCCAGCGTTGCAGAGGCTGCAAATGTCCCCGTCGCGCTGATCGCAGGCTCACCGGACAATATGAAAATAACGCAGGCGGAAGATTTTGGCATGGCCGAAATCCTGTTACGCCGTCACCAGAAAGACACCTGACCATGTGGGAATATCGTTCCGGTCACGGATTTGACGTCCACGCCTTTGAGCCCGGTAACGCCGTTACCTTGTGCGGTGTTGAAGTTGCGCATACGCACACCCTGAAAGGTCATTCCGATGCTGATGTGGGTATGCACGCACTGACCGATGCAGTGTTGGGGGCGCTGGCCGCTGGCGATATTGGTGATCACTTCCCCCCGAGCGATCCGCAATGGAAGGGTGCGCCATCGCATATCTTTCTTGAAAAGGCCTGTGCCCTCGTCAGCGCTGCGGGCGGCATGGTGACCCATACGGATGTAACCTTGATTTGCGAAGCGCCAAAGATTGGCCCCCACCGCAATGCCATGCGCGCAAGGCTGGGTGAAATCATGGCTTTGTCCGTTGACAGATTATCGGTGAAGGCAACAACGTCAGAAAAGTTGGGTTTTACCGGACGCGGCGAAGGCATTGCCGCCATGGCCACGGCAACAGTCAGATTGCCTGCTCCACCGGACGGGCATTGAGCCGTGACGCGCCCAACCGATTATGCCCCCGTCCGCTCGTCCATCAGCGCCGAGCCAGCGTTGCGGCTGCGCCTCGCCACCGACGTTATTGCACGGGCAGCGGCGTGCAAATTACAGATCACAACAGCTGAATCGTGTACCGGCGGATTGATCATGGCGGCCCTGACCGATGTTCCCGGCTCCTCCGCCGTGATTGATCGCGGCTTTGTTACCTATTCGAACGTCGCCAAGGCCCGCATGCTGGAGGTGCCAACGCACACGCTGCGCGACCATGGTGCCGTCAGTGAACAGACGGTAAAAGCCATGGCAACAGGTGCCGCAAGACTTGCCAATGCTGCAATCGCCATCGCTGTCAGCGGTATTGCGGGGCCCGGTGGGGGAAGTGATGCAAAACCGGTTGGGACAGTGTGCTTTGGGTTTGTGTTCTCTGGCAAAGACAACGACACGGTTACACGAACGCAAACAATGCTGTTTGACGGGGCAGACAGGTCAGTGATCAGGGCACAGAGTGTCAATCATGCGCTACAGGTTGTGCAAGAGCATTTGATCGTCACCGGTACCGGATAAAGCAACCGGAAAAAAGTCAGCCTTGGTATCGTCCTACCGTCCACCATAGCCGCCGCGCGGGGTCAGCATGGGGCGCAGAAAAGCATAAAGCGGCAAACTTGCCATCGCCATCAGCAGGCGGATCATCAAATCACCCACCAGCCATCCCCCCCAGGGCAGAGCCGTGTTGCCAAAGGCAACCGGGAAGTAGAGTGCCGCGGTCACGCCATAACCCGCCATCAAGGCATAAAAGGGCGCGCGCCACCACGCGCCGCCACCACGGGCCACATCGTAAAATGCAATCGTTACCAGTTGCCCGGTCATAGCGCTCGCCACGAAAGCGGTCACGAACCGCGTACCGGGGAAATCACCAGCCTCAATCACATCGGCGAGCACCGACAACTCAAACAAGATCAGCAGCGCCACGGCAAACCAGGAGATCATCACCGCCCGCGAGGCCAGAACACCGCCAAACCGGCGCGTCACCAGGACGGCGAATATTGGCGCCACCGCCATGATCACATGTCCCAATGTCAGCCAGACGCTTGGCACCAGACCGCGCATGAACGTGAAAACCGGATTGAAAAACCGCACCGGCAAGTCAAGCGTCAGGAAACTGGCGCACAGCAAGGGTACCAGGATCAGCGAAATGACAAAAACTCGGAGTGTATCAAGGGCGAACGCACGCAATTCCGCCTGCAACTTATCGGCAGGGGTAATGCGCTGGTGCATTTCGCGGTTTTCAACGGGCGGCAAAGTCATGGGCGTTGTATGCCGGGTGCCGGTTACCTTGTGAATAATGCCGCGCGGTAAAAATGCACAATCCGCCACCAAAAACCCGCAGGATCGAGCCATGGGGGCAGTTTCATCAGATTAAAAAGGAGTATAGGTCGCTTTGTGTGCGCCAGCGCGTTAGGAGGCCTTGGCGAGCGCGCGTTTGATTTTCAACGCGGACGGTGAAAGCTGTTCTTCGGTGGCCTTGGCAAGATAATGATCAAGTCCGCCCATATGGTCGACACTGCGCAGTGTCGACGCCGAAATCCGAAGTTTGAAGCCCCGGGCCAGCTTGTCACTATGGAGGGTCACATTGCACAGATTGGGCAAAAAGCGCCGCCGCGTGCGGTTATTGGCGTGGGAGACATTGTTGCCGGATGCCGGACCAATACCGGAAAGTTCACAACGACGGGCCATGGTGCTGTCCTGTTTCTGGCGACCTGCCCCGGCTGGACCGACAATACCGACCCATTCCCGCGACGCAGGCGTAAGATGAATTAAGAGCGCGGGGTGTATCTCCCACACCGCCAAGCGTCAAGACTGATCAGGCGAAACCAGTCCGCTAACGCTCAAAAAACGATCATGGAGCGGTGATGGTGCGTTGACAGCCGATCCCATTGGCAGCCTTGCGCGCGGTGACTTGGGCCACGGCGGTAAATGCCCTTATATGAACGGTGCCATGTCTAGCACACCCTCCTCCTTCACTGACGCGCCGTTTTCCGCAATCCCTGCCCGCGACGCGAATTTTCATGGGCGGGGTATGGGTACGGAAAAACCTGTCACCGCCGTGCTGGGGCCGACCAATACGGGCAAGACCCACTACGCCATTGAACGCATGCTCGCCTATAAATCGGGGATGATCGGGTTTCCTCTGCGCCTGCTTGCGCGGGAGGTGTATGACAAACTCGTCGCCCGTCGCTCCGCGCAGGAAGTGGCGCTTGTTACGGGCGAGGAAAAAATTATTCCGCGCAGCCCGCGATATTGGGTGTGCACAGTGGAGGCCATGCCGCTCAGCGAGCGCACCGATTTTCTTGCCATCGACGAAATTCAACTCGCTGCCCATCAGGAGCGGGGCCGGACCTTTACTTCGCGTCTTCTCTATGCGCGGGGCGCGGCGGAGACCTTGTTTTTGGGGTCCGATACCATGGCGCCGATCCTGCGCCGGTTGTTCCCGCATATCAATTTCATTGGGCGGGAGCGTTTTTCGACCCTGAGTTTTGCCGGCGCCAAAAAGGTCACCCGCCTACCCAGACGCAGCGCCATCGTCGGGTTTTCAGCCGACACCGTTTACGCCATTGCCGAATTGGTCCGTCGCCAACGCGGCGGGGCAGCCGTGGTCCTCGGCGCTCTGTCGCCGCGCACCCGCAATGCCCAGGCCGAGCTCTACCAGAATGGCGAGGTCGATTACCTAATTGCCACCGATGCGATCGGCATGGGGCTGAATATGGACATCGACCATGTGGCCTTCGCCGCGCGCCGCAAATATGACGGGCGTCAAATGCGTGACCTGACCGCGTCGGAGGCGGCCCAGATTGCCGGGCGCGCCGGGCGGCACATGCGCGATGGCACATTTGGAATCACAGCCGATTGCCGCGAGTTTGATGAGCCCCTGATCGAAGCCATTGAAGAGCATCGGTTTGATGCAGTATCAGGCTTGTTCTGGCGCGCCGAAACCCTAGATTTTTCGTCGATCCTGGCGCTGCAACACTCACTCGATGCACCATCGCCGCGCGAAGAATTGCTGCGCGCCCGCCCCGACGATGACGAACGGGTGTTCAGCCATCTAATCAAGCAAGACAGCATTCGGCACTATGCGACGGGCGGCGCAGCACTCGCCCTTCTCTGGGATGTCTGTCAGCTCCCGGATTTTCGAAAAGTCACTCTTGATCAGCACACGCGGCTCGTCGGTGACATCTACGAAGAATTGATGGCCCATGACCGAATTAGCGAACAGTGGCTCGCCCCGCGCGTTTCGCCTCTCGACAAAACCGATGGGGATATTGATACCCTATCCTCACGGATCGCCCACATCCGCAGTTGGACCTATCTTGCCAATCGCGGGGCCTGGCTTGAAAATGCGGGCTATTGGCAGGACCAGACCCGCGCGATAGAAGACCGGTTGTCAGATGCCTTGCATGAACGGCTGACCCAACGGTTCGTGGATCGCCGAACAGCCGTTTTACTCAAGAAACTTAAAGATGATGCGCCGCTCCTTGCGGGTATCAGCGAAGACGGAGAAGTGATTGTGGAAGGCCAGTTTGTCGGTCGGCTCTTGGGATTTGAATTTATCCTCGATCCGCGTGCGCGCGGCGCGGCGGCCAAACCGATCCGCGCGGCGGCGGAAAAAGCACTGCGCCCGGAATTGGCAGCCCGTGGCTCTGCGCTGGCCAATGCCGAAGCGGATGCGCTTGACCTGACACCTACTGGCGCGATGACCTGGCGCGGCAGTGTCGTTGCCCACCTTGAAAAAGGCCCCGGCCCCTTTCGACCAAAACTTGTCCTGCGCGCCCTTGATGCGCTGCCCGCTGTTCTGCGTGGTCGCATCGAAGATCGCTTAACAGATTATGTGGCTCATCGGTTGGAGGCGTTACTGGCGCCGCTGCTGGCTATGCAACGCGCTTGTGATCAAACACCGGAACAAGCTGGCGAAGACGGCCTGAAGCCTGAAACACGTGGCATCGCCTGGCGATTGGTGGAAAACTTTGGCGCCACATCCCGCGGGCAGTTTGGAGATGAGTTAAAGTCACTGGATCAAAAAGAGCGCGCAAAGCTGCGGGCCCTGGGGCTCCGGTTTGGCGAATATACCCTCTTTTTGCCTGCGCTCTTAAAGCCGGCGCCGGCAAGCCTGCTCACGCTGCTCTGGGCCCTGTGGCACGATAAAGATCCGGCCAAGTTCAGTCCGCCAAAAGCGGGGCTCGTTTCCACCCCGGTCGACGAAACTATTCCCCATGCGTATTATTATGCATCAGGGTACAGACCATCGGGGACGCGGGCGGTCCGCATCGACATGCTGGAGCGGCTCGCCGGAGAAATCCGCACGGCCCGTGAGAAGAGCGATCGGCGCGAAGGCTTTGAAGCCACGGCACAGATGATGTCGCTGGTGGGCTGCTCGGGCGAGGATTTTGAAGCCATCCTGATGTCGCTGAGCTTTCGGAAAAACACCGTGACCCGGCAAGCGCCCGCAGCGACAACCGCTGAAGCTGCCGGTGAAAAGCCCGGTGAAGCGACGCCTGAAACAAGGGCACCGGCACCCGCAACACAGACAACAGCGACACCGGCTTCTCCTGAAACGCAAGGTCCGCCCGATACCGATCAACAGCGCGCAGAAGACGCGTTGCGCGCTGAACCCGCACAATCCCAAGCCCCACTGGGAGAACCAGAACTGGCCGGGTCAGGTGCGCCAGAGACCGTTTCCGAAAAAGCGCCAGCGGATGCATCGGCACAACCGGACAACAGTCCCGCATCCGAGGAAGCCGAAAGCGCCGAAACACAAGACGCACAAAGCGTGACGGTGACCTTGTGGCGCTATCAACCGAAACGGCAAAATCAAAACCGCAAGCCACGACGCGGTGATGCCTCTCATCGCACCGATAAACAACGCGGGGCACCCGGCGGCAACGACGAGGCGAGGCGCCACAAAAAGGCCAATGCCGGGGACGGACGTAGTCGGCGCAAGTCACAGGGCTCCGCCCCCCACCGGCCCCCCCACCGCCAAGGCGGCCCCGACAAACGACGCAGCGGCAACACCGCGCAAAACCCCCATATGCATAAGCCGCGTCATCTCAAAACGGCCGATCCCGATTCGCCATTTGCGGTGCTCGCCGCTCTAAAAAGCGCCGAAGATACGAAAAAACCGGACCGGCAAAAGGAAAAGAAAGACCCCGCCGCCGCAAAAACGCCCGAACCGGCAAAGCCCTGAATGCCCATGGTAACCGTAATTTGACCTGCCCTGCTTCACGCCATGGCAATGCTGACCCCCCAGATGGCATCGACGCGCAGCCGTCTGGCCCCACACCTTCCCAACGAGTCGATAAATGGTTGTGGTACGCACGATTTTTCAAAACCCGGTCCAAGGCCTCAACTTTCGTTAATGGCGGGCATGTGCGCGTGTCTCGGGGAGAAAACGCGAATCGTATCGAAAAGGCATCAGCCCTCATTCAAGTTGGAGATGTTCTGTCTTTCATGATCGGGCAGCGGGTACGGATCATTGAAATTGCGGCGTGCGGGACACGCCGTGGCCCGGCACCGGAGGCGCAGACGCTTTATCTCGACCGATCGCCGCCCCCGCCGCCACGTGCGCCGAAACAAAGCCAGTCCGGTGAGCGCAGCGCTGGTCTAGGGCGACCCACCAAAAAAGAACGCCGCGCCATGGAGGCCTTCCGTCGAAACCCTTGACTGGCCTGCCACCGAACCCACTTTCACCTCAACATCAGTCATCACCACCCGAAAGCATGTAATGGAATTCCTGAAATCTCTTTTTTTGAAAAAACCGTCGGACGCTGATCAGTCGACCGGCGATGATGACCTACAAACGGCATTTGCTGCCCTTTTGGTCGAAGCTGCGCGCGCAGATGAACACTATGACGACAAAGAGCGCGCTTTGATCACGACCTTGATTGGGCGCCAGTTTGATCTTTCGCCTGAAGCGGCCGCGGGCGTGCGCACCCGCGGTGAGAATGCCCAGGCTGCCGCTATCGATCTGCATCAGTTTACCCGTTCCGTGAAACAGCTGGGTGCGGAAGAAAAGCGCAGTTTTATGGAAGGGTTGTGGCGGATCGTCCTAAGCGATGGGGTCCGGGACCCGTGGGAAGAATCGCTCGTACGCCGGGTTGCAAGCCTGATTCACGTAACGGATCAGGAAAGCGCGCGGGCGCGCCAGGCCGTGAACGGGGATTAACGCGCCTCCACGATACACCTTCCAGAGCGCAATGACACATAGCCACAGACTTGTCTTAAAGCCGGAAAACGCTATGTAACGAGCGCTTCGGGTAGATGTGCCCGACCGTCCTTCAGTAACCGGCCAGTCAAACCTGGCAGGAGATTTACGTCCCATGACTTATGTCGTCACCGACGCCTGCATCAATTGTAAATACACCGACTGTGTGGAGGTGTGCCCCGTTGATTGCTTTTATGAGGGGGAGAATATGCTCGTCATCCACCCGGACGAGTGTATCGATTGCGGTGTGTGTGAACCGGAATGCCCGGCGGAGGCGATTTTGCCCGATACCGAGGATCCGGACGGCAAATGGCTCGAGATCAACACCAAATTTGCCCAAACCTGGCCGAATCTGACCGTGAAAATTGATGCCATGCCGGACGCCGACTCTAAGGTGAAGGATACAGGCAAGTTAGCATTGTTGAGCGAAAAACCGGGGAATGGCGCCTGATTAAGCGCGCGTAACGAGGGTCTTTTGTTGGTTTGCAACCCTTACGGGCTATGAAACCACCCAAATACTGGCCCCTAACGCTTTGATTTATCAGCATGTGCCCCGCTGACAAGCCGGTTCGTCATTCCGTTTTGTCCAAAATTGTGTTATGCTTTTCGCTTGTGCAACACAATCAATGGTGAGCGCACCCTAATCAAGGACCAGGATATCGGCGCAAAGACTCGTCGACCCTGCCAATCATTTCTATCCGACAGGCCACGAGGCCCCGGCACAATGCCGTTAAAACCCGGTTGCCCCACCGAACCGATGGCGGCACCGGACACCGTGGATACCAATGCCGAAAATGCGGCACGGATAGTCAAGCGTAAGGAGCAACCCGTGGCGACCCGCAAGACAACAAAATCAACCGCCAAAAAGGTGGCGAAGAAAAAAACCGCGGCCAAAAAAGTGGTTGCGAAAAAGACGGTGACCAAAAAAGCGCCGGTTAAAAAAACCGCTGCCAAAAAGGCTGCACCTGCAAAAAAAGCGACCGTGAAAAAAACGCCACCGAAAAAAACAACCACAAAAAAAACGGCTGCGAAAAGCACCGCAAAACCGGCCGCCACAAAAAAGACAACGAGTGCCTCTAAATCCACTCGTCCGAAAGCGGCGACAAAAAAAGTCGCTGCCAAAACCGCAATGAAACCGTCACCCCAGAAAAAACCAGCGGCGAAAAAAGCAGCGGTCAAAAAAACTGTTACCAAAAAAGCTGCTGCAAAAAGCCCCAGTAAAAAAGCGAGTACAAAAAAAGCCGTGAACGCAACCGCAACCCCGGACCCCATTGCAACCGACACTGTCACGCCTGCAGACAGTGCTAAGGCGCCCGCGAAACCTGCAAAGAAAACAGCTACCAAAGCCGCGAAAAAAACCACGCGTAAAAAGGCCGTAAAAGAGCCGGCCCCTAAACCCGTGGTCATCGGTAAAGTCGGTCAGGCCCCGCGGCGCACCGCCGACGAAGTTGCCGCATCAAACCCCTTCCCGGTGCCACCAAAGCTGCATGATGTGCAAGAAGAACAAGACGACACCCCTTCACCGGAGGCCAAAGCGGCGAAAAAAGACTTCAAAGTCAACGATAAGATTGTTTACCCGGCCCACGGCGTTGGCGTTATCGAAGCGATTGAGCGGCAAGATATCGTGGGCGTCACCATCGAAGTGTTTGTCATCCGCTTTGATCACGAAAAACTGACGCTGCGCGTACCAACTGAAAAAGCAAAGGCCGTGGGCATGCGCGGTTTGTCCGATGTGCCCTTTGTTGATAAGACCATTAACGTCTTACAAGGACGTGCACGGATCAAACGCACCATGTGGTCGCGCCGCGCGCAGGAATATGAAGCCAAGATCAACTCCGGCAACCTGCAATCTGTGGCAGAAGTGGTTCGAGACCTATACCGCGCCCCGGAGCAGCCGGAGCAAAGTTATTCCGAACGCCAACTCTTCGAAGCCGCTCTGGATCGCATGGCCCGCGAGGTGGCAGCTGTGAAGAAAATCAATCTCGAAGCGGCTATTGGCGAGCTCGAAGCGTCACTCCATAAAAAGCAGATTGCCGCCGCCTAAATCTCTTGGCCTTCAAACTCTTCGCGGAGTTTGCGAGCCATGGCGCGCATCTCTTCATCGAAGGGATTCCAGGCGAGGGCTTCCTGCAGCATTTTGTAAGCTTCGCGTTTTTCACCCGAAGACAGCAGCAACTGCGCCACGGCTTTGCGCACCTCAAACTGGCGCGGTTCAAGATCGAGTGCTCGTGAAAAATCGGCGAGGGCAGCGGCGTAATTTTCCCGGCGCAATTTCAAAAACCCCGAAAGGGCGTAGCCCTGCATGAAATTCGGGCTCAATCCGCGAATATAGATCAAAAGCCGCCCGGCGCTATCAAGATCGCCTTCGAGATATTTGCCGAGCGCCCGGGCGTAGAGAAGGTCGACGGTATCACTTTGTGAATCTGCCCAAATCTCAAGGATGCGGTCGGCATTGGCCTCCGCATTGATGGCACCGCCCGTGCGTAATTCTTCAAAAAGCGTATCGAGTGTCGGGTCGGTTTGATCGGCTTGCGCGCCGGTGAGCCCCAATCCAACATTGCACGCGAGAGCGGCCACAACCAGGACAGCCGCGCCGACAAGACGAGCAAAAGGCTGGTGTTTCAAAACAGTAGACTGCCGATGCTGCACGCGCGCTCCCTTATTCAATCTTCAAGCTTAGCCTGAAATTTGTTAACGACCAACCTTCTGAGCAAGAACCATACATTTCGGCGGCATTTGCGCCCAAATTGCTCTTCAGCCGGGCAATCGGACGCAATCTTCGGGCCCGATACAAAAAAACGCCCGCGAGGGGGCGTTTTTGTCATCGGTTGCGGGGATAGCCATTACCCCTGGCGCGCCTTGAACCGCCGTTGGGTCTTGTTGATCACGTAAACCCTACCCTTACGGCGGACCACGCGGCAATCTTTATGCCTGTTTTTCAAGGACTTAAGGGAACTGCGGACTTTCATGGTGTCACCTGTCATTATTCTGAGCGGTGGGAATAAGATTTTCACAGAGGCCTGTCAACGAAAAGCTCGTCCCAATTGTGTTTTAAGACCGCACCCGCATGTTATTCTTTCTCACCAAACCTGTCTTCCATAAGCCTGACAAGGGCATCGACCGCTTCGCTGGCTTGTGGCCCGGTGGCCGCAATCGTGATCGCCTCTCCCACTCCGGCACCGAGGGTAAGCAAGCCCATGATCGAGCACCCTCCAACCTCATACCCATCTTTAGTCACCCGGACTCTCGCGTCCCACGCCGAGGCAACGGCGCAGAACTTTGCCGAAGCCCGGGCATGTAAACCGCGCCGATTGCGCAGGACGGCTCGCGCCTCCACCGGACCGGTTTGCGGCAACCCGGCATCAGTGTGCCCTGCTGGCGTGTCGTTAGCCTTCGACATTACCAGAGAGAACCCAGCTCGCCACGTTGATGTATTTTTTTCCAGCCTCATGCGCCGCCTTTACCGATGCCTCGAGGTCTTTTTCGGTGCGGATAGACGCCAATTTGATCAGCATGGGAAGATTGATCCCGGCGATCACCTCCGCACCCGCTTTTTCCATCACCGAAATCGCCAGGTTGGACGGGGTACCGCCAAACATATCGGTGAGAATAATGACGCCGCTTTCGTCATTCACCGCCTCGGCCGCTTTCAGAATATCTTCGCGGCGCTGTTCCATGTCGTCATCGGCGCCGATGCAGACCGCTTTGAGTTGCTGCTGCGGGCCAACCACATGCTCCATGGCCGAGACAAATTCGTCAGCTAGGCGGCCATGGGTGACCACTACGATTCCAATCATGCTTTATCCTGCATGTGACCACGCCACGGGCGCGCTTAGCCCAGTATAAAAGCGCGTCACGATGGGATTTGTCCAGCCAAAATTGCCCGCGCGATAATCCGGACGCGGGCATGGTAAATCGCAGCATTTTCAGCCCAAAACGGTACGCGCAGCAGGTTCGCCATAGGGGGCATCGCAGCCTTTTGTCCGACCTCTTGCCCGGCCGTCATGTCTTGGCGCGTGTAAAGCCGCGGGGGTCTTTCCGCCTGCACGGCGAGAGCAAAGTGCAACCGGGCAGCCTTGACTGCGCGCACGGGCACCGGACCAAACCCACGCACCTCAATCTGCCCCGTCATGGGCCCGGTCGCGCGGGCGACCCAGCTATTGCCAACCGCCGTAACCTCAACCACGTCATCAGCCACGAGGGCGGTGCGCCGCCAAGGGCACTGTTCGATCAGGGCGATTGCGAGGCTCGATTTACCCAAGCCAGATACGCCTGTGATCAGAACACCAATCAACGGGCCATCCCGGTCAAGGGCAAGGGCGACGGCGGTTGCATGGAGGGTCAAGGGCACGCCTCTATCCCGCGAGGGGCAGTTCAACAATAAACCGGGCACCAACGATTTGTGGGGCGATTTGTGGGGCGGTTTGTTCGGTACCGGTCATCGCGGCTGATGGCGGTACAAGACGGTTCTCTGCCCAGATGCGTCCGCCATGGGCATTAATAATCTGGCGGGAGATCGCGAGACCGAGCCCTGAGTTATTACCAAAGACGGTGCCCGCCGGGCGCTTTGTATAGAACCTGTTGAAAATGGACTCGAGTGTTTCAGGCGGAACACCGGGACCGTCATCATCAATCACCACCCGTACCACTTTTGTCTCTCGTTGTCCGCCAAGCTGCACGCGTACCGGACGGTCGGCAGGAGAGAAAGAGCGTGCATTATCAATCAGATTACGGAAGACCTGACCCAATGCCGCCGGATTACCGAGCACGTAAGACGCAGACAGATGACCCGCAAGACGCCCATAGCTCACCCTGGCGATACCTTCTTTTTCGGTGACCATATAAAGCCCGGTGATATCGTTGAGCAGCCGGTCAAGATCAACAATTTCGCGTGCTTCGCGAGCGAGTTCCGCATCAAGACGCGAGGCATTGGAGATATCAGTGATCAAGCGGTCCATTCGGGCCACATCTTTTTTGATCACACCGAGGAGTTTTTCGCGCGCCTCTGGCTTCGTAGCGATATCAAGGGTTTCTACCGCACTGCGGATAGAAGTCAGCGGATTTTTCAACTCGTGGGAAACATCCGCCGCAAAACTTTCAATTGCTTCCATGCGCGCATAAATCGTCTGTGTCATTGCCTTGAGCGATTTGGAAAGCTCGCCAATTTCGTCACGCCGATTGGCAAAAACCGGTATCCTCGCGCGGCCCGCTGCGGATATCCCCTCGCGGACCTTGTCGGCCGCCGTGGCCAATTGCCGAATGGGCTGGGCAATGGTTGCGGTGAGCATCAGCGCGGCCAAGACGGTTGCCGCGCAGGCCATACCAAACAACGGCAAGATCGCGAGACGGGCGTTCAGGACCAGCGCATCAATACCGCCAATCTCTGCCGTGACGATCCCATAGATCGCCTGTACCTTCCGTATAGGAACAGAAACAGAGGCGACAAGCTCCCCATTTTCATCGAGTCTGACGCGCGCTGCACCGCGTTCATCATCAAAAGGTGAGGCCCGCAGAGCCGCATTCAACTCATCTTCAATAGAGATACGCGCAGCCTGGCGGCGATAGCTATTGGAGAACAAAGACTGCAAGACCCGGTCGCGCCAGGAGAGATTGTTGATCAATTCGGTATCGGCGGGCATCCGCTCAATGGTTGGCAGTTCAACCTCAAGAATGCGGTCTTCGCGCAAAACCACATCTTCGAGGAGCAACGTACCGGCGTCCTGGACCGGCGGATCAAACCGGTTATCGGGAGCGTTAAAGATACGCACGCGCCCCTCAAAACTATCCCAGACGCGGTTGAAGACCTCGCGGACATCGCTCGGCACCAGTGACAGGCGGCAGGGCTCAGTATTGCTGAGGATATCTGCAGAGCCACCAACCGACGGCAGGTCAGCGGGTGCTTTGGTGTCAATGGCGTCAAATTCGTCGACCTGGCATAACGCCTCGTCAATGGCCACTTGGGCCATAATGTCGGCAATAATCTGAGCCTGAGCGCGCACCCCTTCCAGCTTACTTTCCACCAGACCGTCCCGGTACTGATTTAAGGACAGTGCGCCAAAGAACAGCAAGATCAGGCTGATCAGATTGGTAAGGACGATGGTGAGCGTCAGCCGCGAAACAGCAAAGCGTGCCCGGGTCCGTTTCGTCGGTACAATAGACCGATCCTTGCCGGTGGCTTGATGATCGGGCTGTTCCGCTGTGTCGCCCATGCTGGCCCCTGCTCAACGCGAACCGCCATCCGGCGCCCCGTCAGTCTTTATATTTGTAGCCAACGCCATAAAGCGTTTCGATGGCATCGAATTCGGTATCGACCATGCGGAATTTTTTCCGGATCCGTTTGATATGGCTGTCGATGGTGCGATCATCCACATAGATCTGGTCATCATAAGCAGCATCCATAAGCGAGTCCCGGGTCTTCACAAAACCGGGCCGCTGGGCAAGCGCTTCGAGGATTAGAAATTCCGTTACGGTTAAGGTTACGGGCTGTTCTTTCCAGTTACAGGCATGACGCATGGGGTCGAGCGTCAGGTCGCCCCGGCGCATGATCTTTTTCTCTTCTTCCGGGGTCGGCGTTTCCGGCGCTTGCGCCCGGCGTAGCACGGTTTTCACGCGCTCCATCAACAGGCGCAGGGAAAAGGGCTTTTTTACGTAGTCATCGGCGCCCATGGTCAGGCCAAGAACCTCGTCTATTTCTTCGTCCTTCGAGGTCAGAAAAATCAGCGGCAAGCTGGAGGTCTGACGCACCCGGCGCAAAAGCTCCATCCCATCCATGGTGGGCATCTTGATGTCCGAGACGATCAAATCCGGCGGCGTATCGGTCACATGCTTCAGCGCTGCCGCCCCGTCTTCAAAGGTATCAACTTTATGGCCTTCCGCCTCCAGCGCCATGGAGACCGAGGTCAAAATATTCTCATCATCATCGACCAGCGTAATTACGGCCATGGGCTTTGTTCCTTTTTGCACGCCGCTCGCGTCAATGTGGCAGCATTGTGGTGGCGTAGACTATCACCAAGTCCGCCGGGCGTGACAAGCCCACGCCACGCGCGCGGCAGCGTTAGGGCCGGGAGGGGACAACTTTGTGGCGGGGGAATAGCGAATTGCGCGGCCTATTCAGTCTCGTCGCCGGTCACCAGCGAGGATCGGCAGCCCGTGTTTCAGGACCTCCCGGATACCGCGCGCGCCTTTCGCGGCGTTTTCGAGGACGTCTTCGAGGGTATCGGGCTGCTGGTCAGGGCCGCCCGTGGCGGCATTCGTGACCACTGACAGACCCGCAACTTTTAGCCTCGCGTGATTGGCGGCAATGACCTCCATCACCGTCGACATGCCCACAAGGTCGCCGCCAAGGGTGCGCAGCATGCGCCGTTCGGCAGACGTTTCCAGAGATGGGCCGGTCACACCAGCATAAATACCCTCGGTGAGGGGGTGCCCTGCCCGGTTGGCGGCGTCCATCAACGTGGACCGCAAGGCGGGGTCATAGGCGCACGACATATCCGGAAAACGCAACCCAATCTCGGGGGCATCGACACCCGCCAGCGGATTGTGCCCGGTCATATTGAGATGATCACGGATCAAGACAACGTTACCCGGTTGATAGTCAGGGTTCAGACCACCGGCGGCATTCGTGATAATCAGCGTCTCGACGCCCAGCGCTGCCATCAGATAGACGGGCATCGCCACATCAAGGGCGCTATAGCCCTCATAAAGATGAACCCGCCCCTGGAGTGCAAGCACCGGCTGACCGAAGAGCATACCGCGGACAAGACGGCCCCGGTGACTTGGCGCCGTACTGGGACGCAGGCCCGTGATTGCGCTGGTCTCTACGCTGTGCTCGACGGCAATATCATCGGCAAGACCGTCAAGCCCACTACCGAGAATAAGCCCAATGCTTGCGCCGGTGAATGCGTCGCCGGCACTGGCGTGCGCTGTAGCCACCCGGGCAGCAAGCGGCGACGCGATTTGACCCTCGGTCAGCGCCGTCATGATGTCGAGCCCTCAAGGGTTTGCCGAATGTGGGGGATCAGCGCCTTCACCTCCGCCAGTAGTTCGCCGAAGTCGATTTTTGTCAGTACTCTGTCTTTCATCAAAGGTTGACCGGCGGCGTAGACATCGCGCACATCTTGATGGGAGGCCGAATAGGCCAGATAATGCAGGGGATCAAACACGGGGACGGCATGGACCTGATCCGGATCAAGGACGATAAGATCGGCGCGTTTACCGGTCACAAGACTACCCGTCTCACCGTCAATCCCAAGCGCGCGGGCACCGTTGATGGTTGCCATACGGATGGCCTCAAGGGCTGAAACTGCCGACGGATTTTCGTTCGCGCCATTGTGCAAGGTCGCCGCAAGGCGAATAGACTTCCACATATCGAGATCGTTGCCACTCACCGCCCCGTCCGTACCAAGTGCCACGAGGGCACCCTTGTCGATCAATGCAGGGATTGGCGCAATGCCGGAGCCAAGCTTCAGGTTTGACGCCGGGTTGTGAGAAACGCTTGCGCCTGAACGTGCAATGATCGCCATTTCCTCGTCATCCACATGGACACAGTGGGCCAGCACGGTTTTTGGTGTGAGCAATCCCAATTCATCGAGATGATTGATGACGGAGCGGCCATATTGATCCATCACAGTTTGCTGTTCCGCCCGCGTCTCCGCCGCATGGATGGTCAGGAGGGCACGCGCTTCTTCTTGAATCATTTGGGCCACGGTCAGGTTTTCCGCGGATACGGTATAGGCGCCATGGGCGCAAATGGTCCTGATCAAATGATCGTGGCTGTCAAACGCCTCAAAAAAAGCTCTTGCTGCCTTCTCGCGGTCGGTATGCTGAAGACCATCGATCCCCGGCGGATCAAAAAAGATGGGACCCGTTGCAACCCTGATGCCGATGTTGGCGGCGGCGGCAACAAGCTGATCAGGATGCCAGAACATATCCATAACGGTGGTGACACCGCCCATCACATTTTCTGCATACCCCAGAAGCGAGCCAAGCCGTGTGCGCGCCGGATCGAGCGTCCCACTCTCTGCAATCCAGAGCTTTTCCAGCCACGGTTCGAGCGCAAGCCCCTCCACAAGCCCGCGAAAGAGGCTATCGCCCGCATGGCAGTGGGTGTTGATCAGGCCCGGCATGATCATCTTACCCGCCGAATCGACGTGCGTCACCGCCCGGTCACGAAGAGCGGCAAATTCACTGGCGAGGCCAATCGCAACGATAGCGCCATCGGCCACAGCAATGGCGCCATCGGTAATGATATCGTCGGCGTCATTGACGGTGACCAGCGTTGCACCCTCAAAAAACAAATCTACCGGCCCATCATAGGGCGCCGTCATGGTTGGGCTGTCGGCACTTGCCGGGGATGGCACAGTCGGTTTTTGCGTGCGAAAGAGTTTTGACAACATTCTTGTCTTCCTGGCCCTTTGTCGGGCCGCACGTGTTCAGAGGTCATGGGGTAAAAGGTCACCGTGAAAATACAAGCTGAAAATACGCACGAGGTCTGGATAAGCGAAGGCCTTTTTGTCACCGAACTCCTCAATAGCGCGGACAAGCCGGACCTATCGGTAGCCCGTTGCCGTCTTCCCCCGCGCCGGACCACACAGGCGCATCGGCTTAGCGTGGCAGAGACCTACATCATTGAGCAGGGGCACGGCACAATGGTTCTAGAAGGCATGCAGTTTGACGTGACGGTTGGCGACAGCGTGCCCATTGTGCCCGGCACTGTGCAGTCGATTTCAAACAACGGGGATGGCGACCTAATTTTCCTGGTCATCTGTACACCGCGTTTCACACCAGCGGACTATGAAGCGGTGCCGCACCCAAAGGCTTATTGAAAAAGAGCAGATCAAATACCGGGGTCAGTGCCAGCACCGCTTTGCTCATAATCGGCAAGCCAAGCCCGATAGGCAGTGGGAAAGTCTCGCAGACGGGCCGGATCAGTGAGCGTTTCGATCAGCCCCATGATAGGCCGACCGTCTAGCCGCGCCCGGGCCATGGAGACAAGCAATACTTGATCCTCAATCTTGCCCGCCTCAACCGTGGCGATCATGGTGCGCAGGATCAAGGCCTCGTCATCGGCGACCAGAGCGGGTGCTGACAGACGTTGCACCGCCTCGGCGAAAAGCAAGGGCTGCGCGCCCGGCATATCCCCCATATCGGCAAGGATTTGCGCTTTTAGAAGACGGTCAGCGGATGACAATGGGTTTTCGCGGTCAAGACGGGCAACCGCGCGATCATGGCGCCCGGTTTGCCATAGGGCTGTTGCCTCCAATTGGCGGCGTCTTGCCACGAGAGGCGCGGGCAGACCTGTAATCCGCGAGCGTTGCAATACCTCCAAGGCGTATTGCGGGTCATCATTATCAAGATGAATTTGGGCAAGGATCGTTGCCACCTCGGCGCGCGGCGCGCCGCGGAGCCGCGCAAATGTTTGATGCGAGAGAAGCTCTGCGGCCTCAGTCAAGAGATCGAGCGCCACCAGACGGTTTGCAATGGCGCGAATCTGCGCATCACCACCAGCGCCGGGCGCCAGTAAATCAATATTCTCGTAGAAAAGAGCCGTAGCCTGAAGAACCGATACCCCGCCATCGCCATCGAACACTTGCTTCAGTAGGTCCTGCAAGCTGTCTTCTGCCTCGTGCGCCGCATCGCTATCGCCAAACTTTATCAGGGCCCGGCGATAATCTGCGAATGCTTGTACCATATGGTTGCTCTCGGCGGCGAGCGACGCCGATAGCATCAATGCTTCGCGCTCAATCGTCCCCCCGCGCCAGTCCATCATCACCGGCTCCAGCTGCTCGCGCGCTTTATCACCGGTGATCATTCCGCGCACATGCTGCAACTGAAGGCTCCGCACCTTTAGTCTTGCCGCCGCATACGCAGGAAGCGTCGCGCTCTGCCGCATAATCGCAGCAATTGCTTCTGGCGTGGTGCCTGGCTGAGCGGCGAGCATGGCGAGGTTCAGGGCAACACGCTCTGCCTGCCAGTCCTCCACAGACGTTGCGAGCACATACTGCCGCAGAAGCGTGCTGGCCTCTTTTAATCGGCCAGCTTCAATGAGGCTTTCCACAAGCATCCTTGCAGGGCGTTGGCCAAGCCGTTCCATCTCGGCTTTCACCACAGGCGAAAGCGCTCGCGTTCCCGCAGCAACGGCATCAAAAAGGGCCAGCGCCTTTTCATATTGCCCGACCTTTGCAAGGCAAGTGGCGCCGATTATTTCCATCTGTATAGAGAGCGCATCCGTGCCGTTGATCACCTTGTCACAGCGATCAAAGGCAAGCCGCGCTGTCCACTGCGCCTCTTGCATTGCGGGAGATAGCGGTACCGAAGACGCCTCAAGAACGCCAGCGGCTTCAGCGGCAAGACCATGGTCCAGATAAAACAGAGCGAGGCGGCTCATATCTTTTGTACGGAGCTCCGCCTCGCGGGACAGAAACCCCTCGCCGCGCAATGTCGGCTGCGCAATTGGCAGTAGTGTGCGCGTTAGCGTTTCAACTCCTGTCGGTCGGACGAACAGGCGCGATGTGCGGGCTTGGAAATCACTTCCCGGCAGCTGATCTGCGCCCGCCCTTCCGTCATTTGGCGGTATTGCAGCATTGCTAGTAGCGGCACGCGCAACGACAGGCGGCTTTATGCTGGGTAGAGATGGTAACGCGCGCTCACGCACACGTTTTGGTTTTTGACGAGGTGCAGAGACGGTGGACGCTTGTAAAAATAGAGGATCAGGGGTTGCGGAAACCACACCTGGCGACACGGGAGTCTGCGCCCTGGCGTGGAGTCTCGGCACCAGCGCAAGGCCGGCAGCCGCAAGCACCACGGCTATCCGTTGAGGGGTCGTGACGGCGGGGTATCGCACAGCCTATAGCTCCCCAAGACCCTGAACGCTGCCGAGGGACCGACGTTCCGATAACAAGGTCGTCAGTTCGCGCGCGCGCTCCGGGCTCATCTCCGCCAGAATTGACGCCAGCGCCTGAGAACGCATCTGATGAGCAACCGAGACAAGCAGCTGATTTTCAAGAAGGTCAAAGATACGCGCCGCATCGCGCGGCTTCATGCGCTCATAGGCTTTGACAATATTGGCGACATCCTCTGCGGCTTCCTCGGCCACTTGGGCCTCGCGGGCCGCCAGAGCCGTTTCGCGCGCTTCAAGGTCCGCCAGCGCCGTTTCGATTTGGGTTTGTGTGGTCCGCAACAAAGCCTCCCGGGTGGCGAGTGTTTCCTCACGCTGAACCAACCGTAAACGCCGGGCCCGCAGCCGCTCTAATATCCGGCCTTCTTCCGCACTATTATAGATTTGTTCTGTAGGCGGTTGTTCCGCAACGCCCCGCTCAGACCCTGCATCAGGCTGAGTTATCACAACAGGTTCCGCTGTTGCGGTTGCCGATTGTGAAGGGCCCGCGGGCTGCGCCACACTAAAAAACGGGGAGGCTGAGGCTGACATCGTTGACAGACGCGGCAACTGCGTTGCCCCGCCAAACAGTTTCACGACAGCAAGCGCCGCCGCCAAGGTCAGGACAAGCGGGATAATCTGTATGCGCGCGCGGTGCCGGACGCCATTATCCATGACCACCTCCCTGATCCGCTGACAGCCCCCGTCCAACGGGGCGGCCCACCGAGCGCACATCAGCCATCACATGCTCAATCCTATCGGCAATTTTATCACCAGCGCTGACCATCACCGATAGCTCATCCATTAGAAAGTTTGCGCGCGAGACTGTGCGGCCCAGCGCACCGTCGAGCGTATCGCCCCGCGCCTTAATCGCGGCCAGCGTTGTCTCTGCCCGGCGGGTGGCTGCATCAAAGGTTTCAATCGATTGCAGCAAATTTGTCTGATCACGGCGCAATTGGTGGAGCCGCCGGTTTAACACAAACCCCATGGCGCAGGCGATCAACAATAAGACCACAAGCGCCAATTCCAGAATGAGCATGGTCATGACAGCTTTTCCCTGATCTGCGCGCCCGACTGGTCAAGTCGCACCGCAAAACGTTCGCCTGCCCGGCCGATCTGGCCCGATGCAAGCTGGTGACGGCCCACCGAAAGGCTCACCGAATCATGCAACGCCTGATCAAACGACAACACATCGCCGACAGACAATTTTTCAATATCGCGCAGGGTAAGGACCCGCTCGGCAAGAACACAAGAAAGTTCCAGCTTGGTATCGCGAACTCGTTCATTCAGGATATCTTTCCAATGGCGTTGACCATGCACCGCATGGGTAAGGCGGTCCTTGTGCAGACGATCACGCACCGGCTCCAGATTGGCATAGGGCATAAGAATATGCAGTTGCCCCCTTACGCCCAGCACATCGACCCGACATTTAGCGAGTGCACAAACCGCATTCTCTCGGGTGATTGCCGCAAAACGCGGATTGGTTTCCACCGCCGCCAGGGTAAAGGGTGCCTCTACGATAGTATCAAACGCGCGGGTCAATTCCGTACACAGCGCTTCGAAGATCCTACTGATCAGAGCAATTTCAATTGAGGTATAGCTACGCGCGACATCACCAGCAGCCTGGACCCGGGCACCGCCCATTAGGATATCCACGAGCGAATAAACAAACACCGGATCAGCACACAGCAGGCTATAATTGTCAAGGCTATCGGATTGAAACAGGCCAAGTACGCTGCCCTCGGTCCGCTCGCCCAGAAACTCGCTAAATCGAACAGTCGCCACCGTTTCAAGGCTCACATCGAGGGCATCATTCGCCAGATGACGCAGGCATTTGGTGAACCGCGGCGGTACACGGTCAAAAACAAGCTCCAGCGCCGGGGCCGCCGGGTGAGAGATCATGGACGAGTTTATCAAACCACGCAGACCAGACCGGTCCTGCGTTTCATGCTCGTCAAAGCGAAAACCAAGCATGCCATCGACGGTGTCGTTGTCGCCCCATTCGATTTCTTCCACCATTTCGCCGGTTAAAGGGTCCACTGTCACGTACCCGTCTCCTATTGAATAATCAGGTTTTGCAGGACCGCATCTTCGATCAGGTCCTCCTCAAGGACGAGGTTCATGCGCCGCGTAAGTGCTTCTTTTACCCTCAGCATACGGTTGGTTCCAGCAAAGTCCTCCGGTTCAAGCGCCCGTAAGAACAGACTTGCCCGTTCCGCCAGCAAAGGGCGCCTGTCATTCAGCATACGGTTTTGCGTAGGGTTTGCCCCGGTTACAGCCAGCGCAATGCGCGCTTTCAAAAACTTCTGCTGGCCCTGTGTTGTGGGCGCAAGATCGACCAACACTTCGGGCAAAATATAATAGCTTGTCTTTTCACCGCTCGCATTTTCACGGACCTGGAACGCAAAAGGCAGCTGATTGCCAGCCCCGCCCACAGAAAGCCCCGCCACCAGACTGGCCAAGATACAAAGCGGCAAAATGCCAAAAACGATAATGTATTTTCCCGGCGTATGGACACGCGCAGCCGTGACCCCGGTGGTCTTCAACCGGGTTTTCATAGGCGTATTCAGGGCCATGCCGCCAGAGGCACTGCGATTTTGGGCCATGGTAAAAATACTCTTAACGCGGAATGACTGTCCGCCCCCATCAGAACCAAACAGGGTTAAAAGAGTGTTTGGACGGCGAATTTTGCCCGGCAGGTTTTGCCGATCACCTCCCCAAAACCTACTTAAATATATGAAATCATTATATTTTTTGAAAGGCATGGAGCTTGCACAAAGAATGGCGCAGTTGTTTGTGAACAGGCCCGCCCCATGGAAAATGCCTCGCTAATTGGATTATCGCGCCAGATCGTTCTTGGTCACGCCCTCGACGTGGCGGCGAATAATATCGCTAATCAGTCTACGGCAGGCTTCAAAGGCGAGACTTTGCGGTTTGAAACCTTTCTCGTTCCTCCAGCTATACCAGCAGAGCGCAGCGCGGCTGCACAGGATTTTGCTCTTGTGCATGACCCCGATAGCCAAACCGATTTTAGTGCTGGCAGCCTGATCCAGACGGGCGCGCCGCTCGACTTTGCCATCAGCGGCAATGGGTTCTTTGCCACCGAAGATGGACAGACGCGTACCTATACGCGTGATGGCCATTTCAGTCTGAATAGCTTTGGCGAATTGGTAACACGGACCGGAGCGCGTGTTCTCGACGAGAGCTTTTCGCCCATCTTTGTGGACCCGACCCTCGGCCCGCTCACGCTATCAGCTGAAGGAGAAATTCAACAGCAAGGCCAACCCATCGCGCGACTTGGCGTTTTCACGTTTGAAGACCGCGAAACCCTGACCAAACGTGGCCAAAACCAGTTCATGAGTACCGAGACACCGACACCGGTTGCCATCCCCAGACTGGAGCAAGGTTTTATCGAAGCCTCTAACGTGGCGCCCATAGAAGGCATGACCGAGTTGATCAAAATTTCGCGGGCCTATGCCAATGCGGCGCAATTGATCGAAACCAGCAATGAACTGAGCCGCGATGCCATTCGCCGCTTTACCCAAATCACCTGACAGGAACCTTAGAGCCCCATGAAGTCGCTAAATATCGCCGCCACCGGAATGATCGCGCAACAACGCAATATTGAGGTTATCTCCAATAATATCGCGAACCTCAATACGATCGGATATAAACGTCAGCGTGCCGAGTTTCAGGATCTTCTATACCAAACACTGGAACGCCCTGGGGCAATTTCTTCAACCACAGGCACCATTGTGCCCAACGGCGTTCAACTCGGCACCGGCGTGCGCACAGGATCGGTTTATCGCATCATCGAACAGGGCAATGTGACCGCCACGGGCAATGATTTCGATCTTGCCGTATCGGGGCGCGGCTTATTCCGTATACAGCTTCCCGATGGATCGGAAGCTTACACCCGCGCGGGCAATTTCTCTGTTTCAGGTGATGGCCGTCTCGTGACGGAAAATGGATATGAAGTTCTGCCCGGGATCACTGTGCCCAATGACGCGGTTGATATTGCGATTTCCGAAGACGGCCTCGTCCAGGCGCGGATCACGGGCCAAGCCGATTTGCAAGCGCTTGGACAGTTGGAGCTGGTAACCTTTTTTAATGAATCGGGTCTCGAAGCCATTGGCGGCAATCTCTTGCTGGAGACAACCGCGTCAGGGGAACCAGTTATTGGCACACCGGGAGAACAGGGCGTCGGCACCGTTCTGCAAGGTTTTATCGAAACCGCCAATGTTGATCCGGTACAGGAGATCACTGCGCTGATTGCCGCGCAACGCGCCTATGAAATGAATGCCCGGGTGATCGAAACCTCCGATGAAATTCTCGCCACAAACGCCAATCTTCGCCGCTAAATCAGTATAGAGATCAGTAATGACACCAATCCATACTCCTTCGCCTTGCGCCTATGATCGCCTGTTTGCCAGCCTTTCTGGTCTGAGCATCCTTATGCTCTGGCTGGTGATGGCGATCGTGCTGGCACCTGCCGCACGAGCCAGTGAAGCACCCCTGGCTGGTACCACGCCTATGCGTGATCTTGCCCCGCTCATCGAACCGCTATTGCGCGCAGCGGGGGCGCCGGACGATCTCTATATTGACTTTTCAAATCCCACATTCGCTGTTCCGAATACCGTCTCTTTGGCACCGGATCACATCAGCGCGGTACGCTGGTCGGCGACGACCGGGCGCTTTGTTATCCGGACGCAAACGGGTGCTGGCCCCTATGGCCCAGCGTTGACCATTACCGGCACGGCCCACAAGCCGGTTCGCGTTCCCGTTCCCAGGCGCGATTTGCCCCGGGGCAGTATAATCGGGCCCGACGATATCGAATGGCAGATGGTACCCCGTGGTGGTGCGGGCCATACACCGCTTACGGAGGATCTCGTGATTGGTCTTGAGGCCCGACGGCTTCTCGTCACCGGGCGCGCCCTACGCGCCACTGACCTTGCCAAAACGGTGCTGGTCAAGCGTGGAACCCTCGTCACGATGATTTACCGCAACGGCCCTTTGACGCTGCGCAATCGCGGCAAGGCGCTGGAATCGGGCGGCATGGGCGATGCGATTTCGCTCCAGAACCTCTCCTCAGACCGAACCATGACCGGTGTGATTGCCGGTCGCGACCGGGTTGAAATCATCGTGACCACCGGTCCGCACATACTTGCCGCACACTCAGGCCGTTAGGGAGTTTAGGATGTTCCGTCTTAGTCTCATCGTCATGGTTGCCGCGACGCTTGGCGCGTGCTCGACCATTGATCGGATCAAAACTATCGGTGCCGCGCCGCCGCTCACGCCCACCGAAAATCCGGCGGGTCTCCACGGCAAGGAGCCGATCAGCCTTCCCATGCCCGCAAATACGCCTCAAACCTATACGGGCAATTCCTTGTGGCAAAATGGGCGTAAGTCCTTTTTCAAGGACCAGCGCGCGCAAACCACTGGGGATATCGTTACGGTCGTCATCAATATTGATGATCGCGCTCGCCTCGATAACTCCACAGAACGCACCCGGGCCAATGGCGAACAGGCGGCCATTCCGGCTTTCGGTGGGCTGGAACAGCGGCTTGTTGATCTCCTGCCAGAAGGGGCCAATGCCGCAGACCTGATTGATCTGTCATCGGGATCAACCTCACGCGGCGAAGGCCGCGTGGATCGTCAGGAAGAGGTGAGACTGCGCGTTGCCGCCGTCGTCACCGATGTGTTGCCGAATGGAAATCTTGCCATCGCGGGGCGTCAGGAAGTGCGCGTCAACTATGAAGTCCGTGAATTAACGGTCACCGGCGTGATCCGCCCCGAAGACATTACCAACGCAAATACGATCAACCATATTCAGATTGCCGAAGCCAGAATTTCCTATGGTGGCCGCGGACAGCTGACCGATGTGCAACAACCGCGCTACGGGCAACAGATTTATGATATTCTCTTTCCATTCTAAGCGTGGGAGTTTCTCTTTTTTCACGGTAGGCTTGGAGTGAAAACTCGATTTCTTCTTATAAATTCAAAACATCTGAAAAGGGCTACGGGGTCTGCGCTACGCTTGCTCGGCAATACGGTTTCAAAACGAAGGCAAAGTTTCCGTATCACCAGACCTCAAATCAGCTCACTGACCACATTTGAGTTCTGGTCAACAAGGTCCTGACCCGTAAACCATACCTCCTGCCCGACCCAATCGCGGCGCAGTTGTTCACGCCAGGTCTCCTCCATGGGAGAATTTTCAAAATAGCGGGTGAAAAATTTGTCGGCGGTGAAATTGCGCTCAAAATCCGGCTGCTCTGCAATCTCCCCCGACATATCCATCAGGACCGGTTGGTGAAACATCCACCGGGAGTTTGCTGCAGCCGCCCGGCGCTGGCCCTGCAGGAAAATCGGAACGCACATGGAAAGACATATCCGTCCGCGTTTGACAATGGTTTCCACACGGTGGGTTTGCGCAATCCGCTCAATGACCTCGATCACTTTCGCTCCCTCGCGTAAGGAGCCCCCGGGCGATGACAGATTGAGAACAAATAGATCAGCCTGATCGCGGTTTGCGCGGAATGCCTCCTCCAGCCGCAGCGCCATAGGCGCCTCAATGCCATCACGCCAGGTGAGTTCCACCGCCCGTGGTCGATCTTTCAAGACCCGGACGCCAAAGTCACCCTTTCCCAGCAGCGCAGCTTTTTCCGTTTGCAACGCAACAACGATCAGAAGGACAAAAACCAGAGGAACGAGAAGTCGTTTCACAAGATATCCTGTCGTCTAACCCATGGTCGGAATAACAAACTCCGATCCCTGAACATCTTGGGGCCATTTCTGGGTGACTGTTTTAATCTTGGTCCAGAACCGAACGCCTTCAGGCCCGTGCTGATTGGTATCGCCAAAGCCAGACCGCTTCCAACCGCCGAAAGTATGGTAGGCCACTGGCACCGGTATGGGCACGTTGACACCAACCATGCCCACATTTACCCGCTGCGCAAATTCGCGCGCTGCTGCGCCATTACGCGTAAATACCGCAACGCCGTTTCCATACTGATGATCAGAAGGAAGCGCCACAGCCTCATCGAAATGCCGCGCTCTGACAATCTGCAGGACTGGCCCGAAAATCTCTTCCTTGTAGGACCGGTGATCAGCCTTGGCATGATCCAAGAGCGTGCCGCCAAGGAAAAACCCATCCTCATATCCCTGAAGCTTGAAGTTGCGCCCATCCACAATCAATTCCTCGCCCTCGTCAAGGGCCATCTGAATGTAGCTGGAAACGCGATCGCGGTGCGCAGCGGAGACGAGAGGGCCGAGGTCACTGTCGTCTGACAAGGACGGTCCGATTTTCAACGCCTCTACCCGGGGGCGCAACATGGCGACGAGACGATCGGCTGTGTCCTCCCCCACCGGCACCGCCACGGGGGTGGCCATACACCGCTCTCCCGCTGATCCATATGCGGAACCAATCAGCTGATTCACGACATTCTCCATATCGGCATCAGGCAGGATCACCATGTGATTCTTTGCCCCGCCAAAAGCCTGGACACGTTTGCCATGGGCCGCGCCACGTTCATAAATATAGTGTGCAATATCTGATGATCCCACAAAGGACAGCGCTTTCACGCGCGGGTCTTCGATCAGCGTATCAACGGCGAGCTTGTCACCATTGACCACATTTAAGACACCGGCCGGGGCTCCTGCTTCCATCATCAATTCGGCCAGCCGTAGGGGTACGGAAGGGTCTTTCTCCGATGGCTTGTTGATAAAGGTGTTGCCGCAGGCGATGGCAACGCCAAACATCCACATGGGGATCATGGCGGGAAAGTTGAACGGTGTAATCCCGGCCACCACGCCCAAAGGCTGATGCATGGAATAGACATCAATACCGGGGCCCGCAGCCTCCGTATATGCCCCTTTTTGCAGATGGGGGATGCCGCAGGCAAATTCGATGACTTCCAAACCGCGCTGCACGTCGCCGCGTGCATCGGGTAATGTTTTTCCGTGCTCGGACGATAACATCCGCGCCAGATTGTCCATGTCCTTTTCGACGAGGGCTTTGAAATTGAAAAGAACACGGGCTCGGCGCTGCGGGTTCGTGGCGGCCCAGGCGGGGAACGCCGCCTGCGCCGCGGCGATCGCGGTTTCAACCTCGTCCCGGCTCGCGAGGGCAACCGACCCTTGGACGATACCAAGGCTGGGGTTAAAAACGTCGCCGCGTCGATCGCTAGCCCCGTCAACGCAATCGCCATTGATAAAGTGGCCGCAATTATAGGCTTGGGTAACCATGGGAACGCCTTTCTTCGAAGCAGGGATTGGCTTTCGACTCTTTCCGCCGCTTGTGCCTCTTTTGGCCGACATTGCCAATGGCTTTGCGCTGAGACGGGATCAATCGCGTGTTCCAGCCCAATGACACGATACCAAGTGCGGCCGGTCATCGAAACCGAGGGGCCTTAAACGGGGCACACTCGAACCCCTGCATTTTCATCGCGGGCTTGCCCAAAATAAGGTAAGTTCAAGCCATATGAAGAGGCACACCACAGCGCGCGCGCCGGTGTCTGTTTGTACCCGGTTTCAACGCGCAATCCATGGGCACAGCAATGGCGACACACCCAACACAGACCGTATCTGCAACACCCCTTGCGGACCATCGCACCGCTTTGCGAGACCACTGGCTGGCACCTGAGGCGATGCTCGCCCCTCGTCTTTTGGAAATGGCAGACATCGGTGAAGCGGCGCGCCAGCGGGCGATCAAGGCGGCGGCGGCGTTCGTGGAAGAAGCGCGCAGTAATAGCGCCCGCAGCGGTCTGATCGACAAGTTTCTGCAGGAATATGGATTGTCCACCGCCGAAGGGGTGACCCTGATGCGCCTCGCCGAGGCGTTATTGCGTACGCCCGATGTGGCAACAGCCGACGCGTTGATCCGCGACAAAGTCGAGGCCGGTGACTGGTCAGCCCACAAAGGCCGCAGCCCCTTTCCGCTCGTCAATTTTTCCACCAATGCGTTAATGCTCACCGCCGCGTGGCTCGACGAGGTGGAGGCAAACGACCCCGCCCGCAAGATGATCAAGGCTACAAAAGGCCTCCTGGACCGAGTTGGCGAGCCAGTGATCAGGGCGTCGGTGGCCCAGGCCATGAAGATCATGGGCGAACATTTTGTCCTTGGCGAAACCATCGGGGAGGCCATGACACGCGGCGAGCGCTATGGGCGAAAGGGGTACAGCTTCTCGTTTGATATGCTTGGGGAAGCCGCCCACACCGCCGCCGATGCCCTGCGTTTTTTCGACGATTACCAAAATGCCATCGCCAATATTGCCCGCCATTGCCCCCATGATGCCGCAAAGAAAAACCCAGGCATCTCGGTAAAACTCTCGGCCCTGCACCCGCGCTATGAGAACTCGCAAAAAGCGCGAGTGTTGACCGAGCTTGGTACGCGTCTGCGCACCCTCGCCCTTGCGGCCAAAGACGCCAACATGGGATTTAATATCGATGCGGAGGAAAGCGAGCGCCTGGATTTATCGCTTGAGTTGATCGAGATGCTTATGCGCGATCCCGCGCTTGGCGATTGGGAGGGGTTCGGAGTCGTTGTCCAGGCCTATCAGCGCCGGGCCCCCTTCGTGCTGGAATGGCTGGCAACCCTTGCGCGCGAAACCGGACGCCGCATCATGGTGCGGCTCGTTAAAGGCGCCTATTGGGACGGGGAGATGAAGCGCGCACAAACTCTGGGCCTTGAAAGTTACCCGGTTTTTACCCGCAAAGTGATGACGGACCTCAGCTACCTCGCCTGCGCGCGCCTCCTTTTCCAGCATACGGATGTTTTCTATCCGCAATTTGCAACACACAATGCACTAACCGCCACCACAGTTCAGGAAATGGCAAACCTGCATGCCGATAGGCCGTACACAGATTTCGAACTTCAACGCTTGCATGGGATGGGAGAGCAATTGCATGATACCTTACTTGAAAAGGGTATACACTCACGCATCTATGCCCCGGTGGGCGGGCATAAAGAATTACTGCCCTACCTTGTGCGCCGGCTCCTCGAAAATGGGGCCAACTCCTCTTTCGTCAATCAGTTGATTGATCCCGATGTGTCCGTCGATGATATCGTTGCCGCCCCGGTGGCGGAAGTGCGCGCCCTGAGCGAAATTGCAAACGTGCAACTGCGTCACCCCCGTGATCTTTATACTGATGAAGCGGGCTCCGGTGCAGGAAGGCTTGCAGCGAAGGGGCTTGATATCCATGATGTCCGTACCGCTGAGCCACTGACCCCAAACCAACGCTTGACGTTGCCGATGATTGAGGCTGCACCGCTGACGACCCGGCCCATCACCGATACCGAGCCCACCCCTGTCTCGAACCCGGCGAACCGCGATGATGCAATCGGCGTCGTACACCAGCCGGCGCTTTCGGCCATCGACGCGGTTATGGAAGACGCAGCCACCGGTGCCAAACGCTGGGCCCAAGTTCGCGTAAAAGAACGCGCGGCCATCCTTCGCAAGACAGCCGACGAGCTTGAAGACCAGATGATGCGCTTTATGACCCTCAGCGTGTTTGAAGCCGGCAAGTGCTGGGATGACGCAATCGCCGAGGTGCGCGAGGCTGTTGATTTTTGCCGATATTACGCGGGGCAAGCCGAAACAATGAGCAACGCGACGCCGCGCGGTGTCATCGTCTGCATCTCCCCGTGGAATTTTCCGCTGGCGATCTTTTTGGGGCAAGTTACCGCCGCGCTTGCCGCCGGAAATAGTGTGGTTGCCAAACCGGCAGAGCAAACCCCATTGATCGCCCATGAGGCTACAAAACTCCTGCACAAATGCGGGGTGCCGCATGACGCCCTGCACCTCTTACCCGGCGACGGCGAAACAATTGGCAACGCGCTGGTCAACCATCCACTGACCGACGGTGTCATCTTCACAGGCTCAACGCCCGTGGCTCAGCTGATCAATCGTACACTGACCGCGTCGGGAAAAACCGACCCGCTCTTGATTGCGGAGACGGGCGGTATCAACGCCATGATCATCGATTCCACCGCACTCCTCGAACAGGCCGTGAGCGATGTGGTTACATCTGCCTTTCAAAGCGCGGGACAGCGCTGCTCGGCCTGCCGACTTGTGTGTGTTCAAGCTGATATCGCGCCCCGCTTTGAAGACATGCTGGCGGGCGCCATCGCCGAACTTACCCTGGGCGATCCGTCAGACCTCACTACCGATGTGGGCCCGGTGATTGATGATGACGCCGCGCAGGCGGTCAACGCGTACAGGCACGCCGCAGAAAAAGAGGGCAGGCTTTTGCCGGTCAGCCCGCGCCGGGCACCTACCGCCAAAGGCGATCAGTTTATTCCGCCCACGGTGATTCGTATTGATGATCTGACCGCTCTCACCCGTGAGATATTTGGCCCCGTCCTTCATTATACGCGCTTTGATGCGCGCGATCTCGATGGGTTGATTGAGCAGATCAATACCCTGGGCTATGGCTTAACCATGGGGCTGCATTCGCGCATTGACGAGACCATGCACCGCGTTACCGCCCGCGCGCGGGTTGGCAACCTTTATGTGAATAGAAATCAAATTGGCGCCGTTGTGGGTGTTCAACCCTTTGGCGGCGAACGCCTGTCTGGTACTGGGCCCAAGGCCGGTGGCCCCCACTACATCAGAGCACTGATCACCGAAGACGCAACGCCCTCACCCCCTGCCAGCACTGAGCCATTACACTTTGCCGCCGCTCCTTTGACGCCATCCGAGCGGGAGGCGCTGTCCACGCTGGAGGCATCGTTTGCCCGCTGGCATGCGCTTGACGCCGTGGATATGCTCTTTGCTGAGGCATCCCTTTTCGCGCCGCTGCCGACTACTATCGTGGACGAGGCCAGGCACCATCGCACAGCGCTTTTTGGCGCAGTTACCACACTGCCGGGGCCGACGGGCGAGTCAAATACGCTCAGGCTCAAGCCGCGGGGCATTATCCTATGCCTTGATCGTGATACGGATCAATTGCTTGAAAGCGTGATGACGGCCATCGCCGCCGGAAACTGTGTCCTTGCTGCCCAATCCCCAGAAACGCAGGCACTGACCGGACGGCTTGATAAGGCGCTCAGAGCCAATAACCACCCACCGATCATGCGCACGATCGCGGGCGAGACATTGACCGAAACGCTCCTCCTCGCGCCTGGTATTAGCGCCGTTGCTTTTAATGGGGACGGGGACACGCGGCAGTTGATCCGTAAAACACTTGCCCGCGCCCCGGGGCCGATCCGACCGGTGATCACCAATGCGGTGCCCACTGGTTTCGCGGTGGAGCGCACACTGACAATCAACACGACGGCGGCAGGCGGAGACGTTCGGCTTTTATCGCTGGAGGCGTGAAACCCCCAACGCGCCGTTTACTATTGCCCTATAGCCTTCCGTGCACCCCTCCTATCGCACAATTGAGGCGGTCCGCCGCAAGATGCTTGAACCCGTACGAGGACAGAGCCACAACATGACTGAGAACAGGAACGAACAGGGCATCCCTCCGGATATGGTTGAGACCACACTCAAAACGCGGCTGCCTTTGCCCGGCAACTCTGCCGACAAAGCAGCACAGATCGCGTCCCGGCGTGGGAAACAGGGCCCGTTCTTGCGCGTTGATGAGGTTGAAAACGAGGGTCGGCCAACACTGCCCAAACTGCCAAAAGCCGAGACAACACGGCGGACGATGAACTGGTTTTTCGCCGACAAGAACCGCTTGTTCTGGACGTTTCAGGTTGTTGGCTGGCTTGGTTTTTTCCTTCTTCATCTCCTTACTGCGGCGGCACAAACCTTTGACGGTATCCGCGTTTCGGCAATCCCGTTTTCTTTTGCGTCGGCCGCAGTTGGCTTCATTTTCTCATCGATCTTTTTGCGGCCCATTTACCGCTTTGCCCGGCATCAGGCCCCACCACTCCTGCTGACCATCACGATTGTTTCTTCAGCAATCATGGCCCTGATCATGTCAGCGTTCAAAGCCCCAATTTATATTGTGATCCTCGGCGATACATGGGTCATTGATCGCATTGCCGAATTCGGAACGGATAATTTCCTGCGGCTTTTGCTGCCTGATCTACCAGTCAATATCTTTTTGATCCTCACCTGGGCGGGCTTTTACTTCGGGATCAATTACTACCTTGCCCTGCGCGATGAGACCGAACGCGCACTGTTCTCCGCCCGGCTCGCCGATCAGGCACAACTGAAAATGCTGCGCTATCAGCTAAACCCGCATTTTCTGTTTAATACGCTAAACGCCATCTCAACGCTGGTTCTCGTTGATGAACGCAAAGATGCCAACGAAATGCTTACCAAGCTATCGGCTTTTCTGCGGTATTCGCTGGACAGTGATCCGTTGCAAAAGACAACGCTGGCGGACGAAATCAAAGCGTTGAAACTCTATCTCGATATTGAAAAGACCCGGTTTTCAGATCGCTTAAGCGTTGTGTTTGATGTGGACACAGACGTTCTGGACGCGCAAGTTCCCTCGCTTATTTTGCAGCCAGCCATTGAAAACGCGATCAAATATGCCATCGGCGTCATGGAAGAAGGCGGTGAAATCCGCATCGTTGCGCAACGTGAAAACGATGAGTTGTTTATGCGGGTTTGCGACAACGGGCCCAAAACGCCCGAGAACCCCATGACCATGCTGAATTCTGCGACCGGGGTGGGCGTCATCAATATGCGCGACCGGCTCAATCATCTTTATGGAGAGCACCAAACTTTCAAGCTCTCCAGACTTACCCCCGCAGGCTTGTGCGTTTCCATTACGATCCCCTTTGAAGTGAAGGAGTAGACCCATGCATGACGAGAAAATCCGCGTTCTACTCGTTGATGATGAACCGCTGGCCATCAAAGGGTTGCAAATGCGCCTTCAGGAGTTTTCTGAGGTGGAAATTATCGGTACCGCCGCCAATGGCCGTGAGGCAATCAAAGCGATCCGCGAGGTGAGACCGGATCTTGTATTTCTGGACATTCAAATGCCGGGTGTTGACGGTCTCGGTGTTGTCCGCGCCCTTCTCGGTACGGCGGTTCCGCTGTTTGTTTTTGTGACCGCCTACGACAAATACGCCATCGAAGCGTTTGAGGCCAATGCCCTCGATTACCTTGTCAAACCGGTGGAAGAAGAACGCTTGCGCGATGCCATTGCCCGCGCTCGCGAAACGCTGCGCTCCAAAACGGCGGTGGGCCGCGAAACGCAACTGGTGGAGATGCTGGCATCCTTCGGCGAGGATGAGCGCAATCGCATCAAGGAGTTGCTTGATGATCCGGTTTGGACAGAGAAAGATCGGTACCCGGAAAAACTGAACTTTAAGGACGGTACGAAAGTGATTGTTCTAAACGCCAGTGAGGTCGACTGGATTGACGCGGCTGGTGATTATATGTGCGTTCACGCTGGGGGAAAAACGCATATCATCCGAGAGACCATGAAGGCGCTCGAAGCGCGCCTTGACCCCAGCATTTTTCAACGCATTCATCGCTCAGCTATCGTCAATGTGAACAAGGTGAAAGAACTACACCCCCACTCAAACAGCGAGTATTTCCTGATTTTAGAAGGTGGCCAGGAGCTGAAGCTTTCACGATCCTACAAAGATGTGATCAGCCGGTTTGTTTAGAGCCTCATCGAAAAATCTTGAGCGCGTTCACAAAAAGTGTCATCACGGTTTTTGGGTTCGAACGTGCGACCACTTAAGAATCTAGACTGCGTTTCCGATTCAACAAAAAGTAAACGCAGTCTAGTTATGCCGTCTGCAAATGCCAGTGTTCGCACTTCCAAAGCGCGATCACTAAAAAATCTAGACTCCGTTTTTGAGTCAACAAAGAATAAACGCAGTATAGCATTTGTATACAGACCATCTGGATAGAACAGTCCTAATCCTGAGGCGTGGATGGTGTTTTACCTCTCCTCGCGCACCCGGCGGATCAGCGCGCCGCAATCGGACAATTTTTCCTCAAGCCGCTCAAACCCTCGGTCGAGATGATAAACCCGGTTGACGATTGTCTGCCCCTCCGCGCCTAACGCGGCCATGACGAGCGACATAGAGGCGCGCAGGTCCGTTGCCATGACAGGCGCACCCTTTAGTCGGTCGACGCCTTTGACGGTTGCAACCTGTCCGTCAACGGAGATTTTTGCGCCCATTCGGCCAAGTTCGGGCGCGTGCATAAATCGGTTTTCAAAAATCGTTTCCTTGATCGCGGCGGTACCGCTGGCCGTCGTCATCATGGCCATAAACTGAGCCTGTAGGTCCGTGGGAAAACCGGGATAAGGGGCCGTTACCACATCCACGGGAACACATCGCGGCCCAGGCCGCGTAACCTGAAACCCGTCCGGTGTGGGCGTGAGGACGAGTCCCGCCTCCTCCATAATACCAGCCGCAGCACCCAGTAGCGAAAGATCCGTATGCCGAAGGGTCAGGCTCCCCCCCGTGACGCCCACAGCCATGGCATAGGCGCCTGTTTCAATCCGGTCGGGCAGCACGCGGTGCGTAGCACCGGTTAGCCGGTCAACGCCGGTGATGGTGATCGTTGACGTACCAGCGCCCTCAATTTTCGCGCCCATAGCGGTCAAGCAGTCGGCGAGATCAATAATCTCCGGCTCCCGCGCCACATTACTAAGAACCGTTTCACCGCGCGCGATGGTTGCCGCCAGCATGGCATGTTCCGTTGCCCCTACAGAGACAAAAGGAAACGTGATTGTTCCGCCGATCAGCCCGTTCGGCGCGTCTGCATTCACATAGCCTTCGTCGAGCTCAATGGTTGCGCCCATGGCCTCCAGCGCCTTGAGGTGCAGATCCACCGGCCGGGCCCCGATCGCACAGCCACCGGGAAGTGACACCCGCGCCTTACCTTCACGGGCGAGGATCGGGCCGAGCACATTGAAACTTGCCCGCATTTTTCGCACGAGGTCATACGGCGCTGTGGTTGAGGTAATGGTGTTTGCGGTCAACCGCATGGTGCGCACGCCGGACGCGCCATCATGGCTCACCGTTATTTTTGCCCCATGCTGGCACAGTAAGCGTTCCAGCATCGCCACATCCACCAGGTCAGGCACATTTTCCAGCACGAGCGGCTCATCGGTGAGTAGACACGCAGCCATCACCTTGAGCGCAGAATTTTTTGCCCCGCTGATGGGGACATCCCCGTACAGCGGTCGCCCGCCAATAATGGCCAGTTTATCCATGGCGGTTCTTTCTACCGGTTTGCTTGCTTGCGACGACGCAAATTGGCGCGCAGGGCAGCGGCCAGTTTGTCGTCCCGGGCCTGCTGTGCTCTTGCCTTCGGCTGCGGTCGCGCGTCTTGCCCACCCTCAGCTGGCCCTGTGGTATCAGCGGGGCCAGAGGGCGATTTTTTCGGGGCAGTCGCGGTCTCGGGCGGCGGACTCTGTGTGGTTTTAGACATGGAAGGACCCATACCGTGCTGACCCTGCCCGAGTAAACACGGGCCCTTCAAATCACCCGAGCAAACTGAGCATCATTCCCGTAGCGATAAGCAAGGCGGCAACAATCCAGTATGTTAAATTGATGAGTGTTCCCTTCAGCATATAGGACCAGCGCCCGCTGCCAAAATTGATCTTCAGCGTGCGGTATGACTGAATGACGGCCCAGAACTGAAGCACAACCTCCGCATGGCCAAGGATCGGTACTGCATTAAGCGGCGATATTTGGAACAGGATCGACAGCAGCAGATAGAAATAGAGCGCTGCATGCATATAGATACTGACGATCAGAAGATCATAGACGAAGACACCCTTTTTGTAGAAATAAAAGAGCAGCAAGAGAAGAGTGTAGAGAACAGGCAGCGCGAGAAGAACGCGCGGCAGATTATCCTTCACATTGGCAAGAAACAGACGATTGTCCTCCTGCAGCAGGCGCGCATTGGCGTGCAAGCGTTTGACAAATGGCTCTAGCGCAGCCGGGCCGTTATAATTGAAGTCCTCCCATTCGGGGAACGCGTCCTTGTCTTCACCGCCTTCAGCATCCTCATCATCCTCCGCCCCCACATCACCGTCCTGTGGGGGCTTGGGCGGATCGCTTTGCTGACCCTGCGCGTCATCAACGTCAGGCGCCGTACCGTCGACCTCGGCAACCGGCTCGTCTTCATCATCTCCCAAACTGATTTCGAGGATTGGGCGGCCGTCGCTCACGGTCGTCACTCTGGCGCCTTCATTGGCTAACTCGCCATTGATCACCAGAAACAACACGGCGAAGAAGACCAGACTGAAAAATAGATAAATGCGGAAGGGCGGGCTATATTGGACCCGGTGCCCCTCGATATAGCGTTTGGCCACACGCCCCGGATTGGTGAACAGGCCGAAAATCGTCCGCAATAACCGCCCATCGACAGACAGGGTCTCCACAATCACGTCCTGGGCAAGGCCAAGGACCGGGCGGCGCACCTCGACCGCCTTTTGTCCGCACACATGGCAAAAGTCGCCTTTTAGCGGCGTGCCGCAATTCTCGCACTGTTCCATGCTGTGCCCCGGTCCTCGCATTTCCCCCGAAAACCATCCCGCATATCAAGGCAATGTTAACAGCTTTTCGCCCCTCGACAAACGCCCGAAAGACAGCTACTTCCCTGCGCCTTGGCAAGGCCTCAGCGCCGCCCGCTGCCGTAGCTCAGAGGTAGAGCACTCCCTTGGTAAGGGAGAGGTCGAGAGTTCGATTCTCTCCGGCAGCACCATTTTATTTTTCACGTCAAATTTTCCTAAAAAGTTAAATGGAACAGTGGTTTGCGGTGTTCTAAATCCGGTTTCACGGCAGTATTGCAAATGCTCACAAAACACGAGTTTCAGCACTAGTTTTTGAAGCTCTAAACGCCCCGTTTCCCAGAGTTTACAAGGGTTTGAGAAAAACCGGAGAGCGTGTTCAAACACATGCTCGAAGTCTCCGCGCGGTTTGCATACTTCCCGCTCTTTTTCGATGAGCACCAGCCGTTCGCGCTCCAGCTTTTCTATGCGGGTTTCATAGGCTGCGATCACACGCGGGTTCGAGGCCTCGACGACGCTATCGAGCAATTTCTCGACCTGATGCTCAATGTTCTGAATATCGCGTTGGAGAGCCTGTTTTCCCGCTAAAAGCTGATCATGTTGCATCGCCCAGCAATCCTTGAACATGGCCGTGATGATCGCGATAAGATTTTTCGTCGGCTGCAGCTTTGTGAGCACGGCGGCGAACTCTTCCTCGATTTTCTTACGGGGGATCGTCTTGCCAAATCGGTCACAGCCCTTCTTGCGACAAAAGTAATAGGGGTACTTTTTACACTTGCCTTGCGACCATCCAGCCGTAAGCGGCGTATCGCAGGACGAGCAGCACACAGCACCGCGCAGCGGGAAATCATCGCTGATATCTTTGCGAGCGGGTGCGTAGACCCGGTCATCCAGCTTTTCTTGAATGCGCTCGAATGTCGCGAAGCTGATCAGGCCATCATGTTGTCCCTCACGGATGGACACACCCCACGCCCGGCCATCAACCAGACCGGCGTAGAGATGGCGGCGCAGGAGATGCACGACAGATTGTTGCGTGATGGTGTTGTTCTTGCCCTTCTTCGGGAATTGCGGGTGATCTTGGAGGAAGCGCATCACTTCCGCCTGAGAGCCAAAGCGCCCGCTTGCATACCCTTCGAGAGCTTGCTGGACGATTGAGGCAGCAGGCTCATCGCGCTCCAGCACTTTACCGCCCTTCTTGGACGAAACATATCTGTAGCCCACGGGCGGAACAGCTTGCACACAATAGCCCTGTTCGATGCGGGCGATTGATTTTTGCCAGTTCTGGCGGGCATTGGATTCGCGCTCATATTCACCGGCAGCAACTGTGATGGTTTCTTTGAGCTTGCCTTCGGGCGAGTCTTCAAAATTGAAATTCAAGCATTCGCGGGTGGCATTGCGCATTTCCATGTGGCGGCGCAGCTTGTGATGAAACTCCACGTCGCGGCTATAGCGTTTGAGATCATCAAAAATGACGACGAAACCATCTTCGGCGTGATCATCAAGATATTTGAGGAGCGCAACCATGCCCTTGCGCTTCATGAAGTCACCGCCGCCTGAAACATCATCGGGGAAGACTTCCATAACCTCATAGCCCTTTGCCTCCGCATATTGACGGCAGCGATGTTCCTGTGAGCCTAATCCGCTCCCATCCTTGACCTGTTTTTTACCGCTCACCCGGCAATAGAAAACAGCCTTTTTGCGCTCTTTCGCATCATCACTAAAATCTCTCATGATATGACTCCCTCATTCGCCGTCTCTGTTTCCAGGTCGGCAAACTCATTAAAATTATCCCTTAAATATTGATCATCCAAGTATAGCATATCAGACGCTGAAAGTGCTGGTTTTCTGGGTCTTTGACCGGGTTTTCCACGGGCCTTTTGCGCCTGTTGCAAGGGATGCACTTCAAAGCCGAGGGATACAAATTCAACAACGATATTCCAAATCGCTTGCAGATATTCGCGGCGTTCATCCTCGCTCAAAGTGTCGTCATCCAACAAATGTTGATAAGCCTCATAATCAACTGTGATCATTGATGGCGTTGCAGGCTTATCCGTATGCTGTAAATATGTCTTTGTGTTTTTTTCGCACTGTCTTTTCTTATCGTCTTTCACCCTTTTTTCCTTCTGGCTCTAAATGTGATTCATATGGTTCGTCCTTTCCTCTTCCAATAAGAACAAATAGTGAACATAAATTAATTCAGATTTTAGTTCCTGTAAAGAAGATTCTTGTGCTCAACCCGGATAATCCGGGCTTAGTGTTCTCGTGGTGCCTCACGAGGTTGGGTTTTTTCCTGTTCCGGCGCAGGTTCCGTTTGCGCCTGACGGCTGGCTATATAATTCTGCCGCTCCGTATCGAGGGACGATGTTTGATCGGGCTCAGCTTCACGATTATCAGGCTGTGCCGTGGCTTGTTCCTGTACTTCATTTACGAGTGCCTGATCATGCCGCAAGCCCACCATGACATCGCGCGTGTTTAGGGCTAAATCAGAAACCCGTTTGAGCTGGCTTTCCGAAAAGCTGTTGGAGCTATGCCAGTTGCCGTCCTGATCCTGCCAGTTCCGGGAGATGGTTGCTGTTGGAAATTGCTTATCTTCACTTTTATTCATAAACACCGATGAAGATAGAGGCCCGTCCCTCAATGTTCGCACCGGCCCATTATTCGGGGCGGTTTCATTATCCGGTTGATTATCGTCTTTATCATGTTCGCTCATAGTCTTCCTTTCTCGGTTGAGGGTGGGTTGCTTCACGATTGTTTTCGGCCTCGCTTTTTGCCGTATTAGTAACAGCCCGATATTGAGTTCGAGCCTCTTCAAGCTCGCGCAAATAAGGCGAAACCCGTTCTTGCCTGTTTTGATCATTGAACGAGGCGGTAGCATAACCTTCTTGGGTATTTACCCACTGGCTGTTGATGTCATCGCCAGCTCGATTAAGTGTACGCTCACCATTGATAACCGCCGCCATTCGTTCAACTTCGACATTCGAATGAACAGAGGCTTCTGTGCGACCTCCGATCGTGTAATCAAGAGAGGCATTTTGCGTCGGGGTCTGTGAAGCGATTTCGTCAACCGCTTCTCTGGTAACGGTATTATGGGCACCGTCACTCGGAAAATTGTTCGGCATCACGGGCGGCCCCGATCATCATCGATCGAAGCTATAAGATCATCAAACTCGCTGAGTGCATATAAATTAAAACGACGCAAGGCTTCACGGCGTTTAAGCCATGATCCAGTTAACTGCTCATGAAGCACACAATACGCCTGGTCAAATTCAAGTAACAGCGATTGGACTTCACGTGTTCGTTCAACACGCTTTGACACGGGCTCGGAGGTTGTGTGGGTTGGTTGTTCCATAATCAATCTTTCAAATTCGTGTGGCGTGTGTAGGTGTCCTGCTGCCTCGATAAGAACCGGAGCAGGTCTCGCTTTCATTTCCCCTTGTGAGTATGTCCAACCATGAATCGTATCTCGTCCTTTGTGATCAAAGGTCGTGATAGGTGCTAAAAGCGTCTTCCAGCCCGCCTCACGCGCTGCTGTGGTTGATAAAAAATCTTCGAACGCACCAAGATCACCGCCTTCGCCTGACGGTGCGGTCACATTTCCGGGATGCGAATGCCAAAGACCGAGAATATAGCGGTCGTTTGGAGCAAACTCATTGGAAATGATCCAGTTCATCAGGTCTGCATCAACAGAGACAGTGGCGGAACTGGATTGATACACACCCCCTTTCTTCTCAGGCGGGCAAAATCGAAACTCTGTGATGCGGTTTGGTTTATTAAGTTTTCCACCAAGTAGCGCAACGGTTTCCGGTTCATGACGCGCAACTGTTTTCTTATAATCACCATAAACACGCGCCGTCATCGTTATAGCATTGGCAATATCCATAGAATGAACTCCTTCAATTATGAGGCGAATAAATCTTGTCCGGTTTCGACATAATGAGTTGTGTAGCGACACCAGAGCCGCGCAAATTCTTTGGCATCATCAAAATCTGTAGGTGAACGCCCACCACAGCACACATAATGAATCCTACACACATCATCGAACCAACGATGCGTAAGGTGCGCAGTTATTTTGTGTTTGCCGTATGAGGGTGCCGCCAGAATATAAATTCGGATTTCACCCTCTGTTTTCAAAACCTGAAACTCATACAAATATTTGCCATGCTTCAAGCCAATCCAACATGGCGGGCGCCCTGAAATTTTGGGCGCATCAGGCAATATTGAATACTGAGATGCGATTATATTTCTCCGCTGATACGAAGTCTCACGCACCGATTTTGGTTCGGGAGAAACGCCAAAAAGCGTTCTGCAAATGCGATCGATAACAGTACCGGCGAAATCAAAAAAACCAGACATTCTTTACTGCCCATCTCGACCATAAAATTTAGGCCGCGCCAGATCGCGGAAAATGACGCGGCCCGGTAATGGCTAAGATGCACACAATGTGCGCGACTTAACCGGACCAACCTCCGTCGATTGAGCTGAAACGAGTTGTCGAGAAGCGCTATCGCGCAAGCTCTCTTGAATTTCCTCGAACTCCGCATCAATGATCGGGTTGATATACTCCATTGGTGGAGTCTTTTTGTCAGACATTACTGTCCTCCATAGATGCCGGATACTGAACCCCGATCCGGTTAGGGGGCGTCCCACAGTCAGGACATGATTGAGAGCCAGTCAGTTGGCGCTCAAAACTCTTTGTTGAAAAAAGCCCATAGGTTGGAAGCTGATTATGGTCAGCCGGGCCCATCAGGGCCTTAAAATAGTGCGGATCAATTCGGCCTATTAAAAACGGCTTGCGTTTGAATAGTCTGGCAATATGCGGCTGTCCGAGGGGTGATCTTTTTTGATCATGTAAGACAGATAGGGCCAGTGTACCGAGCATCGCATTGCGATATTCAGCCTGAAAAATATGCGAGTTGATCACTCCGCTCTCAACGATATCTTGTGCATGCGCATCATATCTGGGTTGAATGTGGCAGCGATGGCAACCATATCCGCGCTCAATGCTTTCCGCAAAAGTACCTGTGATTTCAACTGCTTTGCATCCTTCATGACCACCTGAAAAAAGCGTATCAACCTCATAGCGGATCGCGAGTTTGTTCAGCGTTGCTTGCGTATAAAAATTATCCGTCATGGCAAGCAAAAGGTCAGCATTGAGAACATTCAACAATGCGCTTTCGCTGAGACCTTGCAGCTTAACTGCATGAGTTGTGACTCTCGTATCTGGATTGATTGCACGGATATCAGCTTCAAGTGCTTCCACTTTGAGCTTACCAGCCTGATGCAGACCGTATGCTTGCGTGGCCACATTTGTTGTCGAAACTTCATCAAAATCGATGATCGTAACAGCGCCAAGGCCAACATGGGCAAGATTTCGAACTAGGCTGGATGCACCGCCAACGCCAACAACAGCGACATGTGCATTCTTCATAACATCACGATCAATAAGACCTTCAAGACGGCAATAATCGACATTACTCATTGCGAACCTCCGAGCGCATTAAGCGCTGCGTTAATGATTGGTTGCGGGAAACTACCTTGTAGTAAGCGGGCTCGTGCGGTGACATCAGATGCCATAAACGGGTCGGAAAGACCGAACATTGCCAACGCCTCATCACGTGAAACCCTCACCGGAGGGGGCTGATATTGATAAAAATCATCCCGGTAGTCGTTAGACAATTGCTCGGCATAGGGATAGATTTCCCACCAAGGCACCTTATCGGCAACAATCAGACCGGGAACGCCTTTGTGCTCAATGATCATCTTTCCGGCGAGTGCACCGCTCCCGCTGACAAGTTCGGAAACGGGTAAATTCGGTTGCGCAGACTCAGAATAGCTTGTCGTATATCGACCGTCCGGTGCGTCGCCGATATTGCGAGACGTTGCCGTATGATAGCCGCCTTTTTGAGAAAGCTCGCGGGCAATTTGATAAGGCGGATCAATCCATATTTTGGTGCCCGCCATGTCTTCAATGTCATGGGCCAAGTTCTGGCCATATCGGTCAATCGTGGATTGACGCCCTTGGCTCATAGTCACGATCTTGATTTTTCGTTTCCGGTAGGCCCGCATCGCCTTGATTAAAACCCTTGATTTTGCAAGTTGCGAAAACTCGTCGGCCAAAACCAAAAAAGGACGATCACCAGGCGCGTTTGCCGCTTCCTCGATGATATGACTCATCAACAGGCTGAGATAATTGGCTTCAGTTTCAAGCCTGCGGCCTTCAACCATCAGATAAATATCAATTGGTTGATCAGCCGTTTTAACTGATCGGGGATCAAATGATGACGCGCTCGTGGCCAAATCATAGGGAGAGCCCGGTTGTATGATTTGCAGCGCCTCGCACGCTTCCTCGACCTTCCACTGGACCTGTTTTTGTGCCTCGGCGAAATATTCGGCTACAAAGGTGGTGGCGCGTTTCACAGCAAAAACAATGGTGGCATTCATGCCGATCGCATCAAGCATCGCCGGGATCGGCTGGCTCAGGAATTCAAGGAGGCCTGCGAGCGTGCATTGATAAGGGCGATCTTTTGCCAAATAGATAAGCGCCATTTCAATGAGTTTACGGGCACCCTTATCAATCCAGTTATTCTGGCTTTGTTGCTTTGCCGGTGTATCAGGCACAATAAGCTGCGCCAGCTCACGGGCTTCCGCGATCGCTGCATGTATGTCTTCCTGCACCAATCTTATCAGGCGCCGAAACGGGTTTAAACAATCACTTGGAAAACCGTAAAGACCGCAGGCGTTTAAAAATATTTGTTTGTGCCCAAGGGAACGGCGGAAAGGCGAAACGCTCCTCACATATTCGCAATCAACATCCAAGGTAAAGCTCGAATGTTTCCATTCGGCCATCATCGGAAACCCAAGGCAAGTACCTTTTCCGCCGCCGGGGCGGCTCAGAATTGCGATCGGCGAATCAAGGTTATCCCGCAAAATGCGGCCATCATGGACACCGATCGGCAAGCTGCTCTCGCCTTTCTTAAACATGCCGTGCTCATGAAGTACATCGGTGGTGGTAAGGCCACCCTGATCAAACGCGCCCGAACTCGTGATCGCTTCAAGGGCTCGCTTGTCACGTTTGGAGAATTTACGCAGGCGAGACTTGGCCCGCTTTTGCCCGGAGTTCTGAATAAGATTGAACCCTGTCTTGAGGACCATTATTCATCCTCCGCATAGGCTCTATAGGTCGTTTTCTCAGCCGTTCTCTTCTGGCGATAGTCCTTAATCTTTGCGCCAATCCATCGCGCAAACTGGATTTCTTTTTCGATGGCGTCTTCATGCAATAAAATTGAGATCGCCATCCATGTGAAAAAGAAGCCCGGCCCGAACATGATGGGGATGCCCGCCCACTGCGGCCAATCAGGTAGCAGGCTGTCAGCCCAATAAACCCCGCCAACATATCCAAGGATGATCGAAAGCGGCCACCCAAGGGCTTTACCAATAGTTGCGATAAACGGGCTGGCTGAAAGCGATATAGAAAAAGCTAAGCCCGCCAATGCCATCGGAACCGAGGCAAGAAGGAAGCCCATTTCAACGTTAGACAAACTCATACTGTCCGCTCCCTTCTAAACGGCAACTGTTGCGTCGATTTTGGGTAAGTGCGACCACCCCAACCCCAAGCAGGTTGAGTAATTCACTCTGAAATGGCATAAGAGAACTATCCTTTTGGTTTTCGAACGCCGATTGGTAATGGCACCTCCAAGACGATCATCACAAAGTCTTGGAGGGCCAGCTCTTAGGGTTTAAGACGACATACAGTTCTGGAAGTCCTTTTGCTCTTGAGGACTAAAGTTCTTCGGCGACACGCCTGTCTGCCCGTTCGCACGGGCACACTGGCCTGCTTCCTCAGCTTTTGAGATTGAAGAAAATACTAATATCACCTTACCTTTCGGTTCAGCCGGACTTAAATGCCTTAGCTGGTAGGCTTAGAATAAGCTAGAGTTTGGAATTCAGGGAAAGCTTATGTGAAGATATAAGGGCAATTATCGAACGATATTGGAATTAGTTTGTAAACAAACTACTCTATCCAGCCTTTGACAACAGTGATTCAGTCCAGATTACCCTGTAAGGATTCCAGCAAATATACGTATACGCATGAATCAATAATATTTGCCCCTCATTGCTAAGCCGCGAACGTCTTTCAAAGTCACGAATATTATGGTTTTGAATATTTTCTGCTATGTGTTCTGTGTATTCTTTAGTGGAATATGCGGTCACTATTTTCCGCATCTCTGTTGCGACGGCTGCCTGTGATTTCCGATTTGCCGCTTGACGGTAATTTTGAAGTTCGCATGACAGAAAATTTAAATTCTCAGCAAAAGATAATAACCCCATCGTATCGAATGGATTTTCATCGTGACGTGTTCTTCGCAAGTCGTTTGCTGTGTAAACCATAATAGGTGATTCTCCCTATTTTTTTCCAAGCTCTTATTGCTGAAAATGCTAGATGGATTTTTGTGTTTTTCAAGTTCGTAATTGGACTTACGATATCAGTTAAATAGCTGATTTTATTGATTTTTAGCCGAGACTATATCAGTCAAAATTGATAGCCACACAGCGAGTATTGCTCTGAAATTTTCCGACTATGGACCTCGGTTTCCTTAAGATTGACTGCCGGTGGAGCAAAACTGCCATTTGATAGGCAAATCTGACGTTGACTTTTGACCTAGTCATGGTCAGTTTTGACCAAGATTAGTCACAAATTGACCTGTGTCCTTTAGGCAGCAATATCGGGGAAAATTCAATATGTTCGTTTTTAATGACACATATCCGGAACGTAGATTGCTTGCTTTTGCGATAAGGAAATTTCGTGCTGACGAAGGGTCGATTCAAAATCCAATCTCGTACACTCAATTTATAGAAATTTTGAAAGAATTTACTGCTCAATATAATATGGAGTACCCTGATAATATAAAAGATCCATTTACGAAGGAATTTCGAAAACTGGTTAAAAGAATTGTTCCACAAAAAGATCCATCTTTTTCAACTAAAAGCCCAATATTAAGGGCAGTAGAGCGTGATTTTGTCAGCTCGCAAAAAGATAATAAGAAGCTACGAGATTGGCGAATTAAAATAGCGCTGTTTCTATACTGGAAAAACTACTGGCCGCCCGAAGATATGCTTGTTCGCTGTATGGGACTATTACCGCTTTTATTTTCATCAACTGAAAGCTCAGACCACGACAGCCTTAATGAAATTGCAGGCACATATAAATCTCATCAATTCGCAGTTAACGGTATAGACACCGTAAGGATATCTACAGTCACTATCTCAGAAGCGATTAGAACTTTTGTAGAAATAGGTGATGATAATGTAAAAAAAGAAACAGATGTGAATCTTCCCTATTGTAAATATCGTGACGAAATTGTCATGCCAGGCAATAGGAAAATCATATATGAGGGAATTTGTTTTTTAGATAAAGCCAGTAAGAATTTGAATGTTATATTACGAGAAACAGAAGACCACCTCCCCAGATTTATTCTCTTTACTGTAAATTATAAAGAGCCAAAAGACGACAGAGATACAGTGAAAAAGAACGATGCCCCGGGTTTTTTGCGAGGTATGGTGTTATCAAACGCTAAGCGTTCTGCATCACATCTGACACCAATTTACCTAGAGAAGATGAAAAAAGGCAAGAAAGTTAAACCAGATACGGTCAAATATTCTGACCTAAGCGATGTAGTGAAAGAACGTTTTAGGTCAAATATAACCGACCCTGAGAATGTGGAATTTTACCATACGGAAACACTTGAAAAGGAAGGCGGCGCAATAGAGGAGGTCGTTACAAGCCCCTATATTTTAATGAAAGGCCAGTTTTAGCCGCGAATTGGCATTGGCTCACCAAGATTCAACGGTATACCTCTTTCTTTGCACTCATCAATATGCGCATCAAGATCATAAAATGTCACAAATTCCTCTAAAGTGGGGTCAGTTAAATCAACCATTCCCATATATTTTCCGTGCTCATAGTGCATAGCATGCGATAGCTCAGAATCTAAACGCTCTGATCTCGTGATTGCTGGACGCCAAAGACCATTTTCATATCGTTGAGACTGGAGGTAAGCCCCTCTTTCAAGATAAGCCAACAATTTTTGTTGTTGCGAATAACTTTCCGGGATTGGATTTTCCAATAATGCTTTTTGTGTTTTTTCATCGACAGCCAACACATAGCAATGATACGGAACCTCTTCATTAAATGCCTCATCAATCCTGACGAATTGAACATCAGGATTTGGCTGTAAATCAGCAAACGTATAGAATTTTTTACTCAACATGATGCTTATAGTCCCTGCAATAATTATGCTCTGTAACCTGTCCCACTCAGGGACACCCCTCAATTGTGTTCGGTGGGATTAGCATAATATACTAATTTGCGATTGCGCAAGAAATATATTTGTATACGTATCAATATGCACGTTCCAAAATCACTCACTCAAAAAACCACTCCACCTTCACATCAAGCGCTTTGGAAGCAAGGTAAAGCCTTGAGGCGGAGACGCGATTTTGTCCGGTTTCGTATTTTTGTATCTGTTGGTAAGAAACGACTATAGAAGCCACCAGCATGGTAATGCTCATGCCGAGAGCTTTCCGCCGTTTTCGCAAACGTCTTGCAATCATACGGTCAATCACATTATCGGCCACGTTCCCTTCATTCACCCCCACAATCTTCGCACAATTTTCCGGTCATCCTCGGCATGAGCAAAATCAAGATAGACTTCCGAGGTTTGCAAACTGGAATGACCGAGGAAGCGCTTGATCGCCACGGTGGGCACATGGTTCAGAGCGCAATTCACGCCGTAGGAATGACGCAGCCCCTTTGACGTCGCTTTTACACCCGATAATCCGGCAGCTTTCATCACTTCTTTCATCCGCAACCACCCAGTTGTCCGGCTGAACGTCCACAATGGACAATCACGCCCGCCGCCGGGCATGGCGCGGGATTTACGGATATGATGAACCTCATCCAACCGCTCAATAAAGGATCGCGGTACGGGTACAGCGCGAAAATGCGTCTTATTCCGCTTTTTCAAGCTGCGGATGATAATCGCCCCTTCCTCAGCATCAATATGCAGGGCGGTCAAACCGAGCGCTTCCGATGCTCTGCATCCGGTCATCAAAATACACTCGCAATAGGTGCGATCTTTGGGATTGGTCAGAACGGGCAGCGCCTTGATAAAGCGCTCCCGCTCGCTGGCGCACAGATATTTGCGCTCGCCCCCATTGGTATAGGGCGACATGGATGGGTGATAAGAACGGTCATAGGTCATAAACGGCGGCTCCTTTGAGTTTGCGCCTTGTAAAACGGAATGAATGATTCCGTTTCATCGCACACACCTCGTTGATTTACCGCCGTTTTTAGTGAGGTTTGTATCAACCTCTTTCATTTCATACTAATAAATACTCCTGATAAATCAATCCATAAAACAGTTTCATTCATTCTGTTTAAATACAGGGTCATTTTATCAATCATTATTAATTTTTAAATCACCATCTAAACTCATATTTGTGCTGGCGTTAAGTATGGTTTTTACCCAAAGCGGTACAGCCGCACCGGAGAAGGCAAAGCCAGAGCAGAATATTTTTAAAGCGGCTCAATTCCTCACATGGGATAGGCAAAATAAGGAGATTTATATACGCACTACGATTGGTGTTGCTGGCTATATTTCACTCCAGAACGATGAACCACATGGTCGTTGTATCGAAAATTGGTACAATTCAGACCACGATAAAAATAATGAGTATATACTTGGAACCATGCGCCGCTTTCCTGATTATCATCCGCGCGGTATCATCATGGCAATTCTAGAAAAACAGTGCGGGTCGTTTAACTATTCCAGTTAGAGCTCTGACAATGGTGGCTGTTGAATAGAAAACGCAATCTTGGATTGGCCATCATTGACCACCTCGTCTGGTTTCAATTCTGCCTCGATCTGTTGAGGGGCTTGCTCTTGAATCTCTTTCATACGCTGTTCAATTTCCTCAGCGGTCATCGGATCATCAGGGTTTTCATAGCGTTCCCGTGCTTCACCCAACACGTCAATCTGATAGCGGCGTAGTTCATCCAAATCCTGTTTGCGTTTGAGATAATCTTTATAAGTCGGTGCATCATCAGGCCACTGGATTGCCACAGCCGTTTCAGGGTCAATAATCGAACCATCTTCTGTTACGACATTCCCGTTCTCATCCCTGAAAACAGCACGAGCATCGGGCAAATGCGCAGCCCTATCTAACAATTCAGCAAGGGCGTTTTCGGCCCTGCCGAGAGCAGTTTCAGTGGCGGTTTCATATCCTGACAGCAAATCGCCAAACCTGTTATAAAGCGCCTCATATTCGGGATTGAGCAACCATTCATCCAGCTTCCTCAAACCGGATGACTTACCCTTACGTTGCGCATCTGCCGCCTTGTCTTTGGATTTGCTGTTATGAGCATTGCCATCACCTGTCTCCAACCCGGACATCGCCCTGTTGAAGCGGTGCATATCCTCTGCATGGCCCTTGGCCTGTTGCAGCCGGGTAATGAACTTGAATTCCGTATCTTCTGAGAAATCATCGAAGGCCATCATGGCCTCCAAATTCCCGCCGGGCTACACCCCGGCAAACAGCACAGTCAGGGTTCCTGACTGTGCTAGCACTTACCCTGAGCAGCATAATTCAGTCCCCGATGTATCCCACCGATCCCATAAAATGTTGATCGTATCAATGATTGTAGTTACCACCATGGTTTTCAGTATAAGGAACAAACATTAAGAACCTGTTAAGCTTTGCCGCAATGCAGCATTGGATTAGCTTTGGGGTTTAAATGGCAGGTTTTGAACCAGAGGCAGGGTCACAGACAACCGCTTCAAAGTTCATTACTTTGGTCAGAAGAAGAGCATAAAAATTGTAGTTAGAGATAAGAGGAAGGTTTTAGGATCAGCGCAAGATATGCGGTGTAGTCACACCGCTCTTGCTCCGGTGCTTCGCACCTCCGAGGGGGCCCGCTGCGCGCCCCCGTTTCACCCCCCGGCCTTTGGCGCTACGCGCCAAGCAAAACGTCCCGCCGTTTAATCCCGGCCAACTTTGCGGTTGGATAGCGATACCATTTTTCTTGAATACATCTAAAATATGAAGACAAAATCCTTGCAAAATAGAAATGACGTATAGCCATTTTTCACAAAGCCCCTTAAAATCTAAAGCATGCCGGACAATTAGCAGCTTCATCATTGATGCAAAATTAAATGCCAAAAATTACTCAGGAAATACCACGAAACTGGAAAGAACTGGAAGAAATTGTGAAAGCAATTCTCCAAGAATCCGGAATGAAAGCTGAGCACAACCACCACTTAGACCTTCCGCGAGGAAAAGTTAACGTTGATGTTTATTCGGAAGAAGAAGTTGATGGCATCGTCCACAGAACAATATATGAATGTAAGAATTGGAGTTCATTGGTCCCGCAGACTGTGGTTCATGCGTTCCGTACTGTAGTAGATGAAACTGGTGTAAATCGGGGATATGTTATTTCGAAAAAAGGCTTCCAAAGTGGTGCAAAGGAATCAGTAAAAGCAACAAATATCGAGCTCGTTACTTTTGAAGAGTTCCAGAAAGTCTATTTTTCAAAATGGATAAACAAACGCATTTGGGCAATTGAAAACACCGTTGATGGATTTCATACATACTATGAACCTACCGGAAAGCCAGGCTATTCAAAATTAAAGAATGAGGAGGAGCGATTGGCTTATGATTGCGTTTGGGACAAATACTTTTTTGCCGCAATCTTGTTGCAGTCGTTTTCTCCATACTTGCGGATGATGAGAGACGTTCCGTTTCCTTCTCTCCCATTTGATTGCTCAAAATTGGACGATCAAAAAATTTTTATTCCAGAAGATATACGGGAACTTGGTGGTTATCGAGAATTTCTTGCTTCACTTGAAATGTATGCAATAAAAGGAGTTAATGAACTGAGAAAAGTTAATCCGATAACAAAAAATAATGTGTAAATAGAATCTTTAACTAATGATTATCGAGTCAAGTATCGAAGTATTTTTTTCTGCAATATTTATTGTTTTCATCTTGCCCTAATTGGTGTGTACCAGATATCAGGATTCATAAAAAGATCGCCGTTTTGAAAAATCTCTTGCCCTCACCAATAAACCATGTTTTTATGTTCTTAATTTGTTCTCATGGGGTTCAATGGCTCAAAAGCAGTTTGGAAGCGCAGACTCAACAGGTAGGAAGCTCGATGTCATTGGTGAGTATCTCGCAATGTATTGTAGAGCTTTAGGCGGCACGTCGTTAAAGACAGTCTATATTGACGGATTTGCAGGAAGCGGAGAAATTCCACTTACAGATCACAAAGACGAACTCTTTGATGAAGACGTAACAACCGTTATAGCCGGATCGGCTGATCGTGCCTTGCACGTGCAACCTTCTTTTTCACGGTATGTATTCATTGATAAACGTAAAAAATGTATCGACACGCTTCAGAAGAAGTTTTCTGACATCGAAGCTAACCACGATATCAATTACCAAGTGGGTGATGCTAATACACATATCCGCAAGATTTGTCAGAACGAACAATGGCGCTCCCAACGTGGTGTAGTTCTACTTGATCCATTCGGTAATCAGGTAGAATGGAGAACAATTGAAGCTATTGCCAATACCAAAGCGCTCGATCTTTGGTATCTATTTCCTGCTGGCCTTGGTGTATTTCGACAAATATCTAGTGATGGGCAAGTTCATTCTACACACGAGGCCTCTATTACTAAATTGTTCGGAACTGATGAATGGAAGCAGGCATTCTTAGTTCCTTCCGGTCAAGCAGATTTATTTGGCGCACCACCACCGAAAGAGAAAAGAGTTACTCCAGAAAGCGCCGCCATGTTTATGATAGAGCGGTTGAAAAGCGTGTTTCAAGGTGGTGTTATGGAAGAGATGATACCATTGGGCAAACATGCGTACCCGTCATTTTATTTACTTTTCGCTTGGGGAAACCCGTCGAAAAAAGCTACAACGTTAGCGAATCGTTTGTCGAAAGCAGCAGTAAAAGCGACAGATAGGAAACATGGCAGGATTAACTGACATAGAATGGACAGATGCTACGTGGAACCCAGTGTCCGGATGCCGCCTGATGTCTGCCGGCTGCACAAATTGCTATGCTATGCGCATGGCGGCTCGCCTACAAGCGATGGATCATCCTTCTTACCGGGGAACCACTCGTAAAAGCGGGAATCGCTATGTCTGGACGGGCAAGACATACTTACTTGAAGACACATTAGAAATCCCTCTTACTTGGCGGAAACCTCGCTTGGTTTTCGTCAACTCAATGTCTGACCTTTTTCAGGACAGCATCCCATTCGAGTATATTGAAAGGGTTTGGCAAGTGATGGAAACGGCGCAAATGCATACCTTCCAAGTTTTGACGAAACAACCGGATCGAATGGCGGAGTTTTTGAAGCAACGAGGAAAAAGAGCATTAAAAAATGTTTGGGTCGGTACTTCTGTTGAAGATGAACGTGTCGCTCATCGCATATCGGAATTGAAACGCTGCCGCGCAGCAGTTCGATTTATCTCTTTTGAACCATTAATAGGGCCAGTGGGTAACGTGAACTTATCGAACATCCATTGGGCAATTGTCGGTGGCGAGTCTGGCCCTAAGTCACGGCCTTTAGATAAAGAATGGGTAGATCAAATTTTTGAACGTTGTGAAAAAAATGAAGTTCGGTTTTTCTTCAAGCAATGGGGAGGTGTGAATAAGAAACGAACTGGGCGAACATATCGTCGTCGAACGTGGGATGATATGCCACTTCTATATGCTCACACATAATCAGAGTGTTCTCATTTTGATTGAATAGAAGAACCGTTTCAAACCCTCCAAAGCAGCAAACAAGAGTGCGAAACGGAGAGTGTGCGCATACACCGCCCGGTTTGCTGGCGGCTAACCTGAAATCGGCCTCGGCACAGGGTGAAGGCCGATTTCATCCCATCCGACGCAGCAAACCTAAAGGCAGAGACATTATAAGAAAATAAATAAATAGTGGCTCTAGAAATTAATTTACAGAATGACTACATATAAAACGTAGGTACCTCCCCTAAAAGACATAGAATATGATTATTGATAATATTGACCTATTAGATTTACCGCAAGGAAGTGAACAGGCTTTCGTTGAGTATGATAAACGCCTAAGAAATGTACTGCGTCAGGAAAGAATCAGGGATGCTGACGATCATCGAGATCAAGACGGATTTTATGCAGGAAATCGTGAGCCGGAACGCTATTATGTATCATCAATACTGGCTTTTCTGGACGAGTATGAACTTGATGCTTTTGAACTGGACGATATATCAGAACTTCCAAAAGAAGAATTTGAGGAAGCATTTACAAAATTCTTTACAAAGATAAATTACCTTATTACACGATATGCTTTGCGTGAATCACGAGAAGAAACTGGTACAGCGGGAACTCCGATATTAATTGCGCCTCAATTCAAAGATGAAATTATGGGGCATCTAGAAACAGTTCGAAAAATAGTCGAACAGGAAATTCAGGATGAATTTAAAAAAAATGCGATTTACGAAAAATTGGCAAATTTAGAATTAGAGATTAACCGAGATCGCACTACAGCAGATGCCTTGTTCATACGCATGATTCAATTTTCTAGTGTGATTAATGAGTGTGGAGACAAGATTGACCCACTTCTAAAAAAAGCCGAGAGGATTAAAGCGCTCATATTTGAAGGCAGCAAACGCCGTGAGACTTTACCACCGCCCAAAAGGAAAAAACAGCTTCCCGCACCTAAAGAGGAAGACACAAGTTATGAACTTGACGATGATATTCCATTCTAAAATCTGATAATTATCATTATGGCTAGATTACTCTTGCTAGAACTTTCATCCGTTGTGCGATAATTTCCCATTCGCCAAAATGTTTTGGATTATTGGACGTGCCGAAGAGTAAATCATGCCATAAATAACATAACGTTTTGAAAAATGGTTTAAATAGTCGCTTAGTCGTGGCTTTTTTCAGATAGAGAATCGCCGCTTTTTCCCAGAAATGTGCAACCATAGAAAGGGAATGCTGGTCGTCATCCGATAGCGTATAATAAACGGCACTGATATCTTTTTCATCTTTTAAAATCTTACCTGCATTGTGCCTATACCTACGCATATCTGAACTGTGCCATTCATCAAAGAGCCGTAAAGTTGTTTGAAGCTGATTTGACCTGTTCATATTGAGCGCACTAATAGTGCCACCAATAATAGAGCCTACAAGCGCACCAAATATTGATAGAAAAATTCGATTTTCAAACAGGCTTAGAATTTGAGCATATACTGAGGCTAATTGATCTAAGAATGTTGGCATAAAGTGTACCCCAGTTTTCTAATGTAATTTTTTGGAGAAGGCCCTTAGATAATACAGCCAAAAAATCTCGTGTGATAACGTTTATTACGACAACATCGACTTTTCAATCAGATCAAAGCTTAACTCCGATTTTCTCCGATTGCTGCACGCAAATTGGAAAATCAAACATATGAAAACCCGTTAAGCTATTGAAAGCATTGAATAGTGATTTTACGGACGAATTTTGATAATTTCAGGCCATTGCTTACGGCTCAAACCCATCATAGAATCGAGTTGGGCGATTTTTAGCGCGCCATACTGCAGCCCGACGAGCATATTCTCCATCGGATATCCCACCAAGTGCAGGTGAACTGGGGGCAGATGATTCTGCGGTTGTTGCGCCCGTCCACGGTGGCGGGCCAATGGCGGTGTCCGGATTGTAACGATTCTGGCGCATTGCTTGTTGCCACGGCACGGCTTGTCCCTCCAATTCCTGATAAGGCCGTAAGGCTCGACGTTGTTTAATATAATCCTCTCTGGTCATTTATTTTCCTTTCAGGTTTGGATTACCGTTCCAGAGTTGGGTCACGTGTTGGTGTCCGGATTTGGTTTTGCTCAAGGCTAGCCTTGCGTTGCTCAATATAGGCTTGTCGTTCAGCGTCTATTGCTTGCACAGGTGTCGGTTCGGGCGGTTTCGTACGTTCAATGGGTTCCGGTTCTTGCAAGCCATGTGACTGTTGATCCGGTATCTGAGGGCTTTCGTTTTTCGTTTGCACGTCCAGCTCAAGCTCCGGCGGTTTCATCTGCTCAAATTTTTCTGCGTCCTGTGACAGGTTTTGTTGCTGCTCTTGCAAGCGGCGATGTTCGTTGGCCTGCCGCATCGTGAATTGATTGCGCTCTTCTATTTGTTGTTGGACGAGTTTTTCGCGTTCAGTAGAATCACGGGCAATGGCTTCTTGCGCATCGCGCTCATTTTCCAGTCGAATGCGCTTATGTTCTCCGCGCAGACGATCCCATAGCCCCGCAATGCCAGTGCGAAAACGGTTTTGACGTTCCCGCGCCTCATCAAGCTGGCGTTGTTCAAATTGCAGCGTTTGTTCTGCACGATCTTCACGCTGTCGGGTAATCAGATCGGCCTTCGCCGTTTCAAATTCTTCCTGTTTTCGTTGTTCCTGCTCGCCTAATTGTTTCTGAAACCGCCCCAGCGTTGAAAGCATCTCATCGGCGTAGCGGGCTTTCGTGTCATCAACAGAGGGAAAGGTATCTTCTTCGCCAAGGCGCTCACGGATTGCGTTAATTTTTTTGCCCACATGCTGGCGGATGGGATAGGCTTCCCCGTGCATATCCACGGCCACAAAGCCCCGGCGATCACCTCTGGCGAGCTTGTAACCCTGATCTTGCAAGGCATGTTCAAAAGAGGCTTTGGAATCAGAAACCGCCCACGCGTCCGCTATAGCCCGCTTAATTTCGTGGGGGTGTTTATCCACCCGTTTTGCTTGCTGCCATTCCGCCAAAGTGTAATTACGTGGATCACGGTTGTTTTTGTCGATAAACCCGTGAGGCATTTTCCAGCCATGTTCGATGTAAAGCTCACGGGCGACAGTCTGCAATTTTGGATAATCATGAGAGATTTGCACTGCCTTCATCTGTTCGGTGTCAATACGTGACCACACGGCATGGGCATGTCGCCGCCCTTCTTTTTCATGAAAGACGATAGCACGGGGTTGATCGGTCAGGCCGAGTTTGTCCTCGATCCGGCCAATGGCAGTTTCAAACGTTCCAGTTTCAACGGTTTCATTGGGTGGCGGGTTCAAGGACAGGGAATAAAGGAACTTCTTGCACTTTGTCCCTTTGCTCACAGCATAAGCCTCATTTAACGCACCCATGAGATCGTCCGAGGCAAAGCCCCGTATATCATGCACGGTCACATGATCGTTCTCATCCTTCATGAGATGCAGTGCCAAATCCTTGGCACCGCCACGCTGTGAGCCGACAAGGATCATTGAACTTTGACACCGAGAGCAGAAATCAACGCCCGGCGCATATCCTGTATCGCCATTGCAGCGCTTTGCAATTCTTGTTCAAGCTCAGGCGAGACAGGTAATGCCCCGGATTTTACCGCCTTCGCCAGATCACCCATACTAGAAGCCAACCCGGATCGCCCTAAACCGCCAAGCATCTGACCAAGTACGGCCAATTCAGAAGACGGTCGGCGGGTCGGTTCTTGGTTACGGAACGTCTTTGGCGCATCCTGCAATACCTTTAAGCGGATAAACGCCGCCAGTGACAGTGCCCCGGCCCGTTCGAGCAGCCACGCTTTTTCTTCCGCCGTAAAGCGCACAGAGGTCGGCAGCATCTTCGGTTTTTCTTTGGGGGACTGGCTTAAGCCGCTTGCAGATCGTTCAAACTCTGTAGGCAACAAGGAGTGGCTCATAATCCCAACTCCTCATAATTAATATCAACAGCCTTTATCTGCCCTTCCCAGTCTTGAAGAGTGTCAAATACGTCTGTGAGAGAGTTTAAAGTTTCTCCCTCATCGGGCACCATTTTTTGCCTCGCGGCGCGCAGCGCCTCCGGTAGGGCGGGCTGGCCGCCCGAGCAGCGCTTGCGGCTTTGATATTCGGAATTCAAACACCCGCCTTTATCTGGCATCATGTTTTGCCTCGGGGCGCGAAGCGTTAACGACAAGGCGTACTTTCCGGACACCCCTCAGTCGCGCTGTACCCGAAAACGCTTCAAGCGTTTTTCCGATCGGTTGGGCGCCTCTTTTGTAATGGGCGTCCATTGCTCCGCTCACTTCGCCGAAAACCTCCTTGCGCACACCACGCGCCCTGCAAGTCTGTGAAAAAGAGACCAACCGTTTTGCCGGTGCGGCAGATTGCACCGCCGCTTATTTCTTTGTCTATTTTGAGGGCGTAGGGTTACCCCAGTACCAACCGGGACAGGGAGAGCCTCGCCGTGGACGCACCAACACCCACCGCCTCGTCGCGCCAGCATCGTCAGGAAGTAACGCGGGCCTCGCTTGGTCTGCGCTTGCGCCGATTTGCCGTCTTCGGGTTGCCGGTAATCGCCATTGTGGGCTTTGTAGGGGTAGGCGCTGGGATCAGCATGCTGGCCCCGAAACCGGAAAAGAAAGAGGAAATCGTCAAGGCAACCCCCGTGGTCGCAACCGAGGCAATCTCCAAGCCGGTGACGCTTTCTGTGCGCACCCAAGGGGCCGCCCAACCGCGTGTCCAGATCAATCTTGCATCAAACGTCAGTGGCCGGATCGACTATGTTTCTCCCGCATTTATTGAAGGCGGTATCTTCACCGCTGGCGAAGTCTTGATCAGCGTAGAAGATGAAGAGTTCCGCTACCGGGTTACCGAAGCGCGGGCCAATGTGGCCCAAGCCGAAAACCGGTTTGCCAGCGAGACCGCCGAAGCCAACGCGGCGCGTCTGGAGTACAATGAATTAAATAGCAACGGCCCGTTGGGTGCCGCATCAGACCTGACCTTGCGCAAACCACAAATGGCAGAGGCGGCAGCCATGCTGTCGGCTGCTCGCGCAAACCTAAAGAATGCAGAGCTACAGCTTGCCCGCACAAAAGTACGCGCGCCCTTTGATGGCCGCGTGACCCAGAAGACCGTCGATGTGGGTGAGTTCATTGCGCCGGGCACCGCGCTAGGCCGGATATTTGGCACCAGCGTGATGGAAGTGCGCCTCCCCCTGACCGATAGCGAACTGACACAGCTTGATTTACCCGTTGGCTATCAGGAAAGCGATGCCGGGACTGGTCCGGCGGTTGATCTGCATACGATTGTTGGCGGTAAGGTGTGTCACTGGCAAGGGCGGATTGTGCGCACCGATAGTCAGTATGACCCGCAAACCCGCGTCCTTTTTGCCTATGTGGCAGTTGATGATCCCTATGGGCGCGGGGCCGATGCCGGTATGCCGCTCGCCGCTGGTCTGTTCGTGAATGCGGATATTGAAGGCAAGAGCCTCGGCAATGCGGTGCTGGTACCGCGGGCGGCCCTGCGCGGTGAGGCGCAGGTTTATGTGGCCCGTGATGACAACACGCTAGAGATCCGCTCCGTAACGATCGCACAGTCGGGGCCCGATGGCGCCGTGATCACCAGTGGTGTGACGCCTGGCGAGCGTGTTATCACCTCCCCCGTCAAAGCCCCGGCCACAGGCATGGCCATCGCAATTGCCGGTGACCTGCAGCCCACTGACAATGATACCAGCGATGAGGCCTCGTCTCTTGCGCTGTCCGACAGCTCTTCATCCTAATCGTGCCTCACCCCCGCGCATCCGTTAACTTGAAAAGGTCCGTATCATGAATGGCGTTATCCACTGGTGGGCCAATAACAAGGTAGCGGCAAACCTCCTGATGGTTGGCATTTTACTGTGCGGGCTTGTGACGTTCTTTCGGATTGACCGGGAACTTGATCCCTATGTGGAGTTTCCGGGCGCGCAAGTGTCGGTTGCCTGGCCCGGTGCCTCCCCGCAGGATGTGGAAGAACAACTCGTTGTACGGATGGAAGAAGCCCTCAGCCGCGTGCGCGGGGTTGACCGCTTATGGGCCTCCGCCAACGAGAACGCAGGCTTCGTCTGGGTCATTGGCGAGGAAGATGTGGACGAAGCGCGGTTCCTTTCCGACATCAAACGCGAACTTGACTCAATAAGCACTTTTCCCAACGCAGCCGAGCCACCACAGGTCAACGTTTTCCGCAACCAGCAGGAAATTGTCAGGATTGCCGTTACCGGCGATGTGGATGAACGGATCCTAAAACGATACGCTGAAAAAGTACGCCGTGATCTTGCGCTTTACCCCCACGTACCGTCGGTCGATCTGTTTGGCACGCGCAATGAAGAAGTCTCCATTGAGGTTTCAGAAGAGGCGTTGCGCCGCTATGGCCTGACCATCGCCGATGTGTCCGCCGCCGTACGCGCGTCCTCAGTTAATCTTTCCGCTGGCAATGTGAAAACCGAGGCGGGCAATGTTCAACTGCGCACCCGCAACCTTGCCGACGATGCGAGCGACTTTGGCGACATCGTGGTGCGCCAATTGCCCAATGGCGCCGTCGTGCGTGTGCGTGATGTGGGCGTTGTGAAAGACGGCTTTGAAGAGGTCAATCTGCTCGCAACGGTCAATGGCGAACGCACGATCCTCGTAAATGTCCTGAGCGGTCCTAACATGGATGTGGTCAAGCTTTCCAAGGAGGTCAAAAGCTATCTGGAAAAAGCCGAGACCGAAAAACCGGAGGGCGTGACGCTCACTTTATGGGCCGACCGCAGCGCAGACTTCAAAAGCCGGATGACGACAATCTTTAACAATTTCGGGACGGGGATCATTCTTGTTCTGATCACCCTGCTCTTATTCCTGCGGCCCGTGATCGCGCTCTGGGTATCGGTGGGCATTGCGGTTGCGTTTGCGGGCGGTCTTGCGCTCCTGCCCAGCGTGGGTGTGTCGTTCAATATGTTATCGACCTTCGCCTTTCTGCTCGTGATCGGCGTGATCGTTGATGACGCCATTATTGTGGGCGAGGCAATTCATAGCCGTGTGGAAGACGGCGAAACAGGTATTACCGCAGCGGTCAATGGGACCAAAATGGTCATCATGCCGGTGATTTTTGCGGTTCTGACCACGATGATTTTCTTTGCGCCTTGGATGATGTTGTCGGGCAGCACCTCACAATTTACCCGGGCTATCTCGCTGGTTGTAATCCTTGCACTGACCTTCTCGCTTATTGAATCGCTGCTGATCTTGCCCGCGCACCTGTCCCACCTGAAACCGACTAATCCAACATCCCGATTTGCGCGGATGCAGGCAAGGATCGCAGACAGTATTGTTTGGCTTGCCCGTCATAAATACCGCCCCCTGATGAAGGCAGCCCTGCGGCGGCGGTACCTGACGGCGGTTCTGTTCATTGGCTCGATGGTTATTTCCATCAGCCTTCTGACCAATGGGATTGTGCAGTCAAATTTCTTCCCCACGCCCGAATCCGATCAGATCGAGATTGAAGTCAATCTACCTGAAGGGACACCTTACACCCGCACGCAGGCCGTTTTGCGTCAATTGCAGGAAGCCGAAGAAGAGCTTGTTCGCCAGGTGGAGGAAGATGCGGGCGAGCCCGGGACGCTGGTGGAAAACTGGTACACCCGATCGCGCGACAACCAAGTTTTAGCGCTGGTTAAGCTGGTGCCCCCTGAAAACCGAACCATTACCGCCAGCGAAACCGCAGAGCGACTGCGCACCCTTATCGGTGATGTTCCCGATGCGGAGAAAATTAATGTCACCTATGAAAATGGCAACAACGGACCACCCATTGAATATGTGCTGAACGCCGATAGCCTTGAGGCGCTGAATGCCGCAGCCGCTGACCTGATGGGCCAATTGCGCAGCTATGAGGGCGTCTACAATGTGGCAAACGATACCCAATCGTCCGCTGCAGAGGTCCGCTTTACCCTGAAACCGGGGGCTGAAGCGCTCGGCGTGACAACCGAACAGGTTGCCCGTCAGGTGCGCCAGGGTTTTTTCGGCGATGAGGTGCAACGTCTCCCCCGCGACGGGCAGGACGTCCGGGTCTTTGTACGCTATCCGCTGAAAGATCGTCAGTCCCTTGATCACCTGGGAAATATGCGGATCCGCACCATCGATGGGCGCGAGGTTCCGCTCTATGCCGTTGCTGATCTGGAGTTTACCACAGGGATCTCCCGCATTCTGCGGCGCGAGCGTCAGCGTGCCATTATCGTTAGCGCCGAAGTTGCCGATGAGCGAATCAATGAAATCCGCAGCGATCTTGACGAGAATTTCTTTGAAGCTTTTGATGCGCGGCACCCCGCCGTGAACCGAGGCAATATTGGCCGCGCCGAGGGCGAACAGGAGTTCATGTCAGAGATCGGGGTTCTGATCCTGCTGGCGATTGGCATTGCCTATTTTCTCGTGGCCGTTGCCTTCCGCTCTTATTTTGAACCCATGCTGATCCTACTCGCGGCGGTACCGTTCTGTCTGACTGGCGGTATTGTTGGCCACCTGATCATGGGCGAGGCGATGTCGCTCTTCTCCTATCTCGGCGTCATGGCGGCGGCGGGCGTAGCGGTCAATGATAACCTCGTCCTGATCGATTATATCAACCGCTTGCGCCGGGGCGGCGATGGCCGTGCGCCTATGGACGGCGCCAGCGCGCTCGTAGAGGCAGGAACAAAACGCTTTCGGCCCATATTGCTCACCTCACTGACGACTTTTGTAGGCCTGTTTCCATTAATGATGGAACAATCCATTCAGGCGGCGTATCTCGTCCCCGTGGCGGTGGGTCTTGCCTTTGGCGTCTTCTTCGCGCTACTCGTCACGCTGTTCTTTGTCCCCACGCTCTATGCCATCGGGGCGGACGTGAAACGCTTTTTCATCTATGTGTTCACCGGCCGGAAGCAATCCAACTTTACCGCCCCTATCGGGCGCGGTGATTTTGGCGATGAGGGGGAAAATCAGTCACCGGAACCCAAAACCGTGCCCGCTGAATAGGCAGAAATATGCTCACGGTTTGGTCCTAACGTTTAAGGCATTTTCCAGCTGTTCGATCGCATTTCCAATGGTAATGCGCGTGTCTTCTTCAAGAACACCGTGGGTGCGCACAAATCTCAAATCATCAAGAGCCCCGGCATAATCTTTTCTCTCGAGCCTAATCGCACCGCGAATCTGATAGATCAGTGCACGCTCTACCTTTGAAAGACTGTCAGCATATTTGGTTAGCAACTCTTCAAGTTTGGTCTCTGAGTCGTCAAATTTGCCGCGGCTCATCAAACTGCCGGCGCGCTTTACGTCCCGCACCACAGATCGGCGCACGTCGTAAACATTCTTGCCGGCGCCGTTAGCGAGTACAAACGTTATTTGTTGAAAAACATTTCTTCGGGCAACGGGCACACCATCGTCCTGTGCTGGCCGATAGCGCCATTTCATTGTTGATTTCTTAGCTGCCCGTATGAAACATCGCGAAGATGCGTCTTCGACTTCAATGTCGGTTGGCTTCCCATCAGCATCTACAGTAAAGCGTAACAGAACATATTCTTCTTTGCCCGCTAGGTCTAGACACTTTTCAGGATAGATCGGCGGTACACGGTAAATAGGCGTCGCATCAACATAGTTCATTTCCGCAGGCCCATTTGTGTCATCCAGTTTGAAAACAAAGCGGGTCTGAACTTTTTCCTGACCGATTGGTCTACCCTTCATTCTCTGCGGTGTGTATGTCCATGTGCGCACCGCATCAGCCGCTGTTTGATTGAAACACGGAGCAGTGCTGTCAACAACTGAAATATTCTCAGTTTTGCCTTTTCTGGAAATATCAAACTGAACAGTCACTTTTGCGAGCTGCTGGGAATTTTCAGCTGCCGTCAAACAGGCAGCTGGAAATTCAGGCTGTTGCTGACGTTTGGGTTCGGCCGGCGTGACGTCAATGCCTGGTGGCGATTTGGCCTTGGCGTTCAATGCAGGAAGAGCGATCAGCGCTAATCCGATGAAAAGACGCGCCGCATTGTGAAAATTTATCGCGTAACCCACGAGCTTATCCCTTCTTTCGTCATCCCATGCTAAGGATTTTCTACTACCCCTATTCTGTCAAGGCAATTGATCGTTCGGCTAATTTTAATATTGAGACTTCATTATGGGATTGATCAGCCATCGCACGCCCAAAAAGATTATAGGATCTACGATTTTCTTTGTCGTACTGTGTCTACTGATCAACGGCTGTGGTGCAGACCATTCCAATTCGCCAGCCCCGGAGGCCGAAACAGTGCGCCCGACCCGGGTCATCGTCCTCGGCACCATTCAGGCGCAGCACCGCACGAGTGATAAATATTCGCTTACCCTTCTACGCGCTGTCCTCACCAAAATTGCCGCCGATGTGATCATCGCAGAAATTCCGCCCGAACGGCTGGACGAAGCGCTCACCAGCTATCAGCAAACCGGGCAGGTTCGTGAGCCGCGGGTTGCCCGGTTTCCCGAATATACCGACGTCATTATTCCGTATGCGCTGGATCGAGACATACCCCTCATAGGCGCTGCCGCCTGGACGCAACCCAAAGCGGAGGCGCGCGTCGTTACGCTCAACCGGCTTGCCAGGGACGAGGCAAGTCAGGCCGAATGGGCAAGCCATATGCTGGCGCAGGCGACCATGAATACTGCCCTTTCCGGGCGGGAAGATGATGCGTTCTTTATCCATACGCGCGATTATGATCGGATTATCGAGGCCGGTCTTACGCCGTACACAACGCTTTTTGCGGAGGCTTTGGGCGATACGGGCTGGGAAGCGGGGAACCGGGCGCACTATCGGCTCATTGGCGCGGCCCTTGATGATCTCAGCGGGAGCGGTAAGACAGTGGTGATCACGTTCGGCGCCGCGCACAAATACTGGTTCCGCGCCCGTCTTGCCGAACGCGATGACGTGACCCTTGTGAGCCCGCAACCCTATCTGGAAGCGGCGGCGCGCACTCTCGATACACCCTGACCCGGCGACGTTTTAACAAGGCGGCGCCTTGACAACACTGGACCCGCCATGACCTCGCCCTCTGCCGCCAATGCGCCAACCTTCAAGCTGACCTGGCGCGGGGGGGAAGATCAGATGAAGTTGATTGCCGACCTCATGGCTGATGCGCTGGACCCGCCCGCCGAAGCCGTCAGCTTGCGCAAGGCGGTGGAGGATGGCGCGCCCCATGAAACCGACTTTCTGGCTGAGGCCTATTTCGCAGAACCGCCCGACCGACAAGCCATTGCCGCCCTGATCACCCATGTGGTTGACACGCCCGGCCCGTGGGTTGAGCCCGCGTTCGAGGAATTGCCCGATGACGACTGGGTAAAGTTTGCCCTGGGCTCCCTCGGCCCGGTGAAGGCTGGCCGGTTTATCCTCCATGGTGCCCATGACCGCGATCATCTGGATACCGATGAGACAAGCATCACAATCGAAGTGGAGGCGAACCAGGCCTTTGGCACGGGTCATCACCCGACAACGGCCGGGTGCCTGATGCTGCTGGATCGACTGGGCGGGTTTGCGCCAAAGGCAATCTTTGATCTCGGCTGTGGCTCGGCTGTGCTCGCAATTGCCGCAGCAAAGCTCTGGGGACGGTCGATCACCGCCAGTGATATTGATCAGCGCAGTGTTGAGATTGCCCGGGAAAATGCGGGCCACAACGGTGTGGATGATAAGATCGAGATTTTTGAAAGCGCCGGTTTCGACCATGATGCGTTACAAACCCGCGCGCCCTATGACTTTGTCTTCGCCAACATCCTCGCCGGGCCCCTGGTTGAACTCAGCGCGGATATGGCCACCTATGTGGAAAAGAATGGCCGGGTGATGCTTGCGGGGCTGATGGCCGATCAGGAGGCCAAGGTCCACGCCGCTTATGAAAAGGCCGGTTTTCGTCAGATTAACCGCCTCGACCATCCAACCTGGCCGGTTTTATTGTATGTTCGCCAGTAGCCGAACGACGCGCTCATCCACTGGGAGATACCCTTGATGTTTCAGACTTTTGATCCTGTCTCTGACCGAACTTTTGCAAGACGTAACCTGCCGCTCCTGCGGGCGGTATTGAGTGCGCAAGGGCTCGACGGCTTTATTGTTCCCCATGATGATGAATATCAGAACGAATATATCCCCGCCTATGCCGAACGCCTGATGTGGGTTTCGGGGTTTTCGGGATCCGCGGGCGCTGCCATCGTTATGCTAGACCGCGCCGTTATTTTTGTGGATGGACGCTACACTCTGCAAGTGCGTGATCAGGTCGACGACGGTTTTTTTGAGTATGCTGCGTCGGAGACAACGCCGCTTGATCAGTGGCTTTCCGAAAACGCACAGCCCGGCCAGAAAATTGGCTATGATCCCATGCTACATTCTGTGCATGGTCTTACGCGTCTGAAGGATGCCGCGAAGAAAGCAGGCGCTCAGCTTGTGGCCATTGCGGAAAACCCGATTGATAAGGCGTGGACGGATCAACCGGCCAAACCGATAGCCGCCATTGTCCCTCATCACGCTGATCTTGCCGGAACGTCCGCACCAGAAAAGCGTAAAGCCATCGCCCGGGCGTTGGCGCGTCATAAAGCGCAAAGTGTACTTTTGACCACGCCGCCGTCGATCGCCTGGGCCTTCAATATTCGCGGCGGCGATGTGGACCGCTCGCCTTTGCCGTTAAGCCGGGCGCTGGTCCATGCCGATGGCAAAGCGGACCTCTTTTTTGACCCGGCGAAGGGATCAAATTCGCTCCATGATCATTTGGGATCGGACGTTGACGTGCGCGCCGAAACTGACTTGCCACAGGTGCTGGCAAAACTTGGCGCGGCGGGCACCTCCATTTTGCTGGACCCAAATAGTGCACCCGCTGGTCTCGCCGATCAGCTGGCACAGAGCGGCGCAAAGATTATCCACGGTGATGATCCTTGTGCTCTGCCCAAGGCACAGAAAAATCACGCCGAGCTTGACGGCACACGCGCAGCGCACATTCGCGACGGCGTTGCCGTCACCCGTTTTCTGCACTGGCTTGCCACAAAAGCCCAGGACGGTACGGAAGATGAGATCAGCGCTGCGCGCATGCTGGAAACGCTTCGGCGCGAGGACACGTCGCTAAAGGACCTGTCCTTTGATACGATTTCAGGGGCTGGGTCCAATGGCGCCATCTGTCACTACCGCGTCAGTACACAGACGAACCTCTCCCTTGCACCCGGGAGTCTTTATCTCGTAGACAGTGGTGGTCAGTATCCGGATGGAACGACTGATATTACAAGGACAGTACCCATTGGCACGCCCACTGATGAAATGCGTGACCGATTTACGCGTGTTCTTAAAGGTCATATTTTACTTGGCACCGCGCGCTTTCCGGAAGGCACAACCGGGCATCAACTTGATGCGCTTGCCCGCCTTCCCCTATGGCAGGCAGGGCTTGATTATGACCATGGCACAGGTCACGGGGTGGGAAGCTATTTGGGGGTCCATGAAGGCCCGCAACGCATCGCCAAATCACCAAACAGTGTGGCGCTGCGTCCCGGAATGATCCTGTCTAATGAGCCCGGTTTCTATAAAGCCGGCGAGTTCGGTATACGGATTGAAAATCTTGTCATTGTTACGAAGGCAACGGCAATAGAAAAGGGTGAGCGCGCCATGATGGGGTTTGAGACGATTACTCTTGCGCCTATCAACCGCGATTTGATTATATCAGATCTCCTCACTCCAGCGGAGCGCGTCTGGCTAAATCAGTATCACCAGCGCGTGCGCGATACCCTGACCCCGCTCTTGCCTGCCGAAATTGGCGCGTGGCTCGCCGCGCAAACCGAACCGGTCTAGACGTTCGAGGCATTGAGTTTAAGGCAATCACAGACCGTGGGGGATGATCACAAAAACCGCAAGCGAGAGGGTACGTTGCCATCCTTGAGTGGGTACCGGTAGTGTCCACGTCCTGCGCAACACCCGGTGGCGCAGATCGGTTCTTGATTTGAAAAATACCAACCGAATGGTGAGCCCAGAAGGATTCGAACCTTCGACCTACTGATTAAAAGTCAGTTGCTCTACCAACTGAGCTATGGGCCCGGCCGACGGCAAGCCCTGGGGCGTCCGTTGGCGAGCGCGGAAGATAGGTCTGTGCCGGGGGCGGGTCAACCGAAATTCCCGTGCTTTTTCGCCCTTTTTAGTGCCCTTTTCGCCGCATCTTTCCGGTGTACGCACCAGGCGTGTGGCGGCGGTGGTATTGCCCCTAGCCTGCTTTCCATTTTGTAGACTCAAAACCGCAGTCTAGATTTTTTAGGGTTCGCGCGTTCGAACCCAGGTCGATGGATGGGAACCATCGACGATCACACCTTTTGTGAACGCGCTCCAGATGACGAGCGCTAAACCAAGATCTCCCCGGTCCGGGTCTTGAAATCCTCCACAAAGCCGGCAAATCGTCCCGCAGCAATTGCGTCGCGCATCCGCGCCATCAGCGATTGATAATAATGGATATTGTGCCAGGTCAGCAGCATGGGGCCGAGATATTCGCCCGCGCGGAACAAATGATTGAGGTACGCCTTGGTGTAGTCGCGACTGGCCGGGCAGTCACTATCGGCGTCAAGCGGGGTCTCATCGTCAATGAAGCGGGCATTTTTGATATTGAGGGGGCCATCATCGGTCCAGGCTTGACCATGGCGGCCAGAGCGGCTGGGCAGGACGCAGTCGAACATATCGATCCCCCGCGCCAGAGCGCCCACAATGTCTGCGGGCTTACCCACCCCCATGAGATAGCGTGGACGCGCCGGGTCCATATGGGGCGTTGTGAATTCCAACACGCGAAACATTTCCTTGCGCCCCTCCCCCACGGCGAGACCGCCCACCGCATAGCCCGGAAAACCAAGATCGAGGAGGCCCTCGAGGCTCTCGCGCCGCAGGTCCTCATAGTTTGCGCCCTGAACGATCCCAAACAGCGCCTGATGGGGCCCCGCCATATCCGCAAAGGCCGTTTGCGACCGCCGGGCCCAGCGTAAGGAAAGTGCCATGGACGCCTTTGCCGCATCATGGGCGATGGGGATTGCCGGGCATTCATCCAGCTGCATCTGGATATCCGCGCCGAGAAGGCATTGAATTTCGATGGAGCGTTCAGGCGTCAATGCGTGAGACGATCCATCGATATGAGACTGGAACGTCACGCCCTCCTCGGTCAGCTTGCGCAAACCCGCAAGCGACATCACCTGAAACCCGCCGCTATCGGTCAGGATCGGCTTATCCCACCGCATGAAGGTATGGAGACCGCCAAGGCGGGCAACCCGCTCCGCCGTGGGACGCAGCATCAAATGATAGGTATTACCCAGCAAAATGTCGGCGCCGGTGGCGCGCACATGATCGGTGAACATGGCCTTGACGGTTCCCGCTGTCCCCACTGGCATAAAGGCAGGTGTACGGATGGTCCCTCGCGCCGTCGTGATCACCCCGGTGCGCGCGCCTGCATTGGCCGGACCGTCATGGGCATCAAGCCTGAAAGAAAAGGGTGTGGTAAGATCGGGCATAAGCTACAGGATCGACAAACAGCTGAACGCTGTGCGGTATGGCGTGTTCCCCATAATCATGCCAGCTCAAGCAGACTTGAATCGCCGTAGGAATAAAACCGGTACTCACTTTCAATCGCATGGGCGTATGCGTTTTTCATGGCGTCGGTCCCGGCAAAAGCGCAGACCAGCATGAACAGCGTAGAGCGGGGCAGGTGAAAATTCGTCATCAGGCAGTCCACGGCACGAAAGCGATAGCCTGGCGTAATGAAGATATCCGTCTCGCCGCCAAAGGGCTCCACCGTGCCATCTGGCAAAGCAGCTGTTTCCAGCAACCGTAACGAGGTTGTGCCCACCGCAATCACCCGCCCGCCCGCAGCGCGTACGCTGTTGATCCGCGCGGCCTGGTCCGGCGTGATCTGCCCCCACTCGGCGTGCATTTTGTGATCCGCCACATCATCGGCCGTCACCGGCAAGAATGTTCCTGCCCCCACATGGAGCGTGATTGTTTCTACACCGACTTTTCTGTTTTCAAGCGTCGACACCAGGGCCGGCGTAAAGTGCAGGCCAGCCGTAGGGGCGGCAACTGACCCCTCGGCCCGGGCAAAATGAGTTTGGTAGTGATCAGCATCATCGCCGCGAATGCCGCGGCGGCGGGCAATATAAGGCGGCAGGGGCATCATCCCCACCCTGACCAGCGCCTCAAAAAATGCTGTCCTGGTCAGCGGAAACGACAACGTGACCTCAGCGCCGTCATGGGCAATAACGCGCGCCTCTAACGCGCCATCGCTAAACCTTAAATGATCCCCGACTCGCAGGCGTTTGGCTGGTCGGGCGAACCCGGCCCAGATGGTTTCGCTAGCGCTGTCGGCGGTTTGCTCCTTATGCAGCGTAATGCTGACCGCCACATCACCACCACCGCCAGCTGCGCGCGCCGGACGCATCGCCTCCAGCTGAGCAGGGATCACCTTAGTGTCATTCGCCACCAGAAGATCACCGGCGCGCAGGAGCATGGGCAAGTCTGATACCTTATGGTCAGCACACGCCATACCGCGCACGTGAAGAAGCCGGGCACTATCACGCGGGTTTGCAGGTTCGAGCGCAATGCGCGCCTCCGGCAGGTCAAAATCAAACTGATCAACCCGCATAATCCGCTAACACTCCACGATATTGACAGTCACATTGGTAGCAAGACCGCCTTCGCTCGTCTCTTTATACTTACGCGACATATCCAGACCGGTCTGGCGCATGGTCTCAATCACCTGATCCAGCGAAACCTTGTGGCCGCCAGAGGCATGCAAGGCCAGCCGCGCCGCGTTCACTGCTTTGACCGCGCCGATGGCATTTCGCTCAATACACGGAATTTGCACAAGACCGCCCACGGGATCACAGGTAAGGCCAAGATTGTGTTCCATACCGATCTCAGCGGCATGTTCAACCTGCGCCGGGGTGCCGCCCCACACCGCCGCAAGACCAGCAGCGGCCATGGAGCACGCAACACCCACTTCCCCCTGGCAGCCCATCTCAGCACCGGAGATGGACGCGCGCTGTTTATACAGCATACCAACCCCTGCAGCAGTCAGCAAAAACACATGCACATGATCGCGGCTCGCCACACCATCATTATAGCAATAATGTCGGATTACCGCGGGAATAATACCTGCCGCACCATTAGTGGGGGCAGTGACGACCCGGCCGCCCGCAGCGTTTTCCTCATTTACCGCCATCGCATAGACATTAAGCCAGTCGAACAAACGCTCGCGATCGTTAGCAAGCGGTGCATCAAGGAGTTTTTCATACAGCGCCGGGGCCCGGCGCTGCACCGCCAAACCGCCCGGCAGTTCGCCCGTTTTATGCAGGCCGCGCTCCACGCAAGCATCCATTACTGCCCATATATGGTCCAGGGCCGCCTGCGTATCCTTATTCGGTCGCCAGGCGGATTCATTTTCGCCGATCAAATCTGCAATGGACAGAGCTTCAGACGTACACAGATCGAGAAGCTCGCGGGCACTGCTAAAGCTGTACCGTCCGCGCTTTGGGCGATTGATAAGGTCACCATCAGTCGGCGCGGAAAGTTGACGCGCACTAGCGATAAAACCGCCGCCTACGGAGTAATAGGTTTGTTCAAAAAGAGTGGCACCACCCTTATCATAGAGGGAAAGACACATCTCATTGGGGTGCACCGCCGGAATGATATCCCCGCGCAGATGGAGGTCTGTCATCGCATCAAAGCCAAGGGTCCGCGTGACTGCGCAATCGCTGGTGGTCAGGGTCAGCTCGCCGCTGGATTTAATCGCAGCGAAGTCAGCATCTGCGCGGTCCGGATCAATACGATCAGGATGATGGCCGGCAAGCCCGAGGATCGTCGCTTTATCCGTACCATGACCGATTCCGGTTAGGGCAAGGGAACCGTGCAGGGAAATCGTTACCCGAACCGCCGCCTCAAGCAGCCCGGCCGCATGGGCCTCACGCGCAAATCGGTTGGCAATCCGCATGGGGCCAACCGTATGAGAGCTTGACGGGCCAATCCCCACCTTGAAAATATCAAGAACGCTGAGCATGGGCCGCTGGTAGCGCGCAATAGAGGGTCACGCAATAACCGATTTTTGAGCGTGCGCGCACCGCGCCTGCCTTTAGGGACGCAACATCTCGTAAAAGAGAAGATCACCACGCCGCACGCGGATTTGGACCGGGCCACCATTCTGGGTGTGCAGATTTTGAAGCTTGGCAACGGCGCCTTGGGCGCGGCTTACGCGTTCCCAGCCAATTTCAAGGATAACGTCCCCCGGCTGCAGGATTGCAAAAGCCTCGCTGTGAGGATCAACGGCTGTGACCACTGCACCTTTTGTTTCGCGGGGCAGACCAAAGCTATTGATTATCGCCTCGGTGGGCTCTTCCAGCGTAAGGCCCGATGAGCGAAAGACACTGTTTTTAGGCAAGCCACCATTGAGCCCTTCGGAAAGAAAATTGGTTTCTCGCCGGTCCACGGTTACCTGCACGGTCATGCGTTTGCGGCTGCGCACGAGAACCACCGGGACAGTGGCGCCCACGGGCGTTTCAGCCACGGCCCGGGTGAGCTCCCGGCTATTGTTCACCGCAATGCGGTTAAACGAGATTATGATATCACGCGCCTCGATGCCGGCTCTGGCAGCAGGGCTTTGCGGGGTCACGCGCGTCACAAAAGCGCCGCGCGGGCGGTCAAACCCTGCTTCGCGCGCTTGATCATTGGTGAGTTCACTGACGCCAACGCCAAGGTATCCGCGCCGTGTCTCCCCAAACTCAAGCAGTTGACCCACCACATAGGCGGCAAGGTCAGAGGGAATAGAAAACCCCACACCGACTGAGCCACCGGTTTGCGAATAGATCGCGGTGTTCACGCCGATCACATCACCCTGCATGTTAAAAAGCGGGCCACCAGAATTGCCGCGATTGATGGCTGCGTCGGTCTGTATATAGTCGTCATAGTCGCCAGACGCGATATTCCGATTGATGGCGGAAATGATCCCGGCACTGACCGATCCGCCGAGGCCGAACGGGTTTCCGATGGCGACAACCCACTCCCCCACACGGGACTTGTCAGAGTCGCCCCAACTGGCATGGGGAAAGCGGACACCATCGGATTCGATCTCCAGCACCGCAAGGTCCGTCTCCTGATCAACGCCGCGTACCTTTGCCTTGAATTCACGCCCATCGCTGAGATTGACTTTGATCTCCACGGCATTCTGGATCACGTGATTGTTGGTCACCACGATGCCGCGCGGATCAATAATGAACCCTGAGCCTAATGAGCTTGCCTGACGCGAACCAAATTTCTTTTGCAAGGGCGCGAGAGCACCGCTGAGATTGCCAAGAGTCTGCACTTCCTGCGTGGTCGAGATATTGACCACGGCCGGAGACAGGCGTTCGGCAAGGTCGGCAAACCCGTCGGGCGCGCCGCGCGCAGCAGCGGGCGAAACGCCAATCGTGGTAATCGCCACCCCCAAAAGGGTGACAAGCCCCGCAAAGGTCGCCATACGCGCCCTGAAAAGACTAAGGAAATTCAATTGGTTCGCAGCTGTCGATGCCATGAGACCCTCATTCAGTAAAACACACTCCGAAAGCTTAACCCAGACCACGCGCCCCGCCAAGGGAGGACGGCGCAGGGCAGACAGGGGCCTGAAATTGGGCAAAATGATCTCGGATCGGCGCAAGGGTACCCGCGAATGCGAATTCATTCCCGAAATATCAGCAAAACTCTATTTGCGCTTGCCGCCCACATCGTTGAAATATTTTAGAAACTCACTGTCGGGCGACAGAAGGATTGTTGTTTCACCCTGTTTAAGGGCTTCTTCATAGGCAATCATCGACCGGTAGAAGTCGAAAAACTCCGGATCTTTGCCGTAGGCCTCGTTAAAGATCGCATTGCGGTCGCCGTCGGCGGCACCCTTTATCTCAAGGGACTCGCGATTTGCCTCGGCGAGGATTTCGGTACGCTTGCGTTCAGCTTCGGCATTGATCCGGGTACTTTCGCGATCTCCCTGCGAGCGGATCAATTGCGCCGTTTCCTGGCGTTCGGACCGCATCTCCAGATACACATTATCCGCAATGTCATCTGGGAAATCAGCTTTGCGGATCCGCACGTCGATAATCTTGATCCCGAACTGGCTTGCCTCTGCCTGCATACGCTCTTCAATCCGGGTCATAAGCTCCGTACGCAGATTGGTCACAATATCGGCAATCGTCACCTCACCAAGGATCTGACGCAATCCGTTTTGCATAATCCGGCGAATACCGCCTTCGCCCGCCTGGAGAAGAATTGCGCTATCGGCCTGGGTGCCTTGACGAAAGCGCTGATAAAAAAGGAGCGGCTCCACAATTTCATACCGCGCAAACGCATCTACTTTGAGCTGCTCCTGATTCACATCGTTGATCTCGATAGGCACATCGAGATCATATTCGCGGTTGCGCTTGTCGACTTTGACAACATTGGCAATGGGATTTTTGAAGTGGAGGCCCGGATCCTGCAAGACGCCGACGGGCTTGCCCAGTCGAATGATGATGGCGTTTTCAGTTTCCGCCACCGTGAAGATACACCGTTGCACGATCACAAAGGTCACAAGGGCGGCAAGTCCAAAGGCAATAAGACGATTAGGGGTCATGAGATTTCAATCGTTTGTAAGGCGGTTGTTAGGGGCACAGATCACGCGTTCAGTGCGGATCAGTCATTCGATTTTTTCGTGAGTGTATCAAGCGGCAGGTATGGCACGATCCCGTTGCCCGCCCCTTCATCGACGACAATCTTGTTCATTTGCCCAAGGACTTCTTCCACCGTCTCAAGATACATGCGGTTTCTCGTCACCTCGGGGGCCTTAAGATATTCCGCGTAAATCTCATTAAACCGCGTCGCCTGGCCCAGGGCGTCATTGGTCACTTCTGCCGCATAGGCTTGCGCTTCCTGAAGGATACGTTGCGCCTCGCCTTCCGCCACGGGGATGATCCGGTTGGCGTCGCGTTCGGCTTCGTTGATCACGCGGTCACGGTCGTTGCGTGCTTTGATCACATCAACGAACGCATCACGCACCTTGGCCGGGGCCTGACGCGTTGTGATGTTTACCCGCAAAACCTCAATGCCGCTGTCATATTCATCAAGGGCAGCCTGCATGGACTCGCGCGTCTGCGTCACGAGCGCCGCTTGCCCACTGGTAATAATTGGCTCCAACTCATTGCCACCGATGGTTTCGCGCATGGCCGCTTCGGCCACGGCTTTCACCATGCCGCGCGGATTTTCAATATTGAAGACATATTTGGCGGCGTTGGGCAGTTCGCCAATCTCGGTAGGCGCTTCGCTGACCTTCCAGTCAACACCAAACCCGATATCCACAATCGCCCGGTCAGAGGTGAGCATCAGGTTTTCGCCCTGACCTGACGGGATTTCGATACTCTGCTGGGATTGCGTCGCCACATCGAAATGGCGCTGGATAATGGGCGCATGCCAGTGAAGTCCCGGCCCGCGAATACCGGAATATTGCCCGAAGGTTGTCATCACCGCCTGGGACTGCGCCTCAACCTGAAAAATACCGGTAAAGGCCCAAAAGCCTATCAGCAGCACAACACCGCCCGCGATCATTGGCCCGGTGAGCTTCAAATCACCGCCGCCCCCAGCACCATTGCCGCCGCCACGCCGCGGGAAAGCCCGTTTTAGCCGTTGACGCGAGACCTCAAGCAACTCGTCGAGGTCGGGGCCGTCATTACCGCCGCGCCCGGGCCGGCGTGGCCCGCCAGCGCCATTGTTGCCGCTGCCCTGATTGGGCGGCTGTCCCCACGGCCCGCGCGTGGGGCCGTCATTGGAATTGGAATTGCCTTTGGGGCTGTCGCCATTGCCTGAATTATCGTGCCAGGGCATAAATCTCACTTCACATGATGGGTTAGGGGAACGCGGGGGACCGGGCCCCGTGATCAGGCCTCTCGCAAGGCCAAGGACTATTTTAATACTGTCATTTTCCGGGGCTATACCCTCATCAAGTCCGGTCTGCTATTGCACGGTCCAGCGCGAATACCGCGTTGCATCAACGCTGAGAAGCCCAGACTGCATTCTTAGCGTATATATGTCATTGAAATCTAAAGGTGCAATGGACGCATCCGCTAAAAACGCCGCAGGGGTGTTTGCAGGATCGGCCAGCCCTGCTCAATGACCCGCACCGTTTGGTCAATCGCCCCTGCTTTGCTTAAAGGGATGCCCGAAACTATGCCCAAGGATACGCCCGCCCCGGCCTCTATGCTGATGCCTCTGCGCAAGTCATTAGGCACCGTGCTCGTACCGGGCAGCAAGCGCTCTATTATCGCGGCGGGCCGCGTTGAGGGATTGACCCTCGATAAGAATGGCACAGCACGGGCGATCTTGCAGGTCGGCCCGTCAGCTGGCGACCATAGCGCCCTTGATGCAGCAGACATCACCGCGCTCCTTGAGGCGGCAAAATCAGCGCTCCTTGCGGTCGCGGGGGTAAAGGACGCTGTGGTTATCGCCACCGAGCATCAAAACGCGAAGGCGGGCAATGCCCCCTCACCGGAACGCGCGAGCGCCACAACTGGCGGTTTCGCGAGCGGTCATGACAACCCCCTTGGCCTGCCCCGCCAAGCCCCATCAAAACCCGGAGGCAACACCGCCCCGGCCATGCCCGGCGCTAGTGCGCGCAAGAGAGCCCGCGCAGAACAAACCCGCAGCGCCTTGTCGCAGGTGGGCAATATTATCGCAGTTGCCTCGGGCAAAGGCGGGGTTGGCAAGTCCACCGTAACGCTGCACCTCGCCCAGGCGCTTACCGCCGCAGGCAACCGTGTTGGTATTCTTGATGCGGATATTTACGGGCCCAGCCTGCCCGCCCTGACCGGCATTATGACGAAGGCCGAAACCAAAGACGGCAAAATCACTCCCGTCGAAATACCGGTTGCCAACCCCGTTACCAGTGATGTGGCGATTTTTGCCATGTCCATGGGCTGGCTGGTTGATGAGGCGCAAGCGCTGGCGTGGCGCGGGCCCATGGTGATGGGGGCCGTCCGGCAGCTCATCAATGATGTGGACTGGCCGCCGCTCGACATCCTGCTGATTGATACCCCGCCCGGCACCGGCGACGCGCACCTGACGCTTATCCAATCGGGCGTTCTGCATGGGGCAATTATCGTCAGTACACCCCAAACCCTGGCGCTGGCCGACGTGCGGCGTGGGCTGGCGCTTTTCGCCAAAACCAACGTGCCCATTCTCGGCCTCGTGGAAAACATGGCGTGGCTTGAAGCCCATGACGGCACCAAAACGCACCCCTTTGGTGAGCCAAAAGGACCCACCATCACACGTGACTTGAGCGTGCCTCTATTAGCCACCCTGCCTCTTGACCCAGATATTCAGTTTACCGATCAATTAATGAGCCCCTCACTATTCGAAGCGCTGGCGCATGAGGTTCTTGGCAGTCTGCGCCGCGCCTAATCTCAAAGCGCCCGCTATTCCATCCACCAACCTTGCCCACAGGGTGAATAGATCCAAAACGAATGGCCCTGAACGGCTACTTTGTGCATAAGATACGCCGCGCAAACTCAACGATCGAAAAAATACGTCTAGTCTTCATCGAGTCGAATATTATGAGCAGAATCATTGAAACTTGCAATAGAATAGGACCATTTACCTTTATAAAGACCGCATGAAGAACTTTGTGAAGGAGAATACGTGTTCTAACGGGGAGTTCGATTCATGGCCACCTTTACCGTCAGGTCATGAATATTTTTCTGGTGCCCCCACGCGGACTCGAACCACGGACCTACTGATTACAAATCAGTTGCTCTACCAGCTGAGCTATAGGGGCCTTTGAGACCGTGGGACGTAACCGAAGCGTCGCATGAATGCAACCGTCTTGGCTTAGTTTTATGCCAACGGCACCCGGCCGATATCGCCTGATGGGGTTGGCCCCGCGAATGGGCCCAGACCCCTCAGAACGCTAGTAATCGTAGCCGGGGTTTTGCCGGTTCAGCTTGCGTAGCAGACCGGGCCAAGCAAGGTTGTCACCAACACCGGGAATGAAGGCCGGGGCACCTTGGGCAATCACCTTTTGGCCCATCGCTTCGGGTTCTTCGCGCGGTGGTTTGGTGTCCGACTGCGCCAGGATTTGCGCGCGGCAAGCCTGTTCCAGAAAATACATGCGCAGGAAGGCCGTCGCGCAATTGGCCCCCACGGTTAGCGTGCCGTGATTGCGCAAGATCAAAAAGCCATGCGCACCCATATCCTGAATGATCCGTTCACGTTCTTCCAGGTCCGTGGCGATCCCCTCATAGTCGTGATAGGCAACATCGTCATGAACGATCATTGCAAATTGAGAGTATCGCCGCAGCCCCTCTGCCTGCGCGGAGACGGCAACGCCATAGGGCGAATGCAGGTGCAGGACGCAATGGGCATCCTCGCGCGCCATATGCAAGGCGCTATGGATCGTGAAGCCCGCGGGATTTGAGAAATAAGGCGTTTCACCAACCACGGTACCGTTCATATCAACCTTGAGGAGGGCAGAGGCCGTCATCTCCTCAAAGAAGACCCCATACGGATTGATCAAAAATGTCGGTGCGTCGCCATCATCGGGACAGCGAATAGAGATATGGGTAAAGATCATGTCGTCCCACCCATAAAGCGCGGCAAGACGGTAAGTCGCCGCGAGATCACAGCGGGCGGCCCATTCGGCATCACTCACCGCCCCTTTCAGGCTGTCGATACTGGCCGGATCGGGGATGGAAAAGCCGGGGCTTTGGGGCACGGCAGGCTGGGCTTGGCTCATGGTCTGTCTCCGTCTTTTGTTCCCAGTCTACGGGTCATACCACCGCTTGAGAAGATGCCGCAGCAGTGAGCCTTTTGCCTACCGCGCCAGACGGATGCCAGCCATCTGCCAGCGGGCGTCAGGCGGAAAGAAGTTGCGGTAAGTGGCGCGCACATGGCCCGCAGGCGTGGCACTCGACCCGCCGCGCAGGACCATCTGGCCCGACATGAACTTGCCATTATATTCGCCAATGGCCCCGCCCGCCGGTTTGTATCCGGGATAGGCCGCATAGGGGCTCATGGTCCATTCCCAGACCGTGCCATAGAGATGACGAATGGGCCCGCGCGCGCCGGATAGTCGATCCCGCCAATGGCCCGGCTCGCCGTCCTCCAAAAACCGGCCATCCACGTCCTGTGCCGCGGCGGCAACCTCCCACTCAATTTCCGTGGGCAGATAAGCGCCCGCCCAGGCGGCATAGGCCGCCGCCTCGTAATAAGAGACATGGCGCACCGCCGCATCGAGGTCGAGCGGGCGCATCCCGAAAAGCCCGAATTGCTGCCACGCGCCATCATCACCCGGTTGTTGCCAGTATAGCGGCGCACGCCAGCCTTCACGCTGTACAAGGGCCCAACCATCGGACAACCAATATTGCGGATCCTCGTACCCGCCCGCCGCCATAAACTTCAGATAGTCGCGGTTGATCACCAGATCAGCCGCCAGCTCGAACGGATTCAGCCAAAATTTATGCCGCGGATATTCATTGTCGAAGGCAAAGCCGGCTTGCCCGGCCCCGATCTCCACAAGACCGCCCTCGAAGGGAATCCAGTGCGGCGCGGCGCCATCGTGGCTTTGGCCCACCGGGCCACCGTCAATTTGGCCCGGCGGAACGCCTGTCCCCTGCCCCGGCGCATTGGCTGGCGCTGATGCTGACGCAGGATCGTCATAGGCAGCGGGCAGCAATCGGTTCTGGTAAAACGCATGCAGGATATCGGTTTGCATCAGTTCCTGGTGCTGTTCTTCATGGGCAATACCGAGCGTGACAAGCGGGGCAAAAGCAGCCAGCGCTTCGGGCAAGGCGGCCTGCAAAAGCGCCTCCATGGCCGCATCCACATGGGCGCGATAGGCCAGCACATCGCGGGCCGCAGGGCGCGACAGCAATCCGCGCTCATCGCGCCGGTGCATGGTCCCCACCTGTTGATAATAGGAGTTGAACAGAAAACTAAAATCTGTATGGAAACAATTATAATCCTGATCATATGCCGCCAGTACAAACGTTTCAAAAAACCAGCTGGTATGGGCCAAATGCCACTTGATTGGGCTTGCCGCCTCCATAGACTGCAACATCCAGTCTTCATGGGTTAAGGGCTCGGCCAGGGTCAGTGTATTGCGCCGGACGCGGCGAAAAATATCGCGCAATCCTTTACCGAGCGCACCATCTTGATCGGAAGCGTGGTCAGGCTCACTGACGCTGGTCAAACTGTTTTGTGAAGACATCGCAGTATGCTGCATAGGTGCCATTTCGTTTCGGGCGAGTTCAGATCTAACGGTGCCTCACAAGGTAAGCCACTTGGACACCCAGATGCAAATCGCGACCATCACCCGCGGCCGCACCAAGACGGATTACCGCCTTCGTTGTTTGACTTTGAGGGGAAGGTGCCGCCAAATGGAGGGGCTTCGCGACATGATCTGTTATCCGCGCGTGCCTCTCGTCAGGTTATTATGAAACTGTCATTTCTAAGTGGTCGCCAACCCGATGCTGAAACGGCGGGCGAGCGCCTGCGCAGCCGGTATGGTCACCACCATCCGGACGGGGCGGATATCATCGTCGCCATTGGCGGCGACGGTTTCATGCTGGAGGTTTTGCGCGATCAGTTTCGCACCAATGTACCCGTTTATGGATTAAATCAGGGTACGGTCGGTTTTCTCATGAACCGTTATGATGAGGACAATCTTATCGAGCGGATTCAAACCGCAGAGACCGCCATCATCCATCCGCTAACCATGACGGCCCACCGCAAAGACGGCAGCACGATCCATGAACTGGCGATCAATGAGATTTCGCTTTATCGCCAGACGCGTCAGAGCGCAAAACTGCGTATCGCGGTGAACAATAAGGTTCGCATGGAAAACCTGACCTGTGATGGGGCCCTGTTGGCAACGCCAGCCGGGTCAACCGCTTATAACCTATCCGCACACGGTCCAATCCTGCCTCTGACGGCCGAGTTGCTCGCGCTTACCCCGATCAGCGCATTCAGGCCACGCCGGTGGAAGGGAGCCCTGCTCCCCCATGATGCACAGGTGGGTTTTGAGGTTATCGACCCTGTCCACCGCCCTGTGGCTGCTGTAGCCGATAATGTTGAGGTGCGCGACGTGGTGCGGGTGGAGGCACGAGCCGACCAGTCCCTCTCCCTCAATCTATTGTTTGATCAGGGCCAATCGCTGGATGAGCGCATTTTGCGCGAACAGTTTGAGTATTAGAGCTGGTTCATAAAAAAAGCACCATTAAACTCACAAATGAAACATCCGGTAACATGCATGTTTAAAACAAAGCACGATTGGTCATATGTCGCAAGAGAAGAGCCTTACTTTGGTGTGTTAGCAAACGAGAAATATCGCACTTCAAATATCACAGGTGGCAGCATTGAAGAATTTTATAAGTCGGGTGAAAATGACATCCATAGAATAAGAGTTTTGTGCAATGACGTGTTTAAGATCATGCCAAAGGGACGCGTATTGGATTTTGGCTGTGGGGTTGGTCGTCACACATTAGCGATCTCGAAAGTGAGTGAGCATGTGACGGGATATGATATTTCCCAGGAGATGCTTGATATTGCTCAGACCCGCGCATCAACAAAGAATATTACAAACGTCGCGTTTGAAAACCGACTTCCAAAAGGGCCATTTGATTGGATAAATTCATATATTGTATTTCAACATATTCCGCCCAAAGAAGGTTACTTTTTATTTGAGGAAATTGTGAGCAGAAGTTCTGAAAGCGCTGCACTCACAATTTATATTCCCTTTTGGAGTGAAGCGAATGTACGCGCCTCCAAGAATATCCTCTCTCATTTGGTGACGAATTTGATAAGGGCGCAGGCTAGATATGGCAGAAAACCTGCGGAAACACTTATTCAGATGCATACCTATGAACTTTCAAGGATAGTCAAAATTGCTAATATCGCTGGCTTTAAAGACATATATCTAAAACATGAAAACCATGGCGGATTTTATGGCGCTTGGGTGATAGCTAAAAAATGATGTGTCTAACCAAAGTTAAATTTCACGAATGTGTGTTCGAAGCCACCTTAATGCAATTTATGAATTTCTATGCCCTCAATTTTCATTATTCAACAATGGTAATCTGATAAGGATCATCAACTTTTACATGAGTTTGATAGTAATATTTCCCTGATCGCTGTCTAAGAGTATTCAGTAAATTGATCCGTACCCGCCTTGCTGAACCTTTAACGATTATTTCTTTTCCGTTGTAAAATTTAACGGGATCACTTCCATTTAATTCAATTAGCTTTTTTCTAGCATCAGTGGAGATCGCAATAGTAAAGCAGCGTTGATCACGATAATCTTCTTCGGAGTTTAGATATGCAAGTCCACGATCAATGCCAGATCCACGAACCGTCAAAATAAATTGGCCGGTCAGTCCCTCAGGCGCAACATCAAGTGTGATCGTCGATGGTTCCCATCTATCGACTTGGGTTCGAACGTGCGATAGCTAAAACATCTATTCTGCGTTTTTGATTCAATAAAACAAATGCAGTCCAGAAGAACGGGTTTTGGTTTCGAAATCTTCCAGATAGAAATTGGCGCTCTTGTTTTAATTAGGCAAGGCCCAACCGAGTGATACAATAATCTGTACACGCCCTTAAGATGCGAGAGTAAATGGCTCCAGCCCTGAAAGACGCATGGCGGTTTGGCGCGTGGGAATGGCGCGCGGAGCGACGCCCTCCACTGCGTCAGCAAAGGCGCGAATATGCGCCGGTGTCGTGCCACAGCACCCACCCACGATATTGAGAAGCCCCGATTGCGCCCATTCGCCAATATGAGACGTCATGCTTTCCGGTGTCTCGTCATACCCGCCAAAAGCATTGGGCAGCCCCGCATTGGGGTAGGCCGAAACGTAAGTCTCGGCAACGCGCGAAATCTCATCCACATATTGGCGCATTAAATCAGGACCCAGCGCGCAATTCAGCCCCACACTGATGGGGTTAGCGTGACGCACCGCGTACCAGAACGCTTCGCCCGTTTGACCCGAAAGGGTGCGTCCAGATTGATCAGTAATCGTTACCGACAGCATAAGCGGCACGGTAATACCGGTCTCGTCAAACAATTCGCAAACCCCGAAAATTGCAGCTTTGGCGTTCAACGTATCAAAGATGGTCTCGATAAGGAGCAAATCGGCACCGCCCTCAATCAATCCCTGGGCGGCGTATTTATAGGCGGCGGCAAGCTCGTCAAACTCCACATTGCGCTTGCCGGGGTCGTTTACATCCGGCGAGATAGAGGCGGTACGATTCGTAGGGCCCATGGCACCCGCCACAAACCGGGGACGCTCCGGTGTTGCTGCTGCATCAGCGGCAGCCCGGGCAAGGCGCGCGCCTTCCAGATTAAGCTCATAAACGAGGGCCTCCATGGCATAATCAGCCTGGGCAATGGTGGTGGCGGAGAACGTATTGGTCTCAATAATATCGGCACCAGCCTCCAGATAGGCGGTGTGCATATCTGTAATGATATCGGGCCTGCTCAAGATCAGGACATCGTTATTGCCTTTGATGTCCTGTTCCCAATCGGCAAAACGATCCCCGCGATAGCCAGACTCATCCAACTCATAGTCCTGAATGAAGGTCCCCGCCGCGCCGTCAAGAACGAGGATGCGATCTTTAAGGGCGGCCTGAAACGCCTCCAGACGGGCAGCCCGTGCGGGGTCCGGTGTCAGGGGTTTGGGTGTTATCGATATGAGTGTCATGGGCCGCTCCGAAATCTGCAGTAACATATAAAGATATCCTTATATGATTGGCAAGCCTTTAAGCCGACCGCGTCCCCGCCGCCCGCGCCATTCGCAAGACTAGGCCCCCGAGCGTGGCGGTGGCATGGTTTCAGCATCATGGTATCGATCAATGCCCTCGTCAGCCCTTCAAGGCCCCCCACATCACTGTTCACCTCACAAGCAAAGACGCCGTGCCCCACCCTACCCTTAATTTTGAGCATTCTGACCCGCCCCTCAGGGTGACGTTTTCGCGTGTGGGTGACCCGGCAACGGTGATCGTTGATTGGCGGGCACTGTGGGCAGCGTTATCGGAGGCGCCGAAAAGTGCAGGCCCGGCCCAGAGCTTTTTTCTGTCGCCCTTATGGATAGAAACATGGCTCACCCATCACGGGCAACGAACCGGCAATGATTTATGGTGTGCACGAATTTTTGATGGTGACCACGTACGCGCCATGGGCCTCTTTTGTGTCCATAAAGAACGACGGCGCGGGCTTTTAACCGTCCGGCAACTGGTACTCCATGCCACAGGCAATGCCGATATGGATCGGATCACCATTGAGTACAACGACCTCTTGTGCGCGCCGCAAATGCGGGTCGCCTGCTGGCAAGCCTTGCTGGCTCACCTGGACACAGCTCATGATCTGAGGTGGGACGAAATTATCTTACCGGGTGTTACAAGCCCCGTGGCAGCAGCGGTCACGCCTGCCAAAACCTCAAATTCAATTGCCCACCATGTGGCCGCCGAGGCACGATCTTACCATGTCGACCTTAATGGTCTTCGCGGCGCTGGCATACCTGACGCAATGGGTTTTCTTTCAACACTCAGTAGGAACACGCGCACGCAAATCCGCCGCGCCATGCGGCTTTACGAGGAAGCTGGCACGCTGAGCCTAGAGCGTGCCGATACAGTGGAAAAAGCAAAAAACTGGTTTGATGCACTTAGTCATTGGCATACGGATAAGTGGGCGGTCAGGCAAGCCAGTTCCGGTTTATCGAGTGCCAACCAGCAGGCTTTTCATCAGTCCCTAATCGAAAAAGGCATTGCCAGTGGACACATTGATCTCCTGCGTATCTGTGTCGGTGAAAGCCCTATCGGTTACCTCTACAATTTTGTGGAAAGCGGTACCGCGTCTTTTTATGCGGGCGGGTTCAAGCGGGAAGTCGATAACAGGTTAAAGCCGGGTCTCGCCTGTCAGGTGCTGACGACGGCCCATTATCTCCAAGGTGGTTTTTCTGTATACGACTTTATGGGCGGTGATGACAGATATAAAAAGAGCCTTGGCACCCCGGGTCAAACAATCGTGACCGTGCATCTGCAGGGTGCGCACCTCGGACTAACCCTGGAGCGATGGGCCCGGCGGGTGAAGGGACGCCTTCGTGAAAAACGCCGTCCCTGAATGTGCGGCCCTTTCCTACCGCTCAAAAAACGAAAGCACACGGTTGATCTGAAGCATAGGGCTGACGCAGACGCCGCACGCGGTATACACTAACGCCATGAGCAAGATTCTTTTGGTATGCCTCGGCAATATTTGCCGCTCACCCGCGGCGGAGGGGATCATGCGCGCCATGGCGCGCGCCCGCGATCTCGATCTTTACATCGACTCGGCGGGCACCGGCGCCTGGCATGCGGGCGACCCGCCCGATGCACGGATGATCAAGGCCGCCCACCGGCGCGGCATCGATCTTTCCCACCAACGCGCCCGCGCCGTTGAATTGGCCGATTTTTATACCTTTGACTATTTGCTGGCGATGGATATGCGCAATCAGTCTGACCTCCTGACCGAAGCCCCGCCCAACCGGGAATGTGACATCCGCCTGTTCCTCGATTTTGCCGATACGCCAGTGCGCGAAATGCCAGACCCCTATTATGGCGGCGGCGATGGATTTGAGACCGTCCTTGACCTGGTTGAAGCAGGCTGTACCGGATTTTTGGACTTTCTGGAAAATGAGTCGGATTAGGAATAGAACCAATGCCCGTTGAGGGAGACCCCTGTATTGTCTGCCTATGCTAATTTAGGTGCGGGAAGGAGGCCGTGAGACCCCTGACGCGGTTGACGTCG
>JBCBRS010000010.1:0-125098 GCA_039819545.1 Pseudomonadota bacterium | reverse complement strand
GGCCTTAATAGCGGGGCCGGGGACGACTTTGTTGATGGTGGCAATGGCGCTGACCGTATCGAAGGGGGCAGCGGCGATGATGTCCTCAATGGCGGCGCGCAGAACGATGTCATCACGGACTCCTCTGGCGCCGACACAATCGATGGCGGCGACGGCAATGATAATATTAATGCCGGCAACCTCGCCGATAGTGTGATGGGTGGTGCGGGTAACGATACCCTCGATGGGCGGGTTGGCGACGATCGCCTTGATGGGGGCACAGGCGACGATGTGCTAACCGGCGGGCCCGGCAACGACACCTTCATCTTCAGTGGTACCTTTGGCGATGATCTGATTACTGATTTTTCTCCCGGTATCGGCAGTGATGACGTCATTGACCTTTCCGGTGTTGCTGCCATCACCGACTTTGCCGATCTGATGGCCAATCATCTTACCACAGACCCCGGTACAGGCGATGCGCTTATCACAAGCGGGTTTGACACGATCCGTCTTGTCGGTGTCGCTGTTAGCGATCTGGTGAGTACGGACTTTATCTTTTAAGGCCAGAACGACCAAAACCAGTTTATGGCTCTAGAGGTGGCCGGAAATGGTCAGCGATAAGGCAATTTCCGGCTCATTTGATTTGTATTTCCCGGTCTATCGAAATAATCCCGTCAAAGACGCGAACCAGGGCCAGTGTTGAGTCGTGAGCCAGATCGAAATCGTCGGACCCTTTCTCGCCAATCTCTGACGTGGCGTGCGATGTCCCAAACGACGGGTTTGCGGCTGTTTTACCAACTTGAGGGGCAAATTGATCGAATATGGCGGGGCCAAATAAAGGCCAGCGAGCTGAGTCCAGCAAGCAACGCGTATACATATGGCAATGCGATTGGCAGTTTTGATATTCGCTTTGACGCCCTGAAAAACTCGAAAATTTCGACTTTTATGCAGGGTGTTGGAACATAGACCACGCGTGCCTGGGTTAGCCTATAATTCACCAGGCACTAGCCTTTCAACGCTTTAGTCTAGACCAGTTTTGGAGCGCGCCGAGGTCTGAAACCTGGATCGGTTCTGCCTTTTAATAATGCTGGCTTGATCGGCGCAACAAGGCCAATAGCTGCCCCCACAAATTCAAACTAATGCACGACCCATTGTTGGCGTAAGGTCTGCAGATCGGGCAAGCCAAAAATTTTCAAGGCGAATGCGTAGTTATGCGCGCGCTCTTCCAGGGCTTCAAACCTCGCGGCTGACCCGCCATGGCCCGCTTCCATGTTCATTTTCAGAAAATAGGGACCGCCCGTGGTTTGCGCACGCAACCGGGCGATCCATTTTGCCGGTTCCCAATAGGTGACCCGGTAATCGGCCAGCCCGCCGGTCGCAAGGATTGGCGGATAGCTTCCTTCCGCATCAAGATTATCATAGGGCGAGTAGCTCAGGATTGTCTGGTAGGCAGCGGCGTCCGTTATGGGGTTTCCCCATTCATCCCACTCGGGCGGTGTGAGCGGTAGCGTCGCATCAGAAATTGTTGTCACCACATCCACAAACGGCACCGCGCCAATTACGCCCGCAAAAAGATCGGGCCGCATATTCACACAAGCACCAACCAGCAAGCCGCCTGCTGAGCCCCCATAGATGACCGTATTCTGATTTGCGCCATACCCCAGCGCCTGCAGGCTTTCAGCGGTGGCGATAAAATCGTGGAACGTGTTGGGCTTTTGGCCAAGCTTGCCGTCAAGGTACCATTGCCGCCCGCGCGCCGACCCGCCGCGGATATGCGCCGTTGCATAAACAACGCCGCGATCAACAAGCGAAAGAATTGCCGTTGAAAACCCGGTATCAATGGTAATCCCGTAGGAGCCATAGCCATAAAGCATCAGGGGCGGCTTATCCTCGGGCGCAACCTCGCGGAGGCGAACGATGGTCACGGGGATTTCAACCCCATCATGCCCGCGCGCCATTATCCGTTCGGTCACATAGCGGGCGGGCTCGTGGCCGCTGGGCACCTCTTGTGTATGGCGTAGCGTCCGCACGCCGCTTTTCATTTTGTAGTCATAGGTTTGGCGCGGTGTGGTGGGTGAAGAGTAAAAAAGCCGCAAATCGTCTGTATCAAATTCAAAACCGCCAGCGATATTGACGGCATAGGCATCTTCATCAAATCCAACAACGATCTCTTCGGTTCGATCATAGGTTGCAATGATCACACGGGGCAGGGCATTTGCCCGGACCAGACGCACCAAACGATCCTTAAACGGAATAAAGGAAAGAAGATATTGGCCTGGGCTGTGATCTAACCATATTTCCCAGTGATCGCGCCCGGGAGTTGCGATAGGGGCGCGGCAAATTTTGAAATCAATGGCATCATCTGCGTTTGTTTTGATGTAAAAATAGTCACCGCAATGGTCGACCGAATAGAGGACATCGGGTGTGCGGGTTGCAATCAGCGTTGCGGTCGCATCGCGCCCAGCGTCCGCGCGGATGTAACGGACCTCGCTTGAGGTTGAATTTCCACAATCGATAAAGATGTAGTCGCCGCTTTGGCTTTCGCTAAGTGACAGGAAAAAGCCATCATCGGCCTCTTCATAGAGCACCGGGTCGTTTGCAGGATCGGTGCCTAATTCGTGGCGACGCACGCGTTTGGGGCGCTGATGATCATCACGCTCCACATAATAAACCGCTAGTGAGTCCCGGCTCCAAATCGGGTTACCGTCACTGGACCTGATGGTTTCTTGGTGCTCTTTGCCGGTGGCAATTGTTCTGATCCGGATATCGTAATATTCCGATCCCAGACGATCAACCGCGTAAGCGATCATGGTGTGATCGGGGCTGTGGGCGACGGCACCAATATCGAAAAAGTCGGCACCCTCTGCCTCTTTTTCGCCATCGAAGAGAATTGTCTCAGCGCCGCCTTCCCGCGGTGTACGGACAAATACGGGATACTCGCCTTTTGTGCGAAACCGCGTGCCGTAGGCATACGCCCCATCGGGAAACGGCACGCTCTGGTCATCCTCCTTTATGCGTCCCCGCATTTCGCCGACCAGCTTTTCACGCAAGGGGGCAAGATCAGCGGTGGCGGTTTCGTAATAGCGACTCTCGCCTTTCAGATGATCGGCGATTTCGGCGCGCAACAGGCTTGGGTCGCGCAATACCTGTTGCCAGTTGTCGTCGCGCATCCAGCCAAAGGGGTCGGTTCGCGTGTGCCCATGCTGGCTTATGGTTTCCGGCTGACGGGGCGCGACGGGTGCGGGGTTATCTGTCTGCTGGGGGAAAGCGTTTTGTCGTGGGGTTTTGCTGGGCATGTTTTCAATCCGTTTGGGCGCGTTGGGCATTTGGCTTTTGGTAGAGGTTATCGCGAATGGCTGGCCGATTAAATCAGGAATTATGGGTGCGGACAGTGTGCACCATCGCTGAGCCTCAAACTGCGGCTCCGCGCCGCCTTCCCTGGGGGGTGTATCGTCGCGCTGGGCGGGCTATTTAACTGACATGGTCGTGGAACTTGCTCATTTCTCGCTGATCCTTGCATTGGTGCTGGCCGTTGCGCAGGCGGTATTGCCGGTCGCGGGCATAGCGGCTGCCCGCATGGACGTGGCGGGGCTCGCCCGGCCGCTTGCTATTGGCCAATTTGGGTTGATCTTGCTTAGTTTTGCCGGGCTGGTTTTTGCCTTTCTGGCGTCGGATTTCAGCGTCAAAACAGTCTTTGAGAACAGTCACTCGGCCAAACCAGCGCTTTATAAATTTGCCGGAACGTGGGGCAATCATGAGGGCTCGATGCTGCTTTGGGTTCTCATGCTGGCTTTTTTGGGCGCCATGGTTGCGGTGTTTGCGCGGCGTCTGCCGACGGCGTTTCTGGCGCGGGTGCTGGCGGTGCAAGGAGCAATTGGGGTGTGCTTTCTGGCCTTTAGTCTGTTTACCTCCAACCCGTTTGCGCGCCTGTCGCCGGTGCCCCCCGACGGGCGTGATCTCAACCCGCTGCTCCAGGATCCGGGCCTCGCCTTTCATCCGCCCTTTTTGTATTTTGGGTATGTGGGGCTTTCGATTGCGTTTTCGTTTGCTGTTGCGGCCCTCCTCGAAGGGCGGGTCGATACGCGCTGGGCGCGCTGGGTTCGTCCGTGGACGTTGCTTGCCTGGGCGAGCCTAACGCTTGGCATCGCCATGGGGGCCTGGTGGGCCTATTATGAGCTCGGCTGGGGTGGGTTCTGGTTCTGGGACCCGGTGGAAAATGCCTCCCTCATGCCCTGGCTTGCGGCCACAGCTCTGATCCATTCTGCCATCGTGGTTGAAAAACGTGACACGCTTAAAGTGTGGACAATCCTGATGGCCATTGTTGCGTTCGGGACGTCGCTGGTGGGCACGTTTCTCGTGCGGTCCGGTTTGCTGACCAGTGTTCATGCATTTGCCAATGACCCCTTGAGGGGGCAATTTTTATTGCTCATCTTCTTTGTGCTGACGGGTGCGGCATTCGTGTTGTTTGTGGTGCGGGCGCGCCGCCTGGTGCCGGGTGGACAGTTTCAATGGATCAGCCGGGAGTCGGCCCTGATCGGTAATAACCTGATCCTGTCGATTATTCTGTTTACGGTTTTTCTGGGGACCTTCTGGCCAAAACTTGGTGATTTGGTGCTCAACCGCCCGATATCTGTGGGGCCACCCTATTTTAATATGGTCACGATCCCGTTTGTGTTTCTCCTTGTCCTCCTCATGGCGGCGGGGGGGCTTACGCCGTGGAAACGCGGTCAGGGTACGCGTCTTTTGGCCCGGCTAAAGCCTGTTATTCTCGGGTCTGTGGCCCTCACCCTATTGACCTTCTGGCTCACACGCGGCGGCCCGCTCTTGGCCGTGGTTGGGAGTTTTATGGCCTTCTGGGTACTGATTGGTGTGGGTGCCGATGCGGCGGAACGCATAGCGCTCGGCCGTGCTGACATCCGCTCAAGCTTGCGCCGTCTTGGCGGTTTACCGCGCAATTTTTGGGGAAGCGCCCTTGCCCATGTGGGTGTCGGCGTGGTGATCCTTGGTATGACGGGTACGTCTCTTTGGGTCACCCAAGCCGCGGCGGTGATGCAGGTTGGCGATACAATACCGGTTGCAGGCTATGATGTGCGGTATGATGGCAAGACGGTTCGAAAGATCGCCAATTATGAAACACAGATGGCGACACTGACCGTGCTGCGCCATGGCCGCGAAGTTGCGACGTTGCGGCCGGAGCGACGCTGGTATCCGGTCGCCGAAATGATGACAACGGAGGCAGCGATCAAGCCGCGCTGGGCCTCTGATATCTATGTTGCCATTGGAGAAAGCCGCGAGGGCGGACAGGTTGTTCGCGCCTGGCATCACCCCTTTGTTTTGTTCTTATGGGGCGGCGCTATCCTGATGGCCCTTGGTGCCCTCGTGTCGCTTAGCGACCGACGGTTCCGGGTTGGCATTGTCCAAAAGCGTGCCGCATCGGCGCGCGGTGCCGGGCCCGTGACCCCCGTCCCTGCCGAGTGAATATATGGTGATGAAACCTGCGCCGGGAATGCAGAAAAACCGCCTCATCAGGGACGTGGTGATCAGCTGGTGCCTGATGATCGTCGCTCTGTGGGCCACACCTGCCATGGCAGTCGATCCGGAAATCGTGCTCACGGATCCTGTATTGGAGGCGCGCGCGCAAGCGCTGACGCGGCAATTGCGCTGTCCCACCTGTGTGAGCCAGTCGGTGGATAGTTCCAATGTGGGGGTGTCGCGTGATCTTCAGCTTCTCGTCCGTGACCGGATTGTCGCCGGTGAGACAGATCAGGAGATCCTCGATTATGTGGCCTCTCGCTATGGTGATTTCGTTCTGCTGAAGCCACGCGCCAGTGGGCTCAATCGTATCTTGTGGCTTGCCCCGCTTGCCGTGTTTGTGATCGCCCTGGGGACCTTGTTAGCCACGCGACGGCAAAAACCAGCGGTAGAAATCGCGCCACTCAGCGCGGCAGAAAAAGACGCGCTCTCCCGGCTTCGCGCTGATCAAGATGGATAAACACAGCGAGCTTGCGTGATCGCGTCCTGCAGCCGCTTCGCAAACGCAAGCCGCTCATCAGGGGAGAGAAAAGTGCCAAGGATCAGCACTTTGCCTTTGGTCCGCAAACAAAGCTGGCTTTCATGGCGTATAGGATCATCGATTTGGAGATCGGTCCAGAACGGGTGCAGTGACCATCGCATTTCATGCCCTGACGGCAAAACACGGCTTACGACAATCTCATCAGCGGTGACCCGGACACGTTCATGCAGGCGCCCTTGCGCATAGCTCGTCTTGAATGCAGCCCAGACCAGCAGGATATCAAGACCACCAAACACAAGCACCGGCCACGCGCCATTCAGCGTAAACACGATGCCCATGCAGACATTTACGGCAATCACGACGGCCATTAAGACCACAAATCCCCGATTGGGCAGGGATCGGTTGGGATAAAGAAGCGCCTCAAAAGTCTTCCCGGCGGTGGGTACCGCGTCGAGCCGGGGCAGATCGAGGTGCCGGCCTTTCGCGTCAGGCGCGAGGGTTTCGATGGTTTTTGTTTGTGCCATAGGCTGAAGAGGTATCATCGGACTGCCCGCGCACGCAAAGAGGCTGTTTGTCGCTTGCTCTTTAGGGGCGATATCCCTGATACTTAACCCATGCCTCGTCCGATCACCAAGGACCAGGCCCGCGCGCTTTACGCGGCGCTGGCCACGCACGGTCCGGCTCCAAAAACCGAACTCACCTACACTGACCCGTTCACGCTGCTGGTAGCGGTGGTTCTGTCGGCGCAGGCAACTGATGTGGGCGTGAACAAAGCAACCGCCAAGCTTTTCCCCGTCGCCTCAACGCCGGAGACGATCTATGCCCTCGGCGAAAAAAACCTTGGAGAGTATATCCGCACCATCGGCCTTTGGCATAATAAGGCCAAGAACGTCATTCAGCTCTGCCGTATACTGATTGAAGACTTTGATAGCACGGTGCCGCAAGACCGTGAAACGCTGGAAACCTTGCCGGGCGTTGGCCGCAAGACAGCCAACGTGGTCTGTAACGAAGCCTTTGGCCAGCCGACCATAGCCGTTGATACCCACATTTTTCGGGTAAGTAATCGCACGCGGTTAGCGCCGGGAAAGACGCCTCTGGCAGTTGAAAAAATGCTGGAGCGGCGCACCCCGGATATCTACAAAAAGGACGCCCATCACTGGCTCATCCTCCATGGTCGTTATGTGTGCAAAGCGCGCACGCCGGAGTGCTGGCGCTGCTCAATTTCTGATTGGTGTCTGTATACAAATAAAACGCCGGAAGGCGGGCATCCAAAAAAGACCCCCGCAAAGCGCAAGACGCCATCGCGCAAAGCCAGGACCGCAAGCACAAAAAACAAAGCCGCGATCAAAAAGGCGGTGACCAAAATATCGCCCTCTTAAAAATGTCCGTCAAATAACTAGTCCACAAACCGAAAAGACCGTCGACCCATGCAAGCAGAAGATCGGCTTATCATCGCCCTTGATGTGCCAAACACGCACGAAGCACTGGCCCTTATTACCGCGCTTGGCCCCCGCGCACGGTTTTTCAAAATCGGCTATCAACTGATGTCCGTGGGCGGATTTGACTTGGCGCGAACGCTTATTGCCGACGGAAAGTCGGTTTTTCTTGATCTGAAGTTTCACGATATTGGCAATACGGTGGAAAAAGGCGTCGCAAGCGTGCGCACGCTCGGGGCGCGGATGCTGACGGTGCATGCTGAGCCTGATGTGTTGCGCGGCGCAGTGGCGGGGCGCGGTGATGATCCGACGCTCAAAATCATGGCTGTTACGGTTTTGACGAGCATGTCGCAGGAAAGCCTCGCCCGGCTTGGTATCAAAACGCCAGTGGAGACCCTTGTCCTGCAGCGGGCGGAGATGGCTTTGGCGGCGGGCGCCGATGGTGTCATTGCCTCAGCGCAGGAGGCGCCGGCGATCCGCCGGGCGTTTGGTGACGATCTCCTTATCGTCACGCCCGGTATCCGCCCTGCGGGGACAAAAGCCGACGACCAAAAGCGGGTGGTGACGCCGCGTCAGGCGCTTGATAACGGTGCAAGCCACCTGGTGGTGGGGCGCCCGATTGTTGCTGCCGACGATCCGCAGGCTGCGCTGGGTGCAATTTTGGATCAGATGACCGGATAAGGCGGTTTTGCGGGCTCTTTCCCTTCGCCTCTGCGGGCCATATATTACCAAAACGGTAATAAACCGGCCGAATGGTTCTTTACGGGGCCATACGCCTTCAGGGTCGGACCCAAAATAAACAGGCGCGCCCCATGTCCGAAACCCGATCAAACGCCCAATCAGATACCCGGCTCGATCCCGTGCCCTCCAGCGATCCGGCCCTCGCCGTTCCCATTGAGGGCATTGCCGGGCCCGTCACAGCGGATAAAAAAACAACCAGATCGATCGACCGGCAATCCAACCGGTCGATCCTCCATGCGTTTTTAACCCAGGCTCGAAAATCCGGGGCCAAGACCCTCGCAGTGATTGACGGCGATGGCCGCAAGCTCACCTATGGTGATCTGACCCGCGCCGTTTTTGGGCTGAGCGGCCCGATTGCACGTCAGACGGCCCCCGGTGAAAATGTGGGCTTGATGCTGCCCACGGGCGCTGGCGTTTTAATCTCGTGCTTTGCGCTCCACGCCACTGGCCGTGTGCCCGCTATGTTGAATTTTACCTCGGGGGAGAAAAATCTGAAGCTGGCGGGGCAAGCGGCAGAAGTGAAAACCGTCCTTACCGCGCGCAAGTTCATTGAGGTGGCAAAGCTCCACGGCCTCGTCGAAAATCTCAGTACGGTTTACAATTTTTTGTATCTTGAGGATTTGAAAGATCAGGTTGGGCTTACCGACAAAATCAAAGCTGTCTTAGGTCCGATCCTGCCATCCCTTTATACCCATCATCCGCAGCCAGATGATAATGGCGTCATTCTTTTTACGTCCGGTACTGAGGGCACGCCAAAGGGCGTTGTGTTAAGCCACAAAAATGTTCTCGCCAATGTGGCGCAGATTTCGGCGCATGTGGATTTGGAAAAAGACGATATCTTCTTCAACCCATTGCCAGCATTCCATTGCTACGGGCTTACGGCGGGATCTCTCTGGCCAGTGATCAGTGGGCATCCGGTTGTGTTCCATCCCTCCCCCTTGCAAACAAAAATCATCCCGAAACGGATTTTTGAAACTGATTCCAGCGTTCTCTTCGCAACCGATACGTTCCTACAGCAATATATGCGCGCCAGTGACGAAGGGGGCATGTCCTCTTTGCGGATTGCCGTATGCGGGGCCGAACGGGTGCGCGACGAGACTCGTCAAGCGGCAGAGCGAAAATTCGCCTTCAAGGTTTTGGAGGGTTACGGCGTCACCGAGGCAGCGCCTGTGCTCGCGGCCAATCAACCGGAAGATATTCGAAATGGTACGGTGGGCAAATTGCTGCCAACGGTCGAATCCCGGTTAGAGCCGGTTGGCGGTCTTGATGCGGGTGGTCGCCTCTTTGTGCGGGGTCCAAACGTCATGAAAGGCTATCTGTTTGCTGAACAACCCGGGAAAATTCAAAAGCGAGACCCCGCAGATTGGTACGACACGGGCGATGTGGTGACCATCGATAAGGAAGGCTATGTTTCCATCCGGGGTCGTATGAAACGGTTTGCAAAGATTGGCGGCGAGATGATTTCCCTCACCGTCGTTGAGAACTGCGCCTCGGCGGTCTGGCCCGACAATATGCATGCGGCGGCCATCGTACCGGACCCTAAAAAAGGCGAACAAATTGTGTTGGTCACTGATCAGAAAGAGCCGGAGCGCGCGTCGCTTCTGCGCTGGGCCCAATCGCACGGTGTACCGGAAATCGCTGTGCCGAAAAAAATCGTCAGTGTCGATGCAATTCCGGTTCTGGGAACCGGTAAGACGGACTTTGTGAGCGTGACGAACCTTTCCAAAGCGGCGGTGGTCAAACCGGTGCCCGCGCAAGCGACCGGAGAAACAACAGACACTGATGAGAAAAAGGGCGATCAAAAAAAGGGGGCTGCTACATCATTGACTGCCACGGGGCCAGAAGAGGCAGCAGAGCATCAGCCTGACCTGAACGGTTCAAGCCCTCGCGAAGCGGCCGAATAATCTAGGAGCCAGACGCTAGCGAGCTGCGATGGTCTGAAAGCCCAACCGAAAAATCTAGTTATGCTGTCTGCAAACGCTATTTTCTGCGCTTCCGGTGCTCGCGTACTGCACGTATGCTGCGCTCCGGTTCTCAAAACAGCGTTTTCAACAGACAAAACCGATTTCTCGTTTAGCCTCTAAGGGTGCAGCGGCGGCTTGCGTGAAGCGATTTCGTGTTGTCTTGCATCGCCACGCCACTACGCCAAAGGCAGCGATCATCAGCGCCCAGCTTGACGGTTCCGGTGTGGGCGCGGCCACGGAAACCACCTCGCCGTTTAATTGCACATAATCAACGCGAACGCCTCCTGCGCCACCGCCGGTGCGCTGGGTCAGGATTTCGATAAAGTTGCATCCGCCGAAGGCACCGCACCCTCCCCTGAACAGATTGCTGATATTGACGCGTCGTCCCGACAGAAAATTTCCCTGGCCCAGATAGGTGACGTTGCCATTGTCATAAACGCCCACACGAACCGTCCCGATGGCAAAGGAAAAAGCCGAGTCGGGGCGCAACGTAAAAATAGAGATGCGATCACCCAGCGTCGCGCCGAATGGCTCATTGAACAAAAGCTGGAGACTGGCACTGCGACTGACGGTTACGCCCTCGCGGTCACCCCGTGTCGATACTGCGCCAATTTCGTTTGGAGAAAGGGTTGCTGGGGATACAAATGTTGCTGTTTCTGCCGCCGCCGGGAGGGCGCATACACCAAACAAGAGGCAGATCAAAAGACGCAAGCGAACCATAAAATTTGTATAAATCTTGGTTCGTTAAGCCGGTCCTAAAAAAAATGGTAAACGAAAGATTATCAGCCTACGGCTGATACTTATGCTTTCGGTGGTTTGTGCGCATCGTTCCCGCGTCGCCCCATTTTGTGAGGATGGTTAGGATTGTCTTCAACATTCATCGTTAATACTTGATTGTTGATGCAAATGCGGCGGCGATCTTCCGCTGCGTCGGGTTGCGAAGGGTCGCACGCCCCCGTCAGCATCTGCATGACTTGTAAGGAGTATTGGTCGGTGTTCGGTCTTTTTTCGGTGTTTGTAATTAAGCAACGACCCTGTTCGCCTCTGGAACGGTCTGCCCTTTTTTCAATCCTTGGCGCGGTTACCCTCCTTGCGACTGCCAGCCCAAGCATGGCGTTGGCACAGGATACACGGCCCACCACGAAATCAGGCAAGACTCAGGTTCTCGCGAAGATCGACAGGCGTGAAATTACGGTCAATGAGTTGCGCACCGAAATGCGACGGCTCGGCGTCACCGAACCGTCTATTGAGCTGCAACGTCTTGCCATGCAGAGTATTATCAATCGGCATCTGCTGGTGGAAGCGGCAAAAAAAGCCAATTTCCATCGCAAACCGGACGCCCTTTTGCAAATGCGGGCGGCGAGGGATCAGGCGCTTGCTGATCTGTTTCTAGGAAGTGCAACCCAGGCGGCGGAACCCACACTGGATGAGATCGAAGATTATATCATTGATAATCCCGGTCTTTTTGTGGGTCGTACCCGGTACGAGTTTCTTGTTCTTTCGCTTCCCTCTGATGGATTCGATACTGATCGGCATACCCCGCTTTTTAGCGAAACCTCAGATTTTTCTGTGCTAAAGGGCGCTCTTGATGCGGAGGAAACGGCTTATGCGGAAAAGCCGCTGGTTCAGGCGTCCTCATCATTTGCCCGAGAGATACGCCAACAGCTCGCGCTCTACGGTATCAACGACAATATCGTGATCAAATCAAAAGACGAAACGCAGATCATGAAAATTCGTGATGCGGAAAAAGCGCCATTGCCATCCGATGAGTGGCGTCCGATTGCGCGGCGTCTGGTGATGGAGCAAAATGCCCTGAACCGCGCGCGCAGTTTACTGGATTCTCTGAAACTCGGGAACTCCGTCACTTACTTCCGGGCGGATCTCGCTCCACCAACGCAGACCACTTCCCCGACCAAGCAACCGAACCCTGCACCAAAACGCACAACGGGAAAGTAGTTGGCTATGGATCTCGATCCGGTAAAATTGTTTGCCGGCCTAAAGGCGCGAAAGCTCCTCGTTATGGCCTTTACCATCGCGTTTGCGATGCTCGCGGGGGTGGTGGGCAAGGTTCTGCCTAAATCCTACGAGTCGCACGCCACCGTTCAGGTTAACTCCTTGCAGCGTGACACGCTGACGGGGCGGGTGGAGGTGAGCTACCGGGTGTCAGAATTTCTCGGCCAGCAAGCGGCCATTGCTCAGAGCCGGACCGTTGGCCTGGTTGTGATTGATCGTCTGATTGAGGAGGGGTATCTCTCCATGGACGATTTTACGACCGCATGGCGCGAGGCCACAACCGGCGAAGCGATTGCCGGCAATGACGCGCGCCTCTGGGCAGCGGATCAACTGCTCCTTAGTCTGACAGTTACCGGCAATGCGCTTGCAAGCTCTCTGGTCTTCAGCTTCGAAAGCCGGGACCCCGCGCAATCAAGCAAAATCGCGAACGCGTTTGCCAATGCCTATATGGAAACCGTACTTGATCAGCGTCAGCGTCAGGCCGCGCGTAACGCACAGGAATTTTCCGACGAAACCTTTTCTATCGCGAAAGACGTGGAGCGCGCGCAGGATGAGTTATCCGCCTACCGCGTTGAGGCTGGCATTGTTGGCAGCAGCCTTGAACGGCTCGAATCCGTCGAGATTCTGATGGAAGCAATCACGTCCCGGCTAGGCGATGCGCGCGCAGATTTGCGGGAGGCAGAAACGTTCCTGTCCGAGGCCCGCCGCGTCGGCCGTGCTGGGATTCTCAACTTACCACTGGAAACAGAAAATCTCCCCGGACGTCAGGCACAGGTTCGTCTGGGGGCGGTTCAAATTCAATTAAATCGCATTGCCGAGCGGTTTGGGGAAAACTATCCTGACTATCAGGAGCTCGACAGGGAACGCATTGCCCTCGAACGCAATGTGATGAAGTCGATTACCAACCGCGCTATCTTTGCCAAGCGGCGGGTGAGCGAGTTGGAAAAGGAACTCGCCCGGCAAACGCAGATTGTGCTCGCTTTGCAGGAACGCAAGCAGACATTTGACGATCTGCAAAAAACCGTCGACTCCCGCCGCGGAGCTTATGATTTGGTGACGGCCCGCTCGCTGCAGGAGTCTCTCCAATCGCGCATCAATGCGGTTGATGTCCTGATGCTGTCGCGGGCTGTACCGGCGTCAACGCCCACATTGCCCGGTCTGCCTATTCTCATCGTCATCGGCGCTGTCCTCGGCTTCGGGGTCGGGGTTGTGCTCGCTATTTTGATAGAGCTTGTTCAACAGCGGGTGCGTCTTGGTCAAACCGTTGGCAAAACACTCAATGCACCAGTACTCGGTGAGCTGACGATCCCGAGCCTGCCGATGGATCAAAAACCGTCAAAACACCTTCAGATTGAAACGCAATCCCGGGAGCTGGCTGCATGAACTCGCTTGCGCCCCACCCTCTTTTGACCGAGCCGCACAAGGCACGCGAGACGCTTGAACGGCGTTTGAAAGATGATCAGATCGCAGCGCGCCAGCGGGTGCGCCGTCTGGGTGAAACCCTGACCGCCATGGGGCTGATTACCCGGCGGGAGGCGGAGAAAATTGCGCGTATCCAGAACAAGACCAACAAACCGTTCGGGCGCATCGCGCTGGAGCAGCGTTTTGTAAAACCCGATGATATTCAGGCAGCCATTGGTGTACAATTCGGTATGCTGCGCGCGTTTCCCGGTGATGGAAAGCGCGTGCCGAAGATCCCCGAGGGCCTCGTGGTACTGCGCCAACCCCATGCGGATGTGGCCGAACACATGCGGCTTATTCGTACGCGATTGATCACAAGCTGTAACCCTGCAGACCTCAAAGCGATCTCTTTGATCGACTTTGGTACGTCAACGGCGACCTTGTCGCTTGCTTGCAATCTTGCCACCGCTTTTGCGCAGCTCCATCGACGGGTACTGATTATTGATTGTAATCTGCGGCGTCCGTCCCTGCATCATTTCTTTGGCATGGGCCGGGATCGGGGGGTGATGGAATATTTAAGCGGTAGGGCCCGCTTCGATGATGTCACGGTACCCTCACTTGTTAATCGTCTTGACCTTTTGACGGCGGGCCATCGCGCTTACAATCCACAAATCCTTCTGGGTAGTGACAGTTTCGATAGTTTGTTGAAACGGGCCCGGCGGGACTATGACGTCGTTTTCCTGCTCTCATCGGGTTTTGGTCCCGTGGCTGATGGGCAGTTCGTCTGGCAAAAATCTGACTCAGCGTTGATCGTTGCGCATAAACATAAGACCCGTGAACCCGAGCTCAAACAGTTATCGGCTGTCCTCTATGATCTTGATACAAAGATTTTAGGCGCCGTTCTTGCGCGGTAAGCCATCATGGCGCGCGTTGGTCTTGCTTCTCCCTCTACCGCATACCCAGCGTCGTTTTTCAGCGACCTGCAACGCCTCGCCGGTGATGGTCGATTTGTCCTTGGCGCCTTTCCCTTGGTGTGGTTTGCGCTTTTTGGTCAGGCTTATCTGTTTCTAAGCAAGACGGCCTGGGCCCGGCCTGAAAACGGCCACGCGCCATTGCTAGTGGCGATCTGTTTTGGTCTTGCGGTGGCCCGGTTATCGGGCCGCATGCCAAGGGTAGGCGGGCAAGCTGGCGATTGGCGCGCGGCGTTGGTTGGCACGGCTTTGGTCGTAGCTGGCGTCGCTGCTTTCATCTTCGCGCGTATTCAGGAAGTGGAGTTTCTGCTCACCACAACGCAGCCTGTTGTCGCGCTGGGGCTTATTCTTGTGCTTTTTGGGTGGGCGGGCATTCGGCATTTCTGGTTTATCCTGTTACTGACATTTTATCTGATTGCATGGCCCGGTTGGCTGATTGATATGCTGACCTTTCCGCTTAAATTGATGTTGGCGGAGCATGTTGCCGGGGCTCTCTTTGCAGCCGGCTTGCCGGTTACCCACGATGGGGCCGTGTTGCAGATTGGCCCTTATTCGCTCCTCGTTGCTGATGCCTGTGCCGGGCTCAATTCACTCATTGCCCTGACGAGTGTGGGCGTTGTCTATCTTTATGCGGTACGCCGTGGCGGCTGGCGGGTGATTGTGACGGTGGGCTTGTGCCTCGTGCCTATTGCTATCCTGGCGAATATGCTGCGGGTCGCCCTTCTTGTGCTTTTAACCCACTTTGCGGGCTATGACGCAGGTCAGGGGTTTCTTCACGAATTTTCTGGTCTGTTTATGTTTGTGTGCGCCCTATTTCTTGTCTTTGCTGTTGAGGCTTTGGCGGTGCGCGTGTTCGCGAGGCTAAGGTCTGCTCACGCGCGCGCGAAGGGCATAGAATTGGAACAGACTGGGCCGCTATCCATTGGGCGGCCTGTCTTGGTTTGGGTGAATTACATCGGCATCATATTGGCCGCCCTGGCCGTGGCGGTTTTGCTACGCGGCACAAACGCAAATCCGGCCGAGGCAAAAGCGCCGCCCCCTAATCTTGAAAGCCTTATCCCAGAAGCGTTTGAGGGTTGGGCTGGTATTCCGCTCAGCGATGCGGTTCTGCCAGCGGAAGCCACTGCCGGCCCTGGCGAAGTGATCGCTTACCGCGCATACCGGGATGACTGGGGCCGCGTAGTGACTCTCGTTGTCGCCTACGGGCCGCCAGCCAGTGACACGGTGCGGCTCCACCGACCGGAAACCTGTTATGTGGGGCAAGGGTTTACCATCGACCAACGGCCTCGCGCGGTGACGCAAACGGCGTCCGGCACGGTGCCCATCAATCGGCTGATGGCGCGTAATGGCGTGCGGCGCGAAGCGGTGAGCTACTGGCTGAGAGCAGGGCAGGCCTATGCAACCTCAGCGGCAGCGCACCAATGGATCAACCTGCAGCAGGGTTTCGGCCGGCGCGCTGATGGTGTGCTGGTGCGGTTGTCTTCTTATGGATCGACCGATGCCGAGTTTGCCCTTCATGACAGGTTCACAAAGCAATTTGTCGAGGCGTTATCGCCAGCTGCGAAAGACATTTTGTTGATTGAACAAACCCCGTCCTGATCTGTTCACCTAACGAATTTTGTCTGCGCAGACGGGCCCGATTGCTGGGTCCATTCTCGGGTCCAATTACCGGGCCCCGGCCAAACCGTGCTATGGCAAATACGCTCTATCGATGAACAGCTGCAGGAACCGCCCTTCATGTTTGCGCCAGATCAAACCACTGACCAGTCTGATACCCAGTCTGATATCCCCCCCGAAACCGCATCGCCCAACCCCGCGGCGCCTGAGGCACCTTCAGACGCCGCAGCCCCGATCATTGATCAGGCAGCGGACAATAAAAGCGTTCTTGCAGGTGAGGCTGGCAAAGTCCTTGATGAAGCGATGGTCCGTGAGAAAGCGTTTGCGCTTCTTAATTGGCTGAAAGAAAATTTGCTGACAATCGATGTGCTGGTGCAGGCGGGTATTCTTGTGGGCGCCCTTGTTCCGGCGGCGATTTTTGGGCCACGGCTAAAGGCGCTGATCCTCGACCATCTGGTTCCACTGGTGCCCACAACACTATTAAAGCGTGCGGCCCGCGCACTGGCGGAAATTGCCACGCCCATTGCGCTTTTTCTGACGTTGCAAATTGCCAGCGCGATTCTTGGCGCGTCGGGGATTAGCACCGCCCTTATCGGTGCGGCGATCAGCCTGCTGTCGGCATGGATCGTCATCCGTCTCGTTACCCTCGTCATCCGCTCGCCATTCTGGTCGAAGGTTGCTTTTTATGTGGCCTGGCCCATCGCAGCGCTCGATGCGTTCGGTTATCTGGGCAAATTTGCGCAGGAATTGGAGCGGATCTCCTTTCCCATTGGCGAGAACGATAGTGGTGAGGCGATCCGCTTTTCTGCGCTTGACGGTATGCGCATCCTTATCGTTTTTGCCGTCCTGTTCTGGATTGCCAATCTGTTAAAGGGCTTTCTGGCTGATCGTATCCGCGCGGTCGATGAGTTGACGCCGTCGATCAAGGCGCTGTTGATCAAGATTATCGATATTTTGACGCCCGTCATCGCCCTCCTGATGGCGTTGCAACTGGTCGGCTTTAACCTCGCGACCTTGACAATTTTTGGTGGGGCCATCGGGCTCGGTGTTGGTCTTGGTCTGCAAAAGACCATCGCCAACTTTATCGCCGGCTTTACCCTTGTGGCGGATAAATCGATCAAGCCCAGCGATGTGATCGAGGTTGGGGACACCTTTGGTTGGGTCACGGCCATGGGCGCGCGCTATGTGACGGTGCGCACCCGTGATGGGACGGAACATCTCGTGCCCAATGACCGCTTCATCGAAGATGGCGTGATCAACTGGTCCCATGCGGACCGTGTTGTGCGGTTGCATGCCCCGTTTGGGGTATCGTACAGCACCAAAGATATGCGCGGCATTGCAAAGATGGCGGAAGAGCTCGTCGTTACGATACCGCGCGTTCTGAAAACTCCGGCACCGCGGTGCAATTTAATGGAGTTTGGCGACAGCTCGGTCAATTTTGATTTGCGCTTCTGGATCAATGACCCTGCCAACGGCCAAGCCAATGTGCGCAGCGACGTGTTGATGGCCATTTGGGACAAGCTTGCCGACATGGGCGTGGAAATTCCTTTCCCGCAGCGTGATTTGCATATCAAGTCTGCGCCCGGCGGTGTTTTAGAGGCCGTTGTTACGAACCAAAAGACGGCCAACGGGGCCGACCATGGTGGGGCGGTAGAAACGTAACGCTCAGCCATCGTGCGTTGACAGACCCGTTCTAACCCCGTTCACTATGGCCGTGGTGGGGAGAAATGACGGAGATTTAGGATGAAAATTCTGCAACAGGCGATGCGCATGCCCATGCGCGTCATGGCCGCGATGGTGGGCTGTCTTGTGTTGGCCGCCTGCGTAACCTCGACGCCTTACGGGCCCGCTGACCGAACGGGGTTTGGCTATTCCGACCAAAAGATTGATTCCAATCGGTTCAGGGTCACCTTTCGCGGCAACTCCTCAACCGACCGCGAAACCGTTGAGAATTTTCTCCTGTTCCGCGCTGCAGAGCTGACCGTTCAGAACGGCTTTGATCATTTTATTGTCGTGGAGAACGATACCGAGGCACGGTCCTATTTTCGCTCCCTTTACGGGCCAAGCTATGCCGGGGGCTTTAGTCCTTTTTATGGGCGTTATGGTTTTCGGCGTCGCTTTGGCGCGTTCCCCTATTATCCATACGGGTTCGGTTTTGGCCCAGGGTTTGGCCCCGGCTTTTACGGTGCTAACGAGGTGCGCGAGACAACGCAGTACACAGCAATTGCCTTTATTTCTTTACATCAGGGAACAAAACCAAGCGACGAGCCCGCGGCCTTTTCTGCGCGCGAAGTCTTGGAAAATCTCCGCCCCCTGATTGTTGAGGCGGAATAAAACCTGCCACCACGCTTCGTGGCAAGGGCGTTAGCGTTTCGCTTTTATCGCGGGGTTGGCCTGCGTCTCCCGGGGGTCGTGCACCGGCTTTTCGGCCCGCCGGGGAATGTCGTCAAAGACAATGGCAAAACCGCGCGGCGTGTGCCGCACCACAATCCCCTGCCGCTGGGCAAGGCGGATAGCCGAGCCGATGGCGGGTTTGCGCAGGCAATCTACGGCAGCGCCATTCACTGACATATCGATGATTTTTACATAAAGCCCGGTCCCGTCCGCAAGCCGGCAGACATTGCGTTGATCGCCCTGACCGTGGCGGGGTGTGGCGCGGCGTTCATTAACGCGGTCGCGGTAATCCTCATTCGTCTGCATAAAGAGTTGTTCGATCAGTTTTTTGCGGTGACTGCGCGACAGGATCAAGGACGCTGCAAAACCGTCGGGCAGGTGACGCACCACCCGGCCCGGCAAGATATCGAGCCCCTGTGCATACACAATAACCGTATCGCCGGTCTGAACTGGTGCATCACAGATAAGCGCCAACCCCCCCGGCGAAACATTCACCAGTGTCGCCGGCACAATATCAATGGAATTGATAACCACTTCTGCGGGCATGTTGAGCGCAATACGCTGATAGCGACGCTGTTCGCGTTTTCCCATGGTCTTATTGGCCCCTGATCGGTCATCCTGCTTCCGTGCCCCCATCAAAAAGCGCCAAACTCAAGCCATTGATAATCGCCATGTTAAAATTGTGCGGGACGATCGATTTGGCGATCTGGCGTTGCCAATTTGCCGCCGCGCCGATGCCTGTGGTAAGCCCGCAGTCGTGAACATTGTGGAGAGATTTGCTGTGCCAACCCTGTCACCCCTGACCCGAAACAAACCCGCTCGAACCGGTATGCTGGCGCTATTGGCGATGACCGCCGCTACAATTGCTGGACACGCTGGCGCCTTGGCGCTGGTCGAGCCTGTTACCGCACAAGAGGAACCTGAGACCGTGAGCGCAACCGGCGACAATGAAGATCCGTTTTTGTGGCTTGAAGAGGTGGAGGGCGATCGGGCCCTGACATGGGTGCGTGCCCAAAATGACCGGACGCTCGCTGAGTTGAAGGGGGACCCTCGGTTCGAGGCCATGGAAGCCTCCGCACTTGAAATTCTGAACGATGATGACCGGATCGCTGCGCCCTCCATCGTCGGGGAGCGTGTCCGTAATTTTTGGCAGGACGAAGCCCATGTGCGCGGTATTTGGCGGGAGGCGAGCCTGCAAAGCTATGTGGACGGGGCACCGGAATGGAAAACCTTGCTGGATATCGACAAGCTCGCCAAGGACGAAGACGAAAACTGGGTTTGGGAAGGGGCTGAATGCCTTGCCCCTGACTATGACCGCTGTTTGCTGACCCTGTCGCGCGGCGGTTCCGATGCGGCGGTGACGCGAGAATTTATCTTGTCATCGGGTACGTTTGTTGAGGACGGGTTCAATCTGCCGGAAATGAAAGCGGGCGTTGCGTGGCTTGGCGAGGACATGGTGATCGTTGGTGGTGACATTGCCGACGATGGGCTGACCACGTCGGGTTATCCGATGAAAACCCGGGTGTGGAAACGTGGCCAGAAGGTCGAGGATGCAGCGGTCCTGTTCAGCGGTCAGCAATCTGATGTGGGTGTGTGGCCGGGCAGTGTGGCGCGCGCCAACCAGTATTTTAGCTTTATAACCCGGTCACTCACCTTTTATGATCGCGAGTACTACGTGGTGGCGCAGGACGGTAGCAAAATTGTTCAGGTGCCCGTTCCGAAAAAAACGACCCTCGCTGGTTATCTCCACGGCAATATGGTCATGACCTTGCAGGAAGACTGGACCCCTGCGGATCAGCCCGATGAGACCTTCAAGTCCGGCGATATTGTCGGCGTCAGCATTCTCGGTGTTGATAGCGCGGCTAGCCTGCCGACGGCCAAACTGTATGTGAAGACAATTTTCTCACCCACACCGCAACAATCAGTTCAGGTGGTCCGCTCGGGTCAGCAGGCTATTTTCGTCCAGTTGCTCGATAATATTGTCGGGTCTGTAAAGCGTTTTGATTACGGCCTTTCACCCACCGACGATCAAAATAAGCTTCAGGTAAAATGGACGCAGAGTGATGTTGAACTCCCCGGGCAAGGCGATGTCTCACTGGGCAGTGTAGATGCTCAGGGTAGTGACCTTTTCCTCTATTTTGACAGCCCCACTGAGCCCTCAACGCTCTATTATATCAACACGGCCCGCGAGCGGGTGCGCGTAAAACAATCCCCGGCCTTTTTTGATGCCGAGGGCGTTTCCATGCGCCAGTTCGAGGCGACGTCGGCGGACGGTACCAAGGTGCCGTATTTTGTGATCGGGCGCGAAGCCGTTATGGAAAAAGGCAACGCACCAACCGTGCAGTATGGTTATGGCGGTTTCGAAGTGCCGATTACGCCGGGCTATGCCGCGCTGACGGGCAAGCTCTGGTATGAAAATGACGGGCTCTATGTGATCGCTAATATCCGCGGCGGGGGGGAATTTGGCCCGCGCTGGCATCAGGCGGCGCTGAAAGAAAACCGTCAGCGTGCGTATGATGATTTCTTTGCAGTTTCCGAAGACCTGATTGCGAAAGGTCTGACCAGCCCTGAAAAGCTGGGTGCACTGGGCGGGTCCAATGGCGGGCTTTTAATGGGCGTTGCCATGACACAGCGGCCTGACCTTTATAATGCGCTTGGCATTGGTGTGCCGCTGCTTGATATGCTGCGCTATCACACGCTGCTCGCCGGTGCGAGTTGGGTTGGGGAGTATGGTAATCCCGACATCCCGGAGGAGCGGGCGTTTATTGAAAAGTACTCACCCTATCAAAACCTGAAAGCCGACGGAGACTATCCGCGCGTCTATTTTTTCACATCAACCAAGGACGACCGCGTTCATCCCGGTCATGCCCGAAAGATGGCCGCGAAAATGGAACAGTTTGATCAGCCCTTCCTTTATTTCGAGAACATTGAAGGGGGCCACGGCGCCGCGGCAAACCTGAAACAACTCGCCACCCGCCAGGCCTTGCAATATGTCTATTTTTTGCGGCTCTTGTCCGATGCGCCTGTTGACGGGGCATCGGGGACGGACGCAAATGCTGGCGAGGAATAGGGGTCGCGAAACACGGCCTCGCTACTTCGTGAACAAGATTTCATTGATGGGCCATAGCTCACGCGCATGCGGACGCTTTATACCAGGCTCGGTGTCAACACCCCTGCGTTAAAGGGGGCAATCGGACGCAATTGGGGCAGACCTTTCCCATTGACGAGAGAGATAAGGATTAAACACGATGCTGAAGATTACCAGAACGGCGCTGATCGGTTTATCGGCAATGGCAACTGTTGCGGCAACGGCTGCCGCATTTGACCACAAAGCTGGCGAGAAACCGCATAGTCATGATGCGGCGGCCCCCACCGGGCAATTTGCCAATTTTGGCAATATAGCCGAGGCACAGGCTGGCACCTACGCAATCGAGCCAACCCATGCCTATATCTCAATGAGCTATAATCATCTGGGCTTTTCTTACCCCGTGCTCGGCTTTACCAAATTTGATGGTACCCTGACGATTGACCCCAACGATCTTTCTGATACAGCGCTAACGGTCAATATTGACCCTGCCAGTATCGATAGCCGGGTGGAGGTTTTCGACGGCCATCTCAAAGGCGATAAATTTTTCAATGTGGCCGAACACAAAGAAATTACGTTCGTCGCCACTGCGATGATGCCGGAATCTGACGGTCACGGTAAGGTTGCCGGTGACCTGACGATCAAAGGCATCACGAAGCCGGTTGTTCTTGATGTTGTGCTTCACAAGGCAGGCACCAACCCGATCAATCAGAAACAGATTATCGGCATCTCTGGCAAAACCACCGTTATGCGGAGTGACTTTGACCTTGGGCTTTATGCCCCCAATGTTTCTGACGAGGTTGACGTGACCATCAGCGCCGAGTTTGTCAAAACGGACGGCTGACCTTCCGGGACCGACACTTGTTTTTTTTGATGCCCGCGTGTCCGCGTGACAGCGGGCATTTTCTTTTTGGCGGTCCTGCCTATACTGTTCCCTCAGCATCAACAGGGGCAGCGGGCATATCATGGCTTGGTGGTTTCAAATCAGTCTTTGGAAACGGGTTTTTCTCGGGCTCATCTTCGGCGTGGGCTTTGGCCTCGCGGTCACCCAGATCATGGGACCGTTGGCCGGCGAGGCGTTGCTTCTCAAGGTCAAGGTCATTGGCGATGTCTTTATCCGGCTAATCCGGATGATTGTCGTGCCCCTGATTTTCTTTACCCTGACGGCCGGCATCTATGCCATGGGCGACCCCAAAAAGCTTGGGACAATCGGCATTAAGGCCTTTGCCCTCTATCTAGTCACAACGTTTTTCGCGAATATCATCGGGCTCAGCATGGGGCTGCTTTTCCGTCCCGGCGCGGGTGTCGATCTGGGCGATGCAACACCGCGCAGCGTGGATATTGATGCCCCTTCAGTGGGCGAACGCCTGATGGGGATCATTCCGGAAAATCCGTTTATGGCGCTGGTTCAAGGTGACGTGCTGGCGGTGATATTTTTCTCGCTTCTTCTGGGTGTTGGTATTCTTACCGCCCGGGAGAAGGGCGAGCCCGCAGGCCGGTTTTTTGAGGCGGCCTCTGAAGCGATCCTGAAGGTTACCTATATTATTATGGAGTTGGCCCCTTTTGGTGTCTTTGCGCTGATTGCCTATGTGGCTGGTACCAAAGGGGTCGAGACCTTCACGGCGATCCTGACCCTGACGATTGCCGTTTACCTGGGGGCCGCAATCCATATGCTGCTTGTTTATGGTGGGCTTGTGCGGATTGTTCTGGGGTTGCCGTTGGTGAATTTTTTCCGGGGCATATTGGAGGCGATGATGGTTGCCTATTCAACCTCCTCGTCCTCTGCGACCCTGCCGGTAACCATCCGCGCCGTATCGGAAAATCTTGGTGTTGATAAACCGGTGGCCGGGTCTGTCCTGCCGTTGGGCGCAACGATCAATATGGATGGTACATCGCTGTATCTTGGCATTGTTGCCTTGTTTACGGCGCAAGCGTTTGGCTACACGCTGGAGCCCTATCATTATGGGATGATCGCGTTGACTTGCGCCCTTGTATCCATCGGAACCGCAGGTATTCCGTCTGCGTCCCTATTTTTACTCTCCATTGTGCTGACCGTCTTCGATGTGACGCCAGAGCATACGGCGCTGGTGGTGGGCTTTATTTTCCCGTTTGATCGTCTCCTCGACATGATGCGCACGGTGGTGAATGTCACCGGCGATGCGGCGGTGGCAACGGCGGTTGCTAAATGGGAGGGCGAGATTGATGAAAAGGTCTACCGGTCCAAAATCTCAGAACGCGCGTAATTCTTTGTACTGGCCGCGTAAGGACGCCTGACCTGAGAAAATGATGACCGCTTTTCGCTTATTGCTCGTGGCGCTTGCCGTTAGTTTTGTTGCTGTGCTCGCCTGGGCGCAATTGACGGACCCGCAATCCCTCTCCGAAGCTTTCATGGCCATGTTCAATGCGCCATGGACAACAACCGCGATCGTCGATCTTTATCTCGGTTTCTTTCTGGCAGCGACCTTGATTATTCTTGCCGAGAAAAAATTGTGGGTTGGTCTTGCCTGGGGTCTACCGATTTTTCTGGCAGGCAATGTCGTCACTTTGTTGTGGTTTGCCCTGCGGTTACCGCGCCTTATTCGCCAATTGCGGCAAGATTAACGCTCCAGTGCACTTCATCAGAGTGCACTTGACCCTATTTCAACCACATTGTCCGCGCACACCTAAATCGTGATCAGGAAATCTTTGTAATCACGACAGAAATGCTTCATCTTTTCGTGAACGCGAGTGATCTCGGATTGATGATCAAGCCCTTGGCGGATGCGGTCGACAATCCTAGATTATTGGTACACGAAAAAGACATCGGCTCTCCCGCTGATTGTCTTGAGGAGGCGGTGCGGCATTCTCTCCTCCCCCCAGACACCGCACCGTCTCCGCCTTTTCCTCTCCTCCTGGTTCCCAAACCCAGTTTGTTCATTGACCGTTGACATAAGGCGCATACCATTACGGCGCGAAAAAAGGGGACTTCAATGAAAAACCGAATGGGTAAGCGCACGCTAGCGGCGTTGGTTGCGGCCGGTGTCGTGATCAGTGCATCGGCTCAAGAGCAGGCGGACGTGGGCGCACAGACAATCTCACCATCGCCCGCGGCTACCACTCAGGCTGCGCAAAGTGAGGGCGCGCTTGTTTATACACCCGCAGCGGGTGAGGAAATTGAGCCGGAAACGCTAACCCGGATCAACGATTTCCTGGCGGAACTTACGCCGCGGACTGGCGAAATTTCGATCAAAGCCGCCAACGCAACGCTTATGGTGCCGGAAACGCACTACTTTTTTGACGCTGCTGATGCGCGCCGTGTGCTTGAGGACGCATGGGGTAATCCGCCGTCCGAAGAGACCCTCGGTATGATTTTCCCCGCCGGGCAAACCCCTTTCGACGATACCGTCTGGGGCGCCACGTTAAGCTATACCGCTGACGGCCATGTCTCTGACGAAGAAGCCAGTAATATCAACTACGATAATTTGCTGAAAGATCTGAAACGGTCCACAAAAGAGGCCAATGGATGGCGTACGGAAAATGGCTATGAGTCCATTGAGTTGGTGGGTTGGGCAGAGCCCCCATCTTATGACGCGCAGACCAATAAGATGTATTGGGCCAAGGAGCTTGCCTTCAGCGGGTCTGACCTCAATACGTTGAACTACGATATCCGGGTGTTGGGCCGACGCGGTGTCCTCGAATTGGGTTTTGTTGCCAATATCGATCAGCTTACGGAGATTCGGGAAACGGCCCCGGCTGTTCTGCAGATGGCGAACTTCGATGCGGGCTCGACCTATGCCGAGTACCAGCCGGGCGTCGATAAGAAAGCGGCCTACGGTATCGCCGGCCTTGTGGGCGGTGCTGCCCTCGCCAAGAAGCTTGGGCTCTTTGGTATCATCCTCGCCTTTGGGAAAAAGTTCGCGGTTCTGATCCTTGCCGGTCTGGCCGGGCTTGCGGGTGCTGTCCGCCGCATGATCGGCGGCGGAAACAAAGATGTGAGCTGACGCCAACTTCTGCCAAGGACCCAGCATCAGGGGCTCGTTCCTCCAATGAGGGGAAAGGGCCCTTTTTTGGTGCAGGCCTTTGCAAGGACCGTAATCGGTTCGGGCCCTCGGGGTCATTGACGCACCCGCGCTTTTCGCTTATTGCCGCCCTCATCACGGAAACAGCTGTTTTCCGCGTCTGCCGCTACGCTCCTCCTGCTGGAAATTGGAGATGAGAGCGGGGATGTATCGCCGTCGGGGTAATGCCCTCACGGTGACATTTTCGGTTGGGGCGGTTGTTGCCGCCTTGTTGATCTTGGCCCACGGGTTCCGTCGCGGACACCCGCCAAAAGGATAGGCGCGCATGTTCGAATCCCTGAGCGATCGGCTTGGTTCCGTCTTTGAAAAACTGAAGGGCAAAGGCGCCCTTGAGGAAAAAGACGTGAACGAGGCCATGCGCGAGGTGCGGGTCGCGTTGCTAGAGGCCGATGTTGCCTTGGCGGTGGCGAAAAAATTCATTGCCACGGTAAAAGAGCGCGCCGTCGGCCAGGATGTGTTGCGATCGGTGACACCGGGCCAGCAAGTGATCAAGATCGTCCATGATGCCCTGATAGACATGCTGGGCGGCGGCGGTGATGCGGAGGCGGGCACGATCCTGAACCTCGCCGTCACGCCGCCTGCGACCATTCTTATGGTCGGGCTTCAAGGGTCGGGTAAGACAACGTCGACGGCGAAAATCGCGCTCCGTCTGACCAAGCGTGAGAAGAAGCGCGTCCTCATGGCATCGCTCGATACCCGGCGACCGGCGGCGCAGGAACAGCTTAAAATCCTCGGTGAACAGATTGATGTACCGACGCTGCCGATTATTACCGGGCAGGCACCGGTGGATATCGCGCGCCGGGCCATGGAGGCGGGCAAGCTTGGTGGCCACGATGTTGTCCTGCTCGATACCGCCGGGCGTCTTTCCATCGACGAAGCGCTCATGGCGGAAGTGGCCCAGGTACACGGCCTTGCCAACCCGTCGGAAACCTTGCTGGTTGTGGACAGCCTGACGGGCCAGGACGCTGTTCAGACTGCGGAGAAATTCAAGGCCCGCGTGCCTGTCAGTGGTATCGTCATGACGCGGATTGATGGCGATGCCCGTGGCGGTGCTGCGCTTTCCATGCGGGCGGTTACGGGCGCGCCGATCAAATTTATTGGTATTGGCGAGAAAATTGATGCGCTCGACGTCTTCGATCCGGAGCGTATGGCAGGTCGCATCCTTGGTATGGGCGATATCGTCTCCCTGGTGGAAAAAGCCAGTGAAGACATGGATATGGAAGCCGCCAAGCGTCAGGCCAAAAAGATGGCCAAGGGCGAATTCGATATGGATGACCTCGCCGCGCAGTTCAAACAGATGCGCAATATGGGCGGGCTTGGCGCCATCATGAATCTGATGCCCGGTATGGGCAAAATGAAGAAGATGGTCGATCAGGCTGGCGGGCTCGACGACCGCGAGATCGTCCGTCAGGAAGCAATCATCAGCTCCATGACGAAAGCCGAGCGGAAAAAGCCAGCGCTCATGAATGCCTCACGCAAAAAGCGTGTGGCAAAAGGATCGGGAACGTCCGTGCAGGAAATAAACCGCCTTTTGAAGTCCCATCGCCAGATGGCTGATATGATGAAGAAAATGGGCAAGGGCGGCATGAAAGGCCTTGCCAAACAGATGATGGGCGCCGGGGGCATGGGGGGTATGCCAGCGATGCCCGGCGCGCCGGGCGCAATGCCTGATCCGGCAGAGGCGGAAAAAATGCTTAAGCAAGCCGGTGGCAGCGATGGTGTGGACTTTGACGCTATCGAAAAAGCGCTCTCCGGCAAAGGTGCAATGCCGCCCGGTATGGGCGGTTTGCCCGGATTTGGGAGGAAGAAGTGAGGTTTTTTAAACTTCCATTGATGGGGATACAAATTGCGCTAATCGTTGCTTTTTTTATGCATACGATTAGCTGCTGTATTGATTTATCCGTCACAATAAATGGTTGGGCGCAAGTCGATTATGATCGGGGAAGCCAGTTATACCTTTACGCTAAATACCTTGAAAATTTTGCTTTCGGAATTTTCTATCTCGGCGAGGCGGCAATCATTCAATGCCTCCTTGTCGTTGCAAATCGCCTGCCTGACATACGCAACAGTACGCAAAAATCGTGAACTAAAACAAAGAAAGAGAAATCATCATGGCAATCAAGATCAGACTGGCCCGGGGCGGCTCAAAAAAGCGTCCCTTTTACTCAATCGTTGCAGCGGATGTTCGTGCGCCGCGTGATGGTCGCTTCATCGAAAAACTGGGCACCTATAACCCGTTGCTCGCGAAAGACGATCCAAACCGCGTTCAGTATAAAGAAGACCGTGTCAAACACTGGTTAAGCGTTGGCGCAAAGCCCACCGACCGTGTTGCCCGCTTCCTCGCCGCCGCTGGTCTGGTGGAATGGAAACACGGCAACAACCCCAACAAAGCCAAACCTGGCGCCAAAGCGCTGGAGCGTCTGGAAGAGAAGAAAGAAAAAGAGGAGGCTGCCAAAGCCGCCGCTGAGGAGGCGGCCAATGCCCCGGCTGCGGAGCCTGCCCAAGCCGAGGGCGGCGAAGAAGCCAGCGCCGAATAGGCTGCCTCCTGACCCTTCGTTTCCGGGATTTGGTGAAAGACCCCACTGTGGGGGGCTATCGTGGCGGTTATTCCCGTCATGGGCCCGCTTTTTGGTTGAATTTGCCCGCGGCCCCTTTAGAACAGCCGGATCGCCGCAAGCCGGGATGTGAGTACGCGGCGCGAGGGTGGAAAGGCTGATGGCGGCTATGGGCGATACGATCATTGCCGGTGTTGGTGGCTTTCTGCCCGAGCGCGTGGTGACCAACGCTAAACTGGCAAAAACCGTCGATACCTCTGATGCGTGGATCCGCTCGCGCAGCGGGATCACGCAGCGCCACTTCGCCGGTGATGATCAGGTGACGTCCGATCTTGCGACCGCCGCCGCGCAAAAGGCGCTGGACCGCGCCGGTCTCACGCCATCTCAGATCGGGCTGATTATCATTGCAACGGTCACGCCCGACAAAACCTTTCCGTCTACGGCTGTTTTTGTCCAGCAAAAGCTGGGCTGCCCGCCGGGAATCGCTTTTGATGTCTCGGCGGCCTGCTCCGGCTTTCTCTATGCCCTCAACATTGCGCATAATTTTATCGCCAGCGGTCAGGTTCAGCATGCGCTGATCATCGGGGCGGAAAAACTCTCCTGTTTCCTCGATTGGGAAGATCGGTCCACCGCCGTTCTCTTCGGCGATGGTGCGGGCGCAGTGGCGCTAAGCGGTGCACCGGCGGCGGGCGCGCACCAGAATGATCCGCGCCGACCGGGCGTGAAAGCGTGTTTTCTCTCTGCAAACGGTGAATGGGCTGATCATCTTTATGCTGATGGCGGCCCGTCGAGCACAGGTACCGTGGGGCACGTGCGTATGAATGGGCGGGAAGTTTTTCGCCACGCCGTTGACCAGATTTCCGGTGCTGTGACGCAAGCCCTCCAGCGCGGTGATGTTAGCGCCGATGATATCGATTGGTTCGTCCCCCACCAGGCAAATATTCGCATTATCGACGCTTGTGCAAAACGGCTCTCCCTGTCGCCGGAAAAGATCGTGGTGACTATTGATCAGCATGCGAACACATCGTCAGCTTCAATCCCGCTGGCGTTGGAGCAGGGTATTGAAAGCGGGCGCATCACCCGCGGCCAATTGTTAGTCTTCGCGGCCCTCGGCGGGGGCCTCGCCTGGGGTAGCGCGCTTGTGCGCTATTGATCGGGTGTTGGTGTTGGCTGCTGCAGAGGGTTCTTTAGGGGCGACCCGCACCCCTAAAAACCTTTGAAATACAGCTGCAGCCCCCATCCGTCTTTGCCATAAATTAACCAAAACCCGGCAAATTCTGCCTATGTTTACCGGTGAGACATTGCTGGATATTGGCCGCGAGGCGTTCTGGGTGACCTTGATGGTTGCCGGGCCGGCAATGATGGCGGGTCTTGCGGTGGGATTTGTGATTGCGCTGTTGCAAGCGTTGACGCAGGTCCAGGAGATGACACTCGTCTTTGTACCGCGCATTATTGTGATGTTTCTGGTGCTGGGGCTTGCCTTACCATTTATGGGGGCGGTGCTCGGTGAATTTGCGCTCAAACTCTATGCCATGATTGCCACGGGCACCGGGCCTGTCGCCTTGTAGGGGTGGTCCGTGACCTTTGCGCTCGATAGTCTACCGTTTAATGCGTTGGTTTTTATCGCCGTCTTTTGCCGGGTTGGTGCGCTCTTCATGGCGGCGCCTGCGCTGGGTGATTTTTCGTTGATCCCGCGTATCCGTCTTATGGCGGCGCTCACGGTGACGCTTGCGCTTGTGCCTGCGGTGGCGGGTTTTTATCCAGCCACACTGTCTCTTGCGGGGATGGCTGATCAGAATGTCCTCTCAGCATCAGGTCTCGCAATCATCTTGCTCAAGGAGACAGGCATTGGGCTTTTTCTGGGATTGATGGCCAGAGTGTTTGTCAGTGCCTTGAATATCGCCGGACAGATTATTGCTTTTCAAATCGGCTTGTCTTTGGCGCAGATTTTTGATCCCACCCAACAATTGCAAGGCGCGATTATTGGCGGTTTTCTGGCGGTGTTTGGCACGACCATGATTTTCGTCACTGATCTGCACCACGGTCTGTTGTTCGCATTGCGCGATTCCTATGCCCTGTTTGTCCCCGGCGGTGCACTACCGATTGGCGATATGACGGCCGCGATGGTGGAGACGCTGGGCCAGGCCTTTTCGCTCGGCGTGCGCCTGGCGGCGCCCTTTATCCTCTTTGGACTCATTTTTTACGGCGGCGCCGGTATTCTCAATCGATTGATCCCGCAGGTGCAGGTTTTCTTCATGTTGCTCCCGGCTAACCTGCTTCTCGGTCTCTTTGTCTTTATGCTGATGAGTGGATTGATGATGAGTTGGTTCTTGTCTGACTTTGCCACCCTTCTTGGCACCTTTAGTCCATAAGGGGCACGCATGGCCGAGACCGATGACCAGTCCCAGCGTACCGAGGAGCCAACGGCCAAACGATTGGCCGACGCGCGGCGCAAGGGTGATGCCCCGAAAAGTCAGGAAATGGTTGTTGCGCTGTCCTTGTTTGCCGCGCTGATGGCGCTGTGGTTTCTGGCAGGGCCTGCCGCGGGCATGATGGGCCAGACGCTGACAGGATTTGTAGAGCGTCCCCACGCGATCATTGTTGATGGACCCGGGTTGCATCGGCTGGGCGCCATGCTGGTCGCAAGCCTTGCTGCGCCTTTTTTAATGGTCGTCGCCTTGTTTTGGGTAGCGGCCGTGGCCGGGAATATGGTCCAGGCCAGACCCGTTTTTACGACCAAGCGGATGCAGCCTTCGCTCTCCAAATTGTCCCCAATCAAAGGTGTGGGGCGGGTGTTTGGCCCACAGGGGCTGGCCAATTTTCTAAAAGGCTTTGCCAAACTCCTCATTATGGGGACGGTTATTGGCGGCGTTTTCTGGGCGTCTCGTCAGGATTTTGTAGCAATCCTCGGGGCCCCTGCATCGACGATCCTTATCACGGCGGCCGCAATGCTTGGGCGTCTCTTGCTGGCGGTATGTATGGCCATGGCGGTGATTGCTGGGCTTGATTATGCATGGCAGTTGCGTTCCTGGAAACACCGTCTACGGATGACCCGCGAGGAGGTGCGCCGCGAGCAAAAAGAAACTGATGGCGACCCACAGGTCAAAACCCGGCAGCGCCAGATCCGCGACCGACAGGCGCGCCAGCGCACCATCGCCGCTGTGAAAGAAGCAACGGTTGTGATCATGAATCCAACCCACTTTGCCGTGGCCCTCGCCTATGAAGAGGGGGTGAACGATGCGCCCGTTTGTACCGCTAAAGGCCAGGATGATCTTGCCTTGCGCATGCGCCAGACGGCCCGCGCCCACGGTGTCCCGGTTGTGGAAAACCCGCCGCTTGCCCGGGCGCTTCATGCGGCGGCGGCGCTGAATGAGGCTATTCCCGTCGCGCATTATGAGGCAGTGGCAAAGATTATCGGGTTTATCCTCTCGCGCCGCAAACCGGCGCGCCAATAGTTCTTGGTGGGCGCCTTTCGCCTTGCCGAATCGGGTATGCTATCACGTCAAAATCATAACCAAGGTATTACCCCGTGGCGCTCCCCAAACCCTTCGCCGACCCGGTTGTTGCGACTGATACCGGAACAGATAACGGCAATTATGACGATACCCCGGATACAAAACTCCGGCTGGTGCGCGATGCAGAGCATCTGGGAAACGATGCATCAGACGACGCGGCGCCTTTAATGGAGGGTCCGGGCCCCGAACCCGAAACGACCATACATCCGGCGGGCCGCCCGGGTAGGGCCTTGAACACGCTAATGGCAGGCGGCTTCTGGCTGGGGCTCACCGGGGCGCTTGCGGCGTTGATCCTTTTGATGATGGTTTCCCTCAATAATTCGCAGGCTGTCTTTTATCTTGTGGTGGGGATGATCGTCCTAACCTCCTTCGTGCTGGTTGGGGTTGTGATGCGCGCCTTTTCACCGATTTTGCTGACCGGTGTTGTGCCGCGGGCTGAGCGCGAGCTGATAGATGTGGCGGCGCAACCGCTTGCGGGCGCGCAAACTCTGTCGGCCCTGGGTCTCGCTGAACAGATTATTACCAATGACCGCGATGCGCGTCTTGTCACCCGGCGAGACGGCATCGTCGTATTCGGCAACGCAAGTTACCAGCGCCTTGCCGAGGAAGCGCATGTGGTCAATGACGCTGGCATCCCGCCACGCATTGAACGGCTTTTCGCTCAACAGGGCGCGGAGGCCATGAAGATTTTCCGCCTGTGCCGCGCGGCGCGCAGTGGTGATAGTGCGTGTGAAGATATTTATCAGCTCATCGGTTTTGGCGATCAGGCGAAACGCCGGCGTTTTGAGGTGAGTGTCGCCCCCATTGAGCATGATGAGGACCATTCGGCATGGACCTTGCGGGAGCTCCCCGTGGCAGAAGAGGAGCATGATGCCCTTGCCGCGGCGTATGCGGATTATTTACGCCCTATCTTTGCGGTTGAACGCTCGGGCCAGATTGCCTGGTCCAATGCGGCCATGCGCGAGCAACTCGGGGCCGCAAAGGGAAGCCTACACCATATTGACGATGTGATCCTTGGCGAAACAGCAGAGTTGGTAGAGGCGCTGTGGGCCGAAGAGGCGCAGGTGCAGACAGCGCAGGTGAGGCGTCAACATGCCGGGCCAATTGCCGGTGACTTTCGTGCCTTTGCCCAAGGCGGCGCCGGGGAAGGTTTCGTCTGTGTTGAGCTTACCATCGAAGAGGAAAGCGCTGACGTCGAAGAGTTGACCCTGTCTGGCGACGTGGCGGAAGCGCCATTCGGTGTGGCAATTGTTGAAGGTGAATTTGGCAAGGACGCGAAAATCGTTGAAGCCAACAAGGCATTTTCAGATGTATTTGGACAGGGTGCCCGGCGCCCGGCCATTTCAAAATTGCTGTCTGCCGATGTAATTGATGAGCTTGCCCGGGAGGTAAAGCGACGCACGAACAATCCTGCAAGCGGGCAGATCATTGAGGCGCGGGTTGGCGACGGTCCGGCCGCACGGGTCTATGCACTGCATGTAAAACCTGTGAGCCGCCGACGCGGTGCCTATGGCAGCCGTCGGGCGCTGATTTTTTCCAATGAGGTGACAGCCCGTAAGCAGATGGAGCTTGATCACGGTCAGGATCAAAAACTGAAAGCGATTGGCAATCTTGCCGGCGAGGTTGCCCACGACTTCAACAATTTTCTCCAGACAATTCTGGGGAACTGTGAGTTGTTGATGATGAACCATCCGGTGGGCGACCCAAGCTATGATCAGCTGGTGGTGATCCGCGAGAACAGCCAACGGCTCGCCAATCTGACAAAGCAACTTCTGGCATTCTCCCGTAAACAGACGATGCAGCGCCGGGTGCTGTCCATTACTGAACTCTTGCGTGATTTTACAAAGTTTCTGGACCGCGCCGTGGGTGAAAAAGTGCGTCTGGAATTAATCAATGGGCGGGGCCTCCACCCTGTCAAAGTTGATCAGAATCAGCTGGAATCAGCGATCATGAACCTGGCGGTGAATGCGCGTGATGCCATGGGCCCTGGTGGGGGCAGGCTGACAATCCGTACCGCGCATATTCCGGAAGCGGAGATCCCGGCCACCGGGCTTACCGGCCTTGCTCCGCAGGACCATGTGATGATCGAATTGAGCGATACGGGCCCGGGTGTTCCGGAAGATATTGCCTCTAAAATCTTCGATCCATTTTTTACCACCAAGGAGGTGGGTAAGGGCACGGGGCTTGGGCTCTCTACCGTTTATGGCGTGATCGGACAAATGGGCGGCGCCATTGTGCTTGAGGATACGGCGGAAAAAGGCGCGACATTTCGCATTTATCTTCCCGCTTTTCTGGAGGCTGATGGGTTGGCCGAACCGGCGGACGTGCCGGAGGACGTTGCGGACCTTACCGGCAATGGGCGCATTCTGGTTGTCGAGGATGAAGACGCCGTGCGCGGGTTTGTGGTTACGGCCCTGCGCGGGCGCGGGTACGAGGTTGAGGAGGCCTGTGACGGTACCGATGCGCTCGACCTCTTTGAGCGTGAGGGGGCAGAGGAGTTTGACCTGATTATCTCCGATGTGATGATGCTGGAAATGGATGGCCCGGTTTTTGTTCGCCAAGCCCGCGAACAGTTTGACCATCACCCGCGCGTTATCTTTATGTCCGGTTACGCGGAGACGGCCATGCGCGACCAGATCGATGACTTCAAAGGGGCAGGGTATTTGCAAAAGCCTTTCGCCGCAAAAGAGCTGGCCGCGCGGGTAAAAGACCTGGTGGGTGTGCCCGACAAAAAATCATCCTGATAGGGAAAACCCGGCCTATCTCAGGTCAATAAAATCAAGCTAGCGTTTTCATCATGAGACAGATTGTTTTTGACCTTGAAACAACCGGCTTCAAATTTGCCGAGGGCCACCGCATTGTTGAGATCGGTGCGATTGAAATGGTGCGCGGCGCGGTTACCCGCAGTAGGTTTCACGTCTATGTGAACCCCGAACGGGACATGCCGCAGGACGCCTACCGTGTGCACGGCATTTCGGGGAAGTTCCTGCGGGACAAGCCGGTCTTTGCCGACGCCGAGGTGGCGCAGGCTTTCCTCGACTTCGTGGGTGACGCGGAATTGATTGCCCATAACGGTTTAGGCTTTGACCTGCCTTTTCTCAACGCAGAGTTGGCGGCGGCAGGGTTGCCGATATTGAAGAACAAGCTGCTCGACACGCTGTTGATGGCGCGGCGGAAATTCCCCGGTGCCCCCGCCAATCTCGATGCGCTGTGCTCGCGTTTTGACATCAGCACATCAGAGCGCGAACGCGACGGCCATGGCGCGTTACTCGATTCGCGGCTGCTTGCGGAGGTTTATATTCAGCTTACCGGCGGGCGTCAGGCTGGACTGAATTTCCGGAACGAGACCGGGACAAGCACCAACACCGGTGTTGATCGCACCCCGGCAAAGGTGCGGCCCACACCGCTAGCGACCCTGGTTACCGATGATGAGAAAAAAGCCCATGACGACTTCGTCTCGGGTCTCGGCGAGACGCCTTTGTGGGCGGCTTATTCTGACGCGTCATAAGCGAAGATGGTCGCTAGGGAATGCGTAGACCTTGGCAGGCCTCGCCCGGGCATATAATTTGCAGTTCAACGTAGAACGCGGGGTGTCTGCATCCCCTAAAAATCCTATACGGATGAATGGCGGCGAGCGGTAGTCGATGGTTAAGACAGGAAAAATCACGTTTCAGGGGGAAGTCGGGGCCTATTCAGATCTGGCCTGCCGGTCGTTTCAACCTGATTTTGAGCCGGTTGCCTGTGCCACGTTTGAAAAAGCCATGGCAGCGGTAAGCGAAGGCCAGGCAGAGCTTGCCTTGCTGCCGGTGGAAAATTCGCTTGCGGGCCGTGTCTCCGATATCCATGTCTTGTTGCCCCAGTCTGACCTGCATATTACCGGTGAATATTTTATGCCGATCCACCATCAATTGATGGCCCGGCCCGGGGTTTGTTTGGACGATATCAAAACCGTACGTAGTCATGTGATGGCATTGGGTCAGTGTCGTCGTCTGTTTACGGACTACCCCTTTAAGCCGGAGGCGAGCGGCGATACCGCTGGCGCGGCGCGTACCCTTGCCGAACAGGGGCAGACCGACGTGGGTGTCATTGCTTCGGTTATGGCAGCTGAAACCTATGGCTTAACGATCCTGAAGAAAGATATTGAAGATCGCGGTCATAACACGACGCGGTTTTTATTGATGGCCCGCGAACCGGGTGATGTAACAGCCGATGATGGTACGATTGTCACCAGCTTTGTATTTCAGGTCCGCAATATTCCGTCTGCGCTCTATAAAGCGCTGGGGGGATTTGCCACCAATGGCGTCAATATGACTAAGCTGGAAAGCTATCAGTTGGAAGGCAGTTTCACCGCCACCATGTTCTATGCTGATATTGAGGGGCACCCGGATGAACGGGCGGTACAACTCGCGCTGGAGGAGCTTGGCTTCTTCTCCTCATCTCTCAAAATTCTCGGCATCTATCCGTCGGCCCGTCAGCGTGGTGAGTTACCCTAACAGGGCCATCTGGAGCGCGTTCATAAAAAGGGTGAACGGTTTTTGGGTTCGAACGAGTGGCGAATAAAAAAACGAATCTGCGTTCTCAATACAAGAAACCGTGGATGCAGTCTCAGAGCCCAACCGAAAACTCTAGTTATGCCGTCTGCAAACGCTATTTTCTGCGCTTCCGGTGCTCACGTACTCCGTGTACGCTGCGATCCGGTTCTCAAAAAAAGCGTTTTCGACAGGCAAAACCGATTTTTCGTTTAGACTCTAAGACGCTTGTTCGAGTGACCCGGCCCCTCCCGACCATTTTGTAAGCATGTGGGTAAAGTCCTCTGGCTCAAAGGGTTTGGAGAGGAAATCATCCATTCCGGCGTCGAGGCATTTTTTCCGGTCGGAGGCCATGGCATTCGCCGTGAGCGCAATGATGGGTATCTTTGCCTTCGGCGTGTCAAGCACTCTGATGGCCCGCGCGGCGGCCAGGCCATCCATTTCGGGCATGTGCATATCCATGAGGATCATGTCAAAATCTTGCGCCTCCAGCGCAGCAATCGCCTCAACACCGTTGACGGCCACAACAACGTCGTGACCTTCCCGTTCAATCAGCGCCGTCGCCAGAATTGCATTGATGCGGTTGTCCTCCGCAAGCAGAATAGTCAGCGGCGGCCTTGACCTGGACTTTGACCCGGACTTTGATCCGGACTGGGCCCCAAGCGCAGATGGGGTCGATTTTTCAGGGTCGGCAGGGGTGCTCTCTGGCGCGGTTTTTGATGTCTGCATCGTCGTTGCGAAATTTTCCGGTGTTTTGCCACCGTCTTCCTGACTGCTGGCTTCCCCGCTCCCGGCAATGGGCGTACCAGCAAGCGTTGCAATCATATCGGCAATTTCATTGGCGGGGGGCTCGCCGCGTGATGGTGACACGGGTGGCGCCGTTTTGCGGCTACGCTTTGTACCGAGTTCGTCAGTTTCTTGCCCCCGAAGGCTAGGGGTAGATTGGCGCGACACGGACGGATTTAACTGTTCGTGTAAAGATTGCTGGCGCACTGGCTTAATCAGATAACCGTCGAAACCTTGTTGCTGGAAGAGTTCCAACTGCTGGCGCATCACTGGAGTCAGGAGGACTAGAGAGCGTTGCGCCGCCCGGGTAAGGGAGACACCGCCGCTCTGGGCAAAACTGCTGTCACACAATAAAAGTGCCGATGGGTTGTCCTTGAGAAATACAAGCGCGTCAGTTTCTGTTTCCACGACCCTAATGTCTCGGTGACCCACAGCCTGTAACTGCATTCTGGTGGCTCGCGCCAAGACGGGTGACGCCGTCAACAGAACGACCGGGAACGCAGCGTCAAGGCTCGGCATGGCTGCAGGCGCCGCGGCTTCTGCCTTTACATTGAATTGAAAGACGCTGCCGACGCCAATGTCGCTCTCTACGCTGATTTGTCCGCCCATGGCTTCTGTCAGCTTTTTGGCAATGGCAAGGCCAAGGCCGGTTCCCTCCAATTTGCGTTCGCTATCGGCGCCCACTTGCGAGAATTCTTCAAAAATTGCGGACCGGGTATCGGTCTTCATACCGACACCGGTATCGCGTACACGGACCACAAGATTGATTTCACGGGCGTCAAGGTCTTCGGCCGACACCTCAATAACAACACCGCCCTCGTCAGTGAATTTCACGCCATTGCCCACAAGGTTGACCAGAATCTGGCGCAGCCTTGCCTGATCAGCACGTAAACGGGCGGGTACGGATGGGTCGAGTACCGTGGCAATCTCAATGCCTTTATCGGCTGCCCGGGGGCACAGTAACTCTGCCACACCGTGGAACAAGGCGTGGGTATCAAAGGTCGTGTTATCAAGCTCAAATTTGCCGGATTCAAATTTTGAGTAGTCGAGAAGATCATTGATCAGGGCAAGGAGAACCGAGCCGGATTCACGGACGGCGTCGGCATAGGCGCGTTGGTTGGCATCAAGCGGGGTATCGAGCAGCAATCCCGTCATGCCGAGAATACCGTTGAGCGGGGTTCGCATTTCGTGGCTCATGGTGGCCAGAAACTTGATCTTGAAATCGCTGCGGTGGCCTGCAGTGTCCGGATCAAACCCGCCTCCATGAAGACGATCGAGAATGCTGCCACCGACCTCTTTTTGTGGATAGGACCCTGCGGCGCCGAGCGTGTCGCTGGCATTGTCAATGGCTTTTTCTGGATGGGGCCCTTGTCCTTGTGCAGCGTCGCCATCGCGCATCGTCCCCGTCAGCGTGATACCACCGCCGGCGGCGTGTTCTTCTTTCCAGTAGATGACCCTTTCACCATCACGGCCGCGCACGCTTGTGCGGAAGGTCCGTGTACCGATAGGGGTATCGGGTTTGCCACCAGGGCAAAATTCTATCCCAACCCAGTTCTTGGCCGGTACCCCAAAGAAGTCTGCAAACGCATCGTTTACGTCGGTTAGGTGATAGGCCTCATCACAGTGCGCCACCAGATACGGCGCGTCGGCTGACGAGTGCGATGATGTCGGTGTGCCATCGTTCGGCAGTGGCATTAGGCTTAGCTCCCACAGGTGAAATATGAAGATACCGCTGCGGGTTGAATATTCAGTTTAGGCGTATGGTTAACGATCTTGGTTTGAGGTCGCCGATGCGAACGCGAGTGATGGTCCCGATCGCCCTTCGCAGCGGCCTTATGCCTTTGGTCCTTTTTTGCCGCCACCAACACGTGGCGCCCCGTCCATAGGCTCGGCGAGCGGCCAGCGCGCGCGCGCGGGCATCGCAAGGGTTTGTGCGATTGGGGCAACAAGACCACGCTGAAAACGCTCAAGCCCGGCCTGCGCAATCATGGCGCCATTGTCAGTACAAAATTTCGGCGGCGGAACAATCAGCGACCATCCTTCTGTTTGGCAGAGATGGTTCAGGGCCGCCTTGATCGTGCAATTGGCTGCAACACCGCCTGCCACGACAAGGCGGTAACCGGTTTCCGGTGCGCTGTGGCGCGCAGAAAAAACAGCCATGGCCCGGCTTGTCCGGTCGGCAAGGTGGCGGGCAGCGGCGGCCTGAAAACTGGCGGCAAGATCGGCCCGGGTCTGACCGTCCAGCGGTGCGGCGTCATGATAAGCCGGGCCAGACGTCACAGCCTTGAGCGCTGCCTGCCGCACGGCGGTCTTCAGCCCCGAAAACGAAAAATCACAGCCAGGACGCGACTGCAGTGGACGGGGGAAATCAAACCGGTTTGCCCGCCCGCCGGTTGCTGCCGCCTCAATCTGCGGGCCGCCGGGTTGCCCAAGGCCGAGCAGCTTGGCGGTTTTGTCAAACGCCTCGCCCGCGGCATCGTCAATTGTCGTTCCCAGGCGCTCATAGGTGCCAAGCGCGTCGACGGCCACCAACTGGGTATGTCCACCCGAAACCAGCAACAGGAGATAGGGGAACGGCGCGGGATCGGTCAGCCGCACGGACAGGGCGTGCCCTTCCAGATGATTAATCGGAATTAGCGGCAAATCATGGGCAAGACAGATGGCTTTTGCCGTGGTCAGCCCCACGACGACACCGCCAATCAGCCCCGGGCCCGCCGTGGCCGCAACCGCATCCACCATTTCAAGGCCCAAACCAGCTTCCGCCAGGGCTGCCGCGATCAGGCTGTCGAGGCGTTCCACATGGCTGCGCGCCGCAATTTCCGGTACGACTCCGCCATAGGCGGCGTGCTCTGCATGTTGTGACCAAACCTGGTTGGCGAGAATGTGCGCCCGGCCATCCGCCGCCGCTCGGATAATGGCCACGGCTGTATCATCACAGCTTGTCTCGATACCAAGAATGGTGACAGGTGTGTCTGCCAGAGCGGGAGAGGCATTGGTCATTGGCACTATCGGCCCTAAAGTCGGCATAAATGCAAGCACCAGTTCGCGGCCTCGCGCCTTCCTCATGACGATGTCAATGTCACCTCCACAGCCCATCCGCTGGGTTCTGATTACCCGCCCGGCGCCGGACGCCGAGGCCCTTGCGGCTGATGTGCAGGCTCTCGGCTTCAAGAGTGTGCTGAGCCCGGTGACCGAGATTGTCTGGCGGGGGCGGGCGCCAGACCTTTCCGGTATGGCCGGGTTTGTCTTTACCTCGGCCAACGGCGTGCGCGCCCTTGTCCACCATCTGCGGATCCTGGCGCCAGCGGTGGCGAACCTGCCGGTTTATGCGGTGGGCTCAGCCACCGCTGGCGCTGCCAGGGCGGCAGGGTTCACGGGTATTACCGAAGCCACCGGTGATGTCGCGGCGCTTGCACACACAATACGACATGACAGCACGACACGTGGGCCCGGACCGCTTCTTCACGTGGCAGGCACGCACCTTGCCGGTGATCTTGCGGCCCTCCTTGCCGATGGTCCCCCGCTTGAACGGCGTGTTCTTTATGAGGCGCGCCCTTGCCCGGACCTCACACCAGCGGCCCAAGACCTCTTGCAGACCGACCCCAGCGCCGTGGCCATACCCCTTTTTTCACCGCGCAGTGCACGGCTGCTGGCCGACCAGATGCATCGCGCCGCCCTCGCGCCTGCGCTGCAGTCGGTCATACCGATATGCCTGAGTGAAGCCGTGGCCGAAAGCGCGCGTGCGGCCGGATTTTCGCCAGCCCATATTCGCGTTGCAGCCCACCCGCGAACCGACGCGCTCTGCGCCCTCTTAACGCCACAGTCTTAATGCCAAAGTCTTAATGCCACAGTCTTAACGCTAAAGTCATGACAGATCATGCCGACGCGAGCGCGGCACGCGGTGTCGTTTTGGCGGCTGCGGGCCCATTGCTAATGCGCGTAAAAAGCGCTTATGCATGGCGCGCACTATGCCTTTCGCGGGGCATCCGACGGGTGCACGCCACGCGCCTGCTACAACCATCAAGGGAGCCACGATCGATGGTGGATAAGGACGAAAACGCCAACACAGAAACGGACGCGACGGAGGAGACAAAAACCCCGCCTCTCGAAGCGGTCGAGGCGGAAATTGTCGATGATACGCGGGCGGAAACGCCGCTGGACGATCAGCCAACTGCAGACGGTACACCTGTGAAGGATAGTGCCGCTGAGGCGGAGGATGGTGAGATCATGTCCGACGTCATCGCCGACGGCGACAACACTGGGGCCGAGGATGGCGCTTTAGCGCAAGCGGACAAAGGCGGGTTTTCTCCGAGCGTTATTTTTCTGGCGGTGTTGGCCTTAATCGGCGTTGTGGCGACGGCGCTTTGGGCCACGGGTGGAAACCGCGAAAAAGCCGACGGCACCGACGCTCGTGTCACGGCGCAAACGGACGCGAACCCCAGCCGGGAGAACGATCCTTCCGATACCGAAACAAAAGGACCCGAGGCGCAAACTGCGCCATCGAAAATTGCCAATGCAGTTGGGGCCGGGGCAAAATTAGCGGGCCAGTCGATAGACCCGGACACTGTTGCGCAAAGCGAAAAAACAACGTTGCCAGCCGTCCCTGCAACAGACGAGGGCGATGGCAACCGATCGCTGCAGCGGGCCGCAAAAGCGGCAGCCAAGAGCCTCACCGATATCGCTGACACATCGGTGCCTGACCGGTTTACCGGCGATGTGGGCGAGGGCGCCAGGACAGAAGGTGAGGCGGCAGAGGGTGAGGCGGCACCCCTCGCGGTTACAGATTTCCTGCCCACCGAAGAGCAATCCGGGGCGGTACCGGCGGAGCCAAGCGCGTCCTCATTTGGTAGCGATGACATCGCTGCGCAGATCGGTGACGAGACGGCTGTAGAGGGTACCGAAGAAACAGAGAACGATTCTGCCCCTGTTCAGGAGGGTGTCAAGCAAGCCGATCCCGAAGAAGAGGCCGCAGATCTGTTTGCCGCGGATCCTCAGGGCAGCGCCGAGGGTAGTGAAAAGTTTATCGAAGGCGAGCCCGTCGAAACCATGCTCTCCGATGCCGATGACGCTACGCCTGAGGGGGGCGCCAGTACTGATCGTTTCAATGATCGTTTTGATGACATTTCTGAGGCACCTGCCCCAGAGCAATCCCAATCCAGCGATGCGCTCACAGTGCCCTCGGCAGCAGAGGATGAAACCATTGCGGCCCTGCTCGCGCCGGAAATTGACGGTGAGGTGGAAGCTGAAGCTGAAACCGAAATCGAAACCGAACTTGAAACAGAAACGGCTGGCAATTCGGATACCGCCGATGACGCGGTTATGGTTGATGATGATGGTGTGCAAGGCGACACTGCCGGTGCAAATGCGGTATTGCCCGTAACAAATGCCAGTCTTGCGGATGCGCCGCCATCGTCTGGCGAAGACGAGAACGTCAACGCAGAACCAGCCATCGGGGTTGTGGCGCCCGATGACAGCGTTGCCAATGCAGCCGCCAATGAAGACGCTGCCCGTGCGGTTGCCGAACAGTTTGCCGGGGAGATTGCTGCGCTTGAGCAGTCGTTTGAGGAGCGCACCCAACGGATTGCCGATGCGCTGGAGGCCGAACGCGCGCGCGCAGCGACACAGGCTGAGGAAATTGCCAGCTTGAAGCGAGAGCTCGATGATGCACTCGCGGCAAACGCCGAGCGCTCCTCGGCGGAAATCGCATTGCTCCGCTCCCGGATTGATGAGCTGCAGGCCCAAGAAGTGCAGAAAAAATCAGATACGGAACAACAGACCCGCGCCCTTCTTTCAATTATATCCCTGCAACGGGCATTCGATAAGGGCCAGCCCTATGCGAGCGAGCTAAACGTGCTCAAACAGGTTATGCCCGGCGCTATCGATTTTGGACCGCTCGATGCGGCGGCCTCCACCGGCGCGCCGACCCTTACCGACTTGCAGGAGCGTTTCCCCGCCGCTATCCGCACCACCTTGGCAACACAAGACAAGAGCGCCAAGGGGCCGGTTGGACATGTATTGCGTAACCTGCGCTCACTGGTCAGCGTGCGCCCCGCCACGCCGCAGACGGGAGATACCCCGGCGGCGGTCATTTCCCGGGCGGAAAACGCGCTCGAAGAGGGCCGTCTTTCCGATACCTTGCGAGAACTTGATGTCCTCGGCGACAATGCCAGTGAGGGGATGAAGACATGGATGGCTGCCGCGCGCATGCGGGCAGAGGCAGGTCAGTTGGTAGCGCGTCTAAATGATCGGCTTCTTGCCGGCGTCAGTCAGTAAGCTTTCGATCAAAGGGGTCGATGATGATCCGTATTCTCATTTTTTTGCTGGTCATCGTCTTTGTTTCCGCCAGTGTCACCTACCTGTCCGGTATCGATAGCCGGATTGAAGCCGAAGCCTTCGGGTTGAAATATAATCTGCATACGGGCTTTATCCTCGGCGCCGTTGGGGTCATTCTCGGGTTTCTTGTCTATTTTACCTCTCTGACGAAAGACATCTTGGCACTGCCCGCAAAGGTTCGGGCCCGTCAGCGCGAGGCCAAGCAGGAGCGCGGTATGGCGGCCCTCGCGCGGGGTATGGAATCGGTCATGGTGGGGGATGCGGTCGATGCTCAGCATCATGCCCGTATCGCCCGGCGCAATCTGGAGCACGCGTCCCTGACGCGATTGCTGACTGCGCAGGCGGCTCAACTTGCTGGCGATGATGGTGCAGCAAAAGAGAACTTCGCATTGATGCTGGAGGCGCCTGAGACAGAGTTTCTTGGGCTGCATGGTCTTTATGCCCATGCCAAACGGGCTGGCGATGATGAGGCCGCGCGCCGCCATGCCGAACGGGCCTTTGAATTGCGCCCCAATGCGCGGTGGGCATTTGACTCGGTGCTTGATCTTAACCTGGCGCGCGGTGCCTGGGGCGAAACGCGCGAGGTCTTGAAGATCGCAAAGGCCAATCGGTTGCTCAATGACGACGAGGCGCGGCGCGGTGAGGCCGCGTTGTTAACTGCTGATGCCTACGCGGCTGGCCTGTCGGGCGATGCTGAAGCCGCCCAAAAAGAAGCTGAGGCCGCGTTTCGTCTGTGTCCTGAATTAACGCCAGCGGCAGTGCTGGCCGCGACCGCCATGGCGGACCGCGGAAAGAAATCACGGGCGGCTAAGGTGCTGGAACAGTCGTTTGCCGCTTACGCCCATCCGGCAATCGGAACGGTTTACCGGAAAATTTTCAGCGACGATAACGCACAGCGTCAGGCGGCGGCGCTCGACAAACTGGCAAAAGGCAATCCGGATAGTCACGAGGGCAAATTTATCGCTGCACAGCGAGAGGCGATCCTCGAAAATTGGGACGCGGCACGTGACCAGTTGGAAGCCCTGATCGTGGCGCAACCTATGGCCCGCGAGTTTACCGCCATGGCTGAGGCCATGGGTAACGCCCATGGCGCTGACGCAGCGCAGCCCTGGTTACAGCGTGCTGCCACGGCGCCGCGCAACCCTGAGCCCGGCGCAGATGGCGCGTTTAACTTTACCCGGGCCGGTTGGGCCCGCCTGGTGCGCGAATTTATTGATCATGGGCGTCTGGCACCACCACCGTTGGAAGATCGACCTGCAGCGCTTACCCGCGAAGAAATCCGCCTTCTTGCGGCCCCCACTGCTTCTCCTGAGGGCGCTTCCACCGAAGAGACGACTGCTACAGATGCGCCGTCTACTGATAATAATAGGGTAGATGATGCAGCCGTCATTGATACGCCCGCACAAGAGGCGCCGGCTGACCCCGTCAAGGGCGACCTTGATAGCCCGCAGACCAAGGCGGATGAGGTTGAAAGTGATACCGATGCGCCGACTGACAAGGGTGCGGACGGCAAGGCAGACAAAGCCGTGAATGGGTCAGCGGTGAAAGATGGGCAACCCTCTGCGTAACCTGAGAGGCCTCATCGCGCTAAGACTGTTGTGCCCAGCGCTTTACGAGATGATGGGCAATCGTGAAATTCGGCGGTATACGGATCTCTTGATCTTTACCCCCATCCAGTAGCCGCCGTATATCACGGCGCGAAAACCAACGCGCATCTTCTATCTCTGTCTTATCGAGCGTAAGCGCCTTGTCCTCGGCGGTGGCAAAACACCCCATCATCAGAGAGGCCGGGAACGGCCAGGGTTGCGAAAACTGATAGCGCACGGAATGGATCCGCACGCCAGCTTCCTCGTAAATCTCACGAACCGCACATTCCTCCAGCGTTTCGCCCGCTTCGGCAAAGCCTGCCAAGGCTGACATAAAACCGGGTGGAAAGTTGGGTCCGCGCCCCAACAGGCATTCATCCCCATGGGTGACCAAAACAATAGCCACAGGCTCCGTCCGCGGAAAATGATCGGCCCCGCAGTTGGGGCAATGACGTTTGGCGCCGCCGTCCGCCATCTCACTTGGCGCGCCGCATCGCGCGCAATAGCCATTGGCTTCGTGCCATAGCAGGAGCCAACGTCCTTGTCCGGCGATGGCAAGATCGGGGCCCTTCACCATCCCCGCCGCGCCGCGCAAATTTTCATACTGGCAAAAATCAGCAAGGGGCGCGCTTTGGGCATCCGCCGCGCTGGCCGAGGCATCAAGGGCAAAAACCGGGCACGGGACCGGCTGACGCGGGTCCATACCCAGAAAAACAAGCGGGGCTGTGGCCGGAAAGGCCGACCGCGCCGCCATCTGCAGATAGGCAGGGCTGCCGTCAATGATCAGGGGGTCGCCCTTAAAAAAGGGAAGGAACACCGCCGCCGTGTTGGTCAATTGCGTCTCGACCCATGCTTTCGTGGGGTAGTTTTCCGAATGACGGCGCAGCGGGTTTCCGGCAAACGCGATGGTGTAGGGGTCGGTTTGTAGCTCTGGTTTTGACATAAGCGCGGGTTGTAGCATGCGGGTTCGCTGGTGCCATGGGCAATTTGCCCGCCATTCCTTTGGGTTCCTCGGGCGGGAGGGCTTGCGTTTTCGCTGTCAGCATCAGATATCTACAGGCGGAGGGCTGGCGGACGAGCGCCTCGCCAACCCGGTCAGATCCGGAAGGAAGCAGCCGTAACGAGTTCCCGCCTGGGTCGTTCAGCTCTCCACTTTTCCAAAACCGATAAAGCGCAGTGCCTTGCGGCTTTTATCGGTCCATAGATTGGCCCATACTCCCGCCATGACGGAAACGCCCCCGCCCGATAGCGATACCCGATCGGCACCGGCAGCCTATGAAGTGCTGGCGCGTAAATATCGCCCGCACACTTTCGATGATCTCATCGGTCATGGGGCGATGGTGCGCACCCTGCAAAATGCGTTCACCGCGGGGCGGATTGCCCATGCCTATATCCTGACCGGTGTGCGCGGTGTGGGCAAAACGACAACGGCGCGCATCCTCGCGCGGGCGCTCAACTATCGCCCCAAAGACGGGCCCGATACCGGTCCGCAAATTGACATGGCCGACGAGGGTGTCCATTGCCGCGCAATCGCCGAAAGCCGTCACCCCGACGTCATGGAAATGGATGCGGCCTCGCGAACCGGTGTGGGTGACATCCGTGAGCTGATCGAAGGGGTGCGCTATGCCCCGATAGAGGCGCGGTACAAAGTCTACATCATTGACGAAGTGCACATGCTGTCGACTGCGGCGTTTAATGCGCTCTTGAAAACGCTGGAGGAGCCGCCGCCCCACGTCAAATTTATCTTCGCCACCACGGAAATTCGAAAGCTGCCTGTCACGGTCCTGTCGCGATGTCAGCGTTTTGACCTGCGCCGGATAAGTCCGGAGCATTTGACCGCACATCTCGCCAGCATTGCCGAACAAGAATCCGTCACCGTAGAGAAGGAGGGTCTGGCGATTATTGCCCGCGCGGCGGAGGGATCAGTGCGCGACGCGCTATCGATCCTTGATCAAGCCATTGTTCAGCAGGGGATAAGCACACAAGTCGCGAATAGTATCAGTGGGCAGACGATACAGGAGATGTTGGGGCTTGCCGACCGTTCCCAAAGCTGGGACCTGCTGGAGGCGTGTCTGGCGGGCAAAGCCGATGCTGCTTTGACAGCCTTTTGCGGTCAATATGATCAGGGGGCGGATCCTGTGGTCATCCTGCGTGACTTGTTGGAGCTTATCCATCTTGTGACCCGCACAAAGGTTGCTGGACCTGCTGCAGCGGCCCATGGGCCTGCCGGTGCTGCCGACGCGGACCGGGCTAAATCCATGGCCGATGCCCTGTCCATGAGTGCGCTTACCCGGGCCTGGTCCCTGATGATGAAAGGTCTTGATGAAACACGTGTGGCGCCTGATCCGCTGGCCGCTGGGGAAATGGCCCTGATCCGGCTGTGCTATGCGGCTGATCTACCAACCCCCGATGAGGCCCTTCGTATGCTGACGGACGGCTCATCGGCGCAAGCGAGTGCGGCAGGCTCGGGCGACCATGGTGCACACCACAAGGGGCCGAGCGCTGCGGCAGCCCCGCCCCCCTCGACGGTTCAACCGCCTGCAAAAGCGCCGTTTCGGCCGACGCTGGTTGGGGACGAAAAGACGCGCGCTGGCGATCAAAAATCGCAAAGAAGAAATAACGAAGAGATCACGTCGCTTGCGGACGTGGCAAAGCTGGCGCGCAAGCATCGCGATATTAAACTGTGCACGGAGATTGAGGCGCATTTGCGCGTGATCCGGTTTGCCCCGCCGGTGATCGAGGTTTCGCTGGCCCATAAGGCACCAGATGACCTGCTCCCCCGGGTCATGCGGGCATTGAAGGGCTGGACCGGCGAAAGCTGGACCCTTGTGGCACCCGCAGACAATGCCGAAGGCGGCGATGCGGCCGATGAAACTTTACGGCACCAGCGACGGGACGATGTGGCCAATCACCCCATGGTCAAAAAGGCACTGGCGCTTTTCCCCGGCGCGACCATCGATAAAATTCGCGAGCCTAATCTTACCGACGCGTCCGATGATCCCCACCTCAATGATGGGTCTGACAGCCCTGACGCTGACGATAGGGCGCCCGGGCGCGCCACGGAAACCAAGAAAGCAGTATCCTCATGAAAGACTTTGGCGATATCATGAAGCAGGCGGCGGGCCTGCAGGCAAAAATGCAGGACCTGCAGGAAAAGATCGCCGCTATGGAGGTGGACGGTCAGGCCGGGGGCGGCATGGTCACCGTCACCCTTACGGGAAAGGGCTACGCCAAAGCCGTGACAATCGACCCGGCCTTACTTGTCGCTGACGAGGGCGAGGTGCTGGAAGACTTGATCACCACAGCAATCAATGACGCAAAAGCGCGCCTTGAAACACAGTCTACGGAGGAAATGAAGGCGCTGACCGCTGGCATGCCTTTGCCTCCGGGCTTTAAGCTGCCTTTTTAAGGTTACTCACCATGGTTGCCACGATTGGGCCGGAACTGCAGCGGCTGATTGACCTTTTGGCCAAAATGCCCGGTCTGGGGCCGCGCTCAGCGAAACGCGCGGCGCTTTTCCTGCTTAAAAAACGCGACACCGTTATGCACCCCCTCGCCTTTGCCATGGCGGAGGCGGCGCAACGGGTAAAAACCTGTAGCCAGTGCGGCAATTGGGATAGTGTTGATCCGTGTGCGGTATGTACCGACGGCGAACGGCAGTCGCAGGTCCTGTGCGTGGTTGAAGATGTGGCTGATCTTTGGGCCATGGAGCGTGCCCATGCCCATCGCGGGCGCTATCACGTTCTGGGTGGGCTGTTGTCGCCGCTTGATGGCATCGGGCCTGACGATCTCAATGTGGGGGGCCTTATCGATCGGGCAAAAACGGAAGCCGTGAGCGAGGTCGTGCTGGCCCTAAGCGCCACCGTGGATGGTCAGACGACGGCCCACTACCTGACCGATCATCTCGAGCCCACAGGCGTTTCGATCACCCGCTTGTCCCAGGGGGTGCCGGTGGGCGGCGAACTTGATTATCTTGACGAGGGCACGTTGACCGCGGCCATGAAGAGCAGACGCTCGGTTTAACCATCATGGAAAAGCACGACGCCCACAGGCCCTCTCTCACTCCTTTTCTGACTGGCCTCTGGTATGTGGTTGCGCCGGCGCGCGCGGTGCGGCACGGGCACCCAATTGTGCGCACCGTGTTTAGTGAGCCCATAGTCATCAGTCGGTCGCGCGATGGCCGGGTATCGGCATTGCGTGATCGTTGCCCCCATCGCGGGGCGCCGCTATCGGCGGGCCGTCAGTGTACTGTCGACGGGCGTGATGCTATGCGATGCCCCTATCATGGATGGGCGTTCGACATTGAAACCGGTACTTGTCTGGCGGCCCCCGCATTGAGCACACACGATCGCGTACATGATGTCTCTGGGGTGAAAGCCCATGCGTACCGGGTTGCTGAGCGCCATGGCTTGATCTGGCTTTTTTATGAGGGCCCTGCCGCGCGCCAGACGCCAATGGGACTGGCGGTTGGATCACCGGCGGTGATCGCAAATGAATTGCAGCTGAAAAGCCTGACGATTGTTGATGCCCATGGGCCCTATGAAGAGGCGGTCAGCGGTCTTGTGGACGCGGCTCATACACCGTTCGTCCACAAACAATGGTGGTGGCGCCAGGGTCAGGCGGCGCGTGAAAAACAAAAACACTACGAAGCATTGAACACTGGATTTCGCATTCCCGCTCACCCTCCTTCTGGAAACAGCAGGATTTATCGTGCGCTGGGCGGCGCGCCCACAACGCAAATTGATGTCATTTTACCCGGTATACGGATCGAAACGATTCGAAACGAACGACACACCATCATAGGCCTGACGGCGATCACGCCGCTTTCGGCAAACCGCAATCGGCTGTTTCATGCGCTATACTGGACGCTACCCCTGATGACGGCCTTGACCCCGATTATCGACGCCATGGCAAAAAGTTTTCTCGCTCAAGACGCAGCCATTTTGAATGCGCAGGCAACGCGCCTATCAGAGGACGAGCGCCCGGCACCGCTTTTTCTGGGCGACCCTGATGAACCATCCAAATGGATGCGCCAACTCGCGCGCGCCTGGCGGGCCCATCAGGAAAGGGATACCGATACGGAAAGTTTTGAAAACCCGGTCAAGGTTCGGGATCTGCACTGGAAGACGTAACCATAAGTTCGGTATGCCTGAGCAAGCGTCAAGCGAAGGCCTATCCTGGCAAACTCTATTGAAATAAACGTGCTGTAGAGCGCGTTCACAAAAAGTGTGATCGGTTTTTGGGTTCGAACGCGCGATCACTAAAAAAACTAGACTGCGTTTTTGATTCAACAAGAAGTAAACGCAGTCTAGCAGCACGCAAGCCCTCTTCGGCATAAAGGTCGCAAAAAAAGGGGCCCTGCCTGGGCCCCTTTTCAAATCACTGTTGAGCTTGACCTTAGAATTGCAGGTCAAGGCCAAAATAGAGCAGCGCGCCTCGGGGGTCGGCGACCCGGCTGTCAAAGCCGCCATTGGTGGCAACGAACGGCGCGCGTGTGCCGGTGGCATTACGCACACCAACCGTGGCAACGGCAAGCTTATCCCGGTTCATGAACTCGTTGATGGCAATTGCATACTGAATATCAAGCCGGGTGTCTGACCCGATTTCCGCCAGTGCATTCTGGTCATCAAGATAGCTGCCGATATGACGTAGGAAGACGTTGACGCTATGCGGACCGTTCTCATATTGCAGACCGGCATTAAAGCGCAGCTCCGGCGATGGTGACCCGAAATTGGTAAAGTTCCGGATACCTTCGCCGCTGACTTCGCCGGCTTGCGGATCGTTAATCTGATAGTTGAACACGTAGGTCCCGGTAAAGCTTGGCGTTAATGTCCCGGCGCCCATTTCGATGGCGTAGCGCAGCGAGAAGTCGAGGCCGGACGTGGCCACCGAGGACGCATTCACGAAGTCATTATTGACCTGCAGGATGGGACCCATACCGGTAGCGGACGGAGCCCGGATAATTGCCGGATCCAACGGATTGGCGTTGATGATGGCTTGTGGCGCCGTTTGAATGATGACGTTTTCAAAATCAAAACTGAAATAGTCGAGATCAATCTGTAAACCTTCGACGGGTTGCCATGTGCCACCCACATTCAGCATCTGCGATTCTTCAGGCACGAGTGGACGCGCCGTAACTTCGCCGTTGACTTCGGGTGCCAGCGTGCGGATCGCAACGAAGGCAACGCCGTTCAGCGGGTCAACGACCTGCTGTAAGGTGGTGCTTTCGCCGAACTGCTGGAATACCGAGGGTGCGCGGAAGGACTGTGAGTAGGAAGCCCGCAGGGACAGGGTGTCGAGCGGACGCACAAGAAGAGCAACCTTCGGATCGGTGGTTGAGCCGCCCTCGCTTTCACCATAGCGTTCATGGCGCACCGCAAGCTGCAAGTCAGCCCATTCGGTCAGCGGCACCGCCACCTCTGTAAAAAAACCAAAGACGTCTTGCGAGCCCTCAAAATCGCGTCCCCCCACAAGGAAGGAGAAGCCATCGGCAGCTGAGATGCCGTCGACTTGTTGGCGCAAATCATTATCCCGGTACTGAGCGCCGACCGCGACCGACAGAGGGCCTGCGGGCAGTTGGAAGAGCTCTTGAGATATAAAGCCCTCAATCACCGTCAGGTCAGAGAAATACTCCCTTAGCTGACGTTCAATCAGGAAATCGCTGAGCGCCGGATCATTCGGCGCCACGTTGAACGAGGTTGAGAACGGATTAAAGAAAGTCCCCACCGCTGGGATCGACGCACCGTTGGCTGTTAGGAATGGGTTGGCCGACGTACAATCGGTCCCGCCAGTGAGACCCGGCACGGCTGGTGTTGACTGGAAACCAGACAGGGCACAGGAAAAGCGATCCCGGACGGTGTCTTCAGCGCTGTTTGAAAAGTCATTACTTGCGCGGGTGAACGAGATTTCCCAGTTGCCTGAGCCCACAGCGCCACCAAGTGTGGTGGACAAGCGCCAGGTTTCAGAGTCGGTAAAGTTTGGCGATACGGTACCGCCATTCCCAAACGCCCGGCCAAAGAAAGTCAGCGTCGGATCGCCAGGGAAGATATTGAACGGATTTGCTAAGGGACCAAAGGCAGCACCCGGAACGACCGCGCTCCCCAATTGAAGAAAAGGAAAACTCGGCGAGTTGCCCCGGATCGCCTCATTATTCGCGTAGCCAAACTCCGCACTCCAATTGATTGCGTCCGTGAGGTCAAACTCTGCTCTGGCAAAGCCGGTAAAGCGTTGCTCTTCCGGCACGAGGTTAAAAAAGCTGCCAAAATCAAATCCGCAAAATCCAATTCCGGAAGACGGCGGCGGTGCCGTGGGGCTCGCGGGCAGAGGGAAACCACCGGCAGCCGCACAGCCCGGGTCAACTAGCGGTGTCCCTGGGGGAAGGCCGGGTACCGGTGCGCCTGGGGCTGTTGTAAAGAACGCCCCCGGATTACCGAGCGCTGACGTATCGTTCGCGGGCTCTGACAGGCGACGTTCGCTGGTGGTCAGCGCTGCTCGATCCACATAGCTGGCAGCAACCATGATTGAACCGCGGCCAAAGTCTTTGCCGATTAGCGCTTGGATATTGAATTCGTCATAGTCGCCTTCGCTCTGGTGTTGGAGATAGTTCCCAGACAGAAGGATACCGTCAAAATTTTCTCGCGTGATAAAATTAACCACACCCGCAACAGCATCCGAGCCATAAAGCGCGGTCGCGCCATCCTTCAGGATGTCCACTTGCTCGATGGCAATCATGGGGACCAGCGAGTTGGTATCCACAAAGTTGATACCGTCATTGGTGGGCGCACCCGATAGAACCTGACGATGTCCATTCAACAGAACGAGGGTTGAACCAACACCAAGACCGCGCAGGTTGATGTTCGCGGTGCCGGTTGTGGCGTTTTGGGTGAAGGCGTCGGGATTGTTCTGTGCCCCGGTATTGATGGTCAGGGTTTGGGTGATATCGGCAATATTCTGTGCACCGATATCATTGATGTCGTTCGCACCAATGGTTTGTAATGGTGATGGCAGGTCAGCCTGATTCTTCCGTTTGATAAAAGAACCGGTGACAACGATCTCGTCATCTTCCTGCGCCACGGCGTGCGTTGATGGAATACACACGCCAGCGGCCGCAACCATTAGGGCGCTTAGGCTAGCGCCGTGCAGGCGGATTCTGTTTGTGGATTTTGTCGGCATTTTTCACTCCCTGAAAATCGTAGAAAAAGTGCGTCTAGCGCGCCCTTGAGTTAAGGGTACACCGAGGGTGTAACCGCGCAAACAAATTCAGCATATTTTCAAAAAAAACTCCGTTGCATGACAATCTTGCAACGGAGTTTTGCAGTGCACAAAATGCTCTACCGGCTGCGCGTTAACGTCGCAGAAAGGTATGTGAATGACGCCTTAAGAAAGCTGGTCGCGGATCTTATCAAGCGAGAACGGAAAGATAATGGTATTGGTCTTATCGCCGGCAATATCCTGCAGCGAGTTGAGATAGCGCAATTCCATTGCGCCATTTTGCGTTGCGAGAATTTCTGCGGCTTCGGCAAGTTTTGCAGCGGCTTGTTGTTCACCTTCGGCAATAATGATTTTTGAACGCCGTTCGCGTTCTGCCTCGGCCTGACGGGCAATGGCGCGGATCATGGATGGATCCACATCCACATGTTTGATTTCCACATTGCCAACCTTAATACCCCAGGCTTCGGTCTGGTGATCGAGGATTTCCTGAATGTCACTATTCAGCTTATCACGCTCTTGCAGCATCTCATCAAGGTCATGCTTACCAAGCACAGAACGCAGTGTTGTTTGCGCCAACTGACTGGTGGCTTGCATATAATTTTCCACCTGCACCACGGCGCGTACCGCATCGATGACCCGGTAATAGATCACTGCGTTCACTTTTACCGATACGTTGTCGCGTGAAATAACGTCCTGGGTCGGAACATCATGGACAAGCGTGCGCATATCCACTTTACGCAACACCTGAATGAAGGGGAAAAGGAAGACGATACCAGGCCCAGCGGCTTTGCGGCCAACGCGCCCTAGCGTGAAAACGACGCCCTTCTCATATTCCTTCAATATCTGAACGCAGTTGATCACCAAGACGCCAAGGACAACGACGATGGGGATTAAAAACTCAAAACTCATAATGGGCACTCCTTCCAGAAGCTATGGGGTGATACGCGGTACCGGAACCGGGCGCTGTACTTATTTTTCTGCAGGCTCAACAAAAACAGTCAGTCCCTCAATCTTTTTAATGATGACCTGATCGCCAACGGCCATCGGTGTCTTGCGTGCGGCATGGCGCCGTGACAACCGTTGCGCCTGCCAGCGTTCGCCATTGATATCCACACCAAAGCGTTGCCCCGGTTCGGCTTTCATATCAGTGATCGTTGCGGTCCTGCCACGCAGGTCTTTGCCAAGGACGATGTGTGGGCGTTTGGGGCCGCGACGCAATTGATGGCTTACGCCGTTAATCCAACCGCCAAACAGCATCAAGGTTGTCGCAGCGAATGCCGCGATAAAAGCCGTTAGTGCCATGTTCTCAGCCATAAAAACCTCTTTCGGAGAGACCGATGAGGGGGTGTTACGCCTCAGCCGGTCGGGACCTCGGCAGGAGCCCGCCGCCAGTCTCACTCTTCAGCTTACGGACCACCAGAACAAGACCATCCACCTCTGTCACCTTGATCCGGTCTCCGGGGGCCAGTGGCTGGGCCGAGCGCGCACGCCAGCGTTCACCTTCGACGATCACGTGGCCTTCAAGATTGTCCCAACTTTCCACAAAGCCTTCGCGGCGACGGATAGCCTCACCGCCCAGCATCGGGCCCCCGCCGCGGGTGCCAACAACCACAAACAATAAGAACGCAAGCAAGCTACCGGCGATCGCCATGGTGGAGATAATCACGCTGCTCGACACTCTGAATTCATCAGGGAAGAGGAGATAGAGCCCAGCGCCAAAACATAAAAGCCCGATAAGGCCGAGGACCCCGAAGGTCGGGGTATAAGCCTCAAGAACCATGAACAGCACACCAACAATGATGAGCGCAACGCCAAGCCAGCTGAAGGGCAGCACCTGAAACGAATAGAGACCCAGCAGCAGAGAAATCACACCCACCGACCCGGGCAGGATCGATCCCGGATTCCACATCTCAATGATCAAGCCCGTGGTGCCGAGTGACATCAAAATTGCCGCCACATTGGGATTGGCGAAAAAGCCGAGTACTTTTTCTGCAAAGGTCGGTTCAATTCGGGTCAGGACGATCCCCTCGGTCTTCACGGTTTTTTCACCGCTTTTCACGGTCACCGTGGTGCCATCAATTTTCGTCAACAGATCATCCAGATCGTCGGCAATCAGATCGATCACATTCAGGGCCAGAGCCTCCGATGCCGGCACGTTGGCCGCTTCGCGCACGGCGTCTTCGGCCCAGTCGGCATTGCGCCCACGCAATTCAGCCAGCGAGCGGATATAGGCAACCGAGTCGTTGATAATCTTGGCGCGCATGGCGTTGTCGTTGGAAAGCGGTGGGGCCTCACGGCGATCATCGGCACTGGGCCGAAGGGTGTCTGCGGCATCGCGTGCTGCGTCGAGGGCCTCACCGGGTTCGTCAGCGGCGTCGCGCCCGTCTGTTGGCTCATTACCCGTATCCTCGTCGGTTTCCGGTTCAGTGGCATCGTCCTCAAACGGATTATCCTGGCCGTCGCCCGGGTTACCGCCGAGGGTGACCGGTGTTGCGGAGCCGGTATTGGTTGCCGGTGCCATGGCAGAGATATGGGCCGCGTACATAATGTACACACCCGCACTGGCCGAGCGGGCACCCTGCGGGGAGACAAAAGTGGCCACCGGCGTATCGGAGGCAAGGATCGATTTAATGATGGTTTTCATGCTGTCCACCAATCCGCCGGGCGTATCGATTTCCAGCACCACGAGGTCTTGGCCAGTATCCGATGCGGCACTGATCTCCCGGTCTATGTAATCGGCCATGGTCGGGGTGACCGCACCGTTAAGGGTCAGGATAATGCCTTCGGGCCGATCGCGATCGCCACCACTGTCTTGGGCAATGCTTGTCATTGACAAGCCCATGGCAAGTGACCCGATAAGAAGGAAAACCCCCGAAAAAGCCCGTAGAATTGATCGGTGCCCTGATGGAAGTGATGATTTTGAAGACTGTGCCATGGTCGACCTGCCCCTTTGGTTCAGGCGAGAATGGAGGCTCTCGGCCGCCGCACTGATCACGCATCAGTCATCCCGCCACAATAAAAACATGGCGATTTTTCAATAGATTTACAAGACGACAGCCGCCCCACAGCTGGCTTTGGCCCTTAAAGAGCTGCCCACGCGGCGTCGGCTTTGGTGATGAAATCATCAATCTCGCGCAGCCATTTGCGTTTAATGCCGCGGCTCACATTGAGATAAAGCTTGCCATTATGAATATGCCACACTTCGGGGTCACCCGCTGCGCGTTTGCCCTTGGCCATGGCCCACGCGCAATACCCACCATATTGTGGACGGTAGGCATCAGGGCTCGCCGCGAAGGCGGCCATGTTTTCCGCGCTGGAAAACCGCCAACTCACCCCGTAAAGCGTCATGGTGTGGGCATCATCGCCAGGCACCGCTGCGCCCTGTGTATGATAGGCCACAACATCATACCCGCCCACCGCATGGGACCAGCTGCGCTTCATAAAGATATCCTGCGCATGGGCGGCGCCGGTCAGCCCGGCAAAAAGACCAACAGCGATAATCCCAAAGACAATGGCGCGTCTTGTCAGAAAAAAACAGTCAGATGTAACGGTCATTTTAAAGCTCCCTCAAGCAGGTCCATAGGAAACACAGCCCCGGCCCAAAATCCAGTTGCAAGTGCGTGAGATTTCGTGATCAGCGCGTCCGCAAGGTACGAGACGGGGCGGAAAAGGCGCCAACGGCGTCAAGAACCCTTTTTATTTTGGAAAGGACCCTTGACAATTTTAGGTGTATAACCATCTTCCTCAAACGTAGGGGGCAAAGGCTGGAGGGAACGATGCGTGCAAACAGATTAAAAACGGCATTTTTGATCGTCTGTTTTTCGGTTGGCCTCTATTTTGGCTTTGTCGGTGATTGGCCTATGCTTTTTCCGTCCTGGGCGGCGCCTGCGTTTCTGGTATTTCTGATCGTCGGCTCTGTCGCTTACTGGCGCGTCTTGGACGAGACAGCCCGCGAAGCGCATAAGTTTTCCTGGTATTGGGGCTCCAGCATTGGTGTAGCGCTAGTGATCTCGGTGTGGCTCCTGGACAGGTCAGGCCTGAATTTTATCCAGTCCCTTGCCGATGCGGGTACTCTTGGCGCTGACCCTTCCGAAGCGTTTACCAACGGTGCGTATACGATCTTGATCCTGCAGACCGTGATCTATGCGTTTGTGTGGGGGGGCTGGTGGCTTCGGATGCGTTAAGGCCATGGACAATAAGCTCAGAGTATTACGGGCGGAGCGTCGATGGTCTCAGGCCGAACTGGCCCGCCGGCTCGCTATCTCCCGTCAAAGTATCAACGCCATTGAAACGGGAAAGTATGATCCGTCCTTGCCGCTCGCTTTCAAGATCGCGCGGCTGTTTGGTATGAAGATTGAAGACATTTTTACGGACGCCGATGAGGTGTCTAATGGGTGAGAGGGTAACGGGTATGGGCAGCAAACAAGATCATAAGTCGCATATAGTCAGTGTGCGGTGGTTTTCGTTCATCGCGATTATCGCCGCGATGGTAGTCGGTATGGGGAATGCGACCGCCCAGCGTGAAGGCGGGCCGATAACTCTAAGCCCTTGTCACATCAAAGGCGTTGAAGACCTCGCCCAATGCGGGACCCTCGCTGTACCGGAAAATCGCGCTGAGCCCGCCGGGCGATCGATTGACCTCAATGTGGTGATCCTGCCGCCAAGCGGCGGTCAACCGACAAAGGAACCTCTTTACTTTCTTGCTGGCGGTCCGGGCCAAGCGGCGACGCAAGGGGGTGAGCTCTATGATCTGGTCTTGCGCCGGGCACGACGCGGGCGGGATTTGGTTCTTGTGGACCAGCGGGGCACGGGCAAATCAAATCCTTTCGTCTGCGAGATTTCAGATAATCCGCTCGCGGAGGGTGACGAGATTGCGCGCGCCTGTCTCAGCCCCGACAGTCACGATGCGGCACACTACACATCCGATGCCTTTATTCAGGACCTGGAGGCTGTGCGCGCTGCCCTCGGTCATGAGCAGATTTCACTAATGGGCATCTCCTACGGGACCCGTGCCGCGCTTCTCTATGCAAAGGCTTATGAGGGCCGCGTGCGCGCCATGGTACTCGATAGCGTGGCGCCGCCTCATGTGCCAATATTTCGAGACGAAGCGCAATTTGCCAGTGACGTCCTTGAAAAGACGCTGGCCGCTTGCGCCGATGACCCCGATTGCCGCGCTGCGTTTCCTTCGTTAGGGGCGGATTTTGCCGCGCTTCTGCAATCGCTCGATAACGCGCCGGTGAGCATTACCATTCCTGAGGCTGACGACCTGCAACTAGAACTTACGCGTGAGCTCTTTCTTCTTGGTTTTCGCGGCTCTCTTTATGCACCGCCCAGTGCGCGCCTGATCCCCTATATCGTGGCGCAAGCAAGCAAGGGAGACTTTGCGCCGTGGATGGCTTTAGCGGATTTCGGTAATCGGACTCTAGGGGAAGGAATTTCCATGGGTCTTCTCTTATCCGTTCAGTGTGCGGAGGAAGTGCCACTGTTGGCTGGCGATAACGAGCCCCAGTCAACATCGCTCTTTCCCAGCGGTTATCAGGCGTTTTGGAAACAGGCTTGTGCGATTTGGCCTCGCGGGGCAGTTCCCGCAGATTTCAATGCGCCGGTTTCCGTTGATACACCCACCTTGTTATTGTCCGGCGGTCTCGACCCCATTACCCCGCCTTCGATGGCGCAAGCAGCCGCCGACCATCTTTCTAACGCTGTCTCGATTGTCGTGCCGTACGCGGGCCACAGCGTGGTTGCCTATGGCTGCGCAAACAAGGTCGTCGCCAACTTTCTTGATGATATTGATCCAGATGCTCTCGATACGGAATGCCTGAATGATGTAAAGGCACCGGCTTTTCTATCTGGTCGCTTCGGACCAAAGCCATAATCACGATTATCTGTCTAGCGCCGGCCAAGCGCCTTAGACCCGGTCGCCACCCGCGAAGGAATATCCATGATTGAAGTCAACGCAGTTCAAAAAGCCTTCGGAAAGGTGCAGGCGGTAAGTGACGCCACCTTCACCGCCGGTGACGGTCAGATCACGACCATATTGGGGGCCAATGGGTCCGGCAAATCCACCACCATGCGGGCCATTGCCGGCTTGATCGAGGTGGATGGCGGTGAAGCGCGGGTCGATAGCATTCACGTGGCGAAGGATAAAATAGCGGCGCGCAAACGTCTCGGTATTTTTCCCGACCAGTTCGGGCTTTATCCCCGCCTGACTGCGCGCGAGGAAATTCGCTACTTCGCAGGTTTTCACGGACTTAGTGGGCGCCGTCTGCGTGAGGCGCTTGATGAGTTGGTACCGCTCCTGGGGATGGAAGATATCATCGACCGGCGCACCACCGGGTTTTCGCAAGGTCAACGCATGAAGGTCGCCCTAGCGCGGACGCTGGTCCATAACCCGCAAAATCTGATGATGGATGAGCCGACCCGCGGTCTAGACGTGATGAATATCCGCCTCCTGAGGAAAATCCTGCAGGATCGCCGTGATGCCGGTCACTGCATTTTGCTGACCAGCCATGTGATGGCAGAGGTTCACGATCTTTCCGACCGTGTTGTGGTGATCAATCAGGGCCGCGTTGTCGCTGACGCAACACCTGACGAGCTTGTTGCCACCACAGGTCAGGCGTCTCTTGAAGATGCTTTTGTTTCCTTAATTCAGTAGGGGTCCGATTATGGTTGGGCAAGTCTTAAACGTTTTTCGTAAGGAATGGCTGGAGATCAGCCGTGATCGTCGCTCCATGATTACCTTGTTGTTCATGGCCTTCGGTTTTCCGATCTATATTTTCTTTCTGATCGATATGATTTCGAAGCAGGCCGAGCGCGATGTTGATATTAAGGCCGCCATCGTCAATGCGGAACAGGCGCCGAACCTTGTGGCGTTCCTTGATCAACAGGGCATTGATTTTGATCGCTACGATACGCTGGAGACGGCACGCGCAGACAGTAAAGCAAACAAAGTCATTGTTCATCTGGCAGATGACCTGGCGGACCTTTACGAGCAATCACTCACCGCTGATATCAGTCTGTATATCAATCAAAAAGACCAAAAAGCATCGGGGAACGCGAGCCAACTCCGATTTCTACTCAATGCCTACAATGAGCAGATAAAGACTGCGCGGCTTGTGGCGCGGGGCGTTTCGCCGGCGCGGGTAGAGGCTTTTGATATCGAGGAGTATGATCTGACGACAGCGGGACGGGCCAGTAATTTTCTTGCCGGGTTTATTCTGTATGCGTTCATTGCCACGGCTTTCATGGGGACCATCGCGGCAACGGCAGATCAGATTGCTGGGGAGAAAGAGCGTCAGACCTTGCAACCGCTCTTGTCGCAACCTGTTACCCGGCCTGCCCTTGTGCTGGGTAAGTGGCTGACCCTCGCCTCCTTGGGCGGGTTGTTTTGCTCAATCGCCTTTATCTTTGGCGGGTTTGTGATTTCAAAGGCTCCCCTCGCGGCGGCAGGCGCAACCTTCTATCTGGATTTCAAAACGCTGGCCCTCGGCGCGGTATCCCTGTCGGCACTTGCCATGTTTGCCGCCAGCGCTCAGGTTTTCCTTGCGGCCAATGCAAAGACCTACCGCGAAGCGATGACATATCTTCCGTGGACAGCGCTTCTACCTTTTGCGGTCACCTTTGTGCCAATTTTCACTGATGTGGAATATGACGGCCTCATCAGTTTCGTGCCGATCTTTAACCAGACATTCGTCATGCGTGAATTGTTGCTGGAAGGGGTTGCCCCAACGGCGCAGTTTTTAGGGGGCATCGTCACAACGCTCGGTCTCGCCGTTGTCTTTCTCCTGATGACCATGCGCATTTTCGGGAATGAGAAGTCCCTCGGTTAGGGCCAGGCTTTTAGAACTTGATGATGATCCCGCCTTCAACGATGTGGGAAAGATCGTCACCGCCAAACCCCGAAATCCCCAAGAGCCGGTAGCGCGTGGTAACGCCGACGCGCCGTGTGAAGGAATATTCAAATCCCACCGGTACCTGAAAGCTAAACCGCGTGTCGGTCAGCTCTGAGGCGACGTCCACTGCCGGTGGTATCGGACCAACGAACTGGCTATCGCTGTCAATGACAGCAATGCCAAGCTGAATGCCCGCGAAAACAGAGGCGCGGTTGAACGCATCAAGCCGCCAGGCTGGCCCCGCATGCGCCGTAAAGATACCAAAATCAGTTTCAAGAATGGTATTCTCACCCCCGTCAATAAAATTGAGCGGGGTGCTCTGCTCGTTAAAAAGATAGCCGATATCCGCTCGCAGTTCACTGGGAGAAAAAAGCCCGAGCGTTTTAGGAACATCAAACCCAATGCTCAGGGCCAGTGACGTAAAATTTTCATCGTCAAGGGTCACCCCGCCAAAAGCGCTGATGTCGCCAGCGCGCACCGGGGTAACAGCGAAAACGCCCGTTAGAATTACCGAGATAAGGAGATTTTTCATCACTTTGACCTCATATGCTTTTTTGCCACCGTTTATACGATTGTTTAATGCCTGACAAAATGAACTTTTTAACAAGGCCTGAGGGTGACTCTCAGGATTGCTACTCATGGTAGTCGCATAGGAATGACTGTTCGCGCTGACTTTCTGATCGAGCGGGTCTTATATCGAGATGGCCTTATTCTGGTTCTCGATAAACCAGCAGGCTATGCTGTTCATACCAAACCGGGAACAAAGCCTGATCAGTCGGTGCTCGAACATTATTTTGACGGTTTGCGGTTTGGTTTGCCCCACCCGCCGGCGCTTGCCCATCGGCTCGACCGGGATACCTCTGGCTGTCTTATCCTCGGGCGTCATCCCAAGGCGCTGCGTCGTCTGGGAAAACTGTTTCAGGAAGGGCGTATTGAAAAAACCTATTGGGCAATTTGTCGGGGGCGTCCGGAAAAACCCAATGGCACCATTGATCGCCCGCTCGTAAAGCGGACAAGCAAAGCTGGGTGGTCGATCATTGCCCTGACGCAGGATGAGGCCCCGGCCTATCCCACGGCGAAATCGGCGGTAACAACCTACCGCACCCTGGGAACCGCACACGGATTATCGCTGATCGAATGCAAACCGAAAACGGGGCGTACGCATCAATTACGGGTGCATCTGGCGAGCATTGGCGTGCCCATCCTCGGTGATCCCAAATATGGGGACCTTGTCAAAACTGACCGGGCGCAGCCTTTAATGCTCCATGCCCGGCGTCTTATTGTGCCGCTTTACCCAAAAAAATTACCCATTGTGGTCCTGGCCGAACCGCCGGCACCGATGGTGGGTATGCACGAGCGTATGGGTTATTTGCCGGAGGAAGGCGGCCACGGCACCCTTGCCTCATAAAAAAACGCACCCCGCAAGGTGCGTTTTCCCATTGGAAGAAGAGCAGTAAGTGCCGGTCTTGTTCCTATTGCGTGACCTCAATCGTATCAAACATCACCTGGAAAATTCGGGTGGTACCGGAAACTTCATTCGCCACAAGAAGAAGCGGCGTGCCCGTAGGGCTGCTGTCTGCAGGAATTGCCACGAGGCCTTCCGCACCCAAATCGGCCACCGCGCTATTGGTTGACCCATCGGGGTTTTCGGCGTCCACGTCAAAGTTCCTTGTATTGATGTAGTCCTGGAAAATTGGCTCTGCCGGATTGCTCACATCATAAATCATAATGCCACCCACACGTTCCAGCCCGATAAAGGCGAAGATCTGCTGGTCGATTTGTAATAGGGCGATGCCTTCGGGCTCGGGGCCTTTGTTATCGGAGCGGGAGTCAAATGATCCGTTCTCGTCATTATTGCTATTGAAATTTGCCGGGATCCGCTCGGCGGTGATCCGCTCAAAATCGTCACCGGAGTCAAAGATAAGGTTGCCCGCGGTATCAAAAATGGAGAACGACCGGGCGCCAATGCTGAAGATCGTCTCCACAGCGCCGTCACCATCGGTATCGCCGTCGACGGTCGTGGTTTGCAGGCGCCCAAGGTTTTGTTCCATTTGCAGCTCTGCGGCGTTGGGGAACACGGTGGCATCGAGGGTCAGATCATCAACCCGCGCCTCTTCGGAGAAACCGTCATAATCGCGCGTGTCGCCTTCATTGGCGGTGGCAATAAAGATTTGCCCATTAACGGAGTAAACGGCGATGGCATCGGGTTGATACAGTCCCATCGTTGGATGCTGCATGATATTGATGCCGTCCATCACGTCGCCATTATCGATCGCCATGTCGCGGTCGCTGGCGTCAAAACCATTCCCTTCGAGGCTGTGGTCCTTTGCACCTAAGGGCACAATATTCGTGAAGGTGGCGGACGGAATATCGAGAATGCCGATGGCATTGTTTTCCTGCAGGGCCACATAGGCGGTCGTGGTCCCTACCGCTGCAATAAATTCAGGTTCCAGATCCTGAGCAATTGACGCGTCGGGGCCAAAAATCCGCACACCGTCTGGCAAGGCAACTTGATCTTCAGGCACACTGCCGTCGGCATCCGGGAACGAAAATCGCTCAAAGGTTGCGGTCGACACAATCATTTCATCGGTGATCATCGTATCGGTTACCGCATCAATGGCCATGCTCACATCAATGATGCTGACCGAGCCATCGGGGTCTACCGTATACGCATCATTGGGCTCACCCTCATTGGCCACGAGAAGGGTGGTGCCATCCGTTGTAAAGGTAAGCATGTCGGGCAGTGCGCCAACCGTCACCGTGGTGATCAGGTCAAAGGGCGCGGTTGTATCGTAAAGCGCAACAAGACCCGGCTCCTGCGGATTGTTGGCCTCAATGGCGACGGCCAGCGTTGTGCCTGAAACCGCAATTGAATTGGCGCCGCCACCCATGGCCGACGCGTCGATCGTACCGTTAGAAACCAGTAATCCGGGTTGGGAGATATCCACCACGTCAATTGTTGTCGTGGCGGAATTTATAATAAACATCTGATTGGTTGCGGGGTCGAACGCAACAATTTCCGCTGCGCCATCGTCAAAGATCCCGGTTTCAAACCCGCCTATCGCCGTGAGGCTCACATTGGTCGTCATAAAGACAGGATCGGGCGGCGGGGTGGGAATGCGAATTTCCGGGGCCTCATCGGTACAGGCCGCGGCCAACAACAAAAGGCCACTGGCTGTCACAGTATTGACTAGCGTCGTGGACCAACGACGCAGCATGGGCTGGGCAGGAAAAATCATCATTCTGGAATAACCCCTATACGATCCTCACGAGCACGCCCAACGTGGGCGCTCCCGTTAATTCTTAACTCATAGCGACACTGGATAACAGATTAAAGACGCTTTGCGCAGGGGCTTCAGCGGGGCCGCTCAGCACCGGCGGGCAAGGGTGGGCGGAGGCGCGCGTCGCGTGTGCCGATCAAAGCGCGCCGAGCAGTTCTTCCAGACGCTCAAGATTTTGCCGTGCCGCAAGGCCTCTTTCAGCGTCTTCACCGGCATCAGCCACATCGTCGCGCGCATTGCCAATGCGTTGCTCGATCATTGCCCGGTCGAGCTCGGCCACCGGAATTGCCTCCTCGGCCAGCACGGTCAGGCCGGCAGACGTGACTTCCGCAAAGCCGCCGCGCACAAAGATTTTATCCTCCGCGCCGTCATCCTTGAGGATGACAACACCCGGTGCCAGAACCGTCATCAGCGGCGAATGGTTGGGCAGGATCCCCATCCAGCCTTCCACGCCGGGAATATCAACCGAGGAGACCTCTCTGGAAACAAGTTCGCGTTCCGGAGAGACAAGGGAAAAATGGAGTTTGTCTGCCATTAATTTAACCTAACGTGATAGAATGTAAGAACTTCAACCCAAAGTATACTATGGGGACTATGCCAACATACATCAAAGTATCGAGTATAGAAGTTCCCAACTTTGCTCTACTAGGGTTATTCCAATTCGAGTAGGCCCAGCGCAGGCGTATGATCTGTGTTGGAAAGGCAATCATCAGCGATACAAAAAACCAAAGAAGCGGAAATACCAAGACCCACCAAATTCCAAACCCCCAAGGCCTGAGTAGAGCAATAAAAATAGCGACCATTGATGCAACAGTTATAGCACCCTTAGAAATTGCCTGACTATTGGCCTCAATAACCGGTGACTTGACGAATTCCTCAAAGGTTTCCGGTCTTTTTATTCCCTGCGGGACTTCGCGAAGGTCAGGCATGCCTCACCATCGAGTTTAACAAGAGCTAAGCCGCTTCTGCCGCCATTTGGGCTGCTTTTTCCATGGCTTCGTCCATGTTGCCAACCATGTAGAAGGCGGCTTCGGGCAAATGATCATAGTCGCCGGCAACGAGGCCTTTGAAGCCTTTGATGGTGTCGGCGAGCGAAACCAGTTTGCCGGGCGAGCCCGTGAAGATTTCAGCGACGAAGAAGGGCTGTGACAAGAAGCGCTCAACCTTGCGCGCACGGGCCACGACCAGCTTGTCCTCTTCGGAAAGCTCATCCATGCCGAGGATCGCGATGATATCTTGCAGGGACTTATACCGCTGCAGAATGTTCTGCACCTCGCGCGCCACGTCGTAATGCTCGTCACCAATGACCCGCGGGTCAAGGATCCGCGACGTGGAATCGAGCGGATCAACCGCCGGATAGATGCCTTTTTCGGCGATCGCCCGGTTCAGAACCGTGGTTGCGTCAAGGTGAGAGAACGAGGTGGCTGGGGCCGGGTCGGTCAGATCGTCCGCGGGGACATAAATCGCCTGCACCGAGGTGATGGAGCCTTTGGTGGTGGTTGTAATGCGCTCTTGCAACTGACCCATGTCCGTGGCCAGCGTCGGTTGATAGCCCACCGCTGAAGGGATCCGGCCGAGGAGAGCTGACACTTCAGAACCGGCTTGGGTAAAGCGGAAAATGTTGTCGACAAAGAACAGAACGTCCTGACCCTGGTCACGGAAATCTTCGGCAACGGTAAGACCGGTCAGGGCCACACGGGCGCGGGCGCCGGGGGGCTCGTTCATCTGACCGTAAACGAGGGCCGCTTTGGAGCCTTCACCGCCGCCTTCCTTGTTCACGTTGGATTCGATCATTTCCCAATAGAGGTCGTTGCCTTCACGGGTTCGCTCACCCACACCGGCAAAGACTGAATAGCCACCATGGGCTTTGGCGATGTTGTTGATCAACTCCATGATCAGAACGGTTTTGCCAACACCGGCACCGCCGAACAGGCCGATCTTGCCGCCTTTGGCGTAGGGGCACAGCAGGTCCACAACCTTGATCCCGGTCTCCAGGATCTCCGCTTCGGTGGATTGCTCAACAAAAGGCGGCGCTTCCTGGTGGATGGCGCGGGTTTTTTCATGCGGGATTGGCCCGGCGTCATCTACGGGCTCGCCGATCACGTTCATGATCCGGCCCAGCGTGCCTTCGCCCACGGGCACGGAAATCGCGGCGCCGGTGTCGCTGACTTTTTGACCGCGCACAAGGCCCTCGGTGGAGTCCATGGCGATGGTGCGCACGGCATTCTGGCCCAGATGCTGCGCCACTTCGAGGACCAGCCGGTTGCCATTGTTCTCAGTTTCCAGCGCGTTCATGATGCCGGGCAATTCCCCGTCAAAGGTCACGTCCACAACAGCGCCAATCACCTGGCTAATGCGGCCTTGTTTGCTCATGCCAATGTCATCCTTATGCATTCGTCCGTTTGGTTTTTTATCAGTGCGCTGGCCCCGAAATCCGGGTGACTGCAAGGCCCCGTCAGCGTCCCATAAATAGAGTTTTGCGCGGCTTAGCACCCTTGTTTCCCGAATGCCAGCGCTATTGGCGCCGCGTTGCGTGGAAGGGGCGCGGTCGCCATGGGTTATGGGGACAGGGCAGTGATTGCACCACCCGGTTTGAGATCGCGCCGTGTTCGAGTAACGTCAGGCGGCAGGGATTTCACCGACCGGAAGGCTTTTGAATGCCAGATAACAGACACATCGCGCAGGTGAATATCGGCCGGGTTCTGGGCGGGCCAGATGACCCAAAGATGAAAGATTTCTTTGAGAATTTAGCCCGCATCAATCAGTTGGCAGAACGCATGCCCGGGTTTGTCTGGCGTTTGCAGGACGAGACCGGCGACAGCGCCATGGCGCTCCACTGGCCCGGTGATCCGACGATGAATGTCAATATGTCGGTATGGGAGGATGATGCGTCCCTGGCGAAGTTTGTTTTTCAGACCGTTCATCAAAATTTCTATGCCCGTAAGCATGAGTTCTTTGAATTACCGAAGGAGCCCACCGTCGCCCTGTGGTGGGTTCATGTGGGCCATGAGCCGACGGTCGAAGAGGCCAAAGGAAGACTTGATCATCTGATCGCACACGGATCAACAGAATTTTCGTTCAGCTGGGCTGACCTGCCGGTCGCCAAACTCTGGCGTGATCGCCGCTGCGCGTAACACCCATGAGGGGCGCATCATGCTCATCCCCGCGGGTCAATCTCTTTCAGGGGCTTGCCGAGATAGGTGTGGGGGATGGGTTTGCCGGTGGCGACGTCAACGGGCTTTTTCAGGTGCAAGTGGCCGACAGTTGAATCCGACATGCGCGGAACATAGTAAGTGCAGCCCTGAAAGTAATAGTGTGTGACCTGTGACCAGCGGGTTTTGGTCGGGTCCTTGTGGGCGCTGCCACCGTGGAGGAGGTTTGCGCTCCAGATCAGGGCCTGGCCTTTTTTGGCGTGGAAATATTCTGGTTCCACGCCCTGTTCGCGGGCCATGGCCTGCCAATAGCGGATATATTCGCGGTATCGGTGGTTGGCGGCGGATTCCGGGTCGCCTGCATAAACCTCATCAACCATCTCGTTACGGATCATCGGCCATTTGTGGGAACCGGGATAGTAGAGCAGTGGCCCCTGATCGGGGCCAATATCCTCCAGCGCGACCCAAACGCCCACCATGAACCGTTCGGGAACGGAGGAAAAATGCACCGCATCGGAATGGGCTTTTTGCTGGGTGCCCACGGGAAAATTCAAGGTCTGAAAAGCAAAGGCCTGACGTCCATAAATCCGGGAGAGGATATTCAGGATGCGATTGTTCGTGGCAATGGCGCGCACATCATCAAGCCGGTCCCATGCATCCTGGAGTCGCAAGCCTTCCTGTGTTTTCCAGCCTTTGGTGCGCCAGCCTTCAATATCGAATTCCGGGCTCAGGGTTTCGATCAAGCGCTCGGCCCGGGCGTCAATCTCTTCATCGGGGAACTGGATAATCGCATAGCCTTTTTTATGCAGATCATCGGCGATTCGCCGCTGGTGCGCATTCAACGTGATATCGCCAATTGTCTCCTCATAAAAAGGCGATTCAATGGGCGGCACATTGGGAAGGCTTGGGGGCTCCAGAAAGGACGGTTTCATAGACAATTCCGTTAAACGTGCCCAGCTTTGTACGCCCTCCGCCGCCGGGTGCAAGCCGCTCTCTTTCAATTGGGGAGAGGCGCGTGCCCTGAGTCTTGAGTGCGGTGGCCAGTACCGGGTAGAGTCGCCGCAGGTAGAATTCGCACGGATATCGTTGGCGAAAGTAAATAGTGGACCGGTCACGGTGCCAACGGGATGAGCGCGCAGATGGCAACGGCAGGCGAGACCTCACACACAGGCAACCATGGGCAGGACGCGCATCGGGGCGCGGGCGATGACCTGACCTTGCCGGAATGCCTTATTCTGCTGGCTTTGAATGATGAGACGGGGCGCCGTACCGGGCAGCAGGTGGAGGCAGCGCTTGCCGGGGCGGGGCTGTCTGAGTTGGCGGTGCGGGGATTTTTGCGCGAACACCATGACGCCGACGGCAAGCCCACCAACCGGTTTGCGCCCGCCCGTAATAACGCGGATACTGATGTCGACACCGGTGACGCGTTTCTCGACGGATGTTTTGCCATGGTGCAGGCGGCAGGCCCGTCAGCGCCGCCGAAGCCGCTGATCGCAAGAATTGCCGCCAACCGACCCCTGAACCAGGCCCTGATCGACCGCTTAATCGCAAAAGGTATCTTGCGACGGCATCGTGAAAAACGCTTTTTTCTCCTTGAGCACGAAACCTATCCCGAGGCCGCGCCGGAGCCCGAACGCGCGCTCAAGGCGCGCCTTGCCGCCGTTATGTTTGAGGAGACCGCACCAACGTCGCGCGATTGTGTGTTGATCGCGCTTGCCCGCCAGACCGGCCTGCTGGCCGTGAATTTCGATCCGGGCCTGATTGCGACGCATCGCACCCGGATCGAAGAGATTGCCCGGGGACCAGCTCTTGTCACGGGGGCCAGCGCGGCGAGCCTGTCGGCCTTGCAGACAGCGATATTGCTGGCGGTGATCGTGCCGGTTGTGATCGCCTGACCCCGCTTGCCCGCGCTATGAAAACGGTCCCCGTCATTATCCATGCCGGATTGCATAAAACGGCCTCCTCATCGGTGCAGCGCACATTGGCGATCCATCGCCCGGCCCTGCGCGCGCAAGGGTTTGAGTATGCACGGCTGAACAATGCGCAGGGCGATGACCATATCAATCATTCGCTGCCGTTATTTGTGTCTTTTTCGGAACGCTATCGTCAGTACCCCTATCTTCTCGCCCGTAACCTTGATGCCGACCGGGAACGCCGGCGGTTTCGCCAGGAACTGACAACAGCCATAGAGGGTGCGCGTGTGACGGGTCGCGCGCTGGTCCTGTCGGGTGAAGAGGTGGCAAGCTTATCGGAGGGCGCCTTGCGTGACATGCGCGCTTTTTTTGAGGCGGCCCATGCGCGGGTTCAGATATGTGCACTCGTCCGCGCGCCCTATGCCATGAGCTGTAGTGACGGGCAGGAATGGGTCAAAACCGGGCGGCAATACCGGGTGACCCATCGCCAGTCTCTTCCATCGATAGCGCGTATACAGACGGTTTTTCCAGACGCGCAGTTCTACAGTTTTGCGATCGCCTGTGCGCACGCCCAAGGCCCCGTCGGATTTCTTCTGGAGCAAATCGGTTTCACCGCTGCCGAACCGGTGTCTGGCGCCCACATCAATGAAAGCCTGTCCGAGCAAGTCGTTAGGCTTATTGCTCATATCAACGCGATTGAGCCGACAATTTTGTATGATCAGAAAAGCCCAATCCGGTCTGATAAAGACACGCGCCCCCTATGGTCGCTCACCGGCGACCGATTTGTCTTTCTGGACAATGAATTTGCACAAATAGAAACGTCCGTGCGGGCAGAGAACGAAACGCTCGGCACGCTTTTGGGCGCCTCGTTTTGCGATCAGGCCTACCCCACGCGGACTGCGCCTGCGCCCTGGAGCGCTGACATGGTGGAGCAGTTGTTCGAGGTGATCCCTGGTCTCTCACCAACGATTGGCATACTGACCTATAGCTATGGTTGCGCGTCTGGCTTGTTCGGCGAGACGGCGACGCGGCGCTTGCGAAGCCTTCTGGCCACCGCTGACCATGAGGCCCGGCGTCGGGATCTGATCCCTGTCTTATTGTCAAAGGCAGAACAGATGGGTCCGCACCAAAAGGCGCGCGCAGCGCATTTGCGCATGCTGGCCGAGACACCGTTCACATGAGTTTTGAACAGAACGCTAAAGCGCTTCTGCGCCGGAAATAATCTCGATCAATTCCTTCGTGATCTGTGCCTGACGCGCGCGGTTATATTGCAAAGACAGACTATTGATCATGTCGCCGGCATTCCGCGTGGCGTTATCCATGGCCGACATTTTCGCGCCCATTTCCGACGCCACATTCTCCAGCAAAGCGCTGAAAATCTGTACGGCCACATAGCGCGGCAACAGGGCCGTCAATATTGCGCCTTCTTCGGGCTCATACTCATAGATCGCGCCCTGCAGACTAACGGTGGCATCGCCGGAAACCGGGGCCTTGTCGCGCATGGCATCATCGGTCGCCATGGGGCGGGCATTGCCGCCCTCCTCGGTGAGGGTGCGGTCGGTGCCGGGCGGCTGCGCGGGGATAATTTGCTGAGCCGTAGGCACCTGCGAAATCACGGATTTGAACTTGCCGTAAAAAAGCGTCGCCACGTCGAACTCACCGGCGTCGAAGAGCTCCAACACATGCCCGGCAATATCGTTGGCATTCGCAAAGGCGATTTGTTTCACGTCCAGAAAGTCCACGCGGTGAACAATCAAGTCCCCATAAAGCCGCTGTAGCTGCTCATACCCTTTTCGCCCCACGGTGAGCAGTTTCACCGTTTTGCCTTCGGACTGGAGCTTGACGATATGTTCGCGGGCAAGGCGCACGATGGAGGAATTGAAACCGCCACACAGACCTTTGTCGGCTGTTGCCACCACTAACAGGTGGGTTTCATCCTTACCCGTCCCGGCCAGTAATTTTGGCGCGTTCGGATTGTTCTTTGATGAACTGGTCAGGTTGGCCAGCACCGATTCCATCCGCTCGGTATAGGGGCGGGAGGCCTTGGCGGCTTCTTCGGCTTTACGCAGTTTTGCCGAGGCGACCATTTGCATGGCTTTGGTAATCTTCTGCGTGGATTTGACCGAAGAAATCCGGTTTTTCAGGTCTTTGAGAGAGGGCATGAACGCTCGCCAAATCGCATGTTGAATTCAACGCGTGTGATGGCGATTGTGACAGCGTTTGTAAAGCCCGCGCGTGAAAGGGGCTCCGGGCGATCATCACTGGATTTCGGGGGCTCGCCCATGATGGCTTTGGGGTGGATTTGGGATGGCTTTCGGTGCGGGCCCGTTCGCGATATAGCGGTGTTGTGCAACTCCGCGCCGCGCCGCGTGTTCGCCCCTTAACTGATCGTCATTGTAGATGGAGAGACCCATGATCCGCCTCACTCACCGTGCCTTTACTTTTGCCCTTGCTGGCGCTGCCTCCATGGTCGCTATGGGCCTCGCAACGGCGCAGGAGGCGCTCGACCCGTTTACGGTAAAGGGCAGTGACGGTGCAACCTTGGCGGCCACGCCGCTGGAGGAATTTTCCTCCCCCTGGGCGCTGGAATTCCTGCCCGATGGCCATGCGGTGGTGACCGAGAAAGAAGGGAAAATCTGGCTCCTTGATGAGGCAGGCAAAAAGAAAGCTGAAATTGCCAACGCGCCCGCCGTAACGGCAATGGGTCAGGGCGGCATGGGGGATTTTATCATTCATCCCGATTTTGCCAAAACCGGTACTGTCTATCTTTCCTATGTGGAGCGTGACGCCGCTGATGATAGCCTCAGCGGTGCCGTGGTGGAGCGCGCAACCTTGTCCCTCGACGGTGACGCGCCAACTCTTAAAGACCGCGATATTATCTGGCGGCAATCCCCAAAAGTACGGGGCAACGGGCATTATGGTCATCGCCTCGCAATGAGCCCCGATGGGCATTTGTTTGTCACGTCAGGCGACCGGCAAAAATTCGTCCCCGCCCAGAATATGGATATGTCTTTGGGCAAGGTCCTGCGACTCAAGGCCGATGGCAGCGTGCCGGACGATAATCCGTTTGTGGGTCGCGGCGGCGTCGCGGCACAGGTTTGGACACTGGGTCATCGAAACCCGCTGGGTATTGATTTCGATGCGAAGGGCCGTCTTTGGGTTCATGAAATGGGTCCGCGTGATGGGGATGAGTTAAACCTGATCGTCCGGGCAGAGAATTATGGGTATCCCACCGTTTCTAACGGCAAGCATTATACGGGTACCGAAATTCCTGACCATGATGATATCCCCGTTTATATGCAGCCCGGTGCCTATTGGGTCCCGGCCATCAGCCCCGCCGGTTTCGAGATTTACGAAGGCGATTTGTTCGGTGCCTGGCAGGGTGACGGGTTTCTTGGCGGCATGTCGTCAACGGCGCTGATCCGCGTGACCTTCGACGAAAAGAAAATCGGCGAGTACATGGCCGCCGCCAAAGAACGGCAAAAACCTGGCATGGCAAAAGAGGCCGCGCGTTATTCCTGGGATGCGCGCATCCGCGAAGTGGAAGAAGGCCCGGACGGCGCCCTCTATGTGCTTGAGGATGGCGACCGACTGATCAAGCTGATGCCGGCGGAATAAGTTGCGCGCGCTCACACGCGGGATGGGGGGATGGCCTCGCCCGGCGATAGGCGATTTTTCGTTTGGACTCTGAGAGGGTGACCGTGCTGCTCGACGCTATCGACTGTCTGCTACTCAACCGGCTCCAGCGCGATGCCACGGTGCCCCTCACGGTTATTGCCGAGGAAGCAGGCATTCGCGCAGACGCGGTCACAGAGCGGCTGGGCCGGCTGGCGTCGCTTGGTATTATCGAGAGCCAGGTGGCCATGGTGGACAATGAAAAAGTCGGCTTACCGCTCACCGTTTTCATCCACCTGCAGGTTGACCATCCCGGTGCAGACACGTCCCGCGTATTGGCGCGCCTTGCCGAGGATATTCCGGAAATCATGGAGTTTTACGGCGTTGCGGGTGGGGGCGTTTACATCATGAAATTGATTGTCGCCAATGCGGCGGATCAGGCACGGATCACCGCGCGCTTTCGCAATGAACTGGCGGCAAAGGGGATCACCGCGACCCTGTCGGCGAGCATTACCGAAGAAAAGCTGAAATTCACCACCCAATTACCGATCAAGCCACAGGCTAAATGAGGGGCCGAATGAGCGGGGCGAATTTGGGATCAACGCTGCTCACGAATACAGGGTTTCGGGCACCGACAAAAAAGGGCCCCTAGCGGGGCCCTAATGTTAGACTGCGTTTACTTATTGTTGAATCAAAAACGCAGTCTATATTCCTTATTGGTCGCGCGTTCGAACCCAAGTCGATGGATGGGAACCATCGACGATCACACTTTTTGTGCACGCACTCTAAATCAGGTGCTCAGCCTTACGCGAAGCTTTTTGCAAACCCGTCGAGCACCTCAACGAGTTTCTTTTCATTGTCCTCATCCAATTTCCCGGTCGTGCGGATGGCGTTGAGGATGGTGTCGTTATCGGCGTGCAATTTGCGTAGAAGCTCCTCTTCAAACGCGCCCACTTTGTCGGTGGGAATTTTATCGAGATAGCCGCGCACGCCGGCAAAGATCACGCAAACCTGTTCCTCCACGAGGAGCGGGGAGTACTGATCTTGTTTCATCAACTCCGTCAGGCGGTCGCCGCGGTTGAGGATCGCTTGGGTGGCCGCATCAAGGTCCGAACCGAACTTGGCAAAGGCGGCAAGCTCCCGGTACTGAGCAAGCTCACCCTTAATCTTACCGGCAACCTGCTTCATGGCTTTGATCTGAGCGGAGGAGCCAACGCGGCTCACCGACAGACCCACATTCACCGCCGGGCGAATACCCTGATAGAACAGATCTGTCTCGAGAAAGATCTGACCATCGGTGATCGAGATCACATTGGTGGGGATATAGGCCGAAACGTCATTGGCTTGGGTCTCAATGATTGGCAGCGCGGTCATGGAGCCGGAGCCGTTGTCCTTGTTCAGTTTCGCCGCGCGCTCCAGCAGGCGGGAGTGCAGATAGAACACGTCACCGGGATAGGCTTCACGCCCGGGTGGACGACGCAGCAGCAGGGACATCTGGCGATAGGACACGGCCTGCTTGGACAGGTCATCATAGATGATCAGGGCGTGCATGCCGTTATCGCGGAAATATTCACCCATGGCGCAGCCCGCGAAGGGGGCCAGGAATTGCAGCGGGGCTGGCTCTGATGCGGTGGCGGCAACAACGATGGAGTAGTCCAGCGCGCCATTGTCTTCCAGCGTTTTGACGATTTGCGCCACGGTGGAGCGTTTCTGCCCAACCGCCACATAGATGCAGTAGAGCTTTTTGGACTCGTCATCGCCCTGGTTGGCCGCTTTTTGGTTCAGCATCGCATCGATGCAGATCGCTGTTTTACCGGTCTGGCGGTCACCGATCACCAGTTCGCGCTGTCCCCGGCCCACGGGGATCATGGCGTCGATGGCTTTGATCCCGGTTTGCACGGGCTCGTGCACCGACTGACGAGGCAGGATGCCCGGCGCTTTCACATCCACCAGGCGTCGTTCGGTGGCCTCAATCGGGCCTTTGCCGTCGATCGGATTACCGAGCGGGTCCACAACGCGGCCGAGCAGGCCTTTACCCACGGGCACGTCCACAATGGCTTGGGTCCGCTTGACGGTGTCGCCTTCCTTGATCTCCCGGTCTTCACCGAAGATCACGACGCCCACATTGTCGGCCTCGAGGTTCAGGGCCATGCCCTTGATGCCGCCCTGACCCGACGCGGTGACGAATTCCACCATTTCGCCGGCTTGCACATTGTCGAGGCCATAGACGCGGGCGATCCCGTCGCCAACCGACAGAACCTGGCCAATCTCCGAAACCTCGGCGTCTTTGCCGAAGTCGGCGATCTGCTGTTTGAGGATCGAAGAAATTTCCGATGCGTTGAGTTCCATGGGGTTAGGCCTCTTTCATGACAGATTGTAAGCGATTGAGTTTTGTTTTGAGGGAGCTATCGATCATTTTCGATCCCACTTTGACGACCATGCCGCCGAGGAGCGACGCGTCCACCTTGGTTTGCAGATTGACCGCTTGGCCCACCAGTGTCTCAATTTCCTGGCGCAGGCGCCGGGTCTGTTCATCGGACAGCGACACAGCGGTGGTCGCCTCGGCACTGACCTCGCCGCGATGACGGGCCAGCGCGTGTTCAAACGCGGTGATAATGTCGGGCAGGGCGAACAGGCGTTGATTGCGGGCGATCAGCTTCAGAAAGTTTGCCGTCAGCGGTGCGAAGCTGGCCTTGTCGGCCAGCGCGGTGATTGCTTTTTTCTGGTCTTCGTAGCTGTAGACCGGGCTTTTGATGAACCCCAACAGCTCCGGTGAGCCCTGAATGGTTGCTTTCAACGCACCAAGATCTTTTTCGGCTGCATCAAGGGCACTGTGCTCTTGCGCCAAGTCAAAGAAAGCGGCGGCGTAGCGATCGGCGATACCGCTGGTGAGGGAGCCTGAATTGGCCATAAAAAACCCTATTCCAAACAATCATGACGCGGGAAGAGGCCGCTAGGGTCGCGTGTGCGCATCAACGCGATGGTCACTACCGACACTGATGGCCCTTGCAAAGCCCCGCGTCCGATAAAAATATGCAGTGAAAAGCAAAGCCCGGTACTCAGGCTCTGCCATGCGGGGGGCGCTAGCATGGCCCGATTGCACTGGCAAGACCCGTCGCCATGGCGGGTCGCAACTGCAAGGGGGAACAAGAGCCCCCGGATGGGAAGGCCCCACGCCCAAAAAAAGAATAAGGGTTCACGGTGGTGCTGATCGCTCGGCAAAATTTCAGCGCGCTTGTCCACCCGGCAAGCTTGTCACCGCGCGGTGACCTTTTCCGGCCTCCCATCGCCCTGTTGCGCCGATGCATCACTGTCCCGCGTTGGTGCGATTTTTTTTGCCGTTTTTGGCCCGAACTGTCCCTGTTAAGGATTATGTAACACTTTCGGCACAGTCCTGTAAAAGTTTGGCACAGCAAGGAACCGACAATTGACCTTGCTTGCCGGTTATGTCCCTTTCGTGACGATCGAGGGCATGAGTTTCAAAACGCGCGTGTACTCAACCACGCCCCCTTGGGCAGTCTTTACTTTACTGGAGGCATATCAATGCAAAGAAACCTTATGAGAAAACTGCTATGCAGTACGGTTCTCGGTGGCGCCATGGTCGCCACAGCAGCGCCTGCGCTGGCACAAGACGATGATGATGACGCGATCGTGGTAACCGGTTCGCGTCTAAACCAAGCAAATCTGATCGCACCAAGTCAGGTAACACAAGTTGAAGCCGGCGAAATTGATTCGCGCGGTACGACTCGGATTGAAGACCTCATTAATATCCTCCCGCAAGCATTTGCAGGGCAAACCTCGGAAGTGTCAAATGGCGCTACAGGTACCTCGAACCTCAATCTGCGTGGTCTAGGAGCAATTCGTACTCTAGTCCTTATCGACGGCAAGCGCCTTCCTTTTGGGTCGCCAACATCCTCACCAGCCAACCTTGATCTGATCCCTGCTCAATTGCTTGAGCGCGTCGACATTACTACAGGTGGTGGTTCTGCTGTTTACGGTTCGGACGCTATCGGCGGTGTTGCAAACTTCATTCTTCGGCGTGATTTTGAAGGCATTGAGTTTGATGGTCAGGTAGGTTTCTATCAAGACAGCAACAATAATGCGTTTTCAGAGGGCGTTTTGACCGCCGCGCAACAGCCAATTCCAGGCAGCGTTACCGATGGTCGGGATACATACATAAGTGCGACGCTAGGCGCAAACACACCTGATGGTCGTGGTAACGTGACAGCGTTTATTTCGTATCAGGACCAAAACGCCATCGTCCAGGCTGACCGCATTACATCAGCTTGTGCATTCGGTCCGAGTTCCGGCGATCAAAGCTTTGAAGGTGTTGGGTGTGTTGGCTCATCGACCTTTCGTCGCTTCTTTACCCCCGGTTTTGACGAATTGTTGCCGACCGCTGCCGGTGCGCTTGATCAAAACGGAAACCCGATTGTTGGCGGTTTTACGCTCGACAGCCAGGGCGGTGATCTCTTCCAAAACGCAGATGGCTCGCTTGTTCCTTTTGTGGGCGGTCCGTCGCAAACGTTTAACTTTGCGCCGGATAACTTTTTCCAGCGCCCTAATGAGCGGTTCAACTTTACAACGCTCGCACGCTATGAAATCACCGACAGCATTGAGGCCTATCTGGATCTGACATTTGTTAATAATACAACAGATGCCCAGATTGCGTTCTCAGGAACTTTCTTCCGTCCGTTCGAAATCAATTGCGACAACCCGTTTTTGTCAGATTCATTAGACGGCCAAACTGACAGCGCTGGTAACCCTGTCACTCTTGCTGACTCTTTGGGGTGTAATACACCACAATTTGAGCGTCAGACATTCATCAATGATGAAGGCGAAGAGCAGAACCTCTCCGACGCAGATGGTAACGCACTGTTCCAGCCAGTACTCGACGCTGAAGGGAACCTGATCTTCCCAGACGATGTTGGATTGACTGCCGGTCGACGCAATGTTGAAGGTGGACCTAGGAACCTCTTTATTGATCTGACAACATGGCGTGCTGTTGGTGGTTTCCGTGGAAACATTGGTGAAAACTTCCAGTGGGATGCTTTTGGCCAGTTTGGCCGGACGTCATTAACGCGGATTTCTACAAACGATCTTAACTTCTCGAACACACAAGATGCTTTGTTTGTTGTTAATGATGCTAACGGCAACCCCGTCTGTCGTGCTGGTGCCGCTGCTGGTTGTGTACCTTACAACATTTTCCAACGTGGTTCCGGCGGCGAAACTCTGGTCACGCAGGAAGCTACTGACTTTATTCAAGGTACAGCTTTTGTTAACGGTACCACCGAACAGATTGTTCTCGGCGGCACATTTCAAGGCGATCTGACCGAGTATGGTTTCCAGTCGCCACTTGCTGATGCGGGCATTCAAGCCCTTGTTGGTGTTGAATATCGTCGTGACCAACTCGAAAGCCAGCCTGATAACCTCTCGCAAATCCCCGCGGGTCGTGGCTTGACAGGCGTCGGCGGCGGTACATTGCCAGTTGCCGGTGAAGTTTCTGTGACGGAATTGTTCTTTGAAACGCAAATCCCTTTGATACAGGGGCGCACATTCTTTGAAGAACTTGCCATAAATGGTGCTTATCGCTATTCGGATTATACAACCGACGGTAACGGTGTGGAAAACAGCTTCACCGCGTCTACTTTTGCCGCTGGTCTTGCATGGGCTCCTGTTCGCGAATTCCGCGTTCGCGGTCAGTTCCAACGTGCTATCCGCGCACCAAATGTGATCGAACTATTTACTGGTCAAAACACCGGCCTGTTCAACGCGATTGCCGGAGCAAATGGACTATTTGATCCATGTGCGGGAGACTTCGATCCGTCAACTCCCACCCCAGAGCCCGCAGCATCGCAAGCAGCCTGTGCAAATACAGGTTTGTCTGCAGCGCTTTATGGTTCGGTGCCAGATAATCCGGCTGGTCAGTTGAACTCGATTACTGGTGGTAACCCCCTTCTCGGCCCTGAAAGTTCTGACACATTCACAGTTGGTGCCGTATTCCAACCAACATTTGTCGATGGCTTTTCCTTATCAGTCGATTACTTCAATATTACGGTGAACGAAGCCATTGCAACAATTCCTGCAACGACCTCGCTCGCTGAATGTCTGGAAACCGGCGCTGCTGTGTTCTGTGATCTAATCCAGCGCGATGATTTCGGCTCACTCTTCTTGAGCAACAGCGCAACAGTGAATGGTTCAACAGTTACGGCAGGTGTTCTTGCGGCCAACGTAAACATCGCAGAGCTGTCAACTTCCGGTATCGACTTTGCTATTGGGTACAATCTCGACCTTGGTAATCAGGGTGGTTTAAACTTCAACTATGTTTCAACCTACCTGCTTTCCAGTGCTTTCATCCCGGTGCCGGGTGGAGATGAAGTTGAGTGTGTTGGTATCTATGGCGGCCAGTGTGGTAATCCAACAGCCGCTTATCGCCACCGCTTCTTGAGCACATGGCAAACACCGTTTAATGTCGATTTGACAGCAACATGGCGTTACTTCGGTGGCGTTGAACTGTTCGGTGAACCAACAGGCGTTGCGGTAGATGACAGCTTCGACTCTGAGAGTTATTTCGATATTGCCGCTACATGGCAGGTTCGCGATAACGTATCACTGCGTGCTGGTATGCAGAACATTTTTGATAATGATCCGCCATCAGGTACGCAATCTGGTGCAGGCTTTGGTAATGGTAACACATACCCAGGTATCTACGACTCAACCGGTCGCTTCATCTTCTTCGGCGTCAATATTGGCCTCTAAGAGCCTTATTTGGCAAAGATGATTTAATATTGGAACGCCGCGGACTAGACTGTCTGCGGCGTTTCTTCGTTTTCGGAAACCGATATGACCTATTTGTTGCGAGCACTCTTTAGACTATGTCCTGCCCTGATGATCATCTTTTGCGGTATCGCATTTAGTGTCGCGGTCCACGGGCAGTCTCCCGATCTCGTCAGCAAGCTGCAGACCTGCAAGGCTATTGTGGACGATAGCGCACGCCTCGTTTGTCTTGATCGGGCGCTTGCGGCCTTACCCGCCATCGCTGATCCTAATGATCAAGCACATGCAGTTGGAACCGGAGAAAATAGGTTGCCAACTGCACAAAATGCAAAGAGGCCTGCAGTCATTGGTGAGGCCCGAACGCCGACCGTAAGCGGAGGAATATCCAGTGGTATCGTATCTGCGCAAACGCCTGAAGATCAGTTTGGATCGAGTGATTTGAGCCGCCGTGATGCCGCTGATAAATCATTGAATAAGATTGAGGTGGCTGTTTCGGAAATACTCTTAACGCGTGCCGGAAGGTATGTAATCCGGCTTGAAAATGGACAGGAATGGCGTCAACTTCGTGCCGATACGAAAAAGCTCAGATTTTCTGGTGATGCATCTGGCGAAATCGCGATCCTTCAATCAAAACTTTTTGGTTCTCATTCTTTACGTCTTGCGGGAAGCAATCGATCGATCCGTGTGGAGCGGCGCAAGTAGCAAGGCAAGTAGCTCCCCCGAATGCGTTATTCTTTTCATGAGACGAGCACGACTTTTACGAACCGGATGAAATCGTCTTTCGCGAATTCCTTCCACACTGGTGAAACTGCGATGACAGCGCTACAGTCTCTGGCGACGGGCTAATATTGAGGAGAGTTTCAGATGAACAAGTTAGTCACGACGCGCGCATTTGGCGCGACGATTATTGCTTTATCAGCCGTAGCCTGTGCAACAACGACAGATCGCGCTGCCGACGAGGTCGCAGATAATGTTGCAACGCAGGCCACTGATGCAAACGTTCCCGTTGAAACGGTTGTCGATGCTTCGGCCATAACCGAAAATGAATCCAACACTAAAACTGCGACCAACACTGATGAAGAGGTAGACGAAAACCGCATCATCTGTAAACGCCAACAGGTGACTGGCTCACGGTTCGCAAAGAAAATTTGTCGCACGTGGGCGGAGTGGAAGCAAAGCGCTGACGTCGGTCGTGAATTTGCCGAACAATCGTCTCGCCGAGGCGGTTTGATTTCTCCGGCGTCGAATTAGCACGTCAAGCCAAAAGGTTCAGCCCGTCGGCGGCTACGTCTAGATCCTTCTTAGTTTAAAGGACGGGCCACTTCATCCAAACGCCGCTTGCTCGTGTTATTCATACGACAAAGGCAGTCGTCGCGCGATCATGGTTAAACGCATCGCGGCCTCACAAAGTGTAAAACAGTGCGGCTTTAAAAAATCTCCGGCCCCTATTTCTTCGCCTTGCAAAGCACACCGCCGCGCAAGGCATGCGGCGCGCGGGTTGTTTTGGGAAAGCTGATCGGTAGATCGCGCAGGGCCCGCACGGCGAGATAGGCGAAACATTCCGCCTCCAGATCATCGCCGCGCCAGCCTACCTCTTCGGCGGGCACAACCGGGGCGCTCAGCGCCTTTGTTAACGCCTCCATCAACGCGCCATTGTGCCGCCCACCGCCACAGACAATCCATTCCCCCACCGGCTCCGGCAAAAAGGGCTCACTGGCACGCACACAAGCCGCAGAGAACGCAGTCAGCGTTGCTGCGCCGTCATCAAGTGGCAAGTCAAGCACATGGTCGAGTTTGAAATCATACCGGTCGAGAGATTTGGGCGGTTTGCGGCGCATGAACGGCGCGAGCAGCATCATGCGTAAAATATCCGTATGCACCTTACCCCGGCGGGCGGCGCCGCCATCTTTATCCATGGTCTCGCCGCTTTTCATGGCCATCCATTCATCGATCAGCCCATTGCCGGGCCCACAATCGAAAGCGATCAGACCATCAATTGCCCCGTTCGGCGGCACATAGGTGATATTGCCAACCCCGCCCAGATTGAGAACACCCACGGGGTGCTCTCGCGCGAGCTTGCGCACCAGCGCCGCATGGTAGACCGGGGCAAGGGGCGCTCCCTCACCGCCCAGCATCACGTCCGCCGCCCGAAAGTTATAGACGGTGTCGATCCCCGTTTCACGGGCGAGGAATTCACCATCCCCAATTTGCCAGGTGCGGCCCTGATCCTCCGGACCCATCACCGGAAAATTGGGGGAGCGATGATAAATCGTCTGACCGTGAAAACCGATTACGTCAACACGCTCCGCATGCAGATTGTTTTCCTCCAACAGCGCTTCAACCACATCGCGGTGCACGCGCGTAACCTCGCCCGTGGCCTTGCCAATGACATCCGCGCCGTCGCGGCCCTCCCGTGCGGCCTTGATGGCCCGGTTGACGGTTGCCTTTAAGTCCGGGGCATAGGGCTTGTGCAGCGTCGGGCCAAAGACCAGTTCCTCCTCACCGTCGGTGCGGATAAGCGCGGCATCAACGCCGTCCAGCGACGTTCCGCTCATCAGGCCGATTGCCGTGCGGATGGTATTACCCATGGGGCTGCTCCGCATACGGGCCCGGTTGGAAAAGTGACGGCACCATGGTAGCTCCCTCTCTCACGATGGTCGTGGCGGCTTTGGCGGCTTCGGCCTGACTTGTTGTGATCACGGGCTCCAACCTAATGACCAATCCCTTAACATTTTCTGCAAAATCCGATTTTATTGGCGTTCTTGCCGAGCGTGGCTTTATTCATCAGGGCACCAATCTGGAAGCGCTTGATGAACGCGCCGCGCGCGACCGGCTCACGGGCTATATCGGCTTTGATGCCACGGCCAAAAGCCTGCATGTGGGCAGTCTCATCCAGATTATGATGCTTTATTGGTTTACACAAACCGGTCACCGCGCCATCGCGCTCATGGGCGGTGGCACCACAAAGGTTGGCGATCCGTCTTTCAAGGATACCGCCCGCTCGCTGCTGACCGAGGGGGAGATTGCGGACAATATTGCATCAATCAAGGGTGTTTTCTCCCGCTTCCTCGATTTTGACGCCAAAGACGGCGCCATTATGGTGGATAACGCCGAATGGCTGGACCAGCTTTCCTATGTGGCGTTCCTGCGCGACTATGGCGTGCATTTTACGATAAATCGTATGCTGACCTTTGACTCGGTCAAACTGCGGCTGGATCGTGAGAGCCCATTATCATTCCTCGAATTCAACTATATGCTGATGCAAGCCTATGATTTTCACGCCCTCTATAATCGCGAAACCTGCGTTTTACAGATGGGGGGCTCTGACCAGTGGGGCAACATTGTCAATGGGGTGGAGCTTTGTCGTCGCAAAGATGGTGCGGAAGTCTTTGGACTGACGACCCCGCTCCTTACCACTGCCTCTGGCAAGAAGATGGGCAAGACCGAAGACGGCGCCGTCTGGCTGAATGGCGATATGTTCAGCCCCTATGACTATTGGCAATACTGGCGCAATACCGAAGACGCTGATGTGGCGACCATGCTGGCGCGCTTTACGGTCCTGCCCATGGATGAGGTTAATCGTCTGGGCGCGTTACAAGGCGCAGAGATCAACGAAGCCAAAAAGATCCTCGCCACCGAAGCCACAGCCATGTTGCATGGGCGCGAGGCCGCTGAAAGAGCCGCCCAGACAGCCCAGGACGTCTTTGTCAGCGGCAATGCGGGCGATGACCTGCCCAGCGTGACCGTGACGACCGATCAATTGGTTGCTGGCTACCCCGTGATGGAGGCCTTCCGGGCCGTGGGCTTGATTGCCTCCAATGGCGAAGGCCGTCGCCATATAAAGGCCGGGGCCCTGAAGATTAATGACGCACCGGTTAAAGAAGAAAGACCACTGGGTACGGATGATGTTCTCGACGGTGTCATTAAATTGTCGGTGGGCAAGAAAAAGCACGGCCTGGTTACGGTTGGGTGATCATACCTTGCGGTCTTCGGTGGTACGCAAAGCGGCGACCTTCGCTCTGTCCTTTGAGACAATCGCTGCGGCGCCCCTTCCCGCCGCCCCCCTTTTTTTGGGGCGACGTCTCTATGAATAGTCAAGGTCTCACCCTAAACAGAGCGCCGCGCGTCTCGAAGGATGGATTTGCTAATAATTCCTAGACTGCGTTTACTTTTTGTTGAATCAAAAACGCAGTCTAGATTCCTTATTGGTCGCGCGTTCGAACCCAAAAACCGATCACACTTTTTGTGAACGCACTCTAGGCCCCTAATGCATCCATCACCGAGAAGATATCCTTATCCCCGCGCCCGCACATATTCAGGATCAGGATCTTTTCGCGGTCCATCGTCTGGATAAGGTCCATGGCGCGGGCGAGGGCGTGGGCAGGCTCCAACGCTGGGATAATGCCCTCCAACCGGGCGCACAGTTGAAAATGGGCCAGTGCTTCTTCATCCGTGGCCGATAGATAGGTGACACGGCCCGTTTCGTGGAGCCAGCTATGCTCTGGCCCGATACCGGGATAATCGAGCCCGGCGGAGATGGAGTGGGCGTCGGTAATCTGGCCATCGCCATCCTGTAACAGATAGGTGCGATTACCGTGCAGGACGCCGGGTGTGCCGCCGGTCAGGGAAGCTGCGTGTTTATCGGTATGAACACCGTGCCCCGCTGCCTCCACGCCATAAATCTCTGTATCGGGATCATCCAGGAACGGATGAAAAAGCCCAATGGCGTTAGAGCCACCACCGATACACGCCATAATCGCATCGGGTAGGCGGCCTTCGGCCTCTTGCATCTGCGCTTTTGCCTCGCGGCCAATAACCGATTGAAAATCCCGGACCATCGCGGGATAGGGGTGCGGCCCGGCGGCTGTGCCGATGATGTAGAATGTATCATCCACATTGGTGACCCAGTCGCGTAACGCCTCGTTCATGGCGTCCTTCAGGGTGCCCGTGCCAGAGGTTACCGGCACAATCTCCGCCCCCAGAAGTTTCATACGAAAGACGTTTGGCTTTTGCCGCTCCACATCGGTGGCGCCCATATAAATCACGCAGGGCAAATTAAACCGCGCACAAACGGTTGCCGTAGCAACGCCATGTTGACCGGCACCGGTTTCGGCAATGATGCGGGTTTTGCCCATGCGTTTGGCGAGTAAAATCTGCCCGATGCAGTTATTGATTTTGTGCGCGCCGGTATGGTTGAGCTCGTCGCGTTTGAAATAGAGCTTTGCGCCTTTGTCCGGATGCCCTGCTTTTTGCGTAAGGGTGCGGGCATAGTCCGTTAGCCGTTCGGCAAAATAAAGCGGCGAGGGCCGGCCCACATAATGCTTCAGGTAATAATCAAGTTCGGTGGTAAAATCTGGATCGGCTTTGGCCGCCTCATATTCTGCCTCCAGTGCGAGGATTAGCGGCATCAACGTCTCGGCCACAAACCGGCCGCCGAACTGGCCAAAGCGGCCCTCCGCATCGGGCCCTTCGCGGAAAGAATTCGGGCGGGTGGGCGTCGCCGAATGGGGGGCGGAAACAGACGCAGAAGAAGCCATAAAACAATCCGGCAAAAGGGAAACTCAGAACGTGTCCATAGCGCGCCGGGCCGCCAGGATAAAGGCGTCGATGGCAACGGGGTCCTTTTGCCCCGGGGCGCTTTCGACGCCGGAGGAAACATCAACCCCCGCAAAGCCGGGCAATGCGCCCACTTGCGCCACCGCCCCGGCTACTGTCTCCGGCGTTAGGCCGCCTGCGAGGACCCACGGAACGGCGCCCAGATGCCCCGCCTCAGCAGCCTTTGCCAAAACGGACCAGTCAAACGTGCGGCCATGCCCGCCGCCATAGGCCGCGTCTGCGGGTGGCCGGGCATCCAGCACCAGGGTATCAGCCACCTCGCCAAACGTCTTAGACTCCGCAAGGTCATTGGAATTGGTTACGCCGAAAGCCTTCCAAAGCTCTGTGTGGGCCGGCAGGGCCGCACGCAAAATCGTCAGGTCGTGGGGCGTCTCTTGACCATGGCATTGAATAGTGTCGGGGCGCACCGCTTCGGCCAGTCTGGCCAGCGCGTCGGCGCTTTTGTCCGCAACCAACGCCACGATTTGCGGGCGGGCATGGACGGCACTCACATCGATTTCGGCCCGAAGCGCCTGCGCCTCATCAAGTTGAAGATGACGGGGTGATTTCGGATGAAAAACGAAACCCACATGGGTCGCACCCGCGCTGACGGCAGCGGTCAGTGCAGCTTGATCACCCACGCCGCAGATTTTAATGATCGCCATCAGGTCTGACCGGTTCCAACGCCGCGCAAGGGGCCCGCTAGTCGGCCGATTGCAATACCGGCAAATTCTCGCCCGATGGCTCTGCTTCGCGCAAATTGGCCAGTTCGGCCCGCACACTGCGCAGCTCCGCCTTCAGGGCCCGGGCTTTTTGCCGTTTCGGCGCGCTCGACGAATACATCCCCAGCGAGCCAAGCCCCACACCAATAAACAGCATCATCATCAGCCAAACCCACATGGGCAACGCGGGCGAGGTGAGAAATTCACTACCATCAGCAAACGGGTTCAAGCTTACCGACACAAGCGCGCGGTTCGCCGTTAAAAACGCAACGCCAATGATGGCGAGCGGAAACCAGACCAAAAGATTCAAAAGCATTTTCATACAACGTTTTTCTCATGACTTTGCAGGCGCGCGCAAGGGCAATCCGGTAGGACCGCAAGAGTTTACCGGGGCCACCCAAAAATCAACGGCCAATACGCTCTACGCTGGCGAAATGGCAACAAGCCGAGCGGGTGGGTATCGATCCGCGTGAGATCAAAAGCGCAATTCAAAATTGCTGCGCCGTTTCTGACGGAAAAGCCACACACCCGCGCTGAAAAATCATATCAGTCAAGCGCGCCAATCCTTCAAACACCGTGCGGCGCCGTTTGATCATGCCAAGGGTAACATGACTGAACGGCATCGAACCGCCAGAACGCAAGTAAAATCTGCACACGGACAATGCGGGAGTGCCTAAGCCATGGCCGCCAAAACCCGTGACCGCGCCGAACGCCATGCCCTGATCACGCGCCAGCTGCATGAGCTTCGATCCGATGTAACGCGCTATCTGGTCATGGGCAGAGAGCCACCTGCCGAGCCTATGAAACCACGGCGCAGGCGGCGGCGGGCGCGCTCCTTGAGTCCTTAAACCCATGGTTTATGGGCGTTACAGCCTTTTGAAATCGTGTGGAATTAACAACGGTCTTAGGGTATAATGAAATTATGTCAGAGGTAAAAGAAACACCCACGGTCGAAGAATTTTTGCGCCCAAGCAAGGACACAGAGACCATCGATCCTGCGCATCGCGCATGGATGGATGATGAGATTCGTAAAACCCTTGCCAAGAAAGCGCGCGGCGAAATGAAGTACACGCCAGCCGATGACGTGCGCAAAGAATTTGGTGTTTGATGCACATTCGCTTTGCGGATGATGCACGCGCTGATATTCACTCTATCCGGGATTATCTGCACCCTAAAAACCCAGCGGCCTGTGAGCGGGTTCTCATCACAATCTTTGCAACCATTGACCAGCTTGAGAATTTTCCATTTTTGGGTCGCCCCGGACGCGTTGAAGATACCCGCGAATTATCGGTCACGCGCTATCCGTTCGTGATCGTCTATACCCTGCCAGATGACTATCATATCGATATTGAACGTATACTGCATACTTCGCGGCAATATCCTATCGATGAATAACGGCTAATCCCCATCATAAGAAAACAGAGCATCCGCTGCGATTTCCAGCGTGTCCCAGTTGATGCCGCAATGTGCATCATGGCTGTCTTTGGCGTGGTGCAAAGCCTTGCGCGCCTGCTCGTCGGTTAAGTCCGGCCTGACTTCCAGAACGTCCTTGATGCTCCATGTGATGGTGATCGTATCGGGCAGTTGATTGTCATTGCTATTGGTCATGTATGTTCCCTTCCTTTGGTATGGGTTGCGCAGGCAACCCTTGCTCTCCGGCGAGGATGGGGGTAGCGGGGGCAAGGAGGCTCCGAACGAGGGGCCCCGATCTGAAGGCTTGCCGAAGGGCGGGGAGACGTTTGGATGCCTTGCGCCCGCGAGGGGCGAAGCCCCTTCAAATTATAGGCAGTTGGGAAAATAGACATAATGACGATAATTTTCGAAATCGCTAAACAATTTTTTCAACAACAAGCCAAATCACAATATGTCTTGAGCGTCATATTCGTTAAATGATATCATGTATTAGAATCGGGGCTTAAATTGGCAAAGTTATCAGGAAAAATCATTACACTTCAGAAAAATGAGCATGGCGACATGCTAAAAGTCGGGGCACGTCTCAAGGAATTGAGACGATTATCAGGATTAACACAACTAGATATAGCCCATAAAATGGGGATTGGGCAAACTGCACTGAGCCGTCTTGAGCAAAGAGGTGATGTTCACGTTTCAACATTACGCAAATATGTAGAAGCACTAGGCGCTAAATTGAAAATTGAAGTTGGGTTTGATAAATCATCGCCATTGTTGCTAAATTTGCAAGGAGTGTTCGACGTAAATCATCTTGATGACAATCAATTGTACCTCCCCATTTTCGAAGATGAAAAATTCAAATCTCAACGCGATGTTGTATTAAGCATAAAGCCAACATATTCAGAACCAATATTAGCGGGAATAAAAACGGTTGAATTAAGAAGACGCTTCCCAGTAAGTGTTCCTAAAGGAACTCTAGCGTATATTTATTCTACAAGCCCAACTCGGGCGCTTACAGGTGTCGCAGAAATTCAGGGCGTTTTAAAAGAGTCTGTTGAGAATATATGGTTAAATTTTTCAGAGACTGCGCACATTAAAGAAAATGATTTTTTTGATTACTTCTCAGGCGTTGAAACCGGTTTTGTAATTCAGTTTCAGAATGCACGACCATTTCATCGTTCACTTAGTTTAGATGAATTAAGGAGCAGATTCGATTTTGAACCCCCGCAATCATTTTTATATGCGAAACCGCTTTTAAGAGAAGCATTAAAGTATGAGTCCGCCGCATTATTTAATTGATACAAACGTATTTATCGGTCTAGAGGACGATCAGGAAATACATTCTGATTTTTCATCTTTGCTTAACCTTACCGGAAAAAATGGTGTAAAAGTTTTCATACACGAGGCAGCGAAAGACGATATAGAGCGGGATAAAATCACTAAACGCAAAAAAATTTCGTTAAGCAAGCTTGATAAATTTCAGGTAATAAAAAAAGTTAAGGGCCTAACACCAGAAAAGCTTGCCAACCAATTTGGTCCCCTCCCGAAACCGAATGACGTCGTTGATGCTCAGTTACTTCATGCACTTGCGATCAACATTGCCGACTTTCTTGTTACAGAGGATGGCGGCCTACATAAACGTGTCGCCAAATATGCGCCAGAAATCTCGGGCCGTGTTTTATATGTAGGAGACGCAGTATCACTACTTACCTCAACGTATGAACCCACGCGCGTACCATTTAGAGCTGTCGAGGAGGTGGACGCTCACACTATACCAAAAGATGATAGAATCTTCGAATCCCTTCGTGATGATTACGATGGGTTTGACTCTTGGTGGGAAGAAAAGTGCGTAAAAAAATTCAGAAAATGCTGGATCGTTGATGATGGTGGCATCGCCGGCATTTTAGTACGCAAAGATGAAACAAAAAATGATACAGATGCAACCATTCCTGCAAATAAGATTTTGAAGATATGCACTTTCAAAGTGCGCCCAGAAAACCGCGGAATCAAACTGGGCGAATTACTTTTGAAACAAGCACTCTGGTATGCTCAGAGTAATAATTATGACCTTGCCTACGTGACGACCTACCCTAAGCAGGAAGCGCTGATTGGCTTGCTCGAATATTATGGATTTCAAAAAACGATTGAGGCGAAAGATGGTGAATTGACATATGAACGCCGATTTTCGCGTGAAAGAATTCGCCCGTTATCGGAGGAATGTCTATATGATCTCGCACGTTCTAATTATCCCCGCTTTTGTACGAGGAATCCAGTCGAAGCTTTTGGAATACCGATTCGTGAAAGTTACCACGATGAACTTTTTCCAGAGTTGAATCAAAATACCCAACAAGATTTCTTTGAGCCGAAGGGTTTGAGCGGAAATCCGAGGCGCCCGGGAAATACGATTCGTAAAGTTTACCTATGCCGAGCACAAGCAAATTTAGTTAAGCCGGGTTCGTTACTATTTTTTTATAAAGGTAAATCTCATTTTCCACCGTCACAAGCTCTTACTGTCGTCGGTATTTTTGAAGACATGTCATTAGCAAAATCAACCGGTGATTTACTAACAATGACGGGAGGGCGCTCCGTTTATAGTCAAGATCAATTATCAGGATGGAACGCATCAGCCGAACGGCCAGTGAAGGTAATAAATTTTTTGCTGGCGGCATATATAGCGGAAGCTATAACGCTTCCTACTCTTAAAGAAAAAGGCGTCATGGGCGCGCACCCGCAACAGTCGATCTTTAAAATTCCTCGCGACAATTTGGATAAATTGCTGCCGCTATTAGGTGTTAATTTTGAGGTTTAAATGAAAGTTATAGCATTAGCCGGATTATCCGGAGTCGGAAAAACAACTTTTCTCAAAAGTCTCAACACTAGAGATAAATTCGTACATTTGGAAGCCAGCAAAATAATTAAGCTGCAAAAAGCGGCGCTTGAAGGGAACATTCCAACATCTGAAGATTTAAGACTTGGTGATCTTGATGACAATCAGAAGCTACTGATCCTTGGTATTGAGGAAATCGCGAAATCCGACGCAGAATTAGCAGTTCTTGATTGTCATACTGTAATTGATGACGGCAAAGAACTTATCCGAATCACAAGCGATGTTTTCAAAACTTTAGGAGTCAAGCTCTTTGTATTCTTGCAGGGGACACCAGCCAAGATTAAAGAACATCGCGAAAAAGATTCATCCCGAGAAAGGCCATTGCGTTCTGAATTTGAATTGATGGAACATCAGAATGTTGGAATATCGCATACTGAGGCGATTTGCGCTGTTTTAAATATTCCGTGTAAAATCCTCACGAATTTGCAATCGACTGAAATGGATGAAATTTTAGAAAATTTCCTCACAGTCGATTCTTATTGAAAACATAATTTTCATTTTTATTCTTTAACCAGCTAAATGCACATATTAAGGCTGTGATCCATCGGCGAAACGATGGGCTGGCGGCGGGAGGGCTCAATGCCTAACAGCTGCCACCGCAGGGGGGGATGCAACGGGGGGCGGCACGCACCCCTTGCCAAGGCGCGTGGTACTACCACGCACACCTTGCGGTCATCGTAATTTGCAATTTGCTCTTGGTACTACCAATCCAGATTATGTGCGGCGCATGATCAATGCGGCTCCATATCGTGTCCCGGGATTGTACAGATGATGTCCCGGACTTTTCCTAAACCGTCATAAAATTTTGTGCTATAGTCAGTTCAACACCATCATCGCGGGTATTCATATGTATTCAGTATAAGGAATAAATTCCTGTACTTTTGATGTGTATTGCGGTATGATGTTCTGGATTTGTACTCGCAATGGTGCGGGCACAGAATAAAGGAAAGTGCGTTGACCAAGCAAACCCCACCCGAACCGTTCGCCGATTCACAAAACATTGCCCCGCCAGAGTTCGAACCCAGCAAGTATCTTCATTATCTTGAAGGCTCTGGCATGAGCGATGAGCAAGCTGAAGAGTTTTTACGGCAGCTTTGGGAGGTCATGGTTCAATTTGTTGATATCGGTTTTGCTGGGGCGCCTGGCTGGAATTTTATAGAAGATATTTTCAATAATGTTGATAATGACGATCTTGATGAGATCCTTTCCTCACCACACAATTTTGCGACTGACGATGAGCAGCGCGGCATATGACCAAGAAAAACCCGACTAACAACACAACGCATGCCGTGATTTATGCGCGCGTTTCAAACGTTAAACAGACAACCCAAGGCTCCGGCCTTGCCAGTCAGGAAACGCGGTGCCGCGAATTTGCGCGCTTTCGTAACTATGAAATCGTCAAGGTTTTTACCGACGATATGTCGGGCAGCATGACAACGCGTCCCGGCATGGTTGCGATGCTGGCATTTCTTCAAGCGCAGAAAAATAAGAAGCATGTGGTTATCATTGACGATATATCGCGCCTCGCCCGTGGGCTTGAGGCGCACCTGCAATTGCGCGCGGCAATCGCGACGGCAGGCGGTGTTCTTGAAAGTCCCTCCATCGAGTTTGGTGAGGATAGCGATTCAATTTTGGTTGAGAATTTACTGGCCAGCGTGTCACAGCACCAACGGCAGAAAAACGCTGAACAAACAAAAAATCGTATGCGCGCCCGTGCCATGAATGGCTATTGGGTGTTTCCTGCGCCTTATGGCTTCAAGTTCGAGCGCCGTTCCGGTGAGGGCAAGGTGCTTGTCCGCAATGAACCGCTGGCGAGTGTTGTTCAGGAAGCTCTGGAAGGTTTTGCAACGGGGCGGTTTCAAACACAAACAGAAGTGAAGCGTTTCCTTGAACGTTACCACTTTTTCCCGAAGGATTTGCCGAACGATGAGGTGAGTGTGCAACGCGTCACCAATATTCTGACGCGCGTGCTTTATGCCGGGTATCTGGAATTACCAAACTGGCAAGTCAGTCTGCGTGAAGGTCGCCACGAGGGGTTGATTGATTTTCAAACCTTCCAGCGCATTCAACAACGGTTGTAACAAAAAAGCCAAGCGCCGTATCGGAAAAACTCGAACAAGGATTTTCCGCTTCGCGGGTTCGTAACCTGCGGTGATTGCGAAAAGCCCATGACCTCGAGCACGTCAACGGGGGCGATGGGCACGAGGCATTTCTATTACATGTGTTTTAGCAAGGGCTGCTCAAGCTATCGCAAGTCGATTAGACGCGATCAGATTGAACGTGAATTTGATGAATTGCTGGGCACGCTCCAACCAACACGCAGCTTGTTCGCCGTCGCGCATGAGTTTTTCAAAACTCTATGGAGTCATCGCCTTGGCGTAAGCAAACAAGCCAAACAGCATATCAAGGCCGATATCGCCAAGATTGAAAAGCAGATCACAGGATTGCTGGATCGCATTGTTGATGCGTCGAGCGAGTCGGCGGTTCCTTTCCAATTCATTCAACGACTTAACGCGAATCAGGAAGGTGAAAATATGTCATTTATGAAGATGGCGCACCGGTTCGAACACTGTTCGACCCTAAACTTCCTTGAGGTGATGCCATTTCCAAAAGGAAATGGCGCACCGGGGAAGATTCGAACTCCCGACCCCTTGATTCGTAGTCAAGTACTCTATCCAGCTGAGCTACCGGTGCAGTCCCGGGGCCGTATTTTGCCGTGCGGGAAGCGCGGTTAAAGCCCAAATGGCGGGATGGCGCAAGAGGCCTAGTCCCGATTTGCCTCATAAACCCCGCGCGCGATGGCCCGCGCGACGCAGTCGGCGGCGACGGTGCCGAGCCGCGTCACGTTCAGCAGATCGGCGGGCTGTTTAGTGGGCGGTGCAAGGACAAACAGAACATCCCCATCGGTGGGCGCGTGCACGGGGCGAATGGCGCGCGCAAGACCGTCTTGCGCCATGATCGCAACGCGCTTTGCGTCCGCCTGGGTCAGGGGCACGCTGGTGCTAACGATGCCGATGGTGGTGTTGGTGCGCGGGTCAGGTGCAGTTTTGGGGCCCATTTTCGTGTCGGCGGGCATACCGGCCACCGGGGGCGCCACAAGCCCCGCCTCAAGGTCATTATCCGGGCCAAGCTCGCCGCCCTGGGCGAACGGGGCAGCCCAAAAGCGCCGCGTGCCCGGCATAAATACGGAGCCGAAACTATTCACCGCAAGCAGGGCACCAACCCTGTGGCCCCCTGAGAGGTGGGCCGAAACGCTGCCCAAACCGCCGGCGACGAGGCCCGCGCGCGCGCCAAATCCGGCGCCCACCGCGCCTTGCATTGCACACTTTTCCTGGGGCGAGACAGCCTCCTGTGCCGCCTCAAGGGCGCTGCGCCCCAGATCGCCATAGGGCGGGTGCGTGCCCCAATCCTTGTCACCGCCATTGGCGAGGTCATACAAAATTGCCGCCGGAACGATGGGCGAGCGCGGCACGCTCGGGCGATCCACCAGCGCAAAGCCGCGCCCTTGGGCGCCCAGCTGCGCGGCCACGGCATCCGCCGCGCCAAGCCCGTAGGTGGAGCCGCCGGAAAGCACGACGGCATCAACCGTTTGGACGAGGGCTGCAGGGTCCAGCAGGTCGGTCTCCCGGGTGCCGGGCCCGCCGCCGCGCACATCCACCGCGCACACCATGGGCGCATCCGCAACAATAACGCTGACACCGGTTTTTACGGCTGCATCATGGGCGTGACCAATACGCAGACCCGGCACATCGTCTAGCGCATTGCGCGGCCCGGGCGTGCCCTCGGCAGGCGGATCAATCGGTTGTTTTTCCATGCATTTTTTATGTACTGTTTAACAAACCCCCGCAACCGTGACCCTGCGGTACCGCCCCATCTTCACCCATGTTGGTGATCTGCGTCGCCGCTTTTTTAAGGGACCATTGAGATCGTGTTTTCTTTTCTTTCCTCCATGCCTATTCGTGTGCTGAACAGTATCGCTTGCGCTGCCCTTTTGTCTGCATGCGGTGCAAATGAACAGATGCCGACGACCGACGCGGCGCCGGCGGCGCAATCGCGGGCTGCGCCAATATCCTCTGGTCGGTGGTTTATCTCCGCTGCCAATCCGCTGGCGGTGGAGGCAGGGGCCGATATCTTGCGCCGGGGCGGGAGCGCGGTTGATGCGGCCATCGCGACGCAAGCGGTTCTGGGGCTTGTGGAGCCACAGTCTTCCGGTCTCGGCGGCGGAGCGTTTATGGTCTATTTCGATCCGGAAAAAGCCATTCTGGAGACCTTTGACGGGCGCGAAACTGCCCCGGCAAGTGCGACACCGGACCGGTTTCTCGATGAGAATGGCGAGCCCATGCAATTTCGCGAGGCGGTCATTGGCGGGTTGTCGGTTGGGGTGCCGGGCGCGGTGCGGATGCTCGAAATGGCGCATGCGGACTATGGGGTTCTGCCCTGGTCTGAACCGTGGCAGGGGGCGGCAGCCCTGGCGGAGGAGGGGTTCAATATTTCACCGCGTCTACACTGTTTGCTCGACAGATTTTATTTTTTGAAACAATCCCCGGCGGCGGCGGCCTATTTCTATGATGCCGACGGTAATCCCCATCCGGAGGGGTATTTGCTGAAAAACCCCGCCTATGCCGAAACGGTCCGTACGATTGCGGCGGGCGGCGCCGAAGCGTTTTATACCGGGCCCATTGCTGAGGCAATTGTGGAGGCGGTGAACACCCCGAAAAGGCGGGTGACCGTCAACCGGGTGGACGCTGACCGGGACCAAGCCCCCACCACAGAAGATGCGTTGGAGGACCTGATCCCGGGCGGCATGACCCTCGCTGATCTCGCCAATTACCGTGCCCTAAAACGCACCCCCGTTTGTGGTGAGTATCGTCAGTATGAGGTGTGTTCCATGGCCCCGCCCTCATCCGGCGGGGTGACGCTACTCCAGATTCTGATGCTGCTCGAACGCTTTGATATGGCGGGCGCCGGTGCAGGTTCGGTGGAGGCGTTGCATCTGATCCTTGAGGCAAGCCGGCTTGCCTATGCGGACCGGGCGCAATATCTCGCTGACCAGGACCAGACGGCGGCGGCGGGCGGTCTGACCCAGGAAGCTTTAGTGGCGGGCTTGCTTAATCCCGCTTATATCGCGGCGCGCTCGGCCCTGATTGATATCACGGCGCGGATGGATGATGTGGATGCTGGTGACCCGTCCGCCTTCGTGGTGACGGACGCTGCCGGACAGTGGAACGGTTATGCGCCCGGGGATTCGCCGGAGCCGCCGTCCACCAGTCATTTTACAATCATTGATGGTGCGGGCCGGGTTGTCTCTATGACCACAACGGTGGAATCGGTTTTTGGCTCTAACCAGATGGCGGCGGGCATGATCCTCAATAATCAGCTAACGGATTTTTCGTTCTCGCCGACTCGCAACGGTGTGCCCGTGGCCAATGCGGTGGCGGGGGGCAAGCGGCCGCGCTCATCCATGTCGCCGGTTATTATCTTTGATCCGGAGGGCGATTTGTGGGCGGCGGTGGGCTCGCCCGGCGGTCCGGCGATTATTGGGTTTGTGGTTAAAACCGTCCTGGCACTGATCGATTGGGAAATGCAGATGCAACCGGCCATCGATTTGCCCCATGTGGTGGTGCCACGTGGCAAAGCCTATCTGGAAGAAGGCGGTTTTGACGCGCAGATTATTGCCGGTCTGGAGGCGCGCGGCCACGAGATTGCCACCCGCGCCCTGACCAGCGGGTTGCACGGTTTCAAGGTAAACCCCGACGGCATCCTTGATGGCGGTGCCGACCCGCGGCGCGAAGGCACCTGGCAAACCGGGTTTGTGGAAAATCAAAATTAGAGTGCGTTCACAAAAAGTGTGATCGTCGATGGTTCCCATCCATCGACTTGGGTTCGAACGCGCGACCAATAAGGAATCTAGACTGCGTTTTTGATTCAACAAAAAGTAAACGCAGTCTAGTTTGGCACTGCACCAGCGCGTCATGCTGACAGACCTTGAGCGTGTTTCAATAGCTTGCAGCGCAAACACGCACTCTGTCTTTGTTTCGTGACGCATTCACAAAACCGGTGCCCCGTTGCGTAATTGCAGTCTAGTTTTCTGTTGAGGGCAGCGACGGATCAAAGAGCGGCATTGACGCAATCACGGGCTTTTCGTCTGTCATCGTGACCCACAGCATGTGGTCTATGCGCCCGGGCCCATCTTTCAGCCAGACCCCGCCGGTTGTGCCCATGGTAATGTAGTCGCGATTCTTTCTGCGTTCATGGTCGTAGTAATGTTCGTGACCGGCAATGACGGTGTAAGGACGATCGCCCAAAGCGGCTTCGATTTCAGCAAATTCATTGCTGTCATAGGCCCATGCTGGCTTATGCATCAGAACAAACGTCCAGCGAACCTCGTCATAAGCCTTCACAGTTCGACGCGCCCATTCAATTTGGCGATCACTGATTGCCACCTCGCCCGGTAGCTTGGCGGCTTCGGGACGATTGCGCATAGCCTCAAGAACACGGGCCTGCATCGTTTCGGGGTCCTCGCGAAAACGACTTTCAAAAGACTGTATGCGAGCCAGCATAGCAGGCGGCATTTCAACAGCTGGATCTTCAGTATTCAGAACAAGGAAGAGAACGTCATCGATAACGACCGAGTAATATGTTTTCCCATATCGTGCTCGCCAGGTTCGTTGCATCGTTTCATTGGAGATATCATGATTGCCGACCGTATAGAAAAACGGTATTGAAAGCTGATCAGCGAGACGATCAAATTCGTCCCATTGTGCTTCAATTTCTCCAAGATCATCCGTGTAGCCCTCAATAAGATCGCCAACGCTAAAAACATAATCGGGTTGTAGATAGTTGAGTTGCTCAATGGCACCTTCGAAAACGCCAGGCCGAAAACTGCCAGTGCGATCACCCATTACAGCGAATTGAAGGGCGCGTTGGCCACCCCCTTGATGGCGTTTGGTGACCGGAATTTCGACGTCCACTTCACGCGTGTGCGTCTGTGCAACAGGCTGCCTTGCTGGGCTATGATTGACACCCGTGTCGGCCACGCATGCACTGATGGTCGCTGCGCACCAGCAAAAAGCGAGCAAACTTTGTTTCATCAAAAGCTCCAAAGAAACAAAGGGGAGAGCGGCTCTGAGCCTGCTCCCCCCTTCAATTCAGGTTTATTCAACTCTAAAACCGGAAAGTTACACCTGCGCCGTAGAACCGCGGGGCGCCGGCGATAAAGGTCGGTATCTGAAACACCCCGCCGGTATTTCCGCCGTCGATAATGAATTCTTTGTTGGTCAGGTTTTTCACATAGCCTTCCAAAACAACTTGACCTTCAAAGAGCTCGATGCCTGCATTGATATTCAGTAACCCGTAAGCCTCCTGACTAACCGATGGTACGGTAAAGATCGTATCATTGGTCGTCGGATCGACTACGTTAAAGGCGAGGTCATTATCGTTGGTGAAAAATACTTCGCTTTGCCAGGTGAAGGTGGGACGGAAGAAAACACCAATGCGTGGGGTGATTTGCGTATTTGCACTGAGCCCCACTGAAAAGGAATGATCCGGGGCGAGACGGAACTGGTTACCGGCAAATTGCTGGGGGTTTCCGTCGCTGTCTTCATCATCAAATCGGCTGCGGTTAAAGCCATAGGTCGCAAACACATCAAGAAAATCCGTCGGCGATAGAATAGCGGATAGTTCAACCCCAAAGGAGGACGCGGTCCCGGCATTGATCAGATCAAATTCCGGCGCTGATCCGGGCTCGTTGACCGCAATGCTGGTTTGAAAGTTCGAGTACGCATAATAATAGGCGGCCGCCTGCAGCGTCGCCAGATCATCAAGGAAATTGCCCTTCAAGCCGACTTCAAAACTGTCGACAGTCTCGGCTGGAACAACAACAAAGCTACCAACCGTATCGCCAATCAGGCCATTCCCATTGGCGTCGCTGCCGTCTCGGCTAAAGTCCTCTTCAATGACCTGCGGACGGCGACCGCGCGAATAGTTAAAGTAGGCGTACTTGTCATCGGCAAATTGATAATTCAGGACACCGCGCCACGCGAAACCGCTGAACGTGGTATCGAGATCGGCTTGATCGTCTGAAAACAAGACACCTGGGGTTTGCCCACCAAGAACAGAAAGAACAGGCAGCGGCGACGATTGACCCACCAGAAACAACAGCGTCGGGTTTGGTTCGGTGACGCCAGCTGCAAACCCTGATTGTTTATCGTCATAGGTGAACCGGCCGCCAGCCGTAAATTCCAGGTTGGGCAGGATTTCGTAGGTCAGCTCCGCAAAAACATCGAAAGAAAAATTGTCAGCGAGGTTGGTGGCATTTTCCGTCTGAGCAAGACCTGACGGCGGAAAAATCGCGGGGTCACCTGTCAGGAGCGCGCCCAAAACCTGCTGATTTACAAAGTCTGGCAAAACAACATCTGCGCCGGGAGATAAAGGATCAGGAATTGCGCCAAAGGTTGAGAAAAGCTGCAGACCGCTCAGGTCAAAGCCCAGCGGTACGCTCTGAATACCTTCCTCCCTAAAAATGCCGCCACCAAAAAATCCGGTTAGGGGGCCGCCATCGTCATAGGCAATACGCAGGTCAGAAGAAAACTGTTCGCCTTGGGCATCTTCGGCAAAAACGAGCAGGTTTAGCGCTGTGCCATCGGGATCGAAGACCTCGCGGCTGTCAAACTCGCGATAGGCCGTGGTGCTTGTCACGGTGATGGCATCGCTTGCGGTCCAGGTACCGATGACCGTCACGTCGTAAAGGTTGCGATCAATACCCAACTCACGCCCGCCGAGGAGGCCGCTAAATGTGTTGAGCGAGGCAAATTCATTTGGATTGGTCGTGCCACCCAGGGCCGGGATCACCCCTGACTTAAATGATGTTCCGGGTGCGTCATTTTCAACATAATGGCCAATAATATCAATACGCAGGTCTTCAATGGGTTGAAACAAGATCGACCCGCGAACTGCCAATGTACCAACACCATTCAGGTCGCCGCCCGACGTGTTTTCGATAAAGCCATCGCGTGTCTCGTAATAAGCGGCACCGCGAAAGGCCAAAGTGTTCGGAATAAGAGGAATATTGATGTGGCCCTGATAGCGTTGCTGATCAAAATTGCCCCATTGCACGGCGGCGCTTCCAGAGAAATCAAAGTCAGCTTTATTCGTGATGAGATGAACGGCGCCAATCTGGGCTGAACGACCGAACAGGGTTCCTTGCGGACCGTTCAATACCTCGACGCGCTCGAGGTCGAACAGGGGAACAACCGAACCGCGTGATCGTGAGATTGAGATGCCGTTTTGAAAGACGGACACGCGCGGCTCAATCGTGGAGGCACCGTCATCAGACGTGATGCCCCGTAAGACAAAACCGGGATTATTGACGCTTTGCTCCTGCACAACGAAGCCGGGGACGAAAGCGGAGAGTTCATCAAACTCATCCACGCCGATATCTTCAAGAAATCGGCCTTCATACGCGGTCACGGCAAGCGGAACTTCAAGGACGGATTGCTCGCGAAACTGGGAGGTGACGACAATTGTATCAATCTCACCACCGGCATTTGGCCCACCGTCATTTTGCGCGATAGCGGCACCGGTAAGAGCGCTGGTTGAGAGCAAAATGCCCAATGTCAGTGAAAGCCGCGCGGTGCTGACAGCGCCTGGACGACGGTGATCTTTGGTCATGACAAACCCCTTTTGAAAAACCACCGTTGCGTAAAGCGCGGTTGTGTCGCCTGAATAACGGTATGATGACAGCGGCATGTCAGTGGCGCGGGGTGTTGTAATTCGGTCTCAGAGCCCAGCAGAAAAATTTCGTTTATCAAACGCGATTTTCTGCGCTTCCGGTACTCACATACTGCATGGTCGCTGCGCTCCGGTTCTCAAAAACAGCCGTTTGGACAGACAAAACCGATTTTTCGTTTAGACGTTTACGCCTCAATGTTCGCAGACCGTGTACTGCGCACGCGACACTTAATACCAATGGCAGACTGCGAGTTGCGCTATTCACTGGGCGCCAAGACGGGTAGTTTTCATGCTAAGTTTTGCCTCGGAAGGATTGATGATGACCTTTGCAACGCCTGTGCGTGATATGCGCTTTGCCCTGAAGCATATGGCTGGCTTTGACCGCCTCGCGAAAACGGGCGCTTATGAAGACCTGTCCGATGAACTGGTCGACGCCATTCTCGGTGAAATGGCCAAATATACCGATAATGTGCTGGCGCCGCTCAACTGGGACAGCGACCAGAAGGGCGCGACCCTCGAAAATGGTGTGGTGCGGACCACGCCCGGGTTTAAGGAAGCCTATGACCAATATGTGGAAGGCGGCTGGGGCGGCTTGTCTTTTCCCGAAAGCGCAGGCGGTCAGAACCTGCCCTCAACCCTGTCGGTGGCGCTGGTCGATGCCATGAATGCGGGGTGCATGTCATTTGCCATTGGTACAACGCTGACCACCGGGGCGGTCAAAACAATTCTCCATGCGGGCACCGATACGCAAAAAGAAACCTATCTGGCAAAGCTCGTCACCGGCGAGTGGACCGGCACCATGAACCTCACCGAGCCCCAGGCCGGGTCCGATCTTTCCGGCGTTCGAACCAAGGCTGAGCCGGTTGGCGATGGCCGTTATAAGATCAGTGGGCAGAAGATTTATATCACCTATGGCGATCATGACCTGGCTGATAATGTCGTTCACCTCGTGCTGGCGCGGTTACCCGACGCACCGGAAGGCACGGGCGGCATCTCCATGTTTATCGTCCCAAAATTCCATGTGAACGAGGATGGCAGTCTGGGCGAGCGCAATGATGTGGATTGCGTTGGTCTGGAACACAAAATGGGCCTGCATGGCAGCCCCACCGCCGTCATGGCCTATGGCGAGCGCGGTGAATGCTATGGCACCTTGCTCGGCGAGGAGAACAAAGGCCTGCGCAATATGTTCGTGATGATGAACTCCGCGCGTTTAGACGTGGGGGCGCAAGGTGTTGGCGTTGCCGAACGGGCCTTTCAACATGCGCTTGCCTATGCTCAGGATCGCAAACAGGGCCGCGCGCCCGGGGTGCGGGACGGCGATATGATCCCGATTTATGAGCACCCGGATGTTCGGCGTACGCTCTATCTGATGAAGGCCATGGTCGAGGCTTCGCGCGGGATTTGCTACGCCAACGCCGTGGCGTTCGATCTTTCGAAAATGGCAAAAGACGATGACACGCGCCAGGCCATGAAAGCGCGCGAGGCACTGCTGACGCCGATTGCCAAGGCCTGGTCCACCGACCGCGCCAATGAGGTTACGTCCATGGGCGTGCAAATCCATGGCGGCATGGGCTATGTGGAAGAAGCGGGCGCCGCGCAATTTATGCGCGATGCCCGGATTGCGGCCATTTATGAGGGCACCAACGGTATTCAGGCGATGGACCTTGTGGGTCGCAAACTCCAAGGGGATGGCGGCGCGGCCATGCGCGCGTTAATCGCCGAGATGCGGGCCAATGCGGGTGAGGTTAACGCCATGGTCGACCAACCGATGCTGCAGAACGTGGCCACCAAATTCAATAATGCGTTGCAGGCGCTGGAATTTTCCACCGACTGGATTTTGAAACGCGCTAAGGACAATGCGGAAGATCCGCTGGCAGGCGCGACGCCTTATCTGAAACAGGTGGGTAATGTGCTGGGCGCGCACGTGCTTGCCCTGGGCGTGCGGGGACTGATGGCAGAGGGCGCCGATGAGGCACTGGTGAAGTCGAAACAGGTTCTCCTCAAGGTGTATGCGGATCAATTCCTCGCCGAAGCGGTGGGCCTGACGGCAACAGTTCTCGGCGGTGCTGCGTCTGTTGAGAAACTCGACGCCAGTTTGTTGGCCGGCTGATGAAACCTGTTGCTGCCTGTAATGTCCTGGGGGAGCCGCTGGCGGTTTGCTCGCTCGATCCTGTAACCGGTTGGTTCCGCGATGGGTGCTGTAACACCGACGGCCATGATCGCGGCATGCACCTTGTCTGTGCAGAGATGACCGAGGAATTCCTTACCCATCAACAAAGGGCTGGGAACGATCTTGTTACGCCGCGCCCGGAGTTTGGCTTTGCTGGCCTGACCCCTGGGGATAAATGGTGCGTGTGCCTGACCCGTTGGAAGCAGGCCCTTGACGATGGCGCCGCCCCGCCGATCTATCTGAAGGCAACCCACGAAGAAGCCCTCACGGTTGTGCCGCTGGAGACGCTGAAAAAATATGCGTTGGATACGGATCAACGGGATATGTGACAGCCAAAGTCAACGGTCGTCACGTATGCATCGAAACGAAAAGCCCGAGGGAGCCGGTGACGCCTGCGGCGAGGGGGACTTACGACCCCTTCGACAAGCGGGGTTAGAGCGCCTACATACCGTCCCATGACCGAAACCAGCGGCACATCGTCTTCTTCAGATCGACATCGTGGGGATGGGACCACGCGGGCACACCCCCGGATGGTCACCCATGGGTGCCGGCTTAACGGCTATGAGTCCGAGGCCATGGGGCAATTGGGGGCTGAGGCGGGGCTGGGCGACGCGGTGGTGATCAATACCTGTGCGGTAACCAATAATGCGGTGCGCGATGCGCGCGCGGCGGTGCGCCGGGCCCGGCGGGAGAGCCCGGAGGCAAAGGTGATTGTCACGGGTTGTGCCGCGCAAATTGATCCCGAGCAGTTTGCGCAGATGCCGGAGGTTGATGGCATTCTGGGTAATCAGGAAAAGCTGACCCCTGAGGGCTGGCGAAATCTGGCCGCGAAACTGGGCACGCAGCCGAGTGCGACACCGGCTGAACGCGCAAGGCCCGCCGTCCTTGTCAATGACATCATGGCCGTGCGGGAAAGCGCGCCGCACCTGATTGATGGCTATGGCGACCGGGCGCGCGCTTATCTTCAGGTGCAAAATGGCTGTGATCATCGGTGTACGTTCTGTGTCATTCCCTATGGCCGTGGCAATGCGCGCTCGGTGCCTGTGGACCACGTGGTCGAACAGGCTGGCCGTCTTGTCGCCGCGGGGCATAAAGAGCTGGTTCTCACCGGGGTGGATATCACCTCTTACGGGCCGGACCTTGCCGGGCAACCTAATCTCGGTACGTTGGTCAGTGCCATTTTAACTCACGTACCGGATTTATTCCGCCTGCGTCTTTCGTCTATCGATGGGGCAGAGATTGATGAGGCGCTGTTTGACCGAATTACCGGGGACACCCGCATAGCGCCTTACCTGCATCTATCAGTGCAATCAGGTGATGATATGATCCTGAAGCGGATGAAGCGTCGTCACAATCGCGCGCAGGCCATTGAGATTTGCCACCGGGTCCGCGCGGTCCGGCCCGATATGGCGTTTGGCGCGGATATTATTGCCGGCTTTCCCACCGAGACTGAGGCGATGTTCGAAAATTCTGTCCGGCTGATTGAGGAGGCGGGGCTGAATTTTGTGCATGTGTTTCCCTATTCCGCCCGCGCGGGTACCCCGGCGGCGCGCATGCCGCAGGTGAACGGCGCGGTGATCAAGGATCGCGCGGCGCGGTTACGGCGCGTCGCCACTGCCGCCACCCATCGTTTCCTTGACGGTCTGGAGGGCAGTGACCAGATCGCCATCGTGGAAAGCGGTAACCGCGCACGGCTGGGCTGTTTCGCCACCGTCAAATTGCCCGAAGGGCGCGATGACGACGGACCGCGGGTGGCCCTGACACCGGGCATGCTGGCGCGTTTAGTGGTGGGGCCGCGTGAGGGTGATCTTGTTACCGCCCGGGCGCTTACCCAAGCGCAGGAAAACGCGTAAGGCTTTTCCCGCACCACGAAGGACACCGACCATGGCAAAGGGCTTTTTATCCGGGCTCTTCTCTCGCAAGAGGGACAATGAAGAGACCCAGGACCCGGAGGGCGACAGCCCCGGTCTGGATGAGCCCAGCGTTGTGGACGATGCCCCCGCCGAGGAGGCGCGGGCGAAAGACATGATCACTGATGAGACGGGCGAGACCGATACACCGTCTTTACCGGAAACTAAGGGGCCCACGGACGATCCGGTGCCACTGCCTCCATCGCCTCAGGTCAAAGAGCCCGTGCTTGACGCGCACACCGACACGCTGGCCGAAAAACGAGCTGATGAACAACCAGCCGAGGTGCCCCCCACCGATGCGGCTGACCAACCACCAAAAAAGATCGGCTTTTTCTCCCGCCTGAAACAGGGCCTCTCCAAAACCTCGGGCCGTTTGACCGAGGGTGTTACGGCAATCTTCACCAAGAAAAAGCTCGACGATGACATGCTGGAGGAATTGGAAAGCCTCCTGATCAGCGCCGACCTTGGCTTGCCCGCGGCAACGCGGCTGACGACTGCGCTTGCCAAGGAAAAATTCGACAAGGAAGTCACCGACGAAGACGTGCGCCGCGCGCTCGCCGACGATGTGGCGGAAACCTTGCGTCCGCTCGCCCGCCCTTTGACCGTGGATGCCGCCAACCGTCCCCACGTCATTGTGATGACGGGGGTTAATGGTGCGGGCAAGACCACGACCATCGGCAAACTTGCCGCCAAGTTCAAAGCCGAAGGCAAATCGGTGATGCTGGCCGCTGGCGATACCTTCCGCGCGGCGGCAATTGAACAGCTCACAGTCTGGGGCGAACGCACCGATACCCCGGTCATCGCGAAAACGGTGGGCGCTGATGCCGCTGGCCTTGCCTATGACGCGGTGGAGGCGGCGCGGGCACAGAATATTGATGTACTGATGATCGATACGGCGGGCCGCTTACAGAATAAACGCGAATTGATGGATGAACTGGCCAAGGTGGTGCGGGTCATTCGCAAGCTTGATGACACCGCGCCCCACGATACTGTTCTGGTGCTTGACGCCACCGTGGGCCAGAATGCCGTGTCGCAAGTGGATGTGTTTAAGGAAACGGCGGGCGTCACCGGTCTTGTCATGACGAAACTCGACGGCACCGCGCGCGGCGGGGTCCTCGTGGCGCTCGCCGATAAATTCTCCCTACCCGTCCATTTTGTCGGCGTCGGGGAGAGTGTTGACGACCTGCAAGCTTTTGACGCCGACAATTTTGCCCGCGCCCTTGCCGATATCGCCTGAACCGGAGGACCCACGAATGGCCGATGCACACGCCCCCCGCCTGAAAGGCAGCGCCAAAGCCTGGGTCGATTTTGGCCCGCTGGCCGTCTTTATGATCGCCTATTTTTTTGGCGGCACCATCGCGCCGATCTTGGGTAATTTGATCGGTCAGAACTGGACCATCGAAGAGGGCGGGCAGATGTATCTCGCCATCGGGCTGTTTATGCCCGCCTTTGCCGTGGCGTTTGCCTATAGTGTGTATAAAGAACGCCGGATTGCGCCGATGTTGTTGATCAGCGGCGTGATCATCGGGGTCTTTGGCTCGCTGACCCTGATCCTGAAAGACAAGACGTTTTTCTTTATGAAGCCCACCATGGTGAACCTCCTGTTCGCAGCGCTGCTGTTCGGCGGCTTGCTCAGTGGGCGCACCTTCCTGAAAAGCCTGTTCGATGATGCCTTTCAGATGGCCGATACAGCCTGGCGCACGCTCACCCTCCGCTATGGCGCGTTCTTTGTCTTTATGGCGGTTCTCAATGAGATTGCCTGGCGCTATCTGACCCGGGAGTGTGATTTAACCGGCACCGCCGCCTGCCCGGGGGAGGCCACCTGGGTGAACCTGAAGATTTTCGGCTTTACCCTCCTGACGATGGTTTTCACCGGATCGCAACTCCCCTTTATCATGAAAAATGCGAGCCAGATGCCGGGCGGGGAAACATCAGGGGACTGAGCCAAGTGATCAGGGGTGAGTAGTGTTTTGTGGGTGACGTGCTGCCCAAGGGCCCTGCGTTTAATTTGAGAGACCTACTGCCAATTTACTCATAGTTTGTGTCGTGTCGAGCGGTTGAACGAATTCGTTCAACGGGGCGGAGCGTGTCACTTGCTCAAGCTGGCGGCGCGCGGTTGCGGGTGCCGCCAGGTATCGACCCACCACAGGTCGTCACCCAACCGCAACGCCATAAGCCTCTACAACCCATCCGCCGGATTGCCGAACGGCACGAATTGCGCCTGATCTTTTGTCTCCGCATAGTGACGAAGCGCCCAGCCGACGGTGGGGAAGGCAAGGTCCGCCCACGGGATATCGGCCCAGTCATAGAGCGCCACGGCCTCGCTTTCGGGCCCGGCACTCACCTGCGGTGTGGTGAGCCGGGCGCGATAGAGGATTTGCACCTGACTGATGCGCGGGATCGAATAAATCGCCAGCACTTGATCAATGGTTAGCTTGGCCCGGGCCTCCTCCCACGCCTCGCGCGCGGCACCGTCTTCCACGCTTTCGCCCAGTTCCATATAGCCGGCGGGCAGGGTCCAATAGCCCTTGCGCGGCTCAATCGCGCGTTTGCACAGGAGGATCTTGTCTTCCCAGGTTGCCACCACGCCCGTGACGATTTTCGGGTTTTGATAATCGATAAAGCCGCAATGGCCACATTGCTGACGCTCCCGGTCATCGCCAGCGGGAGTCCGTGTCCGGAAAAGCGGCGTACGGTCAAAGGTCTCGGGGCCATTAGCGGGGGTCATGGGGCGTTCCTTTCACGGGCTGTCTGTTTGCTCGCGGCGGAGAAGAGGGGGAGGCACGGCGGCCCCAAACGCCGTCTTTATCCCTGCCGGGAGCATTTCCTGTTATCACGCGGCACGTTGATGGCCGACCTCACTATTGCGTGTCATAATACTGACAAAACGTGATCTGATCATCCGCGCTGCCCTGATCTTACCATATTCTATCGTGTACGGCGGAAAATAAGGGGCAATCGGACGATAAAAACGAATTTTTAAGGCTTATCCGGCCTATGATCCGTATCGGATGTTTTGACAATTCATCCGACTAGCGATAGACGCGAACCTTGGTAATGTCGTTTACAGATATTCCGTACCGGGTAAAGAGGATCGATAAGACTCTGCGCCCACCGGATTTTCAATCTTGAAGCGGCGACCAAGCGACCAAACTTCCGACCAATGGAGACCATTCATGGCAAAGTTCCAACTTAAAAAATCCCCCGGCCATTTGCTGCGCCGTGCCCAGCAATATTCCCACGACCTGTATTCAAAGAGCGTCGGGTCAGGCGGCCCCACACCGCGTCAGTTCGAAGTCCTGCACACGGTGGCAAACAATGAAGGTCTGAGCCAGACCGATCTTGTGCGTCACACGGGTATCGACCGGTCAACCCTCGCCGATATGATCGCACGGATGATCAAAAAGGGCCTTCTGTCGCGTCAGCGGACGAAAGCTGATGCGCGGGCAAACTCCGTGTCCATCACGGCTGCCGGCAAGCGGATGCTGACGTCTGCCTTGCCAAAGGTGGAGAAAGCCGAGGGCGAAACGCTCAAGGTTCTGCCAAAAACGCAGCAGACAGCGTTTATGAAGGCGCTGGAGTCCTTTGCTGAGGCGCTGGACGAAATGGATGCGGCCGCTGCAGCACCGAAAAAGCGGGCACCGGCCAAGAAAAAAGCCCCAGCGAAGAAAAAAGCCGCCAAGAAAAAGGCACCGGCCAAGAAAAAAGCCGCCAAGAAGCGGACCAAACGGCGCTAACGGCGGATAACCAAGCCGACCAGGCGTGAGCGGGTCGGCCTCGAGCCCAAAAAAACAGCGTCCGGCTTTCCTGTTTCAGGGAGCCGAGACGCTGTTTTTTTGGGCCTGCGATTAGCGGGTGCGGACGCGGTCCGGCACCGGCACCGCCACGCTGTCTCCCAGGGCCGTCAGGGGCCGCGGCGGATACTGGCCCAAGGTCAGCACACGATCATACAGGACAAGGGCGGCGGCCAACGACACATTGATACAAAACCGCGTCGGTATTTTCACAAGATGGGTGCAACGGGCGCGCGCATCGGATGATAGGCTGCCTTTCTCCGGACCCAGAATATACGCCACATTCAACGGATGGCGAAAAGACGGCAGGTCAATGGCCGTCTCATCAAGCTCAACCCCCACAAGGGTACACCCCTTCGGCAGGCGCATCGCCTCCAGCGACTCCCACTCATAAAGCGGGAGATGCTGATCACTCTTGGAGGTGTCGGCCCGATCAATCATCCGGGCGCGGTGGTGGGCGTTGATCGTAAACGCAAAACTTGCCCCAAAGGCGTGGCCGGTGCGCAATAACGCGCCCAGATTCATTGCCTTGGAGATGCGCTCGCATCCGATCCCAAAATATCCGCGCATAAAGGGCGTACCCGTTTTCGTCTGTCCGTTCTGTTTCGTTCGTTTTGTCTTTTTACCGGGTGTTGCGGCCTAAAATAAAGCGGTCTTGACCGATGGTCGGCAGGCGATGACGCGCGCCCTTGTTGCGGGCCGGGGCCACGGGCATACTTGCGCCATGACAGACGATACCAAGTCATCATCAGCGTCGGCATTGTCCCAAACGTCCGCCAAGCCCAGCCTTGTGGCGCGGTTTGAGCATGGCGGCCCGGCGGTCAAGTTTCTGGTGATCGCGCAAGACTGTGCGGAGGCGCATCTGGCCGCATACTTTGCGGCCCGGCGCGCACGCTATTCCAATGCGCAAGTCACCCTTCTCCATATTATTGAGCCGGGTGAATATGCCCACTGGCAAACCGTGGCGGAGGCCATGCGCGCCGAGGCCTATGATCATGCCGAAGAGTTGCTGGCGGTTTTTGCCCGCGAAGTGGAAGAACAATGGGGCCACCGCCCGGAAATGCATATTCGCGAGGGGCGCCTGATCGATGAAATCCGCCAGATGATTGAGGGTGACGCAGCCATTGCCGTGTTGTTTCTAGGCGCCTCCATCAATCCTGACGGGCCCGGCCCGCTCGTCACCGCCCTTGCCCAAAGCCCCAGCTATTTCGGGGACCGTCCCGTCCCCGTAACGGTCGTTCCCGGGTCCCTGTCAAAAGAAGATATCATCGCCATGGCGGGGTGATGTATTCGTCATCCGGGGCGGCTGACTATTTTCTGCAGTTCAGCAAGCATTGCAGGGCTCTTCTGATGGTCTTTGTAATACTGCGCTGCTTTGTGGCACATTGATGGAACGGTTTTGTCACACACCAAGCGTTAGGCTGACCGGGGCGTGGTCGGAGGGTTTTTCCCAACCGCGTGCCTCATCATGGATCCCATAGGCGTCTCGCCCGCCGCCAAGTGCCGCTTTTTTCAGGGCGCCATTGACCCAGATATGATCGAGACGGCGCCCGCGATTGCTCGCGCGCCAGTCCAGGGCCCGGTACGACCACCAGCTATAGAGTTTTTCCGGTTCCGGAATGAGGGCGCGGGCAACATCTGTCCAGCCACCGGCCACGCGCGCCGCGTCAAGCTTCGCCACTTCGATAGGCGTGTGGGAGACAACTTTCAAAAGCTGTTTATGGGACCAAACATCATCGGGCGATGGCGCCACATTGAGATCACCGACCAACACCTTTTTGCGTCGGGGAGTGTCGCACAGGCCTTCTGACCAGGTGGCCATTTCGTCAAGAAAAGAGAGTTTGTGGGCGAATTTTTCATTGGATACCGGGTCCGGTTCATCGCCGCCCGCTGGCACATAGAAATTATGAATATCGATCCCGCAAGCCCGCGCCTGAAGGTGGCGGGCATCGCCCATGGCACAAAAATCATGGCGCGCCACATCGCTCAAGGGAACGCGCGCAACAATCGCAACACCGTGGTATGACTTTTGACCGTGGACGGCGATGTGGTCATACCCGATTTTGGTAAGCGGTTTGGCCGGGAACTGATCATCGCTACATTTGATCTCCTGCAGGCATAAAACGTCCGGCTGCTCAGCCTCCAGAAATCGCACCACCTGATCAATGCGCAGCCGGACAGAGTTGATATTCCAGGTGGTGATTTTCATGGGGCGGGCGCTTTTGCTGCTGGTGGGTTGTCGGGGTGCTGTCATGCCGCCCGGGCGCGGCCCGTTCAAGGCAATTTTTGCGCGTATGACCTTTTGCACGGGGGATTGGTGTGCCACGGCGGGGGTGACGACGGGGCCGGGTTGTGGTTCTCCTCATGAAAACCGTAACCATAGCGTTTCTCCCCAGCCCGTGTCCGATCTCACCTTTTTTCTCCCCGACGGTATGACCGTCGCTGGCACTGCAATTGTGCTGGCCACGGCCATGGCGGCGGCGGGGCTGACGGCGGCGCTCGGCCTTGGTGGCGGGCTCATTCTGCTGGCGATCATGACGGCGGTCATGCCCATTGCGGCGGTCATCCCCGTGCACGGGGTTGCGCAATTGGGCTCCAACGCCGGGCGCTCGCTCCTGCAATGGCGTCACGTGGTATGGCCGGTGGTGGCCTGGTTTGCCCTTGGCGGCGTTATCGGCACGGCGGTGGGTAGTCAGGTGCTTGTGGCCATACCGGCGGCGCTGTTGAAGATTGGTGTCGCGCTTTTTGTGCTGTGGTCGGTCTGGGGTCCAACCCTGAACGTGCCCAGACCCGGTATCCGCGCATTTTTTGCGACGGGCATCATTGGCAGTTTTCTGACGCTGTTTTTTGGGGCGACCGGGCCAATTGCCGCCAGTGTCATCGGTAGGGCCGGGTTCGACAGGTTTGCCACCACGGGGACCCACGGCGCCTGTATGCTTGTCCAGCATCTGCTCAAGGTTCTCGCATTCGGGGCCTTGGGTTTTGCTTATGGGCCCTGGGCCGGGTTCATCGTCGCGGTTGTCTTGAGTGGGCTTGTGGGCACCTGGATTGGCACCCGGGTTTTGCTCACCCTGCCCGAGCAGCAGTTTCGTGCAGGCTTCAAAATTGCCCTTACTGCGATTGCGCTTTGGCTTCTTGTCAGTGCTGGTATGGCTGGTCTGACTGCTTTGGCCTGACTACTTTGGTCTGGGCTTAAGCCTCAGAAAACATTGAAAGATCGCCCGACGAGACCAACTGGCCAGCGGCCAAATTCGAAGAGCTGAAACTTGGCTGTCAGGGCGTGGGTTTCCACCTCAAAATCGGGGTCCCCGGCCGCCAGCAGGGCCAGCGCCGCGCCATGGGCCGCTTGCACCGCCGCGCCCACGGCCAGCCGCTGCGCCGCCTCATCCTCCATATCCCAGAGGAACGAGGCCTGCTCCATGGCTTCCGTTGCGGGCGCACTGATTTTGTCGCCGATTAAGGTCATACCGATATTCAGGGCCTCTTCCGACAGATGGTCGAGCGCCCGGCCCGTCAGGTCTGCGCGCAGGAGTTCTTCTGCCTCCCAGGCGGGGCTCTGCCAGTCGAGGCTTTCGGCGGCGTCGGCGGCATCCTCCCAATCCACGAGGATCGCCACATCCGCATCGGGAAAGCCGAGACCGTCAATGTACCGACGGGCGGTATGGCGGGCACCCGGTGTCATGGGCTCCCCCAGATTGGCAAACCAGGGCACATTCTCAAGATTGCGGGCAAAACGGCTGACCACCGTCAGGCTTGGGATTTCGCGCTCCAGGTCTTCCAGATCAATGTCAGTCATGGGGTCTACTTTGGGTTGGTGAGGGGGCTAGCCCTGACACGCACTGGCCGGCTGCGCTCCGCCGGGGAGTATAGGGGATAATCGGGCCAGGGGGCGTAAAAAAGGCGTCCAACTTGAGCCTGGGCAGGGGCAAGTTGGACGCCAGGGATGTGCGCAGAAGCGCCCGCCGGGAGGGGATGTTCCGGCGACAAGGGGCAACAAAAAATCAGACCTGCTAGCGGGGGGGCAACGCCGGTCCGAAAGTCTCCGCCTTGCACTGTTACATTAACGCATCATTGGGCTGTTTTTCAATAGGCAGGATCAAAAATTACCTTGCGTGTTGCATAGTTTCTTATGGATTTTTGGTAACAATCGCGTGCGCGGACCTGGAGGAAGACTTATCAAACCGGTTTAGCGTGTCCTGATTGCTCAGCGTTCAGGCCCGGTTTGTGCGTCCTTAGTTTTTCAGAAATGGCGATTCGGTCTCCGGAATGCGGAACAGGCTGTTGTTCAGGCGCTTGTCTTTCTCCACATCGAACAGATCAACAACCGTCAGGCCATTGCGCACATCTTTTACGACCCAGCGCATGAGGGCATTATCGACTGCTGAAAAGACAAGGCTAAGCTCGCCGTCGGTTTCCTCATCGGTGGCAGCAAGGGCGATGGCGTAGGCGTCGGGTCCACGCTCCACGCCCAAAATCTTTGCGGCCTCAAAGTCGATCTTCCGACGCAGGAGAAATTTCAGCGGCGTGCGGCCGACGGGGTAGGAATCGGTTGTTTTCAGTGCCTCATCACGCACAAAAACTGTCCCGCCGTTGGCCACAATCAGGAGTTTGCTGGGGGGCTCATAATCAAACCGCAAAAGCCCGGGGCGACGGATCTTGAACGTGCCGGAGGAGACGGTGCCCGACGGGGCCTGCTGAATAAACCGGCCTGAGAGCGTTTCCACGGACTCCAGCCACGCGCGGCCCATGGCCACCAATTCCTCGTCGGATTTGTCGGCAAAGGCCAGTTTCACAGGCGCCTGTTCCGCAATCGAAACATCCTCTGCCGGGATCGGATCCAGGGCAGGCCCGCCCTCCTGATCAACGTTGGGCAGGGTGAGCGGTGCCGCTTGTTCTAACCGGGTTTGCCCTGCCTCCTGCGGCAGCGCGGACATGTCGGCGGTGAGAAGCGGGTCCGCGAAGATCAGCGCCATCGCGACGGAAAATCCGGTGAGGGTGCCCATAAAACGTCCTTTCCTGCCATCTCTCTTATTCCTCGTGCATAGCGAGGCTCGATGGTGAAAGAAAGGTTGAACCGGGGCGCTAACGTGACCGGGTCAGGCGGCGTCTTGGGTCAACGGCGCATACTCATATGGCCCACCCTTGGTGAGGGCTGCCTGATAGGCGGGGCGGGCATGGATTTTCTGTAAATACGCTTTGATGCGCGGACGCCCTTCCGCAATGCCGCTCCGCGAAGCGCCGGCCTCCAGTGGGAAGCTCATCATGATATCAGCGCCTGTCAACGTATTGCCGGCAAGATAGTCACCTTGACCCAGTTCGGCCTCCACATAGTCAAAGTGCAGCTTGATGTTGGGGTCCACAAAACTCTCATTCACCTTGGCGGCGAGGGATTTGGCGATGGGCTTGGCAAAAAACGGCATGGGCGCGGTGGCAATCCGGGTCATCACCAGTTTAAGCAGCAGTGGCAACATCAAGGAGCCCTCCGCGTAATGCAGCCAATGGCGATAGCGCAGCGCATCGGGGCCCGTGGGCGACGGTTTCAGGCGGCCGTCGCCATATCGATCAATGAGATATTCAACGATGGTTCCGGTTTCCGCCACTGTGATCGCCGGGGTTGGGCCCGTGTCGACGATCACCGGCGCTTTGCCAAGGGGGTGCACCGCACGCAGGCTCGCCGGGGCAAGGTTCGTCTCCGGATCGCGGTTATAATGCTCAACCGTGTAGTCGAGATCCAATTCTTCCAGCAGCCACAAGATCCGTTGCGAGCGGGATTGTTCGAGGTGGTGGACGACAATCATGGCCGCACTCCTTTTGTTTTATGAGGTGTACGGCGCCCCGGCGTCCATGGGTTAGTTTTGCGCTGCACAAACCGCAGGTGATGGATACGCGGCCAACCGGGGCTTTGGGCTGCTGGCGACCCGTAGCGTCAGCAGTCAGCCATAAAGATAATTCCTATTGCATCATTTCATATGCGAAATGAATGGATGTGGTCGCAATCCATCGGAGCCCTCGCCCATGATCGACAGCGGGGTGGTACATCGCGGTTACTCGCTCTATGTCGGGGGGCCATGAAATTTCTCGATCGTGCCAAAATCTATATTCAGAGCGGCCCCGGGGGCAGCGGCTGTCTGTCGTTCCGCCGGGAGAAGTTCGTGGAGTTTGGTGGCCCCAATGGCGGCGATGGCGGGCGCGGTGGGCATGTCTTTGCCGAGGCGGTGGACAATCTCAATACGCTGATCGATTTCCGCTATCAGCAGCATTACAAAGCCAAAAACGGGCGCCCGGGCGAAGGGTCGAACTGCACCGGGGCATCGGGCGACGATCTGGTGATCAAGGTCCCCCTCGGCACGCAGATTTTCGAAGAAGATGAAGAAACGCTGATCGCCGACCTGGACGCGGTGGGTGATCGGGTCCTGTTGGCCAAGGGCGGTAATGGCGGCTTCGGTAACGCCCGTTTCAAGACCTCGATCAATCAGGCCCCGCGCAAGGCAAATCCCGGCCAACCGGCGGAACATCGCACCATCTGGCTGCGACTGAAGCTGATTGCTGATATCGGGCTCGTCGGGTTGCCCAATGCGGGCAAATCGACCTTTCTGTCGGCGGCAACGGCTGCGCGGCCAAAAATTGCCGATTACCCCTTTACAACCCTGCATCCGGGTTTGGGTGTTGTTCGCGTTGGGGAAGGGGAGAGTTTTGTGCTGGCCGATATTCCCGGCCTCATTGCGGGGGCCCATGAGGGCGCGGGGATTGGTGATCGCTTTTTGGGCCATATTGAGCGTTGCGCCGCAATCTTGCATTTGGTGGACGGGTCGAGCCCCGATATTGTGGCCGATTACGAAACCGTGCGCGGGGAGCTAAATGCGTATGGGCACGGTCTTGAAACAAAGGCTGAAACCGTCGCCATCACCAAAGCGGATATTCTGAGCGCAGAAGAAAGTGCGGCCGCACGCGATACGCTGAGCCGCCATGTGGGCCAGCCCGTGGCCGTGATTTCCGCCGTGGCACAAAAAGGCACGCAGCAATTGCTCGGCACATTGAGTACGCTCGTTGAGAAAAGAGGTCAGGCGCCAGCAAACGCCGAGGCCGACAATGCTGGCGAGCCAGCCTGGACGCCCTGAATGACGTCAATGGACAGTGCGGGTCAAAGGCACGATCATCTTGCGCCAACCGGGTCCCACGTGATCAGTGCGCCAATCGATAATCAGAAGGTTGGTCTCCTGGGCGGGTCCTTCAACCCTGCCCATGCGGGGCACCGGGAGATTTCGCTTGCCGCGCTCGCAGCGTTTGATCTTGATACGGTGTGGTGGCTGGTCAGTCCGCAAAACCCGTTAAAAGACCCGGCGGTCTATGCCGATTATGAGACCCGCTGGCAAACCGCATCGGCTGTTGCAGATCATGCACAGATTTTCCTCAGTCGATATGAACAGGTCCGCGAGACGCACTATAGCGTTGATACCGTTCGCGCGCTTAAAAGTGAGTATCCGTCTACGTCATTTTTGTGGCTAATGGGCGCCGATAGTTTTGCCGACCTCCACCGCTGGCGTGACTGGCAGACGCTGGCGCGCCTCATTGCGTTTGGTATTCTCAACCGCCCCGGCTATGGCGCTGCTGCCCTGTCGGGCCCGGCCGCCGCCGCTCTTGCCGCGTCCCAACTGGATAACACCGATGCCGAACAGTGGTGGCAGCACGATCCGCCCGCCTGGATGTTCGCCGCGCATACCAACAACCCGCTATCGTCAACCGAAATTAGAACGCGCCAGCAACCCAATGGCGAGACAGGACAAGAACCAATGGCCTCCATGCCTTCGCGTCAGCACGACCCTATCGATCACCTGACCCATTTTCTCGACTATCACCCGACCTTAAGCGATTTCAGAAAAGATGTGATCGATGGCTTGTCCCTGCCGCAAAAACAGCTGTCGCCAAAATATTTCTATGATGAGGCGGGGTCAAAGATCTTTACCCAGATTACCCAGACGCAGGACTATTATCCAACGCGTACAGAGCTTTCGATCATGAAAACGCATATGCGTGATATCGCGGACGCTATCGGGCCGCGTGCAAATATCTTTGAATATGGATCAGGGGCCAGTGAAAAGATCATCAATCTGATTGAAGCGCTCACCGATATGCAGGCCTATGTGGCGATGGATATCTCGAAGGACTATCTCATTGACAGTGCGCAGACGATTGCAAAGCGCTATCCGGCGCTTTCGGTTTCGGCGGTGTGTGCAGATTTTAATACCGCCCTTGACCTGCCAAATGACTTTTACCCTGCGGCCAAGCCCTGGACGGGCTATTTCCCAGGCTCCACCCTGGGCAATTTTACACCGGACACGGCAGCACTATTTTTAACACGGGCGCAGGCAACGCTGGGCACCGGGGCGCAGTTTCTGATCGGTATCGACCAGATCAAGGATGAAGGCGTATTACACCGTGCCTATAATGACGGGGACGGATTATCGGCGGCGTTTAATCTGAATCTCCTGACCCGGATGCAGCGGGAGTTGGGCGCACGGGTGGCTATGGAAGATTTTGCCCACAAGGCGCATTATAACGCTGAAGAAAACCGCATTGAGATGCATCTGGTGGCGCAGCGCAAAACGGCCATCGTGCTGGAAACGCGGGAGTTCTGGTTTGAGGAAGGCGAAACCCTCCTCACCGAATATTCCTATAAATATGATGAGGCGCGGCTAAATGCGCTGCTTGCGCAAACACCCTGGCACCTCGACCGGACTTGGACCGATGATCAGGGCTGGTTTGCGGTGTGTCTTCTGAAAGCGTAATCGCGCCGACCCCAGCGTTGCCCACCCTAGTGTTGCCAACCCTATTGTTGATAGGCCAAAAGCCTTTTATATTTCTGTGGCGGGCTTCAAGTCCCGCGGCTTTTATGGAGACCATTCTGACCCCTCTCACAGGCTCTGGGCCCGCCAATCCCGCGCCCTCACCCGCACCCGCGGTCACTCCAGCGGCAGCCCCAGCGCAAACGCGTGCGCCAATTTCCACCCTGCCGGTCCCCGATCTCACCGGTCTTGATGCCGAGACCTATGTGAAGACCTTACGCGATTATCTCCTCGCGCGGTTGGAAGAAGAAAAGACAGCCGACATCACCCCAATCAGCCTCGACGGTAAATCCGAGATTGCCGATACGATGATTATCGCCTCCGGTCGATCGGCGCGGCATGTGAGCGCGACGGCGGACAAGATCTTGCGGTCTCTTAAAGAGGCGGGCCTGAAAGAGGTGAAGGTTGAGGGTAAACCTGCTTGTGACTGGGTGTTGATTGATGCGGGCGATGTGATCTTGCATCTGTTCCGCCCGGAAGTGCGTGAGTTCTATAACCTCGAACGCATCTGGTCAGAGGCCGCGCGGGCAAGCGTGCCCACACCGGGCACTGATGCTACTGCGTCCGAAAAGACCGAACGCTAGGGCGACGCTCGCGCGCAGCGGGTAAATTTTATGGAATTATCCATTCGCGCCCTTGGCCGGTTAAAGCCCAAAGACCCCAAAGCCCAATTGATCGCTGAGTATCTTGAGCGCTCCAATCGTCTGGCGCCCAATCTGGGATTTCGTGCGTGTACGGTTGATAGCCATGAGGTGAGCGGCGCTTTTACCGGCGCACAGCTGAAAGAGCGGGAGGCGCAATGGCTTCTCTCCCCGCTGACTGCCCGCGATCACGTCATTGCGCTTGATGAACGGGGCCGTGATTGGGGGAGTGTCGATATTGCCGACCATCTGGCGCGCCAGCGCGATGATGGGTCTGTCCGCACGGTGTTTTTAATTGGCGGTGCCGATGGCCATGATCCGCAGGTGACGGCGCGCGCCAACGCCGTCTGGCGGTTTGGCAAAGCTACCTGGCCGCATATGCTGGTGCGGGTGATGCTTTGTGAGCAGATATACCGTGCCATGACGATCCTCGCGGGGCACCCCTATCACCGGGTGTGATCTTGCGGGTGTGTGCGTGTCTGTCTACACATGGCGCATGATTTTACTGCGCGCCTTGATCCGGTCCTGGCTAGCCCCTCTGTCCCTTGGGCGCGGTCTTGCGATCGCGGGTGCGGTGACCGGTACTTTGATTTTTCCGCTTACCAGTCAGGCACAGGAAACCGCGACACAAGACGCCGCGACACAAGAGACTGTGCGACAAGATACGGGCCCGCCGGACACCGCGCTGCAGGACATTGAAAAGGCTCTGCGTTCCAAAGCTGCCGAAGAGGCGCGTCTGAAGAAAGAGGCCGAGGCGCGCGCCCAGGAAATTCGCAAGCTGCGCTATCGCCTTATCGAGACAGCCGATTCCATTCAGGATTCCGAACGCGAGATTGCCCGCATTGAACGCGAACTTGTGCGCCTCGAAGCGGAAGAAAAAGAGGCCGCCGAAAAACTGGCCGCAGAGCAGGAGACCTTGTCTGCGGTGCTCGCCGCGCTGCAAGCCTTTGAGATGTCACAGCCGCCTGCGCTTTTTGTCTCGCCCGATGATGCCAACCGGGCGGCTCGCGCGGCGCTTTTATTGTCGGAGGCGGCACCGGCGCTCGCCACCAAAGCGGAGGGCCTGCGCGCGCTCGTGGAAAAGCTGACCGCTGCACGCGCCGCGCTGGCCGACCAGCGGGTTGCCTATGAGCGCACGGCGATCTCGCTCGCCTCGCGCCGGAAATTCCTCGCCGACGATCTCAAGGTGAAGGAAGCCGAGCGTGACGTGGCGGACCGACTTGCCGCTGCGGCCCAGCGCGAAACCGCAACGCTGGCCGCCCGGGCAACCTCCATCAAGGATGTGGTGGCGCGTCTGCGCGCGGTGGCCCACTCCATCACCCCGCGCCCCAAGCCGCCTCGCCAGAAGCCGGGCGATGCGGGCCCAACACCGCCCCCTTCAGAGCCCAATTCTGAGCCCGATGGTATCCGCATCATTGCCGAGGGCGGCCCGGCCAGTGACCGTGACGGGGCGGCAAGCCCGTCAAGTCGCAACCGGCGCAGCACCCGGCGGCCAACCTTGCGGCGGGAGGATGTGGCCACGGTCTTTAAACCGGCAACCTCCTTTGTTCAGGCGCGCGGCGCGTTGAAAATGCCGGTGGTGGGCCGGATCACCACAAAATTTGGCCAACGCGACAAGCTGGGTGACAGGTCCGACGGCATCCGCATCGCCGTGCGGGACCAGGCTATTGTCACGGCCCCCTATGAGGCAAAAGTCGTTTTTGCCCAACCGTGGGAGCTGACCGGCAATATGATCGTCCTCGATGTGGGCGGCGGCTATCATATGCTGATGCTCGGCGTCGGGCGCTTCCTCGTGGATGAGGGCCAGGTGGTCAATGCGGGCGAACCACTTGCCGAGATGACAGGCACGCAGGCAACCCTCGACGTGCAAGTCCGCCGCAATGGCGAGCCGGTAAACCCCGCCCAATGGTTCTCACCAAAGGCCGTGGCCGAGGCCAATTTTTAAGCTGCATTGAGGGGCGGCGTAGTGTGACCCAGACGGGCTTACGCGTTTGGCCCCACACTCAAGCAAAACGATCGGAAATCGCCGGAAGTGGGCATTTAAGCGGTTTAGATTAATTTCTTACATGGGGCGAGTTTAGGACGCTGCTTAGGCGGTTAAAGGTGCCAGAATAAATGGCATAGATATAAGCAATCCACCCCACCATGGCCTAGGCTTGGTCCGCCGAATTCTACTTGTCATTCGCATATTGACCATAAGCCCAACTATAAGACCGCCCAGAATAAGCTCCACGCGGTCCACATTGACAATGCTTAGCGACCGGACACTTAGCAGTTGCAAGATTTCATAGATCTGAAATGTGATCCAAATCAGGATAAAGGAGAACGCTGACAACATGGCGAGCGCTGGCCGCTTTGCGATTAGTGCGCGCATCGCGCTTCCTGAGTTACGCCGGAAATCGACCACTAGCGGTGCATCGAAACTTTCTCCCGTAAGTTCGTCAAGCAGTTCAATAACATCAGCGGCGGCTATGCTTTGTTCTGTGGAAAGATATTGTTGACCTGCCCGGGTGCAGTCCTTGTAACATAATTCACGTCTCTTCAGACTTTCCCTGATCGCTGGATAGAAACGCTGCATTTCAGGAGCGCGTGCGAACATGACGTGCACACCTTTCTTCCCATCGTCATCGGCCAATTCAATCCGGACATGGGGCCTATCAGTATAGTCCAGTCCCTCCAGTGCAACCGTAAATGATGCAGCTTCTCTATCACGGCCTTCGGCAATCAAAGAGTTTATAACCCGCCGAATATTGTCCGTGTACATATCAGTTTCAAAAGTCTTTGCCATGAACCAGTATCTATCATGTCGATATTTACATAGTATCAACTTCCGAACACCAGCGTTTCTCTTTGGGCGAAAAAAGATATCTCATATGGTGCAATTCTTAGTCATAGACCCCCGCCTTCGTGGGGGTGACGGATTGAGGATTGTACCTTGTAGGGCCATAGCTACTCTATTGTCATTCCCGCGAAGGCGGGAATCCATTGTGCGGTTTATGCTCTGTTTTGCGATGGCCGTTATTGGGCGGTTTCAACTATCGTCGACGGTAAATTCGGGTCACTTTTAAGACGTCCGATTTAAAGCCCAGAATGTCCAATATGGCCCAAACCCAGCCACTCTGATTGCGAGGGGAGCCTAAGCCGTTCCGGCCCCTCGTTTCAAAATCACACTCAGATATCGTGCATAAAGGTCTGCCTGGTTTGTCCCGGCGACGGTTGCGTCAAGCTGTTGAAACCCGAGAAAGGCCGCGTATTCCACACGCGCCAGCGCGGCGGCATCGAGGTTTGGTAGCGCCAGGCCCGCATAAAGCGTCTGGAGAAACGCAATCCGTTTTTCATCCACCCGGGCGACCCGCTGGGCAGCGTTGGGCCACCGGCTCTTCAGACGCCGCACCCCCTGCTCGATGTCGCGGTCGAGGAGACGCGCAAGCGTATCGAGGGCCATAAGTTGATTTTTCGGACCGGGTTCGGATACCGCCTGCTCGATCACCTGATCGGTAAACACATGTTCCCACGCATCGAGCAGGGCCTCCAGATAGGCTTCGATTCCCCTGAAGTGATGGTAGAAAGAGCCTTTGGTTCGTCCCGCAGCGTCACACAGCCTTTCGATGGTCAGGGCCTCGGGTTCAGCCGATTTCAACGCTTCGAGACCGATTTGCACCCAGTGCTCGCGGCCCATTCGGGTGGAGGCCACAGTCATTGGAAAATGCCAATTGCGCCTGCTGCGGCAATTGGCAGAAAAAGAAGCCATTGCGGGTGGTGCGCCTGTTTAAGGCTAAACCTGAAATTCACGCCAAGACATAAAAAGGCAGCCGCCGACGCAAACAGGAGGGCGGCGACGGCGGGCGCCACGGGTGTTTGCGGAAACGCTGAATAGAAGAACCCCGCGCTCATCAGGCCCAGCGATAGGGTCACCAAGTGCCAGCAAAAATAGTTTGTGTATCTGACGACGGACGGCATGTCGCCATCGTTCAGCGTGGGCCGCGCGATCTCTCTGCCCCCTAAAAAGAGATGAATCAGCATCACGAGGACGCCGAGAATTCCCGCGCCGACAAACCAGGTATTCATTTTTGATTTCCCATTCTACTCTCTTACATACTATATGGTATGGTATGTAAATTTGAAAGCCACAATGTGCGGCAGAGGCATTGTCGGCTGCGCAAAATGTGGGAGTGGGCGTGGACGCAAGCCCGCAAGCGTACGCGCCGGCGCACACACAGCGTAAACTGCCTTCACCCCGCATGACCGTGCGACGAAGGGGCCCGAGAGCCTGCCCCCTCTCTTGAAGCAGGCCGGGACCTGTGGTCTTGTGATGGCTGGGGCCCGTAATCTTTTAACAAATCTGGCGCATACCTTGCCAGATTGCACCGTACGACCCTGATCCCGAGCGACCCGAGAGGCAATTTCTATGGCACACTCCCCCCGCCCAGCAGCACCCCAATCCGAGACCGACACCGCGCCAAATCCTGCCAGTGCAGGTGTTCGTCGCGGTAAAAAGCGGGCCAAGCCCGTCTTCACCGGGGGCCAGACGGCGTTGCTCATGGGAGCGGCCCTTGTCGCCGGGGCCATGGTCAGCGGCGGTTTTGCGCGGCCAAAATTCTCTGCCGACTACTTTACAAATATCAATCTGTTTGGCCGGATTTACGAAGAAGTGCATCAAAATTACGTGACGGTGCCCGACGATAAGAAGCTGATCAAAGGCTCCATCGACGGCATGCTCTCGACCCTCGATCCCCATTCAAGCTATCTGCCCGCTGATGATTTCAAGACCATGCAGGAGCAGACCCAGGGCAGCTTCGCCGGTCTGGGCATTCAGGTGCAAATGCCCAATGAGGGGCCCGATAAAGGCTATGTGCTGATCGTTGCGCCAATTGACGATACGCCCGCGGCCCGGGCCGGGTTGCAGACCAATGATCTTATCACGGAAATCGATGGCGACCCCGTGCAGGGCAAAACCATCGACGAAGCCATTGCCCAGATGAAGGGCGAGCGCGGCTCTAAGGTTGAACTGACAGTCCTGCGTGACCGGGATGCGCCCACCTTCAAGGTGCCGCTTGTGCGTGACATTGTGCGGATCAATCCGGTGACCTCGAGGGCGGAAGGCGCTTTCGGGTATGTGCGGGTTTCAACCTTTTCCCAGCAGGCGGGCAAGAATGTGCGCGATGCGGTCAAAGACCTGGACGAGACGATTGCCGGCGGCATGAAAGGTTTGGTGCTTGATCTGCGGTCGAACCCCGGCGGTCTTCTCGACCAGGCGGTTGATATCAGTGACGTCTTTTTAAGTGGCGGCGAGATCGTCTCTACACGCGGGCGTCGGCCAAAGGATACCCTGCGCGAGATGGGCAAGCAGGGCGAACTCCTTGAGGGGCGCCCGGTTGTGGTGTTGATCAATGGTGGCTCGGCTTCAGCATCAGAGATTGTTGCCGGTGCATTGCAGGATCGCAATCGTGCGCTGATCCTCGGTACAAAGAGTTTCGGTAAAGGCAGTGTGCAGACGGTTATTCCACTGCAAAATGGTCAGCAGGGTGCCCTTCGCCTGACCACCGCGCGCTATTACACCCCGTCGGGTCGGTCCATTCAGGCACAAGGTATTGATCCTGACATCGCATTCCCGGTGATTTATCCGGGTCAGGATGCGCCCGCCCCACGGCGGAGCGAAGCGGACCTGCCGGGCGCCCTTGATGTGCCCAATGAAGCCGCTGAGAGCGAGACGCCCGACGAAGAGGCAACTGTCGTACCGGACACGGCTGGCGACGTGGTCGCTGACGGGTCCATTCCTGAAGGGGATGAGATCGCTGGCGATAATGGCCTGCCGGTGGAGCCATTCCTGTGTGAGCAGCCCGAGGGCGAGGATGCGGAATTCCGCGATTGCCAGCTTGAGCGAGCATTGGAAATTCTTGCCGATAATGCTCAATATAAACAGGCCCTGGCGCAGGCCGCGACCGTCGAACGCTAGGCGTCATTGTCTTCTCGCGTGTTGTCTTCTCGCGTGTTGGCTTTGTGGCTGCCGTTTTGGCGGCTTCGGGGGCGAGGGTGTGACTGTCTGTGTAGAGCCCTCACAGGGCAGATCATTTTGGGACGGACCCTCATGGGGCAATCATGAGCCTTTCCGATGCACATGCCGCTCTGCTGGCCGGGCGCCTGGACGATGCCCGCAGCCTGATGACCGCGCTTTGTGCCACAAAACCCTCCGTAGAAGGATGGTTATTGCTTAGTGATGTGGAAGCGCGTACCGGTGACGGGCCCGCGCAACTGCGTGCGCTTGATGCGGCGCAAGCGCTCAACGGTCAGGATGTGCGGGTCCTCCTCGCCAAGGGCGATTATTACGATACTGTGCGCAACCCCCGGCAGGCGGGAGCGTTCTATGCGCAGGCGCTCGCCATTGCGCAGCAGAACCCGGCCCACGCGCGCCCCATGGTGGCAGCCCTTCAACGCGCTCAGACAAAGTGCAACGATTACGCAAAAGCCTACGAGGCGCATCTCAATCAGGCGTTGGCTGCGCCCGACGGCACCAATGCGCCGGGCACAGAGGATCAAAGTGCCCGGTTTACCCATTCGCTGGATATCATGTTCGGGCGCAAACCGGTCTTTGCACAGCAACCAACGCAATATTATTTCCCGGGCCTGCCGGCACAGCCCTTTTATGATACGGCGCTTTTTGACTGGTGCAGTGCGCTGGAGGCGGCAACGCCGTCAATCCGCGATGAGCTCAACGCGTATCTGAAAACCGCCGACGCTTTTGCCCCTTATGTGTCCCGTAATACCGATGGTCCCCGGTCGGACCATTCGGGCATGATGGATAATGCAGGCTGGAGCGCGCTCTTTTTATGGCGTGACGGTAAGCCTGACGACACCTTGCAGGATCGCTTTCCCGCAACCACGGCGATCATGAAAACCGTGACCAAGGCGGACATACCCGGTCATTCGCCCACGGTCCTTTTTTCTCTGCTCAAGGCCGGTACAAAAATTCCGCCCCATACCGGCCTGATCAACACCCGGCTGATTGGCCACCTGCCGCTGATTGTGCCAGATGGGTGTGCCTTGCGGGTGGGGGCGCAAACCCGGCCCTGGACCCTTGGTTCTGCCATGATCTTTGATGATACCATCGAACACGAGGCTTGGAACACAAGTCAGGCAGATCGGTATGTCTTAATTTTCGATACGCCAAATCCGCTGCTGACCCCTATGGAGCATCAAAAGGTGCGCCGGCTCTTCGGCGCAATTGAGAGCTTTGGCGGGTAGGGGTGCGATCTGACTTCAGGGGTTCACAAAGTGTGAGAAGAGATCCGGGTCTGCGCTGCGCTTGCCCGGGAATACGGATTCTACTTGTGATAAATATTCCGTATCCCCAGACTTGATCCGGGGTCTTCTCATTTAGGTACGGATTTTACGTCAACAGATCCCGGGTCGGCGCTGCGCTTGCCCGGGAATACGGATTCTACTTGCGATAAATATTCCGCAACCCCGGACTTGATCCGGCAACTGTTCTCAAGATTGATAGAGGGTTTTATTTTTCATCATGGCATTGAGGACGATAAGGAGTTTTCTGGCGACGGCGATGATGGCAATTTTTTTAACGC
>JBCBRS010000009.1:0-125133 GCA_039819545.1 Pseudomonadota bacterium | reverse complement strand
AAGGGCTCTCACCCCATTCAGTGTGCTCTCCATCAAGCGGCGCGCCTTCCGTGTCGACTTCGTAGCCCAGCGGTTCAAAAAGACGGCGCACGACTTCATCACCCCCACGGCAGGGCAAAGGCGTCACCGTGAGTTCAATCGGTATCGCGGTCTGCGCCAACGATTCACGCTCGGGCGCACGGCCCGCAATCGCATCCCGCAGCGTCCGCGCCATAGCCACGCTTAGGAATGATGACGCGGCGTAAGGCCGATCATTCACATAGTGATCCAGCAACGCCTCGCCGGAACCGCCTCTACGTCCGCGTACAAGCGCCACTGGGTCAACGTCCAGCATCAACACAGCTTCGCAAGCGTCTTCCCGTGCCACCGGATAGAAGATGTGCGAGCGACCAAATGGGAGGTCAGCCTCATGCACATTCGCCGGGTTCTTGCGAAGCAGGAATCCGAGGTCAGTGGCCGGCCGGTGTGTTGTTGCGATCTTTAAAAGCATGAGACGATTTAATCTTGTTTTGTACTTTCAAAATAGGGGGCTCAAACGAGCTCAAGCTTCGGTCGCCTGGTCATTTGAAACCATCCGCACACTTGTAATACAGGCAACCAAAACCGGAACAAATGTGTCCCACTTTTTCCAGGCCGCGCAAAAAGTGGGACACATTTTCGCGGTAATCAATTGAATTTATTATGTTTTCTGAAATCAATGGTGCCCAGGGGCGGATTTGAACCACCGACACGCGGATTTTCAGTCCGCTGCTCTACCAACTGAGCTACCTGGGCGGGTGCCTTGACCGGAAAATCAGGCGATGCGGAAGGCAAGGCTAAGCCTTCTGCAAGACGGCGTCTTAGCCAAGGGCGCACGACTTGTCCATTGGGTTTGTGGGGCGGGGCTCAAGAAAATGCGCATGACGGGGCGCGGCGCCGTCTGGTTAGGGCAGGGCGGTCCGCTTAACCGCCACAGCCTCCACCGCATCCGCCGCCACAGCCGCTATCACCGCCGCCATCGCTGTTGGCATCTTTGCCCGCGCCTTTGCCAGACCCACCCACCACATGTGCGCCGCACCCGGCGGCATCCCCAGGGCGCGAGCGTCCAGACCTGCGTGAGTTGATGCCGATCACCAGAAAAAGCGCCAGAAGACTGACGATCGCGATCATTGGTTTGGGATTAGCGCGCAACGCCTCAAAGGCTTCGCTCGCCCCGCCCGGTTGGGCGGCAGCCCCGTAGAGAGCCATTGTGGTCATCGCCCCGGCAAGGGTGCCGCCGATCCCCGCCACCAGCGTTGGCAAAGACCGGGCGTGCGGTGCAGATTGCGCAAGGGTGCGCATATCAATCCGGCGCATATGGGCTGCAGCGCCGAAGCGTTCCGCATGGTCAGGCCAGATATCGACTGGGGGCAGGGTCCCAAAGAATCGCGCATAGGAAGCAAGCGTTTGCGTATAATTATCGGCATAGCGTGTGCGCTCCGCCGGGCCGCCAAGGGTTGGCCCATGGTGGAGCGGCGCGCCCAGGGCCTCGGCAAATGGGCCCCAATAATGGCGGGTATAGGTCAGATGCAGATGCCAGGCCTGATCCACCGCATCGGACGGGGTCACCTCATGCCCGGCAACCCGCGCCAGGAAAGCAAAACGCCGATATTCCTCAACAACGTGTGCGGCGAAGGCGGGCGTCCAGTCATTGTCGCGGGCGAGCCGATCAGCAAAGCAAAATTGCGCGCCGTCTGCATCAAAACTGATGGCGCAAATGCGTGCCCACAGGGCGCTGTGAGCGGCCCTAGCGTCGTCAGTTAGAACAGCCCTACCGGCGCTTGTATCGACAGTCTTTGCAAATTTATTGGTCATGGTGTTGCTCCTCTCCTGGTATCCTCGATGTGGGGTGAGGTCCATAAATGTCAAGGGTGCTTGTCATGTTTTGGTGCTCGCGATCGACTTTTACCTGCCACGGGTTGGAATTGCGGTTTGCACACAAAAACCGTAGGAAACGGGTTCAAATTCTAAGAAAGACATAGCACGAACACATGGCCAAAACTCCGCCCCGGCGTGGCGTCAAACCACGCACCAAAAGCACTGTTCGCGATGCAGCGGGTACGGATGACCTGACCCAGTTGGGCCAGCATCAAGCCGGGCCCGCATCGCCCGAGGCGGCAACGCTTGAAACCGTGCCCAACCCCCGGCCAAAGGCGCTTTATCTCGCGAGGTTCGTGTGCCCGGAGTTCACCTCGCTTTGTCCGGTGACGGCGCAGCCGGATTTCGCCCATCTGGTGATTGATTACGCGCCGGACAAAAAGCTTGTTGAATCAAAATCGCTGAAACTATTTCTCGGTGCCTTTCGCAACCATGGTGCGTTCCACGAGGACTGTACCGTCATGGTCGCCGAGCGGATTGTGGCGGCAACGAAACCACGGTGGCTTCGGATCGGGGGATATTGGTATCCGCGCGGCGGCATCCCCATCGATGTATTCTGGCAAACCGGCGAGCCGCCACAGGGCCTGTGGGTCCCGGATCAGGGCGTACCGCCTTATCGCGGGCGTGGATAAGCATCTGCGACATGCCAACGGCGCACCTAACTGCGTACCCTTTTTGTTGAATCGGATACGCAGTCTGGATTTTTTAGGGTTCGCGCGTTCGAACCCAAGTCGATGGATGGGAACTATCGACGATCACTCTTTTTGTGAAGACGCTCTAGCAGGTGAGGAGAGCCTCGATTTGGCCGAGGCGTTCTTTGCCGAAAAACATCTCGTTACCAACAAAGAAAGATGGCAAGCCGAAGATACCCCGGGCCACGGCCTCCTCGGTTGCGGATTTAAGGGCATCCTTGACAGCTTGGTCTTGCGTGGCGGCGAGCAGCGCGGGGCCATCAAAACCAAATTCTGTCATGGTCCTGACGAAGGTGTCCGGGTCGTCCATCTTGCGATCAAGTTCCCACATGGCGCGCATGCCAACCTCCAGATAGGCCTGCAATTGCACCTGGTCGCTAAACGTCATGGCCGCACGCATGAGCATCAGAGAATTGACTGGAAACGCGCTGTTCATTGCAAAAGCAGTGAGGCCATGAGCCTCGATAAACCGCTGAATTTCCAGCATGTCGTAGGCGACTTTGCCTTTCACCTGTGCAAAGGCAATCATGGGTGCCTGATTGTTTGTGGCCTTGAAAATCCCGCCGAGGAGCGCCGGTTTTAGAACAAGCTTCGCATCACACCGTGCGCACACAGACGGTAGGACTTTATGCGCAAAGTAGGCGTTGGGACTGGCGAAATCAAAATAGAAGTCGACGGTCTTGGGCATGATGTAGTCCTTTCAGGGCCTATGGCGCATCTGGCGTTGCCAGAGCCTACCATTTTTCTTTCCAGGGGCGCAGGTCCAATTCATGGGTCCAGGCGGTGCGCGGTTGGTTGTGGAGCATCACATAGGTGCGGGCGATATCATCAGGTTGAAGCAGCGCATCCTCCTTACGCCGATCATCGGCATCGGGAAAATTTTCCCGTATGAATGCAGAATCAATCGCGCCATCAATGACCACATGGGCCACGTGGATGTTGTGGGGACCAAGTTCACGGGCCATAGATTGGGCGAGGGCGCGCAATCCATGCTTGGCGCTGGCAAACGCACCGAACCCGGCGCTGCCCCGAACGCTGGCCGTGGCGCCGGTGAAAATGATCGTTCCGCGCCCGCGCGGGATCATCCGTTGCGCCACCTCGCGGCTCGTCAGGAACCCGGCAAAGCACGCCATCTCCCACACTTTTCGAAAAACGCGGGCCGTGGTGTCGACCACCGGAAACATGACATTGGCACCAATATTAAAGACCGCCACCTCAAGGGGCGCAATATCCGCTTCGATCTTTTCCACAAGCGCCGCCACGGCCGTTTCGTCCCGGGCATCGGCAGGCATGGCGACGGCGCGCCCGCCACGCTCGCGGATGGATTGGGTAAGTGCCTCCAGCGCCTCGGCGTGGCGCGGGCGACGCACGAGGCAGACGATGTATCCCTCGCGGGCAAAAGCCCGGGCAATGGCCGCCCCGGTGGCATCGCCCGCCCCCACCACAAGGCAGGCCTTTGGGAGAGTGGTGGGTGTCGTTACTGACATTCAGCACGCCGATTCAGATCATTAAAGTCGTTTGGTCCCGCCTATCATGTCAGCTATGGTAGCGGGGACCAAAAGAATTTTGCAGTATGCAAAGAGCAGTGCTCAGATCGTGATCGCCGGCATAGAGGAATTGGTTTGCATGGGAATGAAACGCGCCGCAAATATGGCCCTTGGCGGTATTGCCAGTGTGCTTTTATCCGTCAATGGGTGGGCGGGAGAAGCGCGCGCGCAGGCTATCGAGGGAAAACGCGGCCCGTCGGTGATTATTGCCGAGGCGCCGGATGACCAATGGCGCACCGTTGATCCGGCGCAAGTGGTGGTGATGGAACTGGAACATGGTCGCATCACGATTGAGTTGTCGGATTTTTTTGCGCCGAACCATGTGGCGCAGATGAAAACGCTGGTGAAATCCGGGTTTTATGATGGCCTGTCGTTTTACCGGGTGATTGAGGGGTTCGTGGCCCAGGGGGGCGATCCGTTTGGCGCACGCGAACTACCGGAGGGGGCGGTTGAAACGTTGAAGGCCGAGTTTGATGAAAACAAATCAAGAGAATTTATGTTGGGTTTGGGTATCGCTGCCAGCCAATATGAAACTGCTGCCTGTAATCAGAAAGTTATTTGTGACCAAACATTAGGATGTATCAATGACTTTCCATGTTTGATGTTGTTGGGCCATGATAATTATGCCGGACGGGTTGGCTCAACGGGCTTTTTGAAAGGGTTTCCAACAGCTCATCATGATGAAGGTCAGATTGGAGGCCGCTTAAAACATCCAAATGAAGACGAACGTTACTCACTAATCCACTGCACTGGCGCTTTTGCCTTTGGCCGCGAAAATGACCCAGATACGGCGAGTACGGAGTTTTACATCACGCTCCAGCCGCAGCGTTATCTCGATCGCAACCTTACCGTCTTTGGTCGGGTTATTGACGGTATGGAACATGTGCAGGCGCTGACCCGGCAGGCCCCGCCGGAAAAAGAAGACGACCCGCTCGGTGATGTTATCGTCCGGGCATGGATGGGCGATACCCCGCCGGAAGGGGAAACAACCCCCGCATGGCAGGTGTTCCGTACGGACACCGAAATTTTTGCAGACTATGTGGAATCCCGCCGCAATCGGCCCGAAGCGTTTTTTATCTATCGTCCGAATCATGTGGACGTTTGTCAGTTACCGATCCCAGTTCGGCAGACGCCCGTGCCCGGCGACGGTGACGAAGACACCCCATAAGCGCGATGACAAAACCACACCCTTACGCCCTTGGTCCGTGGACGGTTCAAAATACTGAAACCCGCTACGATAATCCGTGGATCAGGGTTGAACATTCCGAGGTTACCCATCCCGACGGAACACCCGGCATTTATGGAGTGATCAGATTTGCAAATCTTGCCATCGGTGTGCTGCCCATCGATGAAGACGGGCATGTGTGGCTGGTGGGACAACATCGATTTCCCGCCGATGCGTATAGCTGGGAATTGCCAGAGGGCGGGAGTCCGCGCGGCGAAGATCCGCTCGCCGGGGCAAAGCGTGAACTTCAAGAAGAAACCGGTTACACCGCCAAAGATTGGCATGAGCTATCGCGTTTTACGATTTCTAATTCCGTCACCGACGAGGAGGCGGTGTGTTTCATCGCGGCGGGCCTGACACCCGGGCAAAGTGCGCCCGATGCATCAGAAGATCTAACGGTTAAACGCGTTTCCTTTCACACCCTCCATGAGGACGTGCTGAACGGGTCCATTACCGATAGCCTGACGATTATTATGACCTTGATGGCGGTGCAAAAAGCCTTGCGGGGGGACCTGCCGCCCGCCATATCTACGCTTATCAAGCGGCAGGTTGCGTAAAACCCCGCGTGCCCCTTTTGGTTGAGGTTACCCATGGCCCAGAAGTCTTCACCCTCTATCGCCAGTAATGATGATCCAGTTACGGAAAATCTTGTTCTGGCGGACCGTAACGGGGACGACACCGCACTCACCATCGATCAGACCTGGGCGCGGATGCGCCTTGAAGCGGCGACGAATGCCGGTCTTGAGCCAAGCCTTGCAAGTTTTCTGCACGCGACCATCCTGAACCATAATAGTTTCCGTGCGGCGCTTTCCTATCGGCTCGCACAAAAACTCTCCGATGCGGAAATGAACCCCATGGTTTGGCGCGAGGTGATCAGTGGGGCCTTTGACGATCAACCCGAGATTGTCCGCGCGGCGCACGCGGATCTTATCGCCTGTTTTGATCGTGATCCGGCCACATTCGAATATGTGCAACCCTTCTTGTACCACAAAGGCTATCAGGGGCTGCAGGTTCAGCGGCTTGCCAATTGGTTGTGGCGCAATGACCGTCGCTCGCTGGCGCTTTATGTGCAAAGCCGAATGTCGGAACTCTATGGCATCGACATTCATCCCCATGCATCTTTTGGTCAGGGTGTTTTTATCGATCATGCCACGGGTGTTGTCATTGGCGAGACGACGGTGGTGGAAGACAATGTTTCGATCCTGCAGTCGGTCACCCTCGGCGGCACGGGCAAAGACAGCGGCGATCGTCATCCGAAAATACGCGCGGGCGCATTGATCAGTGTAGGCGCAAAAGTCCTCGGCAATATTGAAGTGGGGGCAGGGGCCAAGGTTGCTGCCGGGAGTGTGGTGCTGAAGGATGTTCCCGCCGGGTGCACGGTTGCGGGCGTTCCGGCAAAGCTTGTGGGCGACTGCGCCTCCTGCGCGCCAGCAACGACCATGGATCAGGGGCTCGACTAGAAAGCTACCCCCCTTAACAAGCCCCCAAGGGGTACCTAATCACAAGTGCCCCGGTTCATATCAGGCCCTGCAATGGGCGCGTGGCGCAACCGTCTGCGTCCGCGTTACGGCTTGATTTACTGGTCCAGGTCCTGCAATCCTTCAGGGCGGAAGGGAAACTAAAGGGGACTTCACATGAGCGATAGCATTGATCAGGGCGCGCTGGGCAGTGCGCCTGTCGGTAGCACGATGACAGCAATGTCAGGCGGCGCAAGCCGTTTTGGCGATGAGGGCGGTGCCATAACCGGCCAGCAATTGCAGATTGAGAATAGGTCGAAATTCGGCCGTATGTTCTGGATTGGCACATATACAACGTTGCTCTCCATTATTACCCTAACGATATTCCGGTTCTGGGGGCGCACAAATTTCCGTCGTCAGCTTTGGTCAGACACGACCATTGGCGGCGAACCGCTGGAATATACCGGATCAGGCAAAGAGCTCTTTATCGGGTTTTTGATCGCCATCTTCACGCTGATGGTACCGTTTATCGGGCTTTTGGTAGCAGCGCAGGCGCTGCTTGCCGATGTGGGTCTCGCCATTGCTGTTGTCTTGATCTATCTCGTCTTTTTCTGGTTGATCGGCGTCGCGGTCTACCTGGCGCGCCGGTATCACCTGTCGCGCACACGCTTTCGCGGCATCCGCTTCGCCCAAACAGGGTCATCCATCGCATACGGGTTTCAGTATTTTGGTTGGCTTTTCGGAACTTTGGTGACGCTTGGGTGGCTCGCACCGATGATGCGCATCGACCTTTCCAAGAGGCTCTGGGAAGGGGCCTATTTCGGGTCAGAGAAATTTCAGTTTATCAAAACAAAAGAAGCGAAATCTGAGCCTGTCTATACAAGCTTTGCTCTTAGCTATCTTGGCATGATTGTCATCTTTGTCGCTTGGTTCTGGTTTGTGATCAGCACCCTTGGGCTAGAGGAGTTGGCCGAAGAAACACTGTTTCTCGATCCCATGAATATCGTAATTTTTTATGGGTCCCTGTTCGCCTTCCAGCTTATCGGTGCTTTCTTTTATAGCTGGCACGAGGCGGTGATGATTCGCCGGATTGTGAAGAGCATTCACCTTCAGGGCACGCCCCTTTCAAGTCGAATTTCCATGATGGATATTCTCCTGCTCACAATCACAAACGGTCTGATCGTTGTCTTTACGCTGGGTCTTGGCATCATGGCGGCGCAGATGCGCGTTTGGAAGAAGATTGCCAATACCATGTCGGTTGAAGGCCCCATTGATCTTGCCGCCATTGCTCAGACAACGGAGGAGGGCCCGAGCCAGGGCGAGGGCCTCGCCGATGGTCTTGATCTGGTCTCCAATTTCTAATGGCTGATCTGGTGAGCATGGACGCCCGCTTTTTCGATGGCCAGTCGGCCATCGACCAGCCGGTCACGGTGCGCTTTGACACCCAGTATCTGGAGATCATGCAATCGGACACTAGCCTGCGCTGGCCCTATGACGGGTTGGTGCTAGCCCGCCGCTCAGCACGTGACATCCGCCTCACCCATGAAGACTTTCCCGACGCAATCCTTGTTTTGCCGGGCGCGGCGGGGAAGGCGGCGCTGGAGCAAGTCGCACCAGACCTGATTTCAGGCCGCACGGCTAATCGACAAATGGTTTGCCTGACGGTTGTCATGGTACTGATCACCGGGCTTGTCTCGGCGTTCCTCTTTTTTGGGGTACCCGCCCTTTCGGGCCAATTGGCTCGCATGACGTCGAAAGACTTTGAGCGCCAGATGGGGGAGAATTACGCCTCCCAGATCAATCTGTTTTTCCGCCCCTGCGGCGGTACAGGCCCGGCGACGAAAGCGCTGCAACCCTATCTCGATGATATGGCGACGCGCGGGGAGGTGGGATTTCCCATCAGCTTTACGTTCGTCAATGTGTCTGCGCCGAACGCCTTTGCGTTGCCGGGTGGACATGTGATGGCAACCCGCGGTCTGGTGGAGGCCGTGGGCGACGACCACGAAGCCTTTATGGCCGTAATGGCCCATGAGCTTGGCCACGTAAAATCCCGCGATGGCATGGAGGCTTTTTATCGCAACGCCGGATTAAGCTTTACGCTGGAGGCGATCACCGGCGGCACCGGTGTGGCCCAGCAAGCCGTGGCCATCGCCGCGCAGGTCAATCAACTCCAGCACACACGGGCGCAGGAAGCGCGCGCCGACGAAACAGCGTTTGCAATCATGGACGCAGTGGGGATGGACCCTGCAGCGCTCTCCCGGGCGTTTGAGGCCATCTCTGCCAAAGCGACGGATACTGTTGATGGTGTGAACGCCGAGAACGATAAGCGTGAGACAGAACAAACACCCGGTACCCATACCGATACGGCCAAGCGTAAACGCAAGCTGCCAACGTGGTTAAGCTCTCACCCCGCCACTGACGCGCGCATCAGCCAGGCCCGGGAACGCGCCCAGCCCGGCGCGGCGGATTTCATGAGTGATGAAGACTGGGCGATTATCCGCACCGCTTGTACCGGCGAACAGCCCGCCGAAGGCATTGCCGAGCGGATCCGCAATCTTGGCAAAGACAAGACCGAAAATGACAGCTTGCTACCGCGTATTCATCCGTAAGCGGCTGAATATCTCCAACAAAAACGCAGCGGACATACCAAATAACAAAAAGCCATTTGCCGCGACGATGCCAGGAAAAACCTCAAACTGGCGTTCAAGCGCCGTGCCGTCGAGGCCCAGCGTCGTGTAACAAAGACTGGCAAGATAATAGGCATCGAGCAGGGTGTCGCGCACGCCCAGCCGCTGAAAACTGAACGCCCAAAAGGCAATCTCAACCGCATGGGCCAGCATCAGCCACGTGCTTGCCACCACCAGAACAAAGAGATCGCGGACCGGCCGAACGCCAGAGTCAACCCGGCCAAAAAGCGGGCGGAACACAGCCGCCATGGCAGCAATAGCAGCGCTATGCAGACAGGTATTCAAGATGACGAGACCGACCGCTATCCCCACAAGGTACATGACCATCCCTTTTCCCAGCTATTCTTAGCGCAAAGACGCTTGCCCATTGACCATCCCAGTCACTCGCCAGTTGGCAATAACGCGCGGCGATATGCGGTGAGCTCTGCATCGACGAGCACCCCGTCCTGATCGGCATCCATCCGATCAAAGATTTTCAGGATACCGAGCGTATAGCCGCGCTGATCAAGGGGTTTTGGTGGTAACGCTTCACCAAACACCGCATACTGATCGCGCAGTTCCGCGCGCTGTGCCTCACGCTGGTCAGCCGCCGCAAAGGCAGCATACCGATCATCATGATCGACTTGCTTAGCGTCTTGCTCTTCGGAAATCAGCGCCGCATACGCACTTTGGCTGCGGCGCAGTATGGCGGCTTTTTCATACTCCACGCGGGTGAGGGCGCCATCGCGGTCTTGATCAAGCAGGCTAAAGTCGAGCGCGGCCTCGCTGAAGGCCTCGCGCCGGGTCAGGAGCGTTGCGTCGGCGGCACCGCGTATATAGTCGCGTACGGTGCCACCGGCCTCACTGGGGTTGCGGGCAAAGTCGCGGTCAGCGGGCACGCTCACCGTTGTCTCGCTAAAGGTTTCGTCGCCAGCCCGGCGGCGTACCGTGAATGTCTGGTTGATGCGTTGACGCGCATTGAGATCAGCGGCCTGACGATCCGGGTCCGGCTCCCTGGCCTGCTCACTTGCGAGCGCCTGCGCATCCGGTTTCAACGATGGTGCTGTCATTGGTGTCGGCAATGGTGCCGTTTGGGCCATCGCCCCCGGCTGTACGCTCACAAAACCCGCGAGCAGGAGAGGGAGGCGCCATGCGAGGCTTCGGTTCGTCATGCCGCGTCTCCATCCGGCGCAAAGCGGCGTTTGAACGTGTCGATCAGGACGGTATCAACCTCGTCCATCGTCACGGGGTGGCCGAGATCCACCAGTGATGTGACGCCAAGACCGGCCGCGCTGATCCCGCATGGGACGATCCCGTCAAAATGCTCAAGCGTGGGCTCCACATTGAGGGCGATCCCATGAAAACTCACCCAACGCCGGATACGCACACCGATGGCGGCAATCTTGTCTTCGCGCGCAGGGCCGCCCGGTTCTGTCCGGTCAACCCAGACACCGACCCGGTCCGCATGGGTCCGCGCGTCGATACCGAACGCGCTTAGCGTCTCCATCAGCCAGGCCTCAAGATCATGGACAAACCGGCGTACATCGCGCCCGCGCCGCGTCAGATCAATCATCACATAGCCAACCCGCTGGCCGGGCCCATGATAGGTCAGCTGGCCGCCCCGCGCGCTGCGATAGACGGGGAAGCGATCAGGGGCCCGCAAATCGGTCATTTTGGCGCTTGTTCCTGCCGTATAAAGCGGCGGGTGCTCCACCAACCACAGGCACTCGGCCTGTGTGCCCGCACGAATGGCGGCGGCGCGCGTTTCCATCCACGCCGTCGCCGCCTCATAATCGGTGAGACCAGGTGTGACCCGCACCTCCAGATCACCCGGACGCGCGGTGGGGTCCTCGTTCGGGCCGGTTACCGCTCTCTTAACGCTTTGGGTGTACATGAACGGCCTTTCAGTGATCGGTATGGACCCCGCCAGTCATGGCAAAAATAGACGCAATTGAGCTTGATTTGAAGGTGGTGATTGGTTTCGCCCGCATGTCCGTGGGTGAAATCATGGGCCTAAACCGGGGCAGTGTCATCCGCCTCGACGATGCCCAGTCGCGGGTTTTTGATGAAGCGGCCCATGATCACCGCCTGCATCTGACCGTCAATGACACCCGCGTGGCTAGCGGGCGCGTCCGCCTGCAAGGGGCTGATGTGCGCGTTGAGGTTACGGATTAGGGCTGCGCCAACCGCGCCTTCATCACAAACTGGTGCGCCAACCGCCGACCAAAGGGCAGGGCCCAAAAAAATCTCCAACACGGCGCCCGCACCCTTCACAGACGCAGCGGCCTTTGCTATCCCCGCGCTTCGCATTCTTTCTGCATGGTTTGGCCAAGTGCCCGGACCAATGGCTGTGCGGCCGTGGCGGAATTGGTAGACGCGCAGCGTTGAGGTCGCTGTGGGGTAAAACCCGTGGAAGTTCGAGTCTTCTCGGCCGCACCATTTTTGCGATTGCGGCGCCATGCGCGTGATATATCCAAAAATGTTTTATGTCGGACCTAATAAAAGTTTTCCCAAAATTCGATCCGGGACCCTGCGTGGATGCCAGTTGGTCGGACTGGTCTGCACAGCGAAACACGTGAAAAATTGATCACGGGATTTCATTCAGAACGCCTCCGGTCAACGGGAATTGAGAGCGGCTTCGCGCACGGTCATCCGGAGTTTCTCGGTCTGTTCCTAGACCGCTCAGCCAGCAAGATGTCTTGGTGAGCGTGCCTATCAGCTCGTCTCCGGTTCTGCGCGCATCGCTATCGCCACGCCAGAGTAACCGAGGGGTAAAAGTTCCGAATTCGTCGGATGGGGAAGCCCATTTGAATGGCGACTTTCAATTGCATTGCCGCCTGTTATGTCCGATAAGTTTCAGTATCGGACATATTGATTATCAGGCAAATCGGGTTAGTGATGGCTGACGAGATGCTCATCACTATGGTCACTGCATCGTCGGCGTCGCCTGTTGCCTCCGCCGGCGGCGGTTTGATTGCCGAGAAAAATGCCTGTCCCATGCCCTCAACACGATCCCGATCTACAGCCGCACCCGGTAACCCCAAAGGCAGCCAGTCCATTGATGCAAAGTCCGACGCCCTTGGCCGCGCGCCGGTGCCAATCCTTGATGTGAATAGTGCCATGGAGAACCCGTATCGGCACTCAGCGTCCGTGGCGGCGGAGGCATTCGATGTGTCGGGTTTCTTTGGCGATGGTCCGCCGCCCAATGGCGCGTCGCGCGATTACGAATATGCGCTGAAGTTTCTCTACACCTATGTGGGCAGCAGCGCGACGCTGAATGCCTATCGCCGGGAGCTCGAGCGGTTGCTGCAATGGGCGTGGCGGATTGAGCGCGTGGCCGTTATCGGGTTGGCGCGCGAAGACATTGAGAATTTTGTCCGCTTTACGCTGAACCCGCCAGCCGCCTGGGTCGGGACCAAAAATGTCGCGCGCTTTGTGCGCCGCGACGGTGAGGCTGTGCCCAATCCGGAATGGAGAGCCTTCGTCATATCCAAACGCAAAGGCACCGCCGCCGGCTCTGGCGCGCACCCTAACGATGCAGCGCCCGTTTACACGCCGTCACAAGCCAGCCTGCGCGCCACGTTTTCGGTGCTCTCATCCTTTTTTGATTTCCTCACCGAGGAAAAGCTAGTCGATTATAATCCTGTGTCCATGATCCGCCAGAAGAGTAAGTTTCTGCGTACAGATCATAATACGGCTCTTGTCCGGCGGATCACCAATCTGCAGTGGGATTATGTGATTGAAACCGCGCGTCAGGCCGCCGACGCCGACCCGGCCCATGAACGTACGGTTTTTATCATGAATTGTCTTTATGGGATGTATCTGCGCATCTCTGAACTTGTTGCCGATGAGCGCAGTACGCCCGTCATGGGTGATTTCCGCCGCGATCAGGACGGGCATTGGTGGTTCCATGTCACCGGTAAGGGGAACAAGGACCGGACCATCGTTGTGTCCGATGCCATGCTGGCGGCACTCCGGCATTATCGCTCTACCCTAGGGTTAAGCCCCCTGCCCGCCATTGGTGAAACGATTCCCCTACTGACTAAAAATAAAGGGCAGGGGCCAATTACCTCAACCCGTCAGGTACGCCGGATTGTGCAGGACTGTTTTGATCGTGCCTATGCCCGGATGAAGGCCGACGGCATGGAGGATGATGCACAGGATTTGCGCGCGGCAACGGTCCACTGGCTGCGCCACACGGGTATTTCCGAAGATGTGAAAATCCGCCCGCGCGAACATGTGCGCGATGATGCCGGCCACGCGACAATGGCGACCACCGACCGGTATATTGAGAGTGACCGGCGCGAGCGCCACCTCTCCGGGCGCAAAAAGCCCTTGGGCGACCTCTGAACTCCAATCCGAATTGGGCGCAACGTGGCGCGCGTGACGCCCCGCTGCTAATCGCTGCCACGTGTGCTTGCCTTTGCCCGACGCGCACCGCATTTTTGTGGTCAGGCTGAGGGAAGGAACCGCGCCACCCATGACCCGTCCCGTGACCACGACCGCGGCACCCGCTGCTGACGATGACGTCAGCGTGCCGGCAAACGCGCCGACGTCCGCCTATCGCTATCTTGTGCTCTTCCTGCTCACCGGCGTTTACACCTTCAACTTTCTCGACCGCCAGATCATGGGCATTCTGGCGCCAGCAATTCAGGCAGAATTCGCGCTGAGCGATTCACAGCTCGGGTTTTTGTCCGGTATCGCCTTTGCTATTTTATATACAACGCTGGGCATTCCAATCGCACGGCTGGCCGATCGCCATAACCGTGTGACAATCATTGCCGTGTCGCTGGCCGTTTGGTCAGGGTTCACAGCGCTGTGCGGGCTGGCCGCTAATTTCTGGCAGCTGGCTGCAGCGCGCATTGGCGTTGGTATTGGCGAGGCGGGGGGCACGCCCCCTGCCCATGCGTTGATCTCCGATTACTTCCCGAAAGAGGCGCGTGCGGGAGCCCTGGCGATTTACTCCATGGGTATCCCCATCGGCATTACGATTGCTTATCTGGGCGGCGGCTGGATCGTTCAGAATTTTGATTGGCGTACGGCGTTTCTGGGGCTTGGTATTCCGGGGGTTCTTCTCGCCGTGATCCTGCGCCTTGTAGTGCGCGAGCCTGAACGGGGTTTAAGCGACCGTATCGCCGCGGCGCAAAAAGGCGAGCCTCTTCCCGCCAAGCCTACCACGCCCGACGGTGCGCTTTTTGAAATCGGGGCGCTGTGGCGCGCAGCGGGGCAGTTGTTGCGCATTCCGACCTACGCCAACATGCTTACCGCGCAAACGGCGGTCTCCTTTGCATCCTATGCCACCAGCGCCTTCACGGTTCTATTCTTTTTGCGTAGTCACCCCGATTTCGACAAGCTGGCGGTTTATGGCTGGCTGGGCGTGATCAATGGCACCGCCTATGTGGCCGGCGTCTTTGCGGGCGGGCGTTTTGTGGACAAATTCGCTGCAAAGGATAAGACAGCCTACGGATCCGTTCCGGCATGGGCGATGATCCTTTATATTCCCTTTTTTATCGGGGCGATCTGGGTGGGTAGTCCCGTCTGGTGTCTGATCCTTTTATGGCCGGTGCATTTTCTGGTGGGTATTCACCTGGGGCCAGGCTTTGCACTTGCCCAAACCCTTGCCCCGGTCCACATGCGGGCGCTCTCTACAGCTATTTATTTCTTCGTTCTCAATCTCATCGCCCTCGGTCTTGGCCCCTCGATAACCGGGGTGCTGAGTGATTTGTTTGCCGGGATACCTAACGTGACCGCTGACATTGGGTTACGCCTTGCCATGACCACGACGCTTGTCCCGGTGATCATCGGAATTTTTGCTTTTTGGCGGGTAACCAAAACGGTCGTTCGGGATTGGGAGATCGCTGCGAAACGCCATCACGAGCCGAAAACAGCAGATTGACGGCAAAATCCCGTGGCTGGTTTCCACCCGCGCTGTTTTTTGGCATGGGGTGATCAATGGCCCTTCCCCCTTCCCCATCCGGCGACGGAACCGCTGACGAAACCAAACACGCCGGAACGCGAAAAGACCGACGCGCAGCGTTTGCCATCCTCATGCTGGCAACCCTATGTCTTGGCCTCGGTCAGACCATTCTCTTTGCTATTCTGCCACCGATTGCCCGGCGTCTTGGCATGGCGGATATTGAGGTGGGACTGATTTTTACGCTGTCTGCGTTTTTCTGGGTCCTGATGAGCCCGGTGTGGGGGCGGCGCAGCGATCAGGTTGGGCGAAAGCCGGTAATCCTGCTCGGCGTTGGTGTTTTCGCGGTGGCCCTGAGTGCGCTCGGCTTGGCGCTCCATGCCGGGTTGACGGGGTTCGTCCCAGTGGGGGCCATGGTTTTTCTGCTGGCGGGGATCCGCGCTTTTCACGGGCTCTTTTCATCGGCGGCGCCCGCTGCCTCCCAGGCCTACATCGCCGATCGCACTAGTGCCCAGGACCGAACGGCGGCGCTGGCGGGGCTTGGCGCCGCCTTTGGCATCGGCTCGACGCTTGGTCCGGGCATTGGCGGGGCCACCGTCCAGTTTGGCCCAGTTGTGCCGCTGTTCGTAGTATCAGCCATCGCGATCGCCGCGTTTATCGCCATTGCGCTTTATCTGCCCGAACTGTCGCGGCCAAAGATGCGGACCACGCGCGCGCGGCTCAAAGCCACTGATGCCCGCGTGCGGCAGGTTCTACTTTACGGCGCGGTCAGCGGTGCGTTGATGGTTATTCCCATCCAGCTCACGGGCTTTTATCTTCTCGATGTGCTCGCGCTTGATGAGACGACGGCGTCCCAATATCTGGGCGTTGTTTTCATGATCAACTCGCTGGCGGCCTTGTTTGGTCAACTCGTCATCATTGGTCGGTTTCGACCGGCCCCGCGCCTACTGCTCCTTGCCGCGCCGCCGATCTTGATGGTCGGTCATCTGATTATCGCTATGGGCACTGATTTCGGGACCATTGCCTTCGGTATGCTGATTAACGGGCTTGGTACCGGGATGATCAGACCCGGCTATAACGCCGCCGTCTCGTTGCAGGTCTTGCCCGAGGAACAGGGCGCTGCCGCCGGGCTTGCCAATGCGGCTTGGACCACGGGTCATATATTTACCCCGGCGCTTGCATTCTCGCTTTATGCGATTGGTATCCGAGTGCCTTTCTGGTCGGCGGCGGGCCTCGCACTTGCGCTGACGTTTTTTGCCATGCGGTTTATCCCCCTCACACCCAAAACGCGCGCATCCTGACCTTAGGGTTTGGGGTATGCCCATCGCAGGCGGGACAGAATCGTCGCAACGATAGACGCTCTGAATGTTGGGAGGCTCTGATGACGCGCATAATCACCGTGGCACAGCGTAAAGGCGGTGCCGGGAAAACCACGCTGGTGTGCCAATTGCTGGCCGCCTTTATGGCGAGCGGGAACAGCGTGGCTGCCATTGATGCCGACGATCAGGGCAGCCTGACAAGATGGGCAGAGGTGCGCGCTGGCCGACTGGGGGGTCTCGATTTCCCGCTTGCGCAGGAGACAAGTTATGGAATTGCCTCTGCCGTGCGGCGCTTTCGCCGGGCAGACGGACCGCCGGACTTCATCCTGATAGACACGCCGCCGCTGCTTGATCGCTCGCTTAGCCGCGCTGTAGCAGCTGCGGATCTGGTGCTCGTGCCGCTTCAGTTGTCGCCGCTCGACCTTGACGCAACAATGCCCACGGCGCGTCTCATCGCGGAAGCGGAAAAGCCATCTCTTTTCATAATCAATCGCGCGCCTGCCCGCGCCCGGATCGCCGATATGATTCGCGATCAACTGCGCCAGAGCAAGCTGCCCATGGCGCGCAGCGAGCTTGGAAACCGGGCCGCGTTCGCCGAAAGTCTTGCCATTGGCGGCGGGGTTGTGGAAACCAGTCGGCGCTCCGCGGCGGCCAGCGAAATCACAACGCTCGCCCGCGAGGTTAACCGCCGGGTAAATGCCAAACCGAGGCGCAGACCAACCGCCGCCTAATTTTTCTGAGGATACCTCAAGTCCGCCACGGGGAGCGCGTATCAACCGGTGGTGGCGTAAAGATTTACCGGTATCGCAGGGAACAGCGGATACTAATCAAAGAAAAACGCCACGGGTTCTAATCAGGCATTTTGATCCACCCCTGCGACAAAAGCGTACAGTTTCGTGGAGGTGATATGATGGATAAAGAGACGATATATCTACTCGAGACGTTTGCTGCCCAGATGTCTGGCGGCATGGAAGGCAAATCAGGGCGCGAATGCGCACAGGCACAGGGTTGGCTCGACGCTGACGGTAACATTACGCCGGAGGGCCGCGACGCCGCAAAAGCGTTCGGCGAACAGGATGGCACCCGGTCAGCCTTCAGGATTGGCTGAACACGGTACGCCCATTTTTACCCGTTATTAACCCTGACCATACGCTGACTATTCTATTTGATTAAAGGTTGGTTAGCCCCAGACTGATAGATCTCAACGCTTAGCGAGATCGGCATTCAAAGGGGCTTGTGCCCCATGGTGGTCTCCTCTGATTTGGGATGATCATCATGTCCGACGCGCTCACGCGGCTTGTGAATTTCGGGGCACATTACGCTCTTTTCTTTGCGATTTTTACCGCCCTGGCGTTTCTGGCGCGAGGGACGGAGATTTTCCGCTGGCGGCCAAAATTGGCTCATTCGGCGGCAACTAATCTCGCCTTTGTGGGCTTTAACACTGGCGCCGCCATCATCGTCTACTACCTCGTCCTGCCGGTATCATCCCTGTACGAATTTTTGAATGTGCCGCAATTGCCAGCTGCGCTGTGGGCAAATGTCCCCTTACCCATTGCCGGTCTGATCGCGCTTCTGGTCTATGACTTCAATCTCTATTGGGTTCACCGCTATCTGCACGAAAGCTGGATATGGCCAATCCATGCCGTCCACCATTCCGATACGCAGTTGCATTTTCTATCCTGGTCGCGGGCGCATTTTTTGGAGACTGCGGTCCTGAGCGCAAGTCTCCTCGTGATGGGGAGCTGGCTAGGCCTGAAGTTTCACGAGATTTTCATGCTCGGGTACATAAAGGCCGTCCACCAATATTACGTGCACGCCAATCTCGATTGGGGGCACGGGCCGCTAAAACATATTATCGCATCGCCGCGCTTTCATCGCTGGCACCATGCGGATGTGAAAGAGGCCTATGACAAGAACTTTGCCTCCATCTTCCCCTTCTACGATATTCTGTTCGGGACATATTACTGCCCCGGGCCTGCGAAAGATGTGCCCACTGGCTTTGAAAATAATCCCGGTGACCACGTCGTGCCCTTGATCGCCTTTCCGTTTAAGGAATGGGCCCGCATGCTATCAAACCGGTTTGGCGGGCAGCGCGCCGACAAGCAGATTGCGGCGGAGTAAAGCCGGGTCTTCAAAGGCTCATGGCGGCGGCATGGGCGCTCGCCCAGGCCCATTGAAAATTATATCTGCCGAGCCAGCCGGTCACGTCCACAACTTCGCCGATAAAATAAAGACCAGGAACGCTATTGGTCTCCATGGTGCGTGAATTAAGCCCGCGCGTGTCAACCCCGCCAAGGGTCACCTCCGCCGTGCGGTACCCTTCGGTACCCGAAGGGTAGACCTGCCAATGCTGAAAATGTCGGGCAAGCTGGTCGAGCGATTTGTTGCCGACTTCAGCCAGTCCCCTTCCGAGCGCCGCGCCATAATCCCCCACGCGATGATCACCTGTGCCAGCGTGGGTTTGCACCAGGCGTTTTGGCAGATAGCTTGTGAGCACTTTTTCTACAGTTTGACGCCCATTTTCCCGGCGCGCGTCAGCCAATGACGTGGCAATATTTACCGACGGCAAGAGATTAACCGCAATGGCCTCCCCGTCGCGCCAATAGTTTGAAATCTGCAGAATACTCGGTCCACTCAGTCCCCGGTGGGTAAAGAGCAGCCCTTCGCGAAACATCGTCCGCCCGTAGTGGATTTCGGCATCCACACTCACGCCAGCGAGGGTCTTTGCGTTTTCTAGGATCGCCCCCTCAAAGGTAAGCGGTACAAGGCCGGCGCGTCTTTCCAAAAGGTCAAGACCAAATTGCCGGGCAAGGTCATAGCCAAGACCGGTGGCGCCAATTTTGGGGATCGATAATCCGCCAGTGGCCACAATCAACGCTGTCGACAGATAGGTCCCACCCGTCGTTTCCACGCGAAAAAACGCGCCCTCGCGGGAGACTTTCTTTATCGTCGTCTCACCTTGAATGGTCACGCCTGTCCCGCGGGCGCCTTTCATCAGCATATCAATGATATCCTGCGCTCGATGATCACAAAACAGCTGGCCGAGAGTTTTTTCGTGCCACGCAATGCCAGCATCGTTCACCCGGTCCAGGAAATGCTGCGGCGTAAATCGTTTCAGCGCCGAGATACAGAATTTTGGATTCTGTGAGATAAAATTTTCCGGTCGGGCGTGGATATTGGTGAAATTACATCGGCCTCCCCCGGAAATGCGGATTTTCTCCCCAATACGTTTTGCATGATCGAGCACAAGAATGCTGTGGCCAAGCCTGCCCGCTTCGCCAGCGCAAAACAGCCCCGCCGCGCCAGCGCCAAGGATAATCGCATCAAGCGGCTTATCGGTCATTGCGCGAAGAGCGCGCGCACGCGGCCAAACGCCATCAACGGAAAATAGTGCCTGTAAAGATTATAATTGATCATAAACGCACGGCTTAGCTCAACACCCTGACTCAGCCGGTCTTCCAGTCCGGGATCGGTGAGTTTAATTGTTGCGCCCACGCCATAGCCGGGAAAGCCCGTGCCGGTATATTCCGGTTCCTGCCAGGTGCCGTTCACCTGTCGGTCCATCAGAAAACCGATACCGCGTTCCATGGCGTCACGGTCGCCGGGTCGATTGACCGCGGCAAGGCCCATGATCGCCCATGCGGTTTGGGAGGCGGTGGTGGGCCCCCGGCCGGCCATGGCCGGATCCATATAGGACGCGCAACTCTCTCCCCAGCCACCATCTTTCTGTTGCATGGCGATGAGCCAGTCGGCGGCTTTGGTAACCCACGGAGCTGTCATATCCACGTGCAATGCTTCCAGCGCAGGCAGAACTGCCCCTGTTCCGTACACGTAATTGACGCCCCAACGCCCGAACCAGGACCCATCGGCTTCCTGCTCAGCTTTGAGATAGGCCAGCGCACGCGCCATGGCGGGGTGGCTTTCGCGAAAACCAAGCTTGCCAAACGCTTCGACAATATGGGCGGTCACATCAACCGAGGGCGGATCAAGCGCCTCCCCAAAATCGCAAAACGGTATCCGGGTGGTGATGGTCTTGTTGTTGTCTTTATCGAAAGCACCCCAGCCGCCATTTTTCGACTGCATCCCAAGGAGCCAGTCTACCCCGCGTGATATTGCGGTCTCAATGCCCTGCTCGCGCCAGTGGGGATCATCCCGAAAACGCGACAGCACGATGAGTGCCACAGCGGTATCATCAGTATCAGGATAAAAATAATTTTTGTACTCAAAGGCCCATCCGCCGGGGGCAATATCGGGCACTTTTACCTGCCAGTCGCCGGGGCGCAGCACTTGTTGATCGAGCACCCACTGCACGGCGCGGCGCACCTCATCGGGGTAGTCATCCAGCACATCGGCGTCATCAAAGGCCAGTAGCGTGAGCACCGTATCCCACACCGGGGAAGTTGAAGCCTGAATGAAGGTTGCCGAGCCCACATCAACCCGCCATCGCGGATCATCAAGGGCGGCAAGGGCTTTGGCCACAACAGGGTGATCGAGCGCATACCCCTCGCTCACCAGCGCCATGAGTGAATAGATCCATGGCGGCTGAATTCCGCCCCATACGCCGTCAGCGTCCTGGTGCTGAATAATCCATTCCAGCGCTCGCTTGACCGTGGTGTTGCGCCCGGGGGTCATGCCAAAGGACTGTAGCCCATGGAGACACCGATCCGCCGTGCGGAAAAACCGATCCCAACCATCAGCCCCTGCTTTTTTTGGCAAGGTGTAATCAAACCCGTCACGCCCATCGGGGAACAGCGCATCGAGCCGGTTTTCAGGAGGCAGCGCGCGCACCGTCCGGCGTGCACATAAGACCGCAATGGGCATCATGGTGGCGCGGGCCCACTGGGCAAAGTTGTAAATCGAGAACGCAAACCAGTGGGGAAAGCGGATCACTTCTGGCGGGACATTGGGTGTTTTTTCCCAGGGCCACTCACCAATCAAGGCCAGCCAATAGCGGGTAAACACCCGGATATGCCGCAAGCCACCCTTTGATGCGATCCAGTCTTGTGCCTTTTGCAGAAATGGTTCCCCAGCGTCATAGCCCATACTGCGCAGGGCGGCATAGGCTTCCACCGTTGTATTGATATCGCCCGCCGGGGCGTCGTGGTAAATCTCCCAGGAGCCATCCTCGCGCTGTGTACTGATCAACGCTTCGGCAAGACGTGGGCGCAAAGGGTGATCGTCAAGCCCCACGACCCAAAGAGCAAGGATCCACTCCGCCTCCATACAGACATTGGATTCCAGCCGCCCGACCCAGTAGCCATCGGGGTGCCGATGATCGGCACTCCAGGCGGCGGCGGCGTTCAGGCTTGTCTCAAGCTGGTTTTCAAAGTTCGACCGACGCGGCGGCTTTTGCGATGGCGCGCCAGATTGGGTATCGGCTTCAGCATCGTCAAACATGGTCGGTCCTCGTCACTCGTCATCTTGGGTGGTTCGCTCAAGGCTGCCAGTCCTCCGGCGCGCCCGAATAGGCGGTATAAACCGTCATATCCCGCGGGTCGACCGCCCGCACGGTCAAGGTAATCTGCGCTCCCGCCTCCGATGGGGCAATATCAAAACAGTGATATTGCCCGGCGGCTGGCGGGGCGTTTCCCGTGGTCGGCTGGTCGTCTGATTGGCTGCCCGCATAAGACGCTGACGCCACACCAAGATGCAGCGTCTGGTGTGCCCCTACCCGCTGGCTCATGGGCACGTGGGCGTGACCGTGCAGGATCATTGCCGGTCCGGGCGCGGGTGCCTGTGTCAATGTTTGGGTCTGTGTTTGTGTCTTTGCCTGTATCTGTGTCTGGCGCGCGTCATCAAGGAGCGTGATGAGCACCGCGCCATCGGTCAGCCGCTTATGACGTGCCATGTCCCGGTCGTTCCATGGATGATGACCCAGTAAGACGGTAAGGATCGGCGCTGGTTCACCTTGAACTGAGCTGTCCTTAGAAAGCAGCGCACGCAAACGGGCCTGTTGCGCGGGGCCCACATGGCCGGTGGCGAGACCGGGCGCAGTACTGGGCGATGTGTTCAGTCCGATTACGGACACGGGGCCAATCCGGCGCACAAAAGGAAAATCGGTCGTATCGATCGGCATTCGATGGGTCAGCGTCTGCGCGCCCACTTGCGTTTTGGCGAACCGAAAGCCAGCCATATAGTCAGCCCACTGACCAAGCCCTATTGTCCAGTCAATCGGCACATAGGTGTCATGATTACCCGGCACGACCATGATTTTGTCGGCCGGGCCCATTTCCATGAGCCAATGGCGCGCACGCCTGAATTCCTCCGGTAGGGCAATATTGATCAGGTCGCCGCCAATCATCAGCTGATCAAAGCCGCGCGCCTGAATGTCTGCCGTCAAGCAATCGAGAATCGCGCGCCTATGCACCAACCGGCGCCGTCGCTGCCAGTTGAGATAGCCAAAAATGCGTTTATTCAGGAGCGCGCGGAAGAGCACCGGACCAGGTGTTGGCAAATGTGGATCGGAGAGATGGATGAGGCGGACGGTTTGCGGCTTGGACGTCGACATTAATGCTGCCGACCCAGTCTCATCAGTGATCGTGTCAACGCGTTGCTCTGCCACGATTATCCTTGCGCTTCTGAGAATTGGGTTGGGCGAGGGTCACAGTCAATATCCCGGCCCTCGCACGACCGCGACCGCACCCGCAGACTACCAGAAAAACGCCCGCATGCACGCTGTGACCTCAAGGCCAGCGTGCACCGGGTTTTTCATAAATTTTCAATAGAAAAAGTGTCGGTCAAGCGACGTGCGTGCGACGCATGCGCTTGGTCACGTCATCAATCTCGGCTTCCTGAACCACGGCGATGAATTGCCTGATCGCCGTCTCGCACGCCTCGTCATCGTCGAAGGTTTTTGACTTTCCGATAATCTCGTGATTACCCGCTTTCAGAACAAAATAAGACCGCCCATCCACCGCTTTTTTGCGCATAAATCGGTGCGGCAAGGTGCTGTTTTTCTTGATTGAAGCGATCCCGTTAAAGGCGCTGCGTTTTTCGCGATAGCCCTCGCTCGCCATGATATTGTCGCCAGCCAGTGTTAATAGCCGGAATCGAAATTCGCCCGCCTTATCGCGGTAAACTTCAAATTTGCCCATCTTTGCCCTGTTCCCTATGCCCCGTCCGACCTTACGAACCGGTTAAGTGTTTGAGATTGGGACAGAAACGGTCACACCATGGCAAAAACCGGGGGCATAATATGACATTAGTGTGGCGGTCCGGCACAAATACAAAATTCGGTCACCAACCCAAAATAAATGCAGGACATTATTTGGGTTGGTAGCAGAAACGGGCAAATAAATTCATGACTTCTCTTTCGATTGCAAAAATTGCAAAGGCTTGTCCCCATCACCGGATCGGATGTTCCAGAATCGTTCCTGTTGGCGTATAAATCCTCATGAGTTCGCAAACCTTGTCCCAACGCGCCCTGCAGGGCATTACGCCGCCGCCCAAAAACGGCGGTGCCACCGATGCCGCCTATCTTGATGGGCTGAATAAGGAGCAGCGGGCCGCGGTTCTTGCCACCGATGGGCCCGTTCTCATGCTGGCAGGCGCAGGCACGGGCAAGACCCGGGCGCTAACGACGCGGCTTGCCCATATTCTCCATTCCCGCCTTGCCTATCCGTCGCAAATCCTTGCGGTGACCTTCACCAATAAGGCCGCGCGCGAAATGAAAGAGCGAATCGGCAAGCTTATCGGGGATGAGGTCGAAGGCATGCGTTGGCTCGGCACCTTCCACTCAATCGCCGCGCAGATTTTGCGGCGGCATGCGGAGCTTGTGGGCCTGAAGTCAAACTTTACCATCCTCGACATGGATGACCAGATCCGCCTTGCCAAACAGGTGATCACCGACGCCGATATTGACGAGAAACGATGGACCGGCCGCGCGCTCGCCGCGATGATCGATGGTTGGAAAAACCGGGGTCTCGTGCCGGAAAAAGTGCCCAAAGACGAAGCCTGGCATTTCGCCGATGGGCGGGCGATCGATCTTTATACAAACTTTCAGGCGCGACTGATTACGCTGAACGCTGTGGATTTCGGCGATCTCCTTGTCCACAACCTGACACTCTTTCAACAGCATGAGGATGTCCTGAACGATTATCAGGGACGCTTTCGTTACATGCTGGTGGATGAATATCAGGATACGAACGTTGCTCAATATTTGTGGTTGCGTCTGCTCGCCCAGCACCATCGCAACATCTGCTGCGTGGGTGATGATGATCAGTCGATCTATGGTTGGCGCGGGGCGGAAGTCGAAAACATCCTGCGCTTTGAAAAGGATTTTCCGGGTGCCACGGTTATCCGTCTGGAACGCAATTACCGCTCAACACCAGCCATTCTCGGCGCGGCATCCGGTCTGATCAGCGCAAATCAGGATCGCTTGGGCAAGACCCTGTGGACGGACCGCGAAGAGGGCGAAAAAGTCCTCGTGCGCGGGCTTTGGGATGGGGAGGAAGAGGCGCGGCAAATCTGCGATGAGATTGAGACTGAGCATAGCCGCGGGCGGTCCCTGAGCCAAATGGCCGTGCTCGTGCGCGCATCGTTTCAAATGCGGGCGTTTGAAGAGCGGTTCAATACGTTGGGCCTTGCTTATAAGGTCGTGGGCGGTCCGCGCTTTTACGAGCGTGAGGAAACGCGCGATGCCATCGCCTATTTGCGGCTGGTGCGCAGTCAGGCCGATGACCTGGCCTTTGACCGCATCGCCAATAAGCCAGCTCGCAAGTTGGGCGGTGTTACCATGCAGGCAATTCACAAAGTCGCCCGGCGCGAAGACATACCGCTGATGCGTGCGGCGCGCCTGATCCTGGAAACCGGTGAGCTTAGCGGCGTTGGCAAAACCGCCCTCACCCGCTTTGTGGCCATGGTTGACCGATGGTCCGCGCAAATGAAAGACCTGCCGCCGCGTGATCTTGCCGAAGTGATCCTTGAAGAGTCCGGGTACACGGAACATTGGAAAAATTCAAAATCACCGAAAGCAGCCAGTAAACTTGAAAACCTCAAGGAAATCGTCTCGGCGGTGAGCGAATATGAAACCGTTGAAGCTTTCCTTGATCATGTGGCCCTGGTTGCCGACCATAACGAGAGCTTTGCCGGTGGTCAGGTCTGGCTGATGACGTTGCATGCGGCCAAAGGGCTGGAGTTTCCGGTGGTATTCCTGCCCGGTTGGGAGGAAGGCGTTTTTCCGTCCCAGCGGTCCCTCGATGAGGGGGGAACGGCCGCGTTAGAAGAAGAGCGCCGCCTTGCCTATGTGGGGATCACGCGCGCTGAAGAGAGCTGCCGCATCTCGTTTGCGGCCAACCGGCAGATGTATGGCCGCTGGCAGAATGCGTTGCCCTCGCGCTTTATCGACGAATTGCCCGAAACCCATGTGGAGGTTCAATCCGAACCGGGGCTATATGGCAACTCGGCCACCAGCCTTGCCAGTCATTCGCGCTTTGATGCGCAACCCGTGACCCAATCAGAGTATTATGACAATCCCGGCTGGCGCCGCGCCCGCGCCGCGGCGGGCCGTCCCATCGCCGATCCGCCAATGATTGAGGGCAAGGCAAATACCGTCTCTGTACAGAGCGTTGGCACTTCACGCTTTGAGATCGGTCAACGCGTCTTTCATCAAAAATTCGGCTACGGTCACGTGAAAGCCGCCGAGGGCCAGAAACTGACCGTCACCTTTGACCACACCGGCGAAAAAAAGGTGATCGATCAATATCTCGAGGCTGCTTGAGCAAGAAATGATGGTCGGTGTTCCCGGGCAAGCGCAGCGCCGATACGGATCTGTTGCCACAAACGCCGACCCTGTCGAAACCGCCTCGAACGAAGCCGAGGCAAATACCCCTACGCCGCAGACAGGTTGACCCGGTTGCGGCCCGATTGTTTCGCAGCATAGAGCGCTTCGTCGGCGCGTTTGATCAGTTTCTGGGAATTGTCGTCTTCGGCGCCGTCTTCGGTGGAGGCGATCCCGATACTGACGGTTACTTCGAGACGGTCGCGCCCACTATTGACGGGGACTTTATCGCCGGCAATATCCTGACGCAGGCGCTCAGCAACGATATGGGCAAAGTTCATATCGGTATCGGGCATAGCGATCAGGAATTCCTCCCCGCCATAGCGGCACGCCAGGTCTATACCGCGAATGGCATTTGTGATCCGGTCGGCAAAAGCGCGGATCACCTCGTCACCGGCGTCATGGCCATAGGTATCGTTGATCGCCTTGAAGTGGTCGATATCGAGTATCAAGACCGAGAGCGCACGCCCGGTCCAGTACGCCCGGTCAAACATCGCTGACAGATGGCTCGCGAGATAACGGCGGTTATACAGCCCGGTCAATTGATCCGTAACCGCCATTTCAAGGCTCGCCTGAAAGGACGAACGCAATTGATCAAGGTTATGCTTGCGCCGCAATTGTGTTGATACCCGCGCGATCAGCTCGTTCTTGTCCACCGGGCGATTCACATAATCGTTCACGCCGATATCAAGAGCGCGCACGAGTTTGCGTGTATCGCCGTCGCGAACAATAGCAAGGATTGGCGTCAGACGGGTTTCCTCGAAGGAACGGATCGTCGAGCAAAGCCGCAACGGATCGGTTTTTTCAATCGACATATTGATAATGATGAGATCGAAATCCGATTGACGGACCCGGTTCAACGCCTCGTCATGGTCGGTTTCCGAAAAGATATCATACCCGTCGCCTAATACTGTACGTAGACGATCAATCTGTTCAATTTGATCATCCATAATCAGGATGCGCCGTGATAGCTCTGCTTCGTCAGTGACCTCTAGCTGTTCAACAACGCCGAGCCCCTGCCCCGTCACATGGCGCATGCGTAACTCGTCGGTCATCATCTTCAGCCGGGTCAGGCTCCGCACCCGCGCAAATAGCGCCACATCCTCCACCGGTTTGGTCAGGAAATCATCAGCCCCAGCCTCTAGCCCTGCAATTCGGTCCGCCTGCTGATCAAGGGCTGTCACCATCACCACAGGAATATGCATGGTTTCGGGCATAGATTTTAAGGCACGGCACGTTTCAAACCCATCCATGCCGGGCATCATTACATCAAGAAGAATGATATCGGGTTGTTCAGAACGAGCGGTCTCAATGGCATCACGCCCGTTGAACACACCCAACACATCGAAATATTCAGCTCGGAGCTTTGCCTCCAGAAGCTTCACATTTGGTTCCAAATCATCGACGACCAATACGCGCGCCGTCATACATACCCCGCCGGGTTAACCGTGAAACACAATACTCATCCGGCAAGCCTAGCTGAGATATCTTTTTACTTTATCAACAAACGAAACAACCGAGATCGGCTTTGCCACATAATCTTCGCAGCCACCGGCGCGTATGCGTTCCTCGTCGCCCTTCATGGCAAACGCGGTGACCGCAATCACTGGAATGTCGGCAAGCGCCTCGTCGGCCTTGAGCCATTTTGTCACTTCAAGGCCGGAAACCTCGGGTAATTGGATGTCCATTAGGATCAAATCGGGTTTTTCAGACCGTGCCAGGGTCATGGCCTCATCGCCGTTGCGCGCCTGCAAAACGCCATAGCCGTGCGCATCGAGCAGATCATGAAACAGTTTCATGTTCAGCTCATTATCTTCCACGATAAGGACGGTTTTGGTGAGCGGCGACAGGTCGATTTTCTCCATTGCAGACATAAAACGCAGCCTATTCGTGCACGGGGGCCAGAGGCTGCGCCAGATGCCTTCATACACAAGGAAACGCGCAGCGAATCAGACCGATTGATTGTGCTATGATCATGGGCAAAAGGTCTTATCGATTATTTAACTGCGGCGAAAAGAGCGCAATCGTGATCGTTTCTAACTCCTGATAAACTGTGTAAGTGACTGAAATTGTTCATAAACCCTTTTTTTGCCGGCGATGCCTCAATTTTGAGGAAAATGCCCTTGCGCGCTGCAAAGTCTGCGAAACCACGTCTATCCCTGCGCCAACGGTAACCCATCCCGAGCTTTTTGACCTGTCGATTGCTCACCTTGATTGCGATGCATTTTACGCCGCAATTGAAAAACGGGACGATCCGTCGCTCGCCGATCGGCCGGTGATCGTCGGCGGTGGGCGACGCGGGGTCGTGACGACCTGCTGCTATATTGCGCGGACCTATGGCGTGCGTTCGGCCATGCCGATGTTCAAGGCCCTGGCCGCCTGCCCTGACGCGGTGGTGATCAGGCCAGACTTTGAAAAATATCTCACTGCGGGACAAACCATCCGCACAATGATGCGCGCCCTGACCCCGCTGGTTGAGCCTTTGTCGATTGACGAGGCCTTTATGGATTTGTCGGGTACCGCACGCATGCATGGCGAGCCGCCGGCGGTCACCATGGCGCGCCTCCAACAGGCGGTGGTTGAAGAGGTTGGCGTTACCGTTTCTGTGGGGCTCAGCCATAATAAGTTTCTGGCGAAGATCGCGTCAGACTTTGATAAACCATCCGGGTACTTCGTGATTGGCCGAGCAGAGACAAAGAGCTTTCTGGCGGCCCAGCCCATCAGCCTGATCTGGGGTATTGGTAGCAAGACAACGGCCCGCCTTGCCGGGGACGGGCTCTACACGATTGCTCAGCTTCAGGCCATGGACGCCAAAACCCTCGCCGCCCGCTATGGCGAAACGGGCTTGCGGCTGGCACGCCTCGCCCATGGGGACGATAGCCGCTCCGTGAGCCCCCATCGCGACACGAAAAGTGTTTCCGCTGAAACGACCTTTAACGACGATATCAGCGCCTATCGCAGCCTCGAAGACCGCCTGTGGCCTTTGTGTGAAAAAGTTTCCAGGCGGATGAAAGAAAAAGGGTTAGCGGGGCGTGTGGTGACACTGAAACTCAAAACCGCAGCCTTCAAGACGATCACCCGGCGGCGCACCCTCGAAGAGCCATCGAACCTTGCGCGCGTCCTTTTCGACACTGGATGTTCCATGCTCACCGGGGAGTGTGACGGGCGCAGCTTTCGCCTCATCGGCATTGGCTATGCAGAGCTCGGCAATGCGGGCGACGGAGCCAGCCAGCGTGGCTTTTTTGGGACCGATAATGACCGCCTTGCCCGCCGTGAGGCCGCCATAGATGCGCTACGCGAAAAATTCGGCGACAGCGCCATCGGCCCTGGCCGCGTGTTTAAGGGGAAATGAGCGCGGTAAAGTGATCCTTTTAACGACGAATTGCTGTACCAATAATTGACGGAAAATGGCGGCCCTGCACGCCGTTTGAGGACCCGGTTATGACACGCATCCAGTCTCGCCTCGACGATCTCGGTATCACGCTGCCCGATGGGGTAGCGCCCGTGGCGAATTATGTGCCCTTTGTCGTGACGGGCCGTCTGGTGGTGATCTCCGGGCAGATATCCATGGATAGAGGCACGCTAATTTCGGGCATATTAGGCAAGGATATTGGTCTGGAGACGGGCGTACACGCGGCGCGGGTTTGCGGGCTAAATCTTGTGACGCAGCTTCATGCCGCCTGCCAGAGCGTTGGCAAATCCCTTGATGATATTTCGCGCGTGGTCCGGCTGGGCGGGTTTGTGGCATCGACCCCTGAATTCACGGATCAGCCCAAAGTGATTAACGGTGCTTCAGACCTAATGGTCGAGGTCTTTGGCGATGTAGGCCGTCATGCGCGCGCGGCAGTGGGCGTGCCTGCCCTGCCGCTTGGTGCAGCGGTTGAAATTGACGGCATGTTCGAGATTACTGGATGAGCGCAGACGGCACCCCCCGGGACACGCGCGGATCCACCCCACAGGAGACCGCAAGCCTTGCCTTGCGCACCGTGAGTAGTATTGGCGAGATCGCTGAGGCGCAATGGGACCGCCACGCCTTTCCGCCCGGTGTTCCGTATAACCCCTTTATCGCGCACCGGTTTTTGACCTTGTTGGAAGAAAGCGGTTCCATTGCCGATGAGACAGGCTGGCGGCCCAATCTCCTAATCCTTGAACAAGGCGACGATATTTTGGGCGTGGCACCGGCCTATCTGAAGGGGCATAGCCAAGGCGAATATATCTTTGACCATGCCTGGGCGGATGCCTATTCGCGCGCGGGCGGGCAGTATTACCCTAAGCTCCTGATTGCGGCCCCCTTTACCCCGGCGCCTGGCCCGCGATTGCTTTGTGCGGATCGTGACCATCGCCCGCTTCTGGCCGGGGCGATCCGTCAGTTTGCAGATCAAACCGGTCTGTCATCGGTGCATATCAATTTTATCACACAAGCCGAGCGCACCTTGTTGGAAGCGGATGGTTATCTTGCGCGACTGGGCGAGCAGTTTCACTGGGCTAATCGGGGCTATGAGACCTTTGATGATTTTCTGGCGGCGCTCGCGTCACGCAAACGCAAGACGATCCGACAGGAACGCCGCAAGGCCACCGAACAGGGCATCCGAATCGAAAATATTACCGGCTGCGATCTGAAAGAACATCACTGGGACAGTTTCTGGGTGTTCTATCAGGATACAGGTATGCGCAAATGGGGTACGCCCTACCTCACACGCGAGGCATTTTCGCTCCTTGGGGAGCGGATGGCCGACGATCTTCTGCTCACCCTTGCCTATGTCGACGGCGGGACGGAGCCGATTGCCGGGGCGTTACACTTAATTGGCGGCGATACCCTCTATGGGCGATATTGGGGGTGTACGGAGCAGGCGAAGTTCCTGCATTTTGAGTGCTGCTATTATCAGGCCATTGAGTATGCGATCACGGCCGGGCTTGCCCGTGTTGAGGCGGGCGCCCAAGGCACCCATAAACTAGCCCGTGGTTATGAGCCGGTGCCTACGTTTTCGGCGCATTACCTGCCCGATCCTAACTTTCGGGAAGCTGTCTCGCGCTACTTGGCGCACGAGCGCCACGGCGTTGCCGAAGACATCGCCGCGCTCAAAAACTATACGCCATACAAAAAAACTGTCTGATGGAGAGACCCGGTGAGCCTGACTGCCCCTTATGAGGACGATAATATCTTTGCAAAGATCATCGCCGGCGATATCCCCTGCATAAAGATCTTTGAAGATGACGATTGTCTTGCCTTTATGGACCTTTATCCCCAATCGCGGGGCCATTGTCTTGTCATATCAAAAGGCGCCAAAGCCACAAACCTGTTGGATATTGATCCGGAGGCGTTACGGATTCTGATGACGCGGGTTCAAACCGTGGCCACGGCTGTGTGCAAAGCCCTTTCCCCCGACGGGATAAAAATTGCTCAATTCAACGGTGCACCAGCCGGGCAAACGGTCTTTCACCTGCATTTTCACATGATCCCCGCCTATGAGGGCGTCTCTGAACGTCCACATGCGAACGATACCGGCAAGATTGATGATCTTGAGGCCATTGCGGAAAAAATTCGGCAAGAATTCTAGCGGGCGGTAATTTCGGCGGAGGCATATCGTGATTATTATGACGGGCGGTACCTCCGGTTTTGGACGCGCGGCGTTGGACCTGCTTCTCGCTGAAAGTGACGTTCCCATAGTCTTGGGTGCGCGCCGTCCAGCCGATTTAGCAGCTGTACCGACGACACAGCTTCATACCCTGCCACTTGATCTTTCTTCTTTAGGCAGCGTTCGATCTTTTTGTGCGCGCCTGCCGAGCGGGTCAATCAGCGTTCTAGCCCTCAATGCTGGCATGACCGGGCGGAAACTGAAAACGACACGAGACGGCTTTGAACAGATGTTTCAGGTTAACTATCTCGCCCATTTCCTGATGATCCGTCTCCTCGCTTCACGGTTGGGGAACAGCAGCCGCATCATCCTGACGGGTAGCGGAACGCATGATCCTGAGGAAAAGGCGCCGCCCCCGGCGCCGAACCATTGTGATGTGGAGCGGCTTGCATACCCAGAAACTGATCCGCAGAGAGATCGTTTTCCTCCGCGGGCAGCGGGTCGTGCCTATACGGCATCAAAGCTGTGTTGCATCATGCTGGCGCGCCAACTCGCGAAGATTGATCCTGCGGTCACAAGTATGAGTTTCGACCCTGGATTTTTACCAGATACGGATCTTGCGCGGGACTTCCCCGGCCCGGTCCGCTGGCTGGCGAAAGCGTTGGTTCCAAAACTCCTTCCGGCTGACCGCACAGGGACAATTCCCACATCGGCGCGTGCGTACGCGGATATGATCATGGTCACTCCGCCGCCCTTTGCCTCGGGGGACTATGTGAGTATGCGCGGTGGCCAGCCCATTGTGGTTGAGCCGTCGGTTTTAGCCCGGGATGAAAAGGCAGGCGAACGTCTGTGGCAACAGACAAATGCGCTGTTGCCAGCAGGGTAAAATCCACTGGGAAAGTTAGCTCAATCCGAAGGCACCCTTTATCCCGTCGATCAGCAACTGCACCGAAAGGGCCGCAAGGATAACGCCGAGGATCCGCGTAAGTGCACCGGCGACACTTTCGCCCATGGCCCGCACGATTGGCCCGGCCGCCAGAAAGATCACGAGGCATAAAAGCAAGTTCGCCCCAAGCGCAGCCATGATCACCAGGCGTTCCGCCCACCCGGCCACATCAGACATAAAGAACATGGCCGAGGCGATGGTGCCCGGCCCTGCAATCATCGGAATGCCCAGCGGAAAAACTGAAACATCGTCGGGATCGTCAGGTGTTTCGTCAGCAGCCATGACGTCTTCGGCGCGCCCTTCGCGGCGTTCGGTGCGTTTTTCGAAAACCATATCGAGGGCAATTAGGAACAAGAGCACCCCGCCCGCTGCCCGGAACGCATCAATGGAGATATGCATGGCATCAAGGAGCCATGCCCCGCCAAACGCGAACGCATAAATAATCAGTGCGGCCACGAATACCGACTTGATCGCCATGGTTCGGCGGTAACGCGCACTGCCGCGCGCAGTTAGCGTGGCAAAAACAGGCGCCACGCCAATCGCGTCGATGAGCACGAAAAAGGTCACGAAGGTGGCCGTGAAGAGAGAGAAAAGCGAGGCGTCCATAATCCCCGCGTATGGCGACGGCGCGCTAGCGTGTCAACACAGCGGTTCGCATTAAGCGCCTTTTTGTGCCGCAATCCACCGATTGATCCGGGCGTCGAGGACACCCAGCGGCATGGCGCCATTCAGGAGGATTTCGTCGTGAAAAGCCTTTATCGAAAATTGATCACCCAGGGCGTCCTCAGCCCTCGCACGCAAGTCAACAATTTTCAGCATACCGAGTTTATAGGACGTGGCTTGCCCTGGCCATACGGCGTACCGCTCAACCTCCCGCGCGACAGCAGCCGGCGTGTCGCCCGTGACCTTGACCATATAGTCGATGGCCTCCTCGCGGGTCCAGCGTTTGGCGTGAAGACCGCTATCGACCACAAGACGCGCCGCCCGAAACAGCTCCGACTGGAGCCGCCCGAGATTGCCGAGGGGGTCGCCGTCATACATCCCCATTTCGGCGGCAACCTGTTCGGCATAGAGTGCCCAACCTTCGGAGAACTCCGAATAGAACATCATGTTGCGGATCAGGGGCAGACCCTTAATCGCACGCTGCAGGGAAATCTGAAAATGGTGACCCGGAACGGCCTCATGATAGGTCAGTGTCTTAAGCGAAAACTTTGGCCAGTCGGCGGTATCTTTCAAATTGATCCAGTAAATACCTGGCCGGGTCCCATCCAGTGATGGGCCGGTATAATATCCGCCTGCGGAGGAATCCTGCTCATAAACGGGAATACGGCGCACCTCGACCGGTTGGGTGGGCAAGGTACCGAACCAGTCGTCGGCTTTCGCCATGATGGCGCTGACCTGATCATTAAGATCGCTCAGAAGGTCTTCGCGCGCCGGTGCGGTGTTAGGATAAAGATTTTTCGGCAGAACGCTTAGCGCCTGATAGCGCCCAGTCACAGAGCCGCCCGTTATGCCTTCAGCGACAAGAATGGCATCCATCTCGGCGGTAATGCGTGCCACTTCATCAAGGCCAAGTTGGTGTATCTCATCACCGCTCTTACCCTCAGCGCCATAGGAATCGAGCGCATGCTGATAAAAATCCTCGCCCTGTTGACCCAGACGCCAGATGCCGTCCCCATCGGCGGTGAGGGGTTTCAAGTCCAAGAGCAGTGTGCGCAGACGCGCATAGGCTGGATAAACCTCATCGGCGACAATCTCCGCTGCGCGCAGGCTGTAGGCATCGCGTGCGTCGGGTGCCAAGGTATCTATTGCCGCCATCTTGGTAGTCAGGGTTGTCACCAGGGGATTGTCCGCCGGAGCCGCTGCGATAAAACTGGCGATTGACCGGGCCGCACCCTCGAGGGCAAAGACCGGTGGCACGACGCCGGTTTCCGCATCGGTACGTACCATTTGACCCACCTCATCGAAGACGCGGGCCATGGCACCAAGCCGCGCGAGGTAGGCGTCCACATCACTGGCAGTGGCAAGCGGTTGTTGTGTTTGCAGGAGGCGTGGCAGCGCAATGTGTACCCCCGACAGCTGGGTCAATCGGTACGGCGCGGCCGAGCCCCAATGGGTTGCCCCGCCAAAGGTGAAAAGGTTGCGTTGCGCCCCGGTTTCATACGCATTGCGCAGGATATCGAAGGTCACCTGCTCGCTTGCGGAGAGGAGCGAACGGTCGATAGCGTTCAGTGCACGAAGATTTTCCTCATTGGCGAGCCGGGCCGTTTGGTCAGCTTCAAACGAATAACGCCGCAGGGTGCGCGCGTACCCCTCCCCGGCCATGGCCTCATCAAGGCCAAGTTGGGTCGCGAATTCCGGGGCCTGCTTGACGAAATCGCGGGCATGGGCCTCTAGCATGGCGGTGAACCGCTTGCGTTCCGTACTCGCGATTGCTGCACTGTCCGGAGCCGCCGCCACCGAACCGGTTGGAGCCGTTGTTTCCGGCGTGGTACTGGCGTCGTTGCCTTGACCACAACTGGCAAGCATTGCCGTTAGGGCTGCACCGATAAAAACGCGCGTTGAGAAAAATCGACCGCGCAGACGCGCAATGGGCTGTGATGGTACAAACTGGGTCATAAAAACCCCCCGCAGAAAAACATTATAAGTTAGGACCGGCGACATATTGCGCGCCGGAGAACGCAAATCATAGGTACTATATACGCCGCTTCTTGTTGGCGTGCATCACTAGCCAGCAACAGTTGGGCAAAAACCGGCTTTCCACACCACAAAATCTGCGCTCAACGAAAAAAAGCCAGCCTACCGGGTCGGCAGGCTGGCTTGTGATTTCGGGAATGGGACACGTCCCATCAGGCGCTATTGCTCGCTCAGTCGTCTTTTGGCTCGCGGGGAATTTCTGCCCCCGTTTCCTGGTCAACAACTTTCATGGACAAGCGCACTTTGCCTCGGTCGTCGAAGCCAAGAAGCTTAACCCAAACCTCGTCGCCCTCTTTGACCACTTCGCTGGGGTGTTCTGGACGCCCCTGGATCAGTTGCGAGACATGGACCAGACCATCGCGCGCACCGAAGAAATTCACGAACGCGCCGAAGTCCATGACCTTGACCACTTTACCTTTGTAAATCTCGTTGACTTCCGGCTCGGCTACGATGGAGTGGATCCATTTATAGGCCGCTTCGATTTCTGCCTTGTCGCTGGAGGCAATCTTGATCAGGCCCTCGTCATCGATATTGATCTTGGCGCCTGTCTCCTCAACGATTTGGCGGATAATCTTGCCGCCGGTGCCGATCACGTCACGGATCTTGTCTTTGGAGATCTGCATGGTCTCGATGCGCGGGGCATATTCGCCCAGATCTTCACGGGCACCGGAAAGGGCTTTACCCATTTCGCCGAGAATATGCACACGGCCATCCTTGGCCTGCGCCAGCGCGGTCTTCATAATTTCTTCGGTGATACCCGCGATCTTGATATCCATTTGGAGCGAGGTGATCCCCTCCTCTGATCCAGCCACTTTGAAGTCCATATCGCCGAGGTGATCCTCATCACCCAGAATATCGGACAGAACTGCAAAGCGCTCGCCCTCAAGGATCAAACCCATGGCGATACCGGCCACAGGACGCTTAATCGGCACGCCAGCATCCATCATGGCGAGTGAGCCGCCACAAACAGTTGCCATCGAAGAGGAACCGTTTGACTCGGTGATTTCCGAAACAAGGCGGATCACATAGGGAAACTCCTCCTGAGACGGAAGAACGGCCTTCAGGGCGCGCCAGGCAAGCTTACCATGGCCAATTTCCCGGCGGCCGGTGGCGCCCATGCGGCCCACTTCGCCAACGGAGTATGGCGGGAAGTTATAGTGGAGAAGGAAATTTTCTTTGTACGTCCCGGCTAACGCATCGATAAACTGCTCATCCTCGCCGGTGCCGAGGGTTGCAACCATAATCGCCTGGGTTTCACCCCGGGTGAACAGGGCCGACCCATGGGTGCGCGGCAGGACCCCAACTTCCGATACAATCTGGCGAACCGTTTTTGTATCGCGACCATCGATCCGCTCCCCGGTATCGAGAATACCGTTACGGACGATATCAGCCTCAACCGATTTGAAGACCGAGCCGAGAACCGTTTCGCTGATCGGGTCATCCTTGTCTTCGCCGCACAGCGCTGCGATGGCTTTTTCCTTCGCTTCGCCAACTTTGGCCTGGCGGTCCTGCTTTTCAACAATTTTATAGGCTGTGCGCAGATCATCTTCCACAAGCGCGCGGACCTTTGCTTCTTGCGCGCTGTAATCCGGCGGCGCATAGGCCCACGGGTCTTTGGCGCTGTCCTCCGCAAAATCAATGATCAAATTGATGGCATCCTGGGCTGCCTCGTGACCAAACATGACCGAGCCCAACATGACGTCCTCGGACAATTCTTTGGCTTGGGATTCAACCATCATCACCGCATTGTGGGTGCCCGCCATGACGAGATCGAGATCGCTGTCTTCCATCTCATCGATGGTGGGGTTCAGCACATATTGGCCATTGGTGTAGCCAACGCGTGCGGCCCCGATGGGGCCAAGGAACGGTAGACCCGAAATCGTCAGTGCCGCCGAGACGGCAATCATCGCAACAATGTCGCTGTCATTTTCCCCGTCATGGGACAGTACCTGCGCCACCACCAGCACTTCGTTTTTGAAGCCGCCGGCGAAAAGCGGGCGGATGGGCCGGTCAATCAGCCGCGAGGTGAGGGTTTCTTTTTCGGTCGGGCGCCCTTCGCGCTTGAAATACCCGCCGGGGATACGGCCCGCCGCGTAGTATTTCTCCTGATAATGGACCGTAAGCGGAAAAAAGTCCTGACCCGGTTTGGGGTCCTTGGCGCCAACCACGGTCGCGAGCACGGTTGTCTCCCCATAGGTGGCCAGGACCGCCCCGTCGGCCTGGCGAGCCACCCGGCCCGTTTCCAGGGTGAGCGTGCGCCCGCCCCATTCGATTGATTTTTTCGTGATGTTAAACATGAGATTTTCTTTCATACGTTACCCACCGGCCGGATTGCCCGTGGGGAAATGGCAGGGTGACTATTGTCGGTCCCGCCACGAAAAAGACCGCCTGAAACATCAGACGGTCTGGGACATGCCACCTTGTTCTGCTGACATGGAAAGTCGGTACCCCGCGAATTTCTGCGCAGCGCTTTTGATCACACACACACGCAAACACCGTTCGAGAAAAAATTCACCTCGAAGGACCATGATTGCGTTGTGGGTAAGAAAAGCGCGGTACGCGGTAAAGATTGGGGTCATTTTAGGTGGGCTTAGCGACGCAAACCCAAACGTTCAATAATGGATTTGTACCGCGCTTCATCTTTTGCCCGCACATAATCCAATAGACGCCGACGCTGGGAAACCATTTTCAGGAGCCCACGACGCGAATGGTTGTCTTTCTTGTGGTCTTTGAAGTGACCGGTAAGGTTCGTAATGCGCTCCGACAGAATGGCAATTTGCACTTCGGGGGAGCCTGAGTCGCCGTCTTTCGTGGCATACTCTTTAATGAGCGCGGATTTGCGCTCGGAGGAAATCGACATTTTATTCTCCGCGTGTGCCAAAGAAAAAGACTTATCGCCGGGGCACCGTCCAGCAGATGGGCGCGGTATACGGTCTTGCCCCCGCAAGCGCAAGGGCTACCGGGGGCAAAGTCGAAAGGAGGGGCGGACCCCTTAGGCACCGCATAAACCGGTGCGGTGTGGCCATCGGTTAGCGCAGCTGATCGGCCAGCGTGGACAAGGTCTCGGCAAGGGCAACTTGGCGTTTCTTGACCATGGCAGAACCGTCCCCGTCTTTGACCTTAAGCGCGACGGCAAAGAGTTTTTCTGCCAGTTCGGCGTCATTTTCTTTATCACCAAGCTTTGTTTCGACCGTGTTGAGGGTCGATTTCAAGGCCTTGGCGTCTTTGTCATTCATGACCTCGTCTCGCATGAGCTGATCAACATAGGCGCGCGCGACCGCCGGGTGGGCGGGCCAGGAAACCGGCAATTGCTGTTGCGGGTTAAAGGCGTCTGCCTGGTTGGCCAGATTTGCCGCGGCAATTTCATCTGCCGTCAAATGATCGCTGGGCACGAGTTCAAAGACATCGAGACCCCGGGCAATCTCGGTGCCGTAGATTTTGCCATTGTACCAGTAGGTTGACCAATAACCGCCGAGCACCAGTTTTTCTTCATGGATGGGCCCCCGGTCAAAATAGGCAAGCTCAACCGGATTGCTTGAGTCGGTGAAATCGATCACGGACAGACCACCCTGATACCAGGCCTGAACAAAAATATCGCGGCCGGGCACGGGCACCACTGCGCCATTGTGGGCAACGCAATTTTCAACGGAGGCCTGCGGCGCTGGGATTTTGTAGTAGCTTTGAAATTCCAGCTTGCCGTCAACAATATCGTAGATGGCATCAGCGCCCCAATCCTGCGGGTCCGACGCACGGCAGCGTGGCCGTGAGCCCCCGCCCCACTCATCCGTAAACAACACTTTAGTGCCGTCATTATTGAAGGTTGCCGAATGCCAATAGGCAAAGCCTTTGTCAGTAACGGCATCAATCCGCTTTGGTTTGCGTGGGTTAGAGATATCAAAAATGATCCCATTGCCCGAACATGCCCCCGCTGCGAGCCCCGCCGACGGGAAGACGGTAATGTCATGGCATTGATCCGTACGCCGTGTTCTTTGCGTGGCGTCACCATGGTCACCGCCTTGCCACAATCCGGCGATACGGCCCGTTTCGTCGTCGGCAAAGACCGTCGGGCTATCGATAATTTTGGCCGCGCCGGGATCATCGACCGGGATTTCAATCACATCAATCCGGAACAATGCCGTGCGGTTATCACCGGGCACATTACCGATACAACCCTCAAGCTCTTCTTCCTCACGGATGGAAGAGGTGCCGGAATTATAGACGATGATCTTACCGTCTTTATCGGGTCCGGAGACAATGGAGTGCGTATGGGAGCCACGACAGGTTTGCACCTGCCCCACCTGCTCGGGCCGGGCCGGATCGGCAATATTAAAAATCCGTAGACCCCGAAAACGCTCCTCGCTCACATCACGGTCAATCCCTTGCAGCCCGCAATCGACGCGGCCCCTCGTTTGCTCCACGGACATGATCAATAGATCACCAATCACCGAAACATCGCCCTGTCCGCCGGGACAGACAACGGAACTGGCAAGCTCCGGCATGCCGCCATCAACAAGATTGTAGATATTGAACCCGTGATAGCTACCGGTGACAAGCTTATCGCCGTAGAACGCCATATCGGTGTTGGAAAAACTCAATAGCGGGGAGCGTTCGCCCCACTCAGTTTCTTCATTGCTTTGCGCGTCATCACGCGCCGCGCCTTCGGCTGGGGTCTCGTCGCTTTCTTCCGCGTCGTCCGCGCCTGCTTCGTCAGCGCTCGGCGCTTTTTCTTTGATAGGCGGCAACCCGATTGGATTGTTGGGATCGAAAAAGCCGTCGGGCTTTGGCAGCGCCGCAACCAGCGTCATATTGCTGATCGCTTCTCCTGCGTCACGAAAGCCCGCTGAAAGATTGGCCCTAGGGTCTTTGGAAAGACCGCTGAGCACGATGTTCATCTTGTCAATTTCGGCTGTCTGGTCCGCAACGATATCGTTGGTAAATTCGTACAATACCGGATCATAGGCAGAACCCGGCTGTTTGTGCAGCGTTTCCACCATATCCACGGCGCCTTTGTGATGTCTGATCATCAGGGTCAGGAACATCTCGTCAAAGTCGGTGCCTTTGGCATCTTTTAAGGCGGCCAGTTGAGCCTTCGTCGCCATGCCCATCATGGCCATGTCTTCTTCAGACATAATGTGGTGGCCACCTTTGCCGCCCGCGCTGCCATGGTGACCTTTATGGTTGCCGCCCCCGCGCTTGTTTTTTTTGCTGTCGCCCGCGACCGCTTCCCCCCGGTTGGAGAGCCAATCTCGCATGAACGCAATTTCATCAGCTTGGGACGCTTTAATCCGCCCAGCGACTTCGGTTAGCGCTTCACTGTTGGTTCGGTCCTCCACAAGCTCCGCCATATCAACAGCCTGCTGATGGTGGGGGATCATATTCTGCATGAACGCGACGTCATCAGGCGAGTAGCTGTTCTCGGCAATCTTAATGGCATCTTCGGCGCTCAGCTTTTTGCTCTTGGCGCCGGGGGCTCCAGGCTGGACGATCGTCACTTTGCCGGGGGCTTTTTTTTTGGCGGCGGCCTCCCTGGCTTCCTGCGCAGCTGTGGCATCAGCCTGCATTTTTGCTTTGGCGTCAGCAGCCGCCCTTTTTGCGGCCTCGACGGCGGCGGCTGCCTTCTCTGCATTTTTCTTCGCCGCGTCGGCTGCCGCTTCCAACTCTTTGATTGTGTCTTGTGCTTTTTGGGCAGATTGGCCACGGGCGACACTTGCCACACACAGTGCGGTGGCTGAAGCGGTCAAAATTAAGGTGGCGCGATGCAAGGTTTTATTCACGGGGGCATATCCCTTTTTTGAATTTCTCAGGAAATTGGCAAAAGCAAAACTACACAACGTCGTCAGGCTATCAGATGGGAGGGTGACGTCAAACGCCCTGCACGGCTGATCGTTTTCGCGCAGTCTATCGTGCCGTGTTAAAAACGCGCACCGGCTTGAGCTTCAAACCATCAAGGCAACAGATTGCCACCGGGTCACCATGCAGCGTGGCCAAAACCGCGTCGACTTCGCCCACCCGGTCACCCCGAATACCTTTGGCCTGCGCTGGCGAGGCGATGGCCGCCTGCCCTTGTGTCAGGCGCATTGCCTGCGGTCCATCGAGCGATGTGGCCGGCAAATCGCGCAAGGCAAGATCCAACCCTTCCAGCAAGCCATCGCGCGCCTCACCGGCAGGTTCCGCATCAATCTGCGCAAGCGTAATGGCGTCATCTTCGTGAAAGGGACCCACCGCAACGCGGCGCAGAGCCGAAATATGCCCGGCCGTGCCCAGCGCAATGGCCATGTCCCGGACCAATGCGCGCACATAAGCACCCTTTCCGGTACGCGCTTCAAATACTGCATGATCCGCATCAGGAATATCAACAAGGCGCAGCTCATGAATAATTATCGTGCGCGCCTCAAGCGTCACCTCCTGACCATCACGGGCAAGGTCATAGGCCCTGTTGCCTTTAACCTTGATGGCCGAGAAATTCGGCGGCACCTGTTCAATCTCACCTGTATAATCGCTGAGAATTGCTTCGATGGCATCTGGCGAGGGACGCTCGTCCGAACGCTGAATAATTTCACCCTCGCTATCGTCCGTTGTTGTGGCGGCGCCCCATTTGGCCGTAAAACGATAGAGTTTTTCAGCCTCCATCACATAAGGCACGGTCTTGGTGGCTTCACCCAAGGCGATGGGCAGGATCCCCGTTGCGAGGGGGTCAAGGGTTCCCGCATGACCGGCCTTTTGCGCCTGGAACAACCAGCGCACTTTTGACACGGCCTCCGTGGAGCCAAAATCATAGTCTTTATCAAGAACAACCCAACCGGATATCGGTCGGCCTTTTTTGCGGCGGCCCAAGGCAACCCTCCCTGTCTGTGTTGGTTTGAAGCAAACGGGCGAGGCGCGGGATCAAACCACGATCACGCCGAAGCGGTGTGCGTCGAAGTCAGGAAATATTGAGGAACGGGCGCGGCGTCAATCATGCAACGGTTGATCATCGCGCTCCAGAAGACCGTCATCATGGTCCAGATCGCGGGCAACTTCTGGTTTCGACAATAGGGCATCGATACGGCTTGCCTCATCGAAGGAGGGATCGCGCCGAAATTTCAGGGCGGGCGTGTATTTCATGGTCATTTGGCGCCCGAGCAGCCCGCGCAGATGGGGGGCTACCTTATTGAGGGCGTCGACAATCGCAGCCTCGTCAACGCCTTGCGTGCGTGCACCGAGCACCGAACAGAATACATCGGCATGGCGCATGTCGGGTGATGGACGCACCTCCGAAATCGTCACGGAAAACCCTTGCAAGGCGGGCTCGCGCAAATCCTCGCGCGCGAGAATATCCACCAGCGTATGACGGATCAGTTCACCGGCGCGCAATTGGCGTTGGGAGGGTCCTTTGGGCGCGCGCTGGCGCGCCTGTTTTGGGGAGTGTCGCATGCCGCATGAGATAGCTGCGCAATAGCCCGGTGAAAAGGGCTGCCCCAAAAAGGTGTGGTTACCGTTGATAGAAACGAAGACGGGAAATCAGGCGGCGGCGCCTTTGCGCAGGTCTTTGAGGGCAGCCATGACCTGGTCAGCCAACGGGCGCAAACGCTCCAGCATTTGTGTGCGGGCCGCCTCATGCTCGGGCCCCGTCAACCCTTCAGCTTCCTCGCACAGATCACCAATGGCCCAGACGCCAACACCGCGCGACGCGCCTTTTAAGGTGTGGGTAGCCTGATACCAGGCCTCACCATCCATATTTGGCGAAAAACGGTCCATCCACAAGGAAAGTTGCTCCGCAAAGATAGAGAGGATTTCGTCGCGCAATCCCTCATCATCTCCCACATAAAGATGCAAATGGTTGAGATCGATCAGGTCGGTCATGGTATTTTTCTCATTCTTCATGCCATGGGAAATAGCAGAGCGAGAATACCAAGCCGTTAAAATTAGTTTGGGCTTGATTACCAAAATTCTAGGAATGCCAGACAAAACAGGGGTTAAAGCGCCATAGGGTGCGGCGTTGGGAGTGGCGGCGCCCCCAATTCCCAGTTTACATCACGGACGGTCTTGCGCCTGGCTGGGACGCAAGACGGCAAAATCCGCTTGCGCCCTATCGGCCACTGATCCGGATGCAAGGCAAACGATCGTAAATGAGCGCTAACGCGCTCTATTTTCTGTAAAAATGGGACCAAACTTAAAAAGCCCCAAAACTAGCCGTTATCGGGGACGTCTTCTGGATTAGCTGCATCTTTCGCAGCGTCACCGGCTTTATCGGCGGCGTCTTGCGCTGCATTGCCTGCATCGTCAACCGCATCGCCCGCGCTATCGCCCGCACTATCGACAGCATCAGAAGCTGCCTCTTCGATCGTGTCAGCCGCGTCATTAACGGCGTCCGAAACGCTATCGACGACCTCTTCTGCGCCATCGGCAACAGCATCAGCAGCATCATTGACCATTTCATCGGCTGTCGATGCGGCTTCGTCCAGCGCCTCGCCAGCACTGGCGGCGGCTTCCTCACCGGCTTCAGCAATATCTTCGCCAGCGTCAGAAAGGGCTTCACCCGCATCATCGGCAGTTTCCGCAGCCGCATTCGCTGCGTCACTCGCCGCGCCCGCAACAGCCTCGCCAGCGGCGTCGAGGCCCTCGCCCACATCCTCGGCGATTGCGTCGCCAACGTCGCCCGCCTCATCGGCAACATCACCGGAATTGTTTCCCGAAAGCCGCATGGCGGCGATCACGATTGATAATACCACCGCCGTAATAATCAGAATTCTAGCCATTTTTGTCCCCTTGATTGATGCCTCACCGAAGTCATTGCGAGGCTGTCCATACCCGAAGGGCGCTTTACGCTTGCGGAGCAACCCCCCGGCATAATGGCTAACCCACAGGTCTGTCGCTGACAATTGCCCGCAGCTTATATTTCGGTAATTTACAAAGCTTTTCAGGGCCTTGCGTGGTAAATACAACGCTAATGGACGGGATGGCGGTCCGCGGGCGAACACCCTATAGAAGCGTGAAAACAAGCGATTCCTAGGGGCAGTTCCATGGCAACCAAACACACCACCGAGGCAGGTATATTTCTCGGCAAAAGCGACACGGACGAGTTTCTCGCCCTGAAATACGCCAACCGTCACGGGCTCATCTCGGGGGCAACTGGCACGGGCAAAACCGTCTCCCTGCAAATCCTCGCCGAAGGGTTTTGTAAGGCCGGTGTTCCCGTTTTTATGGCTGACGTGAAAGGTGATCTCGCCGGGCTGTCGCGCCCGGTAAAAATGAAGCCATTTTTGGAGGAGCGGGCACAAACCATCGGGCTCGACCCTTATGAGCCCGCCGCGTTCCCGGTCACGTTCTGGGATTTGCACGGCAAAAAAGGCCACCCCATCCGCGCCACCATTTCGGAGATGGGCCCGCTACTTCTTTCCAATCTGCTGGGGCTCAATGATACCCAATCTGGTGTGCTAACCCTCGCTTTTCGCTTGGCCGATGATGAGGGCTTGCTCCTTCTTGATCTGAAAGATTTGCGCGCGCTCCTGGTGGAGATTGCCGATCGCGCCTCGGAGCTGTCGCGCGAATATGGCCATGTCTCAAAAGCCTCCGTCGGTGCGATCCAGCGGCGTCTGCTTGTTCTTGAAGATCAGGGGGCAGATCGTTTCTTCGGGGAGCCCGCGCTGAACCTCGATGATTTTCTTGTGGTTGATGAGGAAGGCTACGGCTTTTTGAATATTCTTGCGGCTGACAAACTGATGCAGACGCCGAAGCTCTACGCCACATTTTTATTGTGGCTTTTGTCCGAACTGTTCGAGGAATTGCCCGAGATTGGTGACCCCGATAAACCCAAACTCGTTTTCTTTTTTGATGAGGCGCACCTCCTGTTTGATGATGCGCCAAAAGCCTTGATCGACAAGATTGAGCAGGTTGTGCGCTTGATCCGCTCCAAGGGTGTTGGCGTGTTCTTTGTGACGCAAAACCCGCTTGATGTGCCCGATGATGTATCAAGCCAGCTTGGCAACCGCATACAGCATGCATTGCGGGCATTTACGCCCAAAGAACAAAGAGTCGTGCGCGCGGCGGCGCAAACTTTCCGGCCCAACCCCGCCTTCAAAACCGAAGACGTCATTACCGAACTCGGCATCGGGGAGGCGCTGGTCTCCACCTTATTGAAAAAGGGAACGCCGTCCATGGTAGCCCGCACGCTCATTCGCCCGCCCTGTTCGCGCATGGGCACCATCACGGCAAAAGAGCGAAAGGAAACGCTGCTTTATTCCGAGATGGGCGACAAATATGACGAGGCTATCGACCGACAATCAGCCTACGAAGAGTTACGCGCACGCAACGAAGCCCGCGCCGAGGCCGAGGAAAAACGCGCCGAAGAAAAATCACGTGGCCGCAAGCCAAGCCGCAGCACCAGCCGGCGGGCCAGCGCAAAGCCAAAGCGCCGGTCAAACCGCCAAAGCGTCGGCGAAGCGGCCATGAAAAGCGCCGCCCGCACTCTTGCCACGTCATTGACGCGGTCGATCCTTCGCGGTCTCTTGGGCGGTGTAAAACGCTAACCCGCCGGGGTATTGCTTCATGGTCGGATCTTCTCCTCGCCCTCCTACTGAAAAGTCCTCGCCGAAGAACCGAGGCGCGAGAGCCCTCAAAATCGGTGCAATGATCGGCCTGTGCGGCGCAGGTGGCGCGGCTGTCGGTTATGGGATGGGCGAGCCAGCCCGGGTTGTTGCAGAACCTTTCCATTTTATTGGGGTGATTGTAGCGGCTTTTCTGGTCCTTGGGGGCACCACGGCAGTCATTTTTTTCTTTGCCCTACGCCCCGCGCGCACGACGGACGGCAAAGGCGGCGAAGGCAGCGATATTACTTTTGCGGAAACCGAGAACGCCAAGGCCGCTGTGGCCATCCGTGGCTCTTTGATGTTTGTGGCGCTGGCTTATCTTATTGCCGCCGGCACGGGCGTTTCGCCCCATGCAACACTGGCAGTAACACCGCAGGCGATTTTTCTCGGTCTTGCCGGTGTCGCTCCGATGCTGCTTGTTCTGGTATCGCTGGAGACAATCAAGCATCCCCGTATGATTGCCTTCCGCGATCACCAAATCCGGTTCTTCGCCAATATCGGTTTTCGGTTTACGCCGCTTCGCATCTTACTCATGAGCCTTGGTGCGGGCATCGGTGAAGAACTCCTGTTTCGCGGCGCGCTACAGGCCTGGCTTGATGATAGTCTCCCTGTCGCCCTCGCCATCATCCTGCCCAGCGTCGTCTTCGGGCTCCTCCATAATAACAATCTGATCTATATGATTATCGCCGGCGTGATTGGTCTTTATCTCGGGGTTCTGTTCGCGGTCACAGGAAACATCCTTGTGCCGATCATCGCCCACACGGTCTATGATGTGATTGCGTTTGCCTACACAAACATCCTGATCCGCCGCTATCCGCCGGAGCCAACACCAGCCCCCGAACCAGACCTTGCGACTTAACCGCCCGTTGAGCCCAGCCTCACGTGCAAAACCATGGCGATCATCAACGATTAAGTCAGGTTTTCGCGGTATGGTTACGAAAAGGTGGATTGCCGTCGTGGCAAAGCCGATCAAGGCTAATGGTGGCAAGAACGATAAAGGTGGTGTGGGCGCGGGCAGCGCCACCCCTCTCGGGAATCAGCGTAAATCGCCAATTTGAGCGGTCAGGCACGGGATGAGGATTTCAACATGGATCAGGTCAAACGCACGATCTTTGCAGCAAAGACGGCACCGGCAACAGGCGCAGGGCTGATGGCACTTTTCGTTGCGGCCTGCGGATCAGATAGCCCCGCGCCGCCGCCTCCGCCGCCGCCGGTTACCAACGCGGCGCCGCAGGTAACGTCAGCCGCCGCGGTTGATGTGCCCGAACGTGTTGATGCTGCGTTTTATACGGCCACCGCGACGGATGCCGATGGCGACCCGATTAGTTTTTCCCTCACCGGTGGAGCCGATGCAGCGGCGTTTACCCTCGATGGATCAGGGGCGCTGAGCTTTATTAGCCTGCCAGATTTTGAGGTTCCGGGCGACGCGAATGGTGACAATGTGTACGAAGTGGTGCTGACCGCCTCGGACGGTCAGGCCGCTGGCTCACAAACGGTCGAAATCACTGTCACGGACCGCACCGATGTACCCATGCGTACCGTGCGTGTCGGCCTTGGCTTTACCCGCCCCATCTTTGCCACCGGGTCCGGCGACGGCAGCAACCGGCTTTTCGTGGTGGAACAAGATGGGCTGATCCGCATCATCGATGTGAATAATAATGATGCCCTGCCCGCTGACCCGTTTCTCGATATCAGCGCGCTCGTGGGCCGCGCCGGTGCCGAACAAGGACTTTTGGGTCTTGCCTTCGCGCCTGATTATGCGACGAGCGGTCTTTTCTATGTGCACATCACCAACCTGAATGGCGATACGGAGATTTTGGAATTCTCCGTTGACCCGGCAAACCCCAATCTTGCCGATCCCAATTCGCGTCGCCTGATCCTCACCTTCCCGCAGCCTTTTGCCAATCATAATGCCGGGTGGCTTGGATTTGGGGCGGATGGTTTTCTCTATATCGCGTCCGGGGACGGCGGCGGCGCTGGTGATCCCCAGGGCAACGCCCAAAACACGAATAATCTTCTGGGCGCAATCCTGAGAATCGATCCGACTGGGGATGATTTCCCCACGGATGATCAGGCAAACTACGCCATTCCACTTGGCAATCCCTTCATAAACAGCGCCGGTCGTGACGAGATTTTCGCCTATGGGCTTCGAAACCCATACCGCGCGAGCGTCGACCGTGAAACCGGCGATATCTACATTGGTGATGTGGGCCAGGGCTTGATTGAAGAAATCGACCGTATCGAAGTGGGCTCCAGCGGCCAGAATTTTGGCTGGAACATTCTGGAAGGGACCCGCCCCTTTTCCATGGGCGCCACAACGGGTCTGCGCGCGCCGATTGCCGAGTACCCCCACGAAAACTCGCCCAATGGCGGCTTTTCCGTGACCGGCGGTTATGTCCATCGCGGCGGTGTCGATGCGTTGATTGGGCGGTATGTGTTTGCCGATTTTGTCACCAGTAACATCTGGTCCCTGCCCGTTGCTGATGTGGTTGACGGGGTCACCATTGCGTCCAGCGCGTTTACGAATATCACCGATGATCTGAACCCGCCCAATAGCGGGATGATCGTCAATATCTCAAGTTTTGGCGAAGACGATACCGGCGCTCTTTACATCGTCGACCTTTTCCGAGGGGAGGTTTTTCGCGTGGAGAATGATGACCGGCGGTAGGCTTCGCTCGGCCTGCGTTCGCGCATGCTTCCCAGCACTAAGGGCTTCACACAAAAATGATTGGCTCTCCCGCTCCGCTTTCGGCACAACCATTCACGCGTGAAGTGTTGGAAGGCCCGATCATGACCGAAACCACCCCTTATACCCCGCCAGAAATCTGGACCTGGGATGAAGAAAGCGGCGGCGCGTTTGCCACGATCAACCGCCCTATCGCTGGTCCCACTTCCGAAAAAGATTTGCCCGTGGGCAAGCATCCGCTCCAGCTTTATTCCCTTGCCACACCTAACGGCGTTAAAGTTACGATCATGCTGGAGGAGTTACTGGCCGCTGGACATACCGGCGCGGAGTATGATGCTTGGCTGATCAAGATCACCGAAGGCGATCAGTTTACCTCAGGGTTCGTGGCAGCCAATCCGAACTCCAAAATCCCGGCTCTTGTTGATCATTCCACCCCGGCGCCGACGGCGGTTTTTGAATCCGGCGCGATCCTTCTTTATCTCGCTGAGAAGTTTGACGCTTTCTTGCCAAAATCACACCGTGCCCGGACAGATTGTCTTTCCTGGCTCTTCTGGCAGATGGGCAGCGCCCCGTTTTTAGGGGGCGGGTTCGGGCATTTTTACAATTATGCCCCAACCAAACAGGAATACCCGATCAATCGATACGCCATGGAAGTCAAACGCCAGCTTGATGTGCTTGACCGTCACCTGGCGGATCATGCGTGGATGGCAGGCGACGAGTATTCGATTGCCGATATGGCAATCTATCCCTGGTATGGCGGGATGGTCGAAGGGCTTCTCTATGATGCGGCCAAATTCCTGCAGGTTCATGAGTATAAAAATGTCGTGCGCTGGGCAGCGGACAACAAATCACGCCCAGCCGTTACGCGTGGGCGCATGGTCAATCGCGCCTGGGGTGATCCCAGCGGGCAGTTGCACGAGCGCCATGACGCCAGCGATTTTGAGCACCGCACGCAAGATAAAATCGGTGCGTCCTAACCGGACCTTATAAACGACGTTTTTGATTTGTAGGCGGACAAAGAAATCCAGGCGCTGGCCGTTTACCAGGCGGATAGGTCGCGGCGGTTTTCACCGCGTCGCGAATGGTCACGGCAATCCCGCCCGCGTCCATCACCCGCGTGGCACAACTAATTGTCTCGCCGCTATCGACCGCGACCATGACCACAAGACCAGTCAGTCCGATATAATCGCCATAAACCCCGCCGAGGAGCGTGCCATTGAGCTTTTCAAAGGCTGCATTGGTTGTTTCGGCGTTCGTTAGGTCAAACGTCACGGGCGCAATCGCGAGCCCGTTCACCAGCGTCAGGGCATCGGCAAGGGCCGGGTCGAGGACTTTGCAGTTTGGGCACCAGTCTGCGGTAAAATTGACCACATAAACCGTCGGCTCCGTGGCGTGCGCGGTGTCTGATCTCGTTTTATCTTGAGCCAAGGCAGCCGGTAGCGTGACCGATGAAAGCACCAATGCCCCCGCGCAAAGTATACGTTGATAAAACCCAGTCACATTTGATCTCTTTATACGCTAATATCGTCGCCATCCGGGGCATCCGTCGGGCGGGCAAAAACACCCTTTTCTTTTAGCGTTTTTGCCAAAGCGCTGGCAATGCGGGCCGTCTCATCAAAGGGCGCATAGGTCCATGTCTCAATCGTGCCTGTGAAGGGACGTGTTATCCCCCGTGCGCGCATCGTTTCATGAAAGCGCCGGAACTTTCCCGGCGACCCGCAAAGCCCAAGCGTATAAACCGGGCGTCCCGTCATTGCCGCCTCGCTGACCATATTCACGCTGTCCTCGGTTACCAGAATAGCCGCCGGATTGGCTAAAATAGCTGGGTACGGATTAAAGCCCGTAGCCTCGACGTCTGCGCTATCGATCAATCTGACCGTGCCCTTTTTTAGCTGGCCCGCAAACGCCTCGCGCAGGATCGTCAGAACACGGGCATCGGTGCGCCGCGAGCCAGAGATCAGAGCGCCGTAACCCTCATGATTGAGCGATGTTAGAGAGCTAATCAGATCGTCGATTTGTGCCGGGCTTATCCATTGACGCTTATTGTTACCCCCCAGAAGAACGGTCACATACCGCGCCGGAACACCCGTAAACCAATCGTCCAGCCGCGCGCGCTCTTCAGCAATCCGCTGACGGGTTAGCGGCGTGGGCGCGCCGATCATTGGCAACACATTTGGCCCGCGGATTGCGTCATGATGCGGGGGCACCACACAATCGAACGCGCTGGCTGGCGCCCGCGGATCTTGCGTTTGGATGGTAAAGGTTTGCGGATTTGCATGCTTGACCGCCATCGTCACGCCAACGGTGTCACTACCCGCCGCAATCCACAGGTCCGGAAATGGAGGGCGCAGGAGGTGTCCTTTTGGCGACAACCGCCTGAGCGCACCGGTGCTGCCTCGCGCCGTCGAAAGGAGCGGGCCGAAGAGCATACGGCTCAGCGAGCGATCCACCACTATCTGTTTGATTACCACCGACAGGGCGATTTCCGGCGCGAGTTGTCTTTTTAGGGCGCGGGCAAGACCGAGCGCCTGATTTTGCGTGCCTGCGCGCCCATTACTGACAACCCAGCACCGAGCCGTTCCCTTTGCTTCTTCGCGTCCAGCGCCATTGCCGAAAACACAGACGTCATCAGCAACGCTGCCGTCCGGGATTTCCACGGTTTCACTCATTTTTCGGTCATTCCCGGTCTGTTCGGTAACCCTAGCCCCTTATTCGGGGCGAGCCCAGCAATCTCTATGCCGGGTGCATGCGTAGATGCCCTTGTGATTTCAGGACAAATCACCCATATCCGATTATCGATCAGTGTTGGCGAAAGCGGAGCCTTGGGGCACGGTTCCTCCCGCCTTTTTCTTTCCCGCGCAGGCTCTTACGGGACCTGCCTTACTTCTGGAGACACGCCATGACCGCCATTGCAATTATTTTCGGCTTCGTTGTCATTCTTGGCCTTCTCAATCTGATTGAAAAAGGCCAAGTCGACTAACGGGCACTGCCACTCTGGGCAAAAGAGCGGCCGACAGTCCGGTTCATTACCGGGCGAAACGGGTCGCCAAGGCGGGGCCACCATGCTTCACGAAATACTGTTTCTCTTGGCCGGATTGGTCATTCTTCTGACCGCTGGCGAATTGCTGGTCCGCGGCGCCGTTGATCTTGCCCGGGCCCTGAGAGTGCCAGCTCTGGTCGTCAGCCTGACGATTGTCGCCTTCGGTACCTCCGCTCCAGAAATCTTTGTTTCCATCCAGGCGGTGACAAGCGATGCGGGCGGTATCGCACTCGGCAATATCATCGGGTCAAACATTGCCAACATTCTGATGGTCCTCGGCTTTCCCGCAATCATCTATCCCATGTCATCCCATGTGCCGGGCTTGCGCCGCCATGGCGTCATCGTCACAGCCGCCACACTTGTCTTTGCCTTCATTGCCTACACCATGGGCGGGATCACGCAGACTGTGGGGCTCGCGCTCACGGCGGCGATCATTTACTATGTGCTTAGCATGATGATTGAGGCCCGGCGCGGGACAGGCGAAAACCCGATCCTTGATGATGTGGAGGAGTTTACCGACGGCGACGGGCTTGCCCTCTCCACCCTGATTTTCATCATTGTCGGGCTGATTGGCTTACCGTTAGGCGCCCATCTTTTGGTAAAGAATGGGGTGATTATCGCCACCAGTCTTGGCGTGCGCGAAACAATTATCGGGCTCACGGTCATCGCCTTTGGGACCTCCCTGCCCGAGCTTGCAACGGTGATTTCTGCGGCGCTGAAAAAGAAATCTGACGTGGCCATCGGCAGTATTGTTGGCTCCAATATCTTTAATTTGCTTGCCGTGGGCGGCGCCACAGGGCTTGCGGGTGGCGCGGTTTTCGATCCTGTGTCATTGCGGTTTGATTTGCCGGTGATGGTCGGGGCAACGCTCCTCTTGTTCGTCTTTATCATCCGGCGGCAGGATATTGGCCGCGTGGCGGGCCTCGTTATGGCAGGCGGGTATGTGAGCTTTATTGCCACCCTGGCCTATTTGAACAGCTGATGTTGATCGTGGTGGGAGCGACCCCTTGACCCCCTCGCAAACCGACGCGGCGCTTGTCACCGGCGCAGGAAAAAGACTGGGCCGCGCTATGGCGCTTGGCCTGGCTGCGCGCGGGATACCGGTTGTTGTCCACTACAATTCCGGCCGCGCCGAAGCCGAAGACGTGGTGCGCGAAATCACTGAGGCTGGCGGCCGGGCCACGCGTATTGGGGCAAACCTGATGGACGAGACGGCGGTCGCAAACCTGATCCCTGCGGCCTGTGAGGCGATTGGCGCGCCTTTGTCGCTCCTCGTCAATTCGGCCTCCACGTTTGAAAATGACGATATCGACACCATGACGCGGGCCAGTTGGGACCTCCATATGGACGTAAACCTGCGCGCGCCGGTCACCCTCGCGCAAGGGTTCGCCCGTCAACGCCCGGAACGGCTAGCCGATAAGGCCACTGGTAACGGCCTGATCGTGAACCTGATCGACCAGCGGGTAAAAAAGCTAACGCCGCAGTTTCTGACCTACACCGCGTCAAAAGCCGCGCTCATGAGTATGACAATCACACTGGCCCAGGCGCTGGGCCCGCGCGGGATCCGCGTCAATGGCATTGGCCCCGGGCCGACCTTGCGCAACAAACGTCAATCAGCGGACGATTGGCGGAAACAGAACGACGCCACGGTTCTTGGCCACGGCGCCACGCCGGGCGATATTGTTCACGCGCTTTCCTATCTGATTGATGCCCCCGCCGTGACGGGACAGATGATTGCCGTCGATGGCGGCCAACACCTGACGTGGCAGACGCCGGACGTGATGATTACGGAATAATTCCATGCCAAACTTTCCCCATTCCGATCAGGAGATCAAAGTCCTCAACCACGCTGACGCCCGCTCCACCCGCAAGGTGTTTATCGAAGGCCTGAAGGTTGAGGCGCGGATCGGCGTTTACGATCATGAGCATGGCCGCCTCCAGCCCCTAATCCTCGATGTGGACATGGCCGTGGAAGAACCCGCAGACCCCACCTCCGACGCGCTGGCCGATGTGGTCTGCTACAACAAATTCGCCCTCGCCATCCAGGCCCTGATCGACGAAGGCCACATCCAGCTCATAGAAACCCTCGCCGAACGCATTTGCGCCCTGGGCCTCGATCACCCCATGGTCTTTTCCATCAGGGTCCGGATCAGAAAGCCAGAAGCGATAGAGAACGCCGACGCAGCAGGGATTGAGGTTTTCCGGTCCAAGGTTTGATGGGATGGGGGCATTTGCCGGATTTGCAAAAGTAGCTGGCAGGGTCTTCCTTATTTTTCTGCCATTCGCCGAAAGCCGTTCCCTGTGGCCCCAAATTTGCACGTCTAGTCTGCATGCGAATGAAGACATTGGAAATTGACATATTCAATTGTGTATTTGGGCTCGTGATTGGCGCTTAGCGTTTGCTAGTAAGATACCGGACGATCCGAGCATTTTCGACTTATAGCAAAAAGCTCATTGGAGCTCGTAGCTCAAAATGGATCGAAACGTGTTTAGAATCTCGTTGGGCAAAAAGCTCGGGTGGTCATCTAATACATGATTGATGACTTTGAGCATCAAGCCGGGTGTCTTTGATGCTGGGGTGAGGTAAGGAAAGGTCTCGATGATTGCGGCTTCGAGATCATGGCCATTGACCTCCATATAGTGCTTGGGGAGTTCTAACGTGAGTCCTCCACTATAAGCATATTCAGCTGTGGATTGATTAGAAGAGTTGAGAGTGGTGAGAACGCGATCCGCTATGTCATTTGCTATTCGTTCTAGCTCAGATGGTTTTTGCGTTGAGAAATCGGTATACGGTACGGACCAGTTAAATTCGCTAGCCCTTTCACGTTGTTCGCAATAGATAAGCGTCGCGATTAATAGTGGATCAAGAAGACAGTTTTCTATGGAATATCGATGACCTTCGGCAAGTGCAAAGATGCGATCCGACGTTGAGTTGCGGCCATTATCCCAATCCACAATTCCAAACACGGAAATGTTACCGCCATCAACAAATTCCTTGACGAGCCGTTTTACCTGCGCCGAACCGCTTCCTACGTCGTTTCCATCCTTATTCCTTCCTCCCACGCCGATAAATGACAATGACCGGTCACTTTCAAGCGATGCTTCATAACGCGCATATAGCTTGTCATAACGAACGGCGTCTTTTTGGCTTTCTACGAAGACTTGCCGACGGCCCTCAAAGTCGATGGAGAGTATTGGAATCCCAGCTGTAAGAGTCGAAATTGCGCGCCGTTTTGATTCTTTAGAAATTTGGTTTGTGTCTGGATGAATGAGATGAATTGCCTCCTCAGGGGCAACCGCAACGGTCGAAGGGGAGTGTGTAACGAAGATCACGTGGATTCCATGCTTCTCAACGAGCATTTTGTTAATTGTCTCCATTAACACTTTTGACATAGAAGGATGAAGAGGCGCGTCGATTTCATCGAATAGAAGTAGTTTTGGACGCTGAACTGTTTGCCGCCGATCGAGAGAGTAGTACAGGCAGAAGGCAAAAGACATTAGAACCTTTTCGCCCGATGAGAGAGCAGTAAAACTGACCTCTGCACCCGAAGAGTTTTTTGTTAGCGTAGGCCTATATTTTATCGACTCTAATTCCTTTGGGTGGTCGATCGAAAAATCCAAGCCGGCCGTTTGAATTGTTTCATTAACAAAGTCCCAGGGTGCTTCGCCGTGTTGAGCAATGAAGTCATCTTTGCTTAGTGGTGGCACATCCGGAACTTCGCCCTCATCGACCATCGCCTTTCGGATCATATTGGTTTTTTTTAACTCGAAGTAGGTCAAAAACATTGTTGCAAAGGATTGTTGAAACATATCGCCTTGATCCCAACCAAAAGGACGACTGTAGAAATCAGATTCCTTTACACTCGCAAGGTGGCCTTTTTCAGATATAAACTGATCGATTAGATTTTGGAATTTACGATTTTTGCGAAAGTGATTTCGGGTATTGGTCTCTAAAGTCTGCTTTACTCTTTCCAACTGCTTAAACAGACTGTTTGCGTCACCACCTGTCGAAATATCTTTCGTAAGGGAAGCAACGTCACAATCGAGTAAAGCCCACTTCTCGTCGTCAGATAGATTCATTAGGCCAAACCGCGATATCGTCATGCCGAGGATTTCGTTTTGCTGAGCCTTAAATGTCTGTATTTGTTGACAAAACTGTTCGCGTTCAGAGTAAATGGTGGTTATGTTTGTTTCTGCTGCTTCGTTGGGTACAAGATTTGTCCAATCGAAAAACCTTATGTCAGTATTTGGGGTTGGCGCGATGTCGACCACGACGCACCCGTTTTCGATGGCGCGCAATAGGTGCGTTTTGCCGGATCCGTTGACCCCCGTAAGCACAGTTAGTTTCGGCAGTGTTGTTTCCGAAAGCTGCTTTATTGATAAATGTGGCTGTTCTTGCCTGAGCTTCACTTTTTTCCGTCCGATTGGATCTCTGCAAATTTATCGCGCAATTTGGTGAAATATAACCAAGAGTGAGTAGCTACGCACCATCCGTATTGACCTGTTTTTCGCAGATTATTAATCGCTGCGCAGGCCAAGAGAGACCAACGAGTTCTTTATATCCGCAATGAGGATCAACCGGCCATGTCTTTAAGAAGTGCGGTACAATCCGCTCCGCCCCCTCCTCAAGCGACAATATCCGTATACAGCTCTTCCGGCGCGGGTAGTGGGCTTTCCTGGCTGAAGTCGGCGGCGGCTTTGACGGTGGCTTTGATGTCTTTGTCGATGGCTTTGAGGTCGGCTTCGCTGGCGTGGTTACCGTCCATGATCCGCTTTTCGATCCGCCGGATCGGGTCGGAGTTTTCGCGCATGCTGTCGACCTCCTCGCGGGTGCGGTATTTGGCCGGGTCCGACATGGAGTGGCCGCGGTAGCGGTAGGTTTTCATTTCCAGTACATAGGGACCCTCGCCGGTGCGCGCGTGCTCCACCGCCTCGCGGCCCGCCTCGCGCACGGCGAGGACATCCATGCCATCAACCTCCATGCCCGGAATACCAAAGGACGCACCGCGCCGGTATAGATGGGTATCGGCGTGGGAGCGCGTGGTACTGGTTCCCATGGCATAGTGATTATTCTCGATGATAAACACCACGGGCAGCTTCCACAGCTGGGCCATGTTCATGGCCTCGAACACCTGCCCCTGGTTCGAGGCGCCATCGCCGAAATAGGTAAAGCTGACTTTTTTCTCGTCGCGGTAGCGGTTGGCAAAGGCCAGCCCCGTGCCCAGCGGAATTTGTGCCCCCACAATACCGTGGCCGCCATAGAACTCCTTTTCCTTGGAGAACATGTGCATGGAGCCGCCCTTGCCCTTGGAATAGCCACCCTCGCGCCCGGTGAGTTCGGCCATCACGCCCTTGGGGTCCATCCCGCAGGCCAGCATATGCCCATGGTCGCGGTACCCGGTGATCACCTGGTCGCCGTCCTGCTTGACCGCTTCCATACCCACGACCACAGCCTCCTGGCCGATATAAAGGTGACAGAACCCGCCAATCTCGCCCATGCCGTAGAGCTGACCGGCCTTTTCCTCAAACCGGCGGATCAACAGCATATCCTCGTAATAGGCCAGTAATTCGTCCTTCGTGGCCGTCAGGTTCGACAAAGGCGGCACTTTTGCCACGTCATTGGGGGCGGCTTTTTTCGTCGATTTCTTCGCCGTTTTCGACGCCGTTTTCTGGGCACTTTTCTTGGCGGGGCGCCGCGATGTTGCGCTCTTTTTTGCTGGTGCTTTGCCGTTGGTCGATGGGTTTGCCATGGAGGTCTCCGTCTGTTCCCCCCGTCATAAAACGCCCAACCCGCCTCCACAAGGGGACGCCGACGGCGAGACGGGTCTAAACCGGGACGTTAGCGTCGCGCTATTCAGAACAATCGTTGCAATGCGCGATGATCAATCCCGCAAGGCTCACCGGCTTGGCGGGCGGCGCGCCTACCATTCCGTCATCTGGGCTTGTGGGTAAGGGGCGCCGAGGAGGTGTGTTGGCCTGTGGCGCCAGGTTTGCCAGGGCAGCGGATGCTGGCAGGATATCGATAGCCGTGCGGGCCCTTGCCACTGCGGCACGCAAATCCTTCCGAGTAATGACCATATCGCCGTCTTGTGCATAGCCGAGGACACCGCGAATACGCTCATCAACCATATCGGGATCGAGGGCCGCGGATTGCAAAAGCTGCGCACGGTTATCCATCCACTGGCGGTGGGCCGTCAATTTGGAAAGGCCCTCGTCAAGCTCGGCAAGCTCGCCGCGCAACAGGTCGAGCGATCGATATCCCGTGGTACTGACCGTCGCCCCAAAGATCATGATCGCTGCCCAGCCCACCAGCAAAACCGGCAACAAAATTTCAACAAACAGCCCCAACCGCACCGTGACGCCTCCCACACTTTGAATTCCTGAGCCGTTAGGAATCAGCAATCATGGTTAAAATGGTCTTAACGCAAGGAATTAAGCGTTGTGCCTGACACCCGTATTTTCGGGCAAGCGCAGCGCAGACGCAGCGCGGCAACGCGCTCTGTTTTCACAAACTCAGCATCCAGATAAAATAAACCCCGGACTTTCGCCCGCGGAGATCGTCTCAATCGGTGAAATATAGGTATTTTCTCGCCGCAAAATTCGCGCAGCGCAAACGGGCAAGCGCTAGAGCCCGCCCTCGCGCTGGAGGCGTTTGCGCACAAGCTTGCGGGCCCGGCGGACGGCTTCCGCTTTTTGGCGGGCTTTTTTCTCGGAGGGTTTTTCGTAAAACTTCCGGCGTTTCATTTCGCGGAAAGTCCCTTCCCGCTGCATTTTCTTTTTCAGGGCGCGCAATGCCTGCTCGACATTATTATCGCGGACAAAAATCTGTACGATGGTCAGGGTCTCCCTTGATCGTGGGTGGTATCATGAATGGCTATGTGGTCGGCGGGCGCCCGTCATCTGGCGCCCGGTTGATCGCAGACGCGGGCAATAGCAAACCGCCATGGGGGTGTCCATAGCCGCACACCAGATTATCGGGCGTTTTTAACGCTCATCATTCAGGCCGATGGTGCCGCGCGCGCCGCCCGCTGGCGTCCGCGTAGACGCTGGCTCACCACCACCATGACGGCGCTGAGCGCAAAGCAATAGAGGCCCATCACCGCCAATTGATCTGGTAGGTCGATACCCCGGTCGATCAGCGCGCCAGTCAGCCCGGGGCCAACCGCCGTGGCCAACACAATGGCCGAAACGATAAGGGCGCGCACGGCCCCCAGATGCGCGGTGCCGTACACTTCCGGCCAGAGGGCCCCCACCAGCGTGGAGGAAAACCCGTAGCTGACCCCGAGGAGGACCATAAAGCCGAAAACTGCCGCGCCCGTGCCACTGGTGCTCAATACGAGGCAACTCAACCCGAGGGGCAGCAGGAAAAATGGCAAAATCGCACAGGCCCCGAACCGGTCTATCAGCCAGCCATTGATCAGGGCAAAAACAACTGTGGTCATCGCCATAACGGCGAGCGCACGGGCGAAGAGGTCTGCGGGCCAGTCGTAGAATGCCGCCAGATAATCCTGATGGAAGAAAATCGTTGTGCCGATAAAGCCCGGCGCCAGTGCGCTGAACAGTAACACCCAGAACGCCCAGTCACGCACTACGCGCGCCCGCGTCCAATGGGTACCGTCATAGCCGGGCGCCGTGCCCGCATCCTGCGCGCCGGTTGTTGTTGCGCGAACCCGAGGCTTTGCAAACGCCCAAACGCCAAGCGGCAACCCCACAACCACTAGAAACACCGCACTTGCGAGCCAGCCCCATTGGTATCCATTAGCCACCGCGATACCGGCAAACGCCAGCGGCAACGTCGCCTCCCCCACTTGATGGCCAAGAACAACAACCGAGACGGCGCGCCCACGCTGCGCCGAAAACCAGCGCCCGGTTGCGGTCAGGGCCACATGGGTCATCATCCCCTGCCCCATCAGGCGCAACAAAAACAGCGCGCCCCCAAGCACAAGAACTGACGGCGCATACGCTGCAAGCGCGCACGCCACCGCTAAAATCGGCGTGATGATAGCCAAGACCCGGTGTTCGGGAATGATATCAACGATCTTGCCGAGGAAAGGGAGCGTCAACGCACTCCCCAATGTCGCCAGCATATAGACAAGGCCGAAATCACCATGGCTCAGGCCAAACCGGGCTTGCCATTCGGCTACGGACGCTGAAATGAAAAAAGTCTGTCCAAAACTCGACAGGAAAGTCAGGAACACGCCGCCAAAAATCCAGCGCGCATTTGTGCGAAGAAACGTCACCATAGCCCGGGGTGTAACAAAGCGCGTTGGCAATGTATCGTCACCCTTGCGAAATAGATGCTAAAAATGACCAGAGAAAGAGCACCCTCAATGACGCAAACCGATGCCAACGAGACGCAGACCGCGCCCGCCGAGGGCGTGCTCCGCCGCCTGCGGGCTCGCACAGATCAACACGAAACGGCGCGCCGGCAGGTCTTTGATGTGCTGGTCAAAGCCGTCCCCTTTGATGGCTGGACGACACTTGCGCTGCGCGAGGCAGCCGAAGATGCTGGCGTATCGTCGTCAATGATTGCCCTTATCTTTCCGGGCGGTGTGCGCGATGCAATTGATCTGTTTGCTGAGGATGCAGACATCGCGATGCTGGAGGCGATGACGAGCGATGATTTCGCGCAAATGAAAATCCGTGAAAAAGTTGCGTTCGCCATCCGCGCAAGGCTCAAGGCCATAGAGCCTCATAAAGAGGCCGCTCGCCGCGCCGCAGCAACCCTTGCGCTACCCCCCTATGCGGCGACGGGCGCACGTCTGGTCTGGCGGACAGCGGACCACATCTGGGCGGGACTTGGTGATACGTCTACAGACTATAATTACTATACCAAACGCGCCACGCTAAGCGCTGTCTGGACATCCGCCTTCACCTGCTGGATTGGTGATGAGAGCGATAACCATACCCGCACAGATGACTTTATTGATCAGCGTATCGAAAATGTAATGCAGATTGAGAAAGCCAAAAAGCAATGGCGCGATCTGAATATTGATCCTGGTAAATTCGTTAGTGATCAATTGATCCCGGGCCTTGCGCGCCTGCGTTATGGTCGTGGGAGCTAAGGGTTCCTGCTTTTTGTGAGAAAACCGTATTCCAGCGCTCGCACAGCGCAGCGCCGGATTTGTGGCAGCACGCCGCCGTTGCCATTCAATTCACAGCCAAAAAGAAGCCCATCGGCCTCGGACACTTTTCTCAATCCTTATTGGGAGCCCCGTCATTGCGGAAAGATATCGCCCGGTCCAATGATGATAAAACTGGTGCTTGCAAAATTGGTCATGGCAAAACCATTCAAAACAATCCGCACCGTGATTGCCGGTGATGCCTGGCGAGCTAAATTACCCCCAAGACTACGAGCCAGCGCGTAAAAAGCGCTTTGGTCCCGGCGCAGCACCGCCTATGGTCGCGTAAAACAGGAAACGCAGGCCATGAAACGACGAGATTTGCTGACCGGGGGCACGGTTGGTGCTGCCTCTCTGCTGGCAGGGTGCGATTGCGGTGATTATGCCAGGGTGGGGGCAACCCCCGTAGGCGAAGGCACGAATGCCGCCTGCGGCTCAATTACCCCGCGCACGCTGAAAATGGTCACCACCTGGCCAAAAGACTTCCCTGGCCTTGGCACCATGGCTGAACGCACGGCGGCCTTTATCACGCAAATGAGCGGCGGTCTTTTGAAGGTTGTTGTGTACGCCGCCGGTGAACTTGTGCCCGCTTTTGAAAGTTTTGATGCTGTCTCTAACGGCTCGGCGGATCTTTATCACGGCGCAGAATATTACTGGGTGGGCAAGTCCGCCGCCTATCCGTTTTTCACCGCTGTTCCCTTTGGCATGACAGCAACGGAGATTTCCGCCTGGACGGAGTTTGGCGGTGGTCAGGAGTTATGGGATGAACTTGCCAGCCGGTTTAACCTGAAAGTATTCGCCGCTGGCAATACCGGGCACCAGCTTGGTGGCTGGTACAAAAAGCCTATCAATAGCCTTGAAGACATCCGGGGGCTGAAGGTTCGTATGCCCGGTCTCGGAGGCGAGGTTCTGCGCCGATTGGGTGGTGCCGCCGTCACCCTCTCGGGCGGGGAACTTTACCAGGCGCTGCAATCTGGGGCGATCGACGGTACCGAATGGGTGGGCCCATGGAACGATCTCGCCTTTGGCTTTTACCGCGAGGCAAAATATTACTATTGGCCAGGCTTTCACGAGCCGGGCGCGCAACTCGGTGTGGGGATCAATCTCGATCTCTGGCAGGGATTGTCAGCCCAGGAGCAAGCCATCATCCGGGCCGCCTGTCACCAAGCCAACCATCTGTCCGTTGCTGAATACGGCCATTTTAACGGTATTGCCCTCGACCAGTTAATCAATGAGCACGGCGTGGACCTTCGCCAATTTCCAGATGACGTGATGGCCGCTGCCGCCCGTGAAGCCAAAACGGTGCTTGAGGAAGTCGCCGCCAGCGATGATATTTCGGCCCGCATTTTTGATAGCTACAAGGCAGCGCTCAGACGCTCGCAGATCTGGTCTGGTATTTCCGATGAACCCTATATGGCGATCCGGCGCGATGTCTTTTCACTCTAAGCCCCCACGCTCTTCCTTTGCCGCGCCTAGGTGCAAGTACCAACCGGTGTTGCCATGACAGCGCTCTCTCTTGTCGGTTCGATCAGCGTCTGGCTCGCGGCGGCCGTTCTTTTCCCAATGCTCTTTTTACCAGCCAGCATTCTTGCTGCAGAACGCCTCAATGCCGGGCCGCGCTTGGCGAGCCTGATCTGGTTGATCAAGGTTTTGGCAAGTGTCGGCCTTGGAACCTTGTTTCTGACTGCCATACCGGCGCCTTTACTCGTCGGTCTCCCCGGCAGTCTCCTGATTTGGACGGGGATGATGGTCTCCTTTGCCATCATTATGGCCCTGACCGGTGGACCCACACGCTGGGCCACCACCAGTATTGCCATTACACAGCCACTGACGAAGGCTGCCGGGCGTACCGCCATGTGGCTGACTATTTTGATGGCAAGTGTTCAGTTTACGGTTGTTATTCTGCGCTATGTCTTCGGAGTCAGCTTTATCTGGATGCAGGAAAGCATCACCTATTTTCACGGTACGGTGTTTTTGCTGGCGGCGGGCTATGTGCTCCTTACCGATGATCACGTGCGCGTCGATATTTTCTACCGCGGTGCTTCCGACCGCATGAAGGCGTGGATCAATCTGTACGGCACCTATTTCCTTCTCTTTCCTGTCTGTCTGCTATTGCTTTGGGCGGCAGCGCCCTATGTGTTCGCGTCCTGGGCCGCCACGGAAGGCTCAAACGAGTCCTCGGGGGTACAACTCCTCTTTCTACTGAAATCGCTGATTCCTGCCTTCGCCGTCTTTTTGATGCTGGGCGGCTTTTCGCTGGCAATGGCGTCAGTTGCAACACTTGGGCGCCTGTCTTCAACCGATCTTGGCCCCAGTCAGCATAAGGGGGCTCAATGATGGAGGCCCTTGCCATTTGCCCGTGTGTCGTGGTGCCTTACCTCGATATTGTGATGGTCCTGGTGTTGTGCGCCCTCCTCCTACTCGGTTTTCCGGCGGCGTTCAGTCTTGCAGGTACCGCTCTTCTCTTCGCCGTTATCGGTATGGCCTTTAACGTGTTTGATGTGAGTTTTCTCAAACCGTTCCCGCAAAGAATATTTGGCGCGGTTACCAACACAACACTGATTGCGGTACCGCTCTTTATCTTGATGGGGGTGATCCTCGAGAAATCTCGCATCGCGGAGGACTTGCTTGATGCTATGGCAAAGCTTTTTGGCGGGCTGCGTGGCGGTCTTGGCATTTCAGTGACAATCGTGGGGGCGCTCCTGGCCGCGTCCACGGGCATTGTGGGCGCAACCGTGGTGACCATGGGGTTGCTCAGTCTACCGACCATGTTACGGCGCGGTTATGATCCTGCCTTTGCCACGGGGTCTATCGCGGCGGCTGGCACCCTGGGCCAGATTATTCCGCCTTCCATCGTTTTGATCCTCTTGGGCGATGCGATTTCCAACGCCTATCAAAAATCGCAATTGGCCGCCGGAAACTTTGCGCCCGAAACCGTTTCGGCGGGTGATCTTTTTGCCGGGGCGCTGCTGCCCGGGCTGATGCTGGTGGGTCTTTATATTGCCTATCAGATTTTCGTGGCGGTGTTTCAGGGGCATAAGGCACCGGCAATTCCGGCGGCCGAACTTGGCTCGCGCGCGCAGGTCTGGCGCGATGCAGCGCGCACCTTGCCCGCGCCCCTGATCCTGATCATTGCCGTGCTTGGCTCTATCCTTAGCGGCGCAGCAACCCCAACCGAGGCCGCTAGCGTCGGTGCCATCGGCGCTTTGATCATTGCGGGGTCAAAGCTCAGTACCGGTCCCATCCGGCTTTTTGTTCTGGTGGGCGGTGTGGCCATCGCAATGCTATTTTTCCTCAGTCAAAATGCCGATTTGCGTCTTGGGCGCGAAACCGTTTCGGCGCTGACCACCGGGCTTATTGCTATCGCCTTCGGCTTATGCGGCCTTACTTTTCTTGGCATCGCCGCTGCCTTGAAAGCACTTTGGTCAAAACAGCTGTTGGGCAAGATTGCGGATCAGACAACCCGGGTCACAACCATGGTTTTCACCATCCTGATTGGGGCGGCACTCTTTTCGCTCGTTTTTCGCGGGTTGGGCGGTGATGAAACCGTGCGCCATGCGCTGGAGGCAACACCGGGCGGGCTCATCGGCGCCATCGCAGCGGTGATGCTGGTGATGTTTGTTCTTGGCTTTTTTCTCGACTTTATTGAGATCACGCTGGTGGTTGTGCCGCTCGTTGCCCCTGTGCTGCTCGGCATGGGGCTCGACCCGGTCTGGCTCGGCGTCTTGATGGCGGTAAACCTGCAAACTTCTTTTCTCACACCGCCTTTTGGGTTTGCGCTATTTTATCTGCGCGGTGTTGCGCCGCCAGAGATCACGACCCTGCAGATTTATAAAGGCGCTGTACCATTCATTGCCATACAGATTTTTGCCCTTGTGATGCTCTTTATCTTTCCACAATTGGCGACCTGGCTACCGGATCAGATTTATGGTTGACCCAAAATTCCAAATCCTGGAGCGCTTTACCCACGCTAAGCGCGCAGACAATGCGTATACCGAGGATCGTTTTGTAATAGGCCCTCACGGGGCCGGTGTGATCGACGGCGCCATCGGGCCTCATCACACGGATACAACGATGATCACCGCTGCGCTGAACGCCGTTGTGGAATATCTCGAAGCCCTTGGGCCCGGCGCTACCGCCCGCCAAACCATTGACCAGGTTTCAGCCATTCTAGCCGACACCAAGACTGCCGCTGGCTTGACGGAATTTCGCTATACTGGCGGCTTTCATCTCGTTTTCTACCATGGCCCAAGCCGTCAGCTCTGGCGGGTGGGCGATTGCCAGTTTCGCCATAGCGGACAAACCTTCACCAACGACCTGGAAGTGGAGGCCATTGGCGCGCGGCAACGCGCCGTGATGGTGGAGGCCATGCGCCTTCGCGGGCAGTCAGATGAGGAGATCATGGCCAGCGATGCGTATGCAGAGCTTTTTACGCCCTTTTTCGCACCACTCCTCGATTTTGCCCACCGTACGGACCATCCTTTAGGCTTCGGGGTGATCAACGGCATGCCGGTACCAGACCAATTCATTGAGAAACATGACCTGTCTACGGTGTCGGGGGTGTCGGGCGCGCTGGTTATGGCTTCTGACGGGTATCCGGTTGTTTGCGATACGCTTGCAGACACTGAAGCCAGGCTCGCCAGCCTATTGGTGCGTGATCCGATGTGCATTCACGAACACATTTGCTCAAAGGGCTTGCGCCCCGGTCAATGTTCTTTTGATGATCGCACGTATTTGCGGATCAAGATTGGTTGATTTCGTGGCTCGAGATTAACCCGGACATACGGCCTAAAACGGCTCAACCGGCTTGGGCGCTTCGGGCGTGGGTAGCGGCTCGGGTAGAGCGTCTTCACTTTCGGTTGCCACATCGGCCTGGTCACGGGCGATGCCTTCTTTCAGAGTCCGTACGCGTTCTTTCAGACGCGCGTCATCGGCGCCCTCATCAAGCGGCAAACCGTTTTCATCAAGATTAAACTCAGCCGAAACGGCCGAGCGGGCATCGCTCAGCGCTGTTTGTGTTTCCACACGGGCGGCGGTCAGCGTGCTTTTAAGGTGCTGGCGTGTGTCTGCGTCGAGCCCCGTTGGCACCGTTGACGGGGCCTCGGACAGTTTGGGAAAACTTGGCCGCTGGTCCGGGTCGGTTTTCTGGGTTCGGCTCCGGTCATCAATCCGCGCCTCAATCGCGGCATTAACGGGAATACCGTTGGCGCGCTCTTCGTATTTGTAAATGCCCGGCGGGGCGAGACGCTTTGCCGTTTCACAAGCCGACAGGGCAAACGAAGCCCATAAACATCCTACCACCATCACCGCTTTTCTTGGGGTGAAAATCGGGCTCAAGGAAGACAATAAGGTCATACGGCTGGCTCAATACGTGACGACTAACTGAATCCATGACATAGCTTACTTCAAGGCTAGCGCAAACGCCCCTCACGCATAATAAGGGATCAACCCCGATGGCAGAAACCGGAATGCCCGAAACGCAGGATCAAGACAGCGAGCCGCGCCAGACGCCGCGAAAAGGAGCGACCCGCAAACGCGCACCAGCAAAAAAGGCTACTAGCAAGAAAGCAACGACAAAAAAGGCACGAGGTAACAAAGCACCGGCCAACAAAGCGCCGACCCAAAAAGCAAGTGCAAAGAATGCCGTTAAAAAGAAGGCCGTCCCAAAACGCCCAAGTCCAAAAAGCCCGGGTCCAAAACACTCGACGCAACAACACGCATCTGCGAAGCCTGCTCAAAACCAAGACCAAGCCTCCAAAACGGATCAGTCAGAGGCAAAGACCAAGCAGCCCGAGCCTGATAGCGAAAGCATCTATGGCGATTTTGATGCGTTGTCGGAATATCTCACCGATATTACCGGGCGCAGTCAGGAGGTCTGGAAGGATTTCGTCACGCAAAATCCTGACTTCAAAACGCTTACCGGTGAAATGTCTGCCGACCCGCTCAATGTCTCCGAAGCGTTTTCGGAATTGATGAAGGGCCTATCCCAGGACCCCGGCACCGTGATGCAGCGTCAATTCAAACTTTGGGGCGACTACGCCAAATTGATGGCCAATATGCCCCGTAAAATGGCGGGCGAGGAGATCAGACCCGCCGCCGCGCCGACGCCCGGTGACAAACGCTTTCGTCACAAAGCATGGGAGGAAAATCCCATGCTCGACTTTGTCAAACAGTCCTATCTCATCGCCGCCAACTGGCTTGTCGATACCGTGGAAGACCTTGAGGGTCTCGACGACCATGAGCATAAAAAGGCGATTTTTTATACCCAGCAATTTACTGACGCCTTGTCGCCGTCAAACTTTGCCATGCTGAACCCGGAAGTTGTCGACGCCACGCTGGAAAGTAAAGGCGAGAACCTCCTTAAAGGGTTTAAGAACCTGCTGGAAGATATTGATCGCGGCGAAGGCAAACTCTCGATCAAACAGGCCGACACGGACTATTTCGAACTTGGCAAGAACGTCGCCACAACGCCTGGCAAGGTTGTGTTCGAAAATGAGCTGATGCAGCTTATTCAGTATACACCTACAACCAAAACAGTCGGCAAACGCCCCCTTCTGATTTTTCCGCCATGGATCAACAAGTTTTATATCCTTGATTTGCAGCCGACGAACTCCTTTATCAAATGGATGGTCGATCAGGGCCGGACCGTCTTTATTGTCTCCTGGGTCAATCCGGGGCCGGAACTTCGTGAAAAGACGTTCTTTGATTATATTCGAAGTGGACTTTTTTCAGCGCTGGAGGCGGTATCGGATGCCACCGGGGAACCTGATGTGGATGCCATCGGCTATTGCATTGGTGGCACCATGCTGGCCACGGGGCTTGCCTATATGGCGGGCGTCGGTGACGAGCGGATCAAGTCCGCCACCTTCTTCACCGCGCAAACAGACTTTACGGAAGCAGGCGATCTGCAGCTTTTTGTTGATGATGCACAGCTAGATGCCATCGCCAAACAGATGGACGCGGCTGGCGGTGTTCTGGAAGGCCGCGCCATGGCCACGACCTTCAATATGCTGCGGTCCAATGATCTGATCTGGTCGTTTGTGATTGATAACTATCTCAAAGGTAAGGATCCGGCGAAGTTTGACCTTCTCTTCTGGAATTCCGATGCCACGCGCATGCCCAAGGATGTGCATCTTTTCTATTTGAGAGAGTTTTACCAGCACAACAAACTTGCCAGTGGCCAGATGGTTATGGACGGCGTACCGCTTGATCTTGGTAAAGTTTCTATACCAATCTTTATGCAGGCTGGGGAAACCGATCATATCGCGCCCTACCGGTCGATTTATAACTCGGCTCGGCTTTTTGGCGGCGATGGGGTTCAATATATGCTCGCCGGGTCGGGGCATATCGCCGGCGTCGTCAACCATCCGGACAAAAAGAAATATCACCATTCCACCAATACCGCCCTGCCGGATACGGTGACCGACTGGCTGGCGGGGGCGGAGAAACACCCCGGCTCGTGGTGGCCCCATTGGATGCGTTGGCTGAAGGAAATCAGCCCCGGCACGGTGAAGGCGCGCCAGCCGGGTGACGGCGCGCTCCGCGCGATTGAAGACGCGCCCGGCCGGTACGTGAAAGTAAAGGCGTAAGCGGATGCTGCCGCTATGGGTACGGGAGAAACCGTTTCGCAAGGCGCTCGATGGGCTTGGCCCGACGAAGGGCATAAGGAACCCGTATTTGGCTGGTGCTTATTCGTTTATTCTCTGTACTTTTGTTTGCGTTGTCTTTGCGCTTATTCTATTTGGCACTGCGGGTGGCAATGATGTCTGGTGTCAGTTCAAAATTTCAGTGGTCGGGACAATGATGGCCGCGGGCATAACCTTTTTTCTTTATCTTGGTGTCTTGTTGAGTGGTTTGTTACCTTCGCTTGATGGCTTTCGGATAAAATTTGCCGCAGGCGGCTTCCTCTGCATGATCCCAGTCTTCCTGATCGAGGGTGGTATTGCGCTCTTGCTTATGCGTTTCTACCTACCAACCGCGCCGATCCAGTGAGGTGTTGCGCAAATGCACGCCGTAGCGGAAACCTTGGCGGTCCCCCCGCGCCCGGGCCTTTCACCTTGCCCCGTTAAGGTTTGGTTAACCCTTTCGAATCACCCTCATTAATGTCGAAATATGGTTAGCAAACCGTGAAATGCATTTCGGCTTCGTCACTCTGGCAGGGCAATTGTGGGCACACAGACTTCAGCGCCGAATACACTGCGGGGCCGCGCGAGCGAGGCTCGCCGGCCCACCACCAGCGATCTATTTTTGAAATTAGCTAAGACTGAACGAGCGCGGCGCGCCAAGGCAGAAAACGTCTTTCGACGGCTGCGCAAGACGAGCGTTGATAACCGAGATGGCGAGCACGGAGCCGACACCGATAAAGGGGTGGGCAACGCCGTGGCGCGCGCCAGCCTTGATCTAAAAATTGCCGCCCGCCACGACTAATCTTGATTGCTTGTAAGAGGCTAAACGAAAAATCGGTTTTGTCTGTTGAAACGGCTGTTTTTGAGAACCGGAGCGCAGCGTACATGCAGTACGCGAGCACCGGAAGCGCAGAAGATAGCGTTTGCAGACGGCATACCTAGATTTTTCGGTTGGGCTCTAAGGGTATCCTCACTGCGCGGTTACGTTGCAGCGTACCCTTTAAGGCTCCATGGTGTGGGGCAAGAGCGAGACACGAGCGACCCCATGCCCCTACCCATTACCATTGATCCAGCGGTTTTTGACCCACAAGCCATCGCGCCGGAAACAAAAGCCGCCAACGATAAACTTGAGGCTTTCTTCAAGACCATGCCGCCCATTTGGGAGGTTGGCGCACCGGCTATTCGCGCAGCCCGCCGCGAAGGCGAAGGCTTGCTGGGCCGGGAGCCCGAAGCGCCAATTGCGCAATGGCGCGAGGTCAGCGCCAATAACACTTCCGTCCGGGTACGTATTTTTACCCCAGAAACCGTCACCGGCGTTTATCTCCATATCCATGGCGGCGGCCACACGATCGGCGCGGCGGATAATCAGGATCAGACGCTGGCGGACCTTGCTACGGCGCTGAAAATGGCAGTGGTGAGCGTTGAGTATCGTCTTGCGCCTGAAAATGTATGGCCCGCTGGACCCGATGATTGCGAGACCGCTACACTCTGGCTTGCCGAGAACGCCGCAGCAGAATTTGGTACCACCCGGCTCCTCATCGGCGGTGAAAGCGCCGGTGCGCATCTGGCGCTTGTCAGCCTCCTGCGTATGCGTGACCGCCATGGCTTTACCGGCTTTTGCGGTGCCAATCTCGTTTACGGCGTTTATGATATGGCCATGAGCCCCAGTGCGCGGCAATGGGGTGATCGCAACTTGGTGCTCAGCACCCCGATTATCGAATGGTTTATGGAAAACCTGCTCCCCGCAGCACAGTTTTCCGAAATTGAAAAACGCGCGCCCGATATCTCACCGCTTTATGCGCCCCTACACGATCTGCCCCCGGCGCTTTTTACTGTGGGAACGCTCGACCCGCTCATCGATGACACACTGATGATGGCGGCCAGATGGGTTAGCGCCGGTAATAGCGCGGACCTGCGCATCTATCCCGGCGGTATCCATGCGTTTGATATCCTCGATATCCCCATCGCCCACGATGCCCGAACCAGCATGGTCGACTTCATGAAGGCGTGTGGTTAAGGGAGGTTTTTGTACTCCTGGCCAAGCGCAGCACCGACCCGGGGCCTGTTACGACACCTTCCGTACCCCAATTAGGCGACCCCGGGTCTGCGCCCGGGGATACGGAGCATGGCGCAAGAGTAAGTTCGGATTCCCGGTGTTAAGCCCGAGACCGGGGATTTCGCCTACATTTCATCATCCAACGATGGCGCAGACGCCGCTGGCTTCCCATCATCTGACGCACTCATCTGCAATGGCGGCAGGGCAATGCCGGGTGCTGTTCTTTGCGAGAAGACCGCATTGAATTCTGCCAACGGTCCGTCAATCACCTCGTCCCGGGACGCCATGGCAGCCTTGAACGCGTTCCGCAGGTCTCCCATGCGGGCTTTCATGCCGCCCGTGACCCCTTGTGCGGCACCGTCTACCGTACCGTAGAGCGCGAGGAGGTCAGAATCGAGCATGTCGGGATAGTTCAAGACATCCTGAAAAAACTCACGCTGCGGCGAAACAACGGTTTTTTCCCAAGCATCGACGGCGTCCCCCAGCGTCGTGGCTGAAGTGACCAGCGCTTCGCCATCGCCAGCCTCTTCCGCAATTTTCTTGCGTAGGTCAGCTTGCTCTTTTGCAACACGCAGGGCGACGACGGAACGGTAAAGCTCGTCAATCATCCCATAAAGATCAGAGACCATGGCCTGTTGCTCAGTGATTTTAGCTGGCGCCACCGTCAAACGCGGGTCCCACGTGACGGTAAGCGGTACGGTACCAGCAACCTTATCGCCATCTTTCAACCGCACACTGTATTTACCTGGCCCCACTCTATAGCCGGGCACAATCTTCGCCTCCCCGCCTCTTGTGGACCAAAGCCCGGGCACATCTTTGACCGGTCCGCTGCGCATATCCCACAGGACGCGGTTGAGGCCTTTTTGCGAAGGTAGCGCATATTTGACACCACTACCGCCGCCTTCGACGCCTTTTTCGCTATCACTCGTCAGCGTTCGAATGACCTTTTCCTCCGCATCAAGAATTTCCAGGGTTAGCGTCACATCCTCAAGGTCAGGTTCCTCAGCCAGTGCATAATAAAGAACAGCTCCTGGGGGCGGATTTGCCCCCTCACCGCCATTGCCACCCCCGGTTTCAAACCGCCGGGCCGTTTGCGGCGTGAAAAGATGCGCATTCGCCTGCATGATCTCCGACGTCATCTCGCGTAGCGGCGCGATATCGTCCAAAATCCAGAAACCACGCCCCTGCGTCGCCACGACGAGATCACGTGCCTTCACCCGCAGATCGGTAATCGGCACGCTGGGCATTTCTAGGCGCAAACTCGCCCAATTGGCCCCTGCATCAGAGGAGTAGAACACCCCTTTTTCTGTGCCTGCGAATAAAAGCCCGGGCTTTTTCACGTCTTCGCGTACCACTCTGACAAAAGCATCGTCGGGCAATCCGCTATCGAGGCGAGACCAGGTTTTACCATAGTCCGTTGTCTGATAGATATAGGGGTTTTGGTCGCCCATCTTGTACCGGGTAAAGGCGACATAGGCGGTCCCTGCGTTGTGGGGGGAAACCTCAATCGCATTAAACATGCCGTCGCTGACCCCTGCCGGTGTCACATCGGCCCAGCTTTTGCCGTCATCGCGGGTAACCTGTAGCCGTCCATCATCGGTTCCGGCCCAAAGAACACCAGCGTTGTGCGGACTATCGGCAAGATAAAGGATCGTGTTGTAATTCTCACTGACCTCATTGGTGATGGGTAGACCGCCCGGCCCCTGCTTGTCTTCCTCATCGCGGGTCAGGTCCGGCGAATATTCCGCCCAGGTCTGACCGCGATCACGCGAGACCATCACATGGTTCCCGCCATGGTAGATGACCTTTGGGTCGTGGGCGGAGACGACAATCGGCGCGTTCCAGTTCCAGCGATATTTCCGCTCCGAGGGCGCAACGCCAAACTCCAGCTCCGGATAGGCGGCGATGTAGCGCGTGGTCCGGGTCTTCGTGTCATATTCGGTGATATAGCCCAGATAGCTACCCGCATAGATGTAACGCGGATTGTCGGGGTCAAGAGCCACATGGGCGCTTTCGCCGCCGCCAACGGCGTAATAGTCGTCCCGCCCAATCGCGCCATCAGCCCCGCGCACGGGGATCGAAACCGTTGAGTTATCCTGCTGGCCCGCATAGAGCCGGTATGGGACCTGGTTGTCGGTAATCACGCGGTAAAATTGCGCCGTGGGCTGATTATGTTGTTCTGACCAGGAGGCAGCCCCATCAAGTGAAATATTGCCGCCGCCATCATTGGCATTTGCGATGATATTGGGGTTCTCCGGATTGATCCAGACATCATGATGATCCGTGTGCCGATCAGGTACGGAGGTAAAGCTTTTGCCGCCATCGGTCGATTTATGGAAATCGGCATTCATCACATAAACGGTATCGGCATCTTTTGGATCAGCAAAAATATGCATGTAATACCACGAGCGGGCCTGAACCTTGCGGCTCTTGTTCACCTGGGTCCAGCTATCTCCGTAATCGGTAGACTTATAAACGCCGCCTTTTTTATCGCCCGCCTCAATAACCGCAAAAACAAGCCCGGGCTTGGCACCGGAGGGTGCAATGCCGATCTTACCCATGGTTTCGGGGAGATCGTCGGTCAAGCGGGACCAGTTTTCCCCGCCATCGGTCGATTTCCAGATGCCACTGCCCGGACCGCCCGACCGCATCTGCCAGGGCTCACGCTCATGGTCCCACATGGCGGCATAAAGAATAAGAGGGTTCGTGGGATCAATCCGCAAGTCAACCGCCCCGGAATTTTCATTTTCCCCGGTCAGGGTGTGTCGCCAGTTTTTGCCGCCGTCCACGGACTTATAAACGCCGCGTTCGCTGTTCGGGGCCCAGCTATCGCCCTGGGCAGCGACCCAGATGATATCCGGATTGGTGGGGTGGATCACGATCTCACCAATCTGGCGGGTTTCCTTCAGGCCCACATGCTGCCAGGAGGCACCGCCATCAACCGACCGGTAGACGCCGTCGCCCTGGCTTGAAGCAACACCGCGAAAGGCGGACTCGCCGGTCCCGGCCACCACGATATTCGGGTTTGACGGGGCCACCGCCAGCGCCCCGATGGGTGCCGTATTAAAGTCTTCATCCGAAACTGGAGCCCAGCTGACGCCCGCATTGGTTGTTTTGAAGACCCCGCCGGTGGTGCCGAGATAGAAGGTGAACGGCGCCGCCGCTGACCCCGCAATGGCGTTTGCCCGCCCGCCGCGCCAGGGGCCAATATTGCGATAGACAAGACCATCAAGATAATCGCGGTCTTTGGATTTTGCGTTTTCATTGGCGTCGCGCTTGGCATCAGCGCGCGGCTGAGCATCCTTGGCCGACATGCCAGCCTCGGCCGTTGACCCTGTTTGCGTGTCAGCCGCATTTTGCGGTTGTGCTGTACCGTCTGCGGGTAGAGCGCTACCAGCAAGCAACGCACCGCCGATGCCAACACCGCACAACAAAAGACGACGAAGCGAGAGAAACGAAGTTTTACGGGACATGATCTGAGGGGACATGGCAACCTTCCAATGGGATCTGAGCTTGTTGTAGCCTATGGGACAAGCCCGGCCCGGGGCAAGCAAACAAGATGCTTTACTGCAGGCGCTTTATGCCCTTTTGCGTTCCGAAAAGGCGCCGCAACCGGCGTCCTTCTCCGCCTACCTTGTTAAAGCGGGGCGAAGATGGGGGCACGTCAAACACCCGAAGAGCCCAGTTTTGCGTGGCCCTTATGATGCAGGACGGTCATTCGCACCCCTGGAGGTTCGATACGGGCTTGGTCAAGGTGAAAGATGAAAGCGCCCTATGCCTGTGCACGGTTCATTCTGTTCGCGATAAGGTCATCCACCACTTCGGGCTCCGCCAGGGTGGATGTATCGCCCAAGTCTGTAAAATTATCTTCGGCAATCTTGCGCAAGATCCGTCGCATGATTTTCCCCGAGCGTGTTTTCGGCAGGCCGGGAGCAAACTGGATAAGATCAGGCGAAGCAATGGGACCAATCTCTGCACGCACATGCATCACAAGGTGCTTCTTGAGGGCATCGTCAGCGACAACGCCGGCAACCGGTGTCACATAGGCATAAATCCCCTGACCCTTAATGTCATGAGGGTAACCGACAACAGCTGCCTCTGCGACGCTATCGTGTGAGACAAGGGCACTTTCAACTTCGGCAGTGCCCATACGGTGGCCCGAGACATTGATCACGTCGTCGACGCGGCCCGTGATCCAATAAAAGCCATCGGCATCACGCTTACAGCCATCGCCTGTGAAGTAGTTTCCGGGATAGGTAGAAAAATATGTATCAACAAAGCGCTGATGATCACCATAGACGGTGCGCATCTGGCCCGGCCAGCTGTCAGTAAAGATTAGATTGCCTTCGGTCTCGCCATGCAGTTCAACACCTTCCGCATCGACAAGTTTTGGCTGTACGCCAAAGAAAGGATGGCTGGCTGCACCTGGCTTCATATCGGTTACGCCGGGCAGCGGCACCATCATGCACGCTCCCGTTTCGGTTTGCCAATATGTGTCCACAATCGGACATCGCGCCTCGCCAACCGTTTGATAATACCATTCCCAGGCTTCCGGATTGATCGGTTCACCCACCGTGCCAAGCACACGGATGGACGATCGATCCGTCGCTTCGACCGGTCCTTTCCCTTCGCGCATCAAAGCGCGGATCGCCGTGGGCGCGGTATAGAATATTGACACCTTGTGTTTGTCACACACTTGCCAGAAGCGCGAGGCATCCGGGTAGGTCGGCACACCTTCAAACATCAGGCTAGTCGCACCATTGGCGAGCGGTCCGTACACGATATAAGAATGCCCTGTAACCCAACCCACATCAGCAGAGCACCAATAGATATCCTCTTCTTTCAAATCGAAGACATATTCGTGGGTCATCGACGCCCAGACGAGATACCCGCCCGTTGTGTGCAGCACGCCTTTAGGTTTTCCCGTCGAACCTGACGTGTAGAGAATAAAGAGCGGGTCTTCGGCATTCATCGGCTCGGGCGGGCAATCATCTGAGACTTGCGCAGACACTTCATGCAGCCAATGGTCCCGGCCTTCGAGCATATTGATCTCATTGCCCGTTCGACGGACGACCAGCTGCGCAGTGACAATGCCTGCAATCTCGCATGCCGCATCGGCGTTTACTTTCAGCGGGACAATCCGTCCACCGCGCAAACCTTCATCGGCAGTAATGACAAAGCGGCTGTCGCAATCGGTGATCCGCCCTGCCAGCGCTTCAGGGCTAAACCCGCCAAACACCACCGAGTGCACCGCCCCGATTCGCGCGCAGGCGAGCATCGCATAGGCCGCTTCGAGGATCATCGGCATATAGATGGTCACCCGGTCGCCTTTCTTCGCGCCGAGCTTTTTAAGCACATTGGCAAAACGGGACACCTCGCCCAGCAGCTCCGCGTAGGTCACCGCCTTGCTGTCAGCCGGGTCATCGCCTTCCCATAACAGTGCCACCTTGTCGGCGCGCGGACCGCTTGCATGGCGGTCGATGCAGTTGGCCGTGACGTTCAGAACACCATCTTCATACCATTTGATGGAAAGGTTTTCTTTTGACCAATTGGTGTTTTTTACTTTCGTATACGGCGTGATCCAATCCAATCGCTGACCATGCTCAGCCCAAAACGCGTCCGGATCCGATACCGAGGCGGCATACATCTCAGCATATCTTGCAGGGCTAAGATTAGCGCGCTGCGCAAATGCCTTTGGACTTTCAAATACTGTATTTTCCTGTTCGGTCATAAATTCCTCAACGGATGACATGGTAAACCCCTTTAGAATGCGTATTTGGTGGAAAACGTGAATCTCAAAATATCGCCTGCGTCACCGTTCTCCAACTCGCGTCGCCCAACAAGAACTTCGCCTCCGACTGTGAACCTGGGCAGCGGGTCCCATAACAGGGCAGCATAAGCAGACTGAACAAACCGCGACTCCGATCCCACCACAAAATCGGGATTGTCAGCGACAAGGGCAGAGTATCCAATATTGATCCGTGTCGTATCGTTAAAAGGGTGCCGGATCACCCCAAACCCGCCATAGAGCGGTATCGCTTCCAGAGCGCCTGTTGCGGGGTTAATTGCTGCTGCATCAAAAGTATTGATTGCAACATAACGACCCAGGCCTTCACCCGCGATCGCATTGAAACGGAAATCAGCGTTGCCCCATAGGTTGATACGGCCCGCAGCGTTCAAACCATAACCGAACGTTTGCTCGTCAACCTCACCCGCTTCAAGGCGTAGTTGACGACCAATGGCTGAGAACGAAATATTTCCGAAATCGCCCTTGATATTATAACGCGCAATTACATCCGGTATGAAATTTGAGTCGCCCTCAATGCTACCCCCACCACTATCAGTAAAGGTTGCATTCGGGTTTTCTACAGCAAACTGAAACGGGCCATTTGTGTATCGAATAAGGGGCTGTCTGACGAAAACCTGACCTTCTGACAATGTCAGGAAGCTTGCACTTTCGGGAATCGCGGACGTGTTTTGAAAGGTCGACCATTCCTGCCCAAGACGCCAGTTGCCATAATCGATGTAAGCGCGCCGAATACGCAAGGCGGCTGAGTTCGATACACGCTCATTTCCCTGACCCGTCACCAGAAAGTCCGTCTCGATATAGCCCGTGAGCGTCTTCCCGCCGATCTGCTGTTGCCCCTGGACAAAGAAACGCGTGGCTTGTGCTGTGAAATCGACTGTGTTTGTGCTTTCCCCGCCAACAGGCGTTGCACCGGGGATCAAAAAGTCACGGGCAGGAGAGATGCTGGCAACATTGCCCTCAGAAAAATGTGTAAAGTGCGTGTCGAGATCAATAAACCCACCAACTTTCAAGGTCGCATCACCGACTCTGAACCCGTTCTTATGCGCTGCTTCATCAAGCCCATCTACACGCGCTAAAGTCGAATTTATCTCTTCAACTTGGGCATCAACAGTTTCCAGCCGAACAACGGCATCATCTGAACGGGCTTCAAGCCTTGCCCGTTCACTGCGTTCTGCCTGCAACTCATCTTTTAGCTGAGCGATGGCCGCCTCCATTTTGGCGATGCGCTCTTCCAGTGATTGCGGAGCGGTTTGTGCAAACGCACTTCCCGCACAAAGCATTGCTGCTGATGATAACAAGACCATTCGAATTAATCGGGTCATGAATGCCTCCCATATAATATTCGTTTTATTGAGAAGAATTATCGGGCCACATGCCCAGTCAGCGCTATTGGACATAGGTGTTACGACTAAGGTCGATATGGCTTCGTCTTGAAGGTCTGGTAATATTCGGGTCTGATCGTCTAAAGATCGCATAAGCGACAAGCCTACAGGCATGATCAGGGAGGAATGAGTATGCGGCACGCCCCACGCGTCCTGATCATTGATGATCATCCTTTATTCAGGGATGCGCTTGATGCTGCCCTGCAGGCAGCGTTCCCAAATGGTGCACTGTCACACCATGCCGGGTCTTTCCTGGACGCTATCAATCGGCTTGAAACGCAAGCGTATGATCTGGTTCTCCTCGATCTGACGCTATCTGATGTTACTGATTTTGACGGACTGTCACGCTTGAAAGCAAGCTATGCAGATATGCCCGTCGTAATCGTCTCTGCTACTGAAACCAGGGACGCATTTTTGAAGGCACAAACTCTCGGAGCCGCCGGATACCTACCCAAAAGCATGACGCTTGAGGATTTGTCCGCCTCGCTGGTAACAGTGCTCGATGGCGGCACATGGTTTCCCGAAGATCTACGAGCAAACGACCAAAGTGAAATTGCTGCCCGTGTCGCCAGTTTAACGCCAGCACAAAGAAAAGTGGTCACCGGTTTAAGTGATGGACTGCTCAACAAACAGATCGCTTTTGAGATGAATATTTCGATCGCAACCGTGAAGGCGCATCTCACCGCGATATTCCGCAAGCTCGGCGCAAGCAATCGAACGCAGGCGCTTCTAATTTATCAAGATGCTATATCCCTCAGTCAGGACGCAAATGATTAAGAACTGATCCTCAATCGGCACTCACTCAAAAACGTGCGTATATCTTCAGGATTGACAGGTTTTTTAAGCAGATACACGGCGTCAAGGTCATCTTGATTGCTCTCCTGTATCCTAGATTTTGCTGTTAACAGAGCCGCATTTCTTTGATCCTTCAGGCTTGGTCGCAACATGCTAATGGCTTTCATGCCGTCAATCTCATGTTTGAGATCCAAGTCTGCAATGATCGCGTCAAACGTTTCACGCTGCGATAGCTCATGAGCGGCTTTTGGGCACTGAACACTGTGCGGCTCACATCCCCAGCTTTTTAAAAGTGCGCTCATGCCGGTCAATATTGTCAACTCATCGTCCAGGCAAAGAACTTCCATGCCAGCAAGCTGTTCACCAGAAGGTTTATGCAGAAGAGTTTTTGGACTATGGGGAACAGGCGGGGTATCGGTGGACTGACAACTGATACCGAACATGGATCCCCGCCCCGGAATTGACCGAACCGTCAATTCACATGCCATAATCGCTGCAAGACGCTGGGCAATTGACAGACCAAGGCCGGCGCCTCTTATGCCTGCATTATCGACATCGTCCAGGCGTTGAAATTCTTCAAACAGCATGTCCAACTTGTCTTCTTCAATGCCGGGGCCCGTATCCCAAACCTCGATACGAACAAGCGTGCCACGGCGTCTTGCACCGATCAAAATACCGCCTGATTTGGTGTATCTGCGTGCATTTGAAATAAAGTTGCGCAAGACACTTTTCAGATAATCCGGATCGGCACATACGCTTAGCCGTGTCGGGGCAAGACGGATTTCAAGATTAGCTTGCAGCGCCATAGGCGCAGCCTCATCAACAAGATCTTCGAGAAACGGTCCAAGCGGAAAATCTACGGGGTTGGCCTCCACATTGCCATGATCAAGGCGCGATATATCCAACAGACCTTTCAATAAATCATCTGCGGACTGAATGGATTTATCGGTATTAGAAATCAATTCCTCACGCACTTCAGGCGCAATATCCTCATTCGATTTGAGCGAGCCAAGAAAAAGGCGCGCTGCGTTCAAAGGCTGTAGGAGATCATGGCTGGCCGCAGCAAGAAACCGGGTCTTCGATGCGTTGGCACTGATTGCCTCTTCACGGGACTCGCTTAGCGCTTCGGCCATGGATTCCAAATCACGCGTCCGACTGCGCACGCGGGTTTCCAGCAGTTCGTTCGCCTCGATAAGGGCCCGCTCGCGGCGCTTATCTTCCGTAATATCCACAAAGGACGTGACGTACCCTCCGCCAGGCATAGGACTACCGAGGATACGCAGATACCGACCATCGGGGTTTTGTCGTTCATAGGTATAAGACCGGCCCGATCGCATGAAATCGATGCGGCGCTTGGCCAAAGTCAAAGGATCGCCCGTAATCCAGCCTGAGTTGAAATTATGAGTGATAAGATCCTCAATCGGCGCGCCCACCCATAGTAAGTCATCTGGATAATCAAATAGGTCAACGTACCGGCTATTCCATGCAACGAGGCGTTGTTCGTGGTCGACCACACTGATCCCGTTGGACATATTCTCCAACATGGATTGCAGCATGTGTCGATCAAAGCGCTCGGCCTGCGTCTTATGATCAAGAATGGATAAAACATCGGGAAGCGCAACGCCCTGACCACCAATAGCCGATGCAAGTACGGTTCGCGCAGATGATGAACCAAGCGAACTCGCAAGCAACCGTTCCGTGCATTGAACAAGACGCCAGTCAGCCGGGCCATCGCCTTCTATTGGCGCCTCCGTTTCTTGCGCAAACTGTTCAAAAGCATGATCGACGGCTTCAACTGTTAAAAATCTTGACGCCAACGCATGCAGACCATTCGGTGTGACCCCCGAGGCTTTCGCCTTGAGGGGATCACCAACAATAAAACGATCGCCGCCATCGCCAAGAAAAACAGCCGCCTGAACCCGGTCGCGAAGCCGCTCCGGGGTTCGCATCGACACGCCAACAAACAAGGCGACATTCGCAACGAGGCTCCAAACGACGCCATGTGTCAAAGAATCACCAAACCCGACACCGAACAGTGAGTGGGGGTCCAGCGCTGCTGGCATAACAGTGCGCATTGGATCATGCCCGAACACAGATGGTAGAAACAGCGTATAGGTCCAAATCCCTATACCGACACACAGGCCCAATATTGCACCGCTGCTTTTCCCACCCTGCCAGTAAACTGCGCCAATGAGCGCCGGCGCAAATTGAATTGCCGCAGCAAAAGACAAAAGGCCCGTTTGCGCCAGGGCTTCGCTGCTTCCGGCGGCGCGGTAGTACCCATAAGCAAGCAAGAGAATAACCAGGATCACGATACGCCTGACCAGAAGCAACCGTGCGCCAGCATCACCCGCTAATTGTTGAAATTGACCCGACCGCATAATCGCCGGCACAACCAGATCATTTGTCACCATGGTCGAAAGTGCGATCGTGGACACGATGACCATGCCCGTCGCCGCCGAGAAACCCCCAAGAAAAATAACGAGCGCCAGAACGGCACTGTTCTCCTGACGCGGCAAATCGAGCACATACAGATCCGGCGTGCTGCTGACCGGCAACACCGTTAATCCCGCAAGGGCGATCGGCACAACGACCAGGCTTGTCATCAGCAAATAAGCTGGAAAGAGCCACTTGGCGGCATCAACGTCCTTTTCATTACGTCGCTCAATAATCGCAACATGAAATTGGCGTGGCAAACAGATGATCGCTGCCATGGACAGGATAATCAGCGTAATGAACCGACCTGATATACCATTGAACTCGAATGCGCTCATCGCTGGTGAGCTCAACTCAACATTCACATCTGCAAGAATCCCAAAAGACAGGATGCATACCGCCACAAGGGCTGCAAGCTTGATGACAGCCTCGATCGCGAGGACGCGCATAAGACCGGCATTGTGTTTGGTTGAATCCGCTTCACGCGCACCAAAAAGAATAACGAAAGCGGCAAGCGCAAACGTCGTCAACAACACCGTATCTCCGGCCTGCGCCACGGCAGGGTCTTCAATCCGCGTCGTTAAGGCATTGAAGCTGAGGCCAACTGATTTCAGTTGAAGCGCGATATAGGGCAATATCCCAACCACCGCTGCAAGGGTTGCAGCTGCGGCCAGACTGCGGCTTTTGCCATATCGGGCCGATAGAAAGTCTGACAGAGACGTAACGCTTTCACGTTGCGAGATATCAGCAATCCGGCGAATAAGGCCGGGAAGAAGTAAAAAGACAAGCGCGGGGCCAAGATAGATTGGCAGATAGTCCCACCCTGACGAAACAGCGGTGCCAACCGCACCAAAATAAGTCCATGACGTACAATAAACGGCTAGCGCCAATACATAAACAATAGCGCTTTGCTTAAAGTTCGGATCGTTCTTTGCGTCGTTATCCCCTCGCCACGCAAACCAGAATAGAGCGCCCATATAAAGCGTTACAACTGCAAGAACTGTCCATACGGGTATCATGGACAGGACTGTGGAACAAAACCTCCCTGATGTCTCGTTCTTTTGATGGCAATGAGACCTTGGTCGAATACGCTCAACCGCGCCGGATCAATGTTGGATTTCGTTCCACGTCATTGACACTTTGCGACGCGGTAATAAGCCTTTGATCGCCAGATCGATAGACCCTGACACGCTTTCCGGACTTACCATGCCCTCTATCTCAACCAGTGTTCCACGACCATCATAGAGCGGGACAAGGCACGCCGTCTGAGCTTTATATTGCCGCTGGCGTTCCGCCAGGCTCTCTGGATTGTCATCGGGCCGTCCTTCTTTCTGGAATCGCCCGGATACACGTTCAAGCCGTTTTTTGTCGTTGACCAGAAGTTGGATCACAAGGTCAACCTGCGAGCCGCGCGCATCAAGACAATCATCAAGGGCAAGCGCCTGCGCCAACGTTCTGGGGAAACCATCGAATACAAATCCGGGCGCATGCGTGTTCTCGTCCAGTGAATTTTCAATCATCCGGATCACGAGGTCATCTGAAACCAGACCTCCCCCTTGCATGATCTTGGCAACGTCGCGACCGAGCACTGTGTCAGTTTTTGCCACGTTCCTCAGCATGTCGCCTGTTGAAAGCTGTACAAATCCGTACTTACGAAAAAGGTATTTGGCTTGCGTGCCTTTTCCAGAAGCTGGCGGCCCCAGTAAAATGATTTTCATCCTGATGTGCTCACCTGGTAGATTAGGGAAAAAAATCGGAGCGATCTTCGTCTGATCGCCCCGCAGGTTCCTTGAAGGAAACTATTCGGCAGGCACAGGGGCCATACCTTCATCGGCGATACCATGCGTGGTGCGCTGGCCAGGGACGCGGATGTCTTCCACCAAGTTTTGGATCTCTTCTGGTGGTGCTTTCGTGACGAGCGCAACCATAAAACCGACCGCCCCACTTAAGAACATGAAAACAAATCCGATGCCTTCCGGCGACACGCCTAAGAGCCATTGATCAGCTGTGCCCCCACCAAATTTGAAATAGTAGATATATCCAAATGTGGTGATGAGCCCTGTCAGCATGGACGCGATCGCACCCTCCTTATTCATCCGTTTCCAGAAGATTCCAAGGAAGATGATTGGGAAAAGCGATGCCGCCGCGAGCCCGAAAGCGAACGCCACCACTTGCGCTACGAAGCCGAGTTGTGAAGCGAATAGCCCGAGCAAACCAGCCGCAAAAACCGCACCTGCAGCGGCAAAGCGCGCCACCAGAAGCTCTGTCTTGTCATCCATGTTGGGATATAAAGTTCTTCGGCAGATATCATGGCTGACCGCAGAGGATATCACCATCAAAAGTCCAGCCGCCGTAGACAATGCTGCAGCAAGACCACCGGCCACGACGAGCCCGATAACCCAACCGGGCAATTGCGCGATCTGCGGATTGGCAAGGACGAATATATCTCGGTTCGGATTAACCTCATTCTCGATACCGTCAGGTGCATTCGGTCCGCGATACTGCATGATGCCATCGCCATTCTTGTCTTCAAAGGCAAGCAGCCCCGTCGATTCCCAATCCTTGTACCAGGTCGGCACCGGTTTACCCCCGTCAGCCTCAATTTCAGCCGCGCGGGTTGCATAGTCTTCGGTGTCGGTGATGTAGGTTGCTTCATTCACCGTATCGATGAAGTTCAACCGTGCAAAGGCACCGACTGCCGGAGCCGTCGTGTAAAGGATAGCGATAAACACCAGTGCCCAGCCAGCAGAGATACGCGCAGCGCTTGCTGAACTCACTGTGAAGAAGCGAATAATAACATGCGGCAAACCCGCCGTACCGAACATCAGCGCGCCGGTTATCGCAAACACATCGAACATCGATTTGTCTGTCTGCGTATATTCCAGGAAGCCGAGGCCGGTAACCGTATCATTGAGCTTTTGCAACATGGAGATGTCTTCACCCACGGCATTCGAAATAAAGCCAAGCTGGGGAATGGCATTACCGGTAATAATGAGCGATATGAAGATCGCCGGAACCGTGTATGCAAAGATCAGAACAACATATTGTGCGACCTGCGTATAGGTGATGCCTTTCATGCCGCCGAGCACCGCATAGAAAAAGACGATGACCATGCCGATAATAATGCCGGCCTCAAATGGAATGCCAAGAAAGCCGGAAAAGGCGACCCCAACCCCTTTCATTTGTCCTGCAATATAAGTGAAAGATACAAACAGTGCGCAGATCACTGCGATCACACGAGCAAGCGTTGAGTAATATCGGTCACCCACAAAATCAGGCACCGTAAACTTGCCAAACTCTCGTAAAAACGGCGCGAGCAAGAGGGCAAGCAAGACATAACCTCCCGTCCACCCCATCAGATAGACAGAGCCGCCATAACCCAAAAATGCAATCAGGCCCGCCATAGAAAGAAAGCTCGCTGCAGACATCCAGTCCGCCGCTGTTGCCATTCCATTGACCGTCGGGTGAACATCATGCCCCGCCACGTAGAAGTCATCGGTTGATCCGGCACGTGACCAGATCGCAATACCGATATAAAGCGCGAAGGTGATGCCGACAAATAAGTAAGTCCAAACTTGCTGATCCATGACTTACCCCTTCACGCCGTATTTTTTTTCCAACCGAGCCATGGCCAGGCAGTAATAGAAGATCAGTCCGACAAAGACGTAAATTGCGCCTTGTTGGGCAAACCAGAAACCCAGCGGTGCGCCGCCGATTGAAAACTGATCCAGAACATCCCGGAACAAAATTCCGGCGCCGTAAGAGACGGCAAACCAGATGACGAGGAGAGAAACTGTCAGTCGCAAAGTTGCTGACCAATAAGCCTTTCCGTCTGGTTGTGAGGGTTGTTTATGCATAATCCTCCCCTTTTCTATGTGGTTATTGTTGTATCAAAACGGCATCGCCGCAGTCTGGAAGGTGCGCCCAAACACGCACTGCGAATAGCTGGACTTTGGTCTAAGACGCGTGCTGGCGAGCGTGTCGCCATTCGGCAAACCCGCCTCTCATCAGCCATCCGCTCAAGACAAGGCCGCCAGCCAGATACGCTTCCTGTGTGCCCAGTCCGGGTTCGAGAAACGCAAGCACGCTGCGATATGCAAAGATTACAGCCAATAAAAGTCCCAAGGACAACATTACATGCGCCTTCATAATCATCTCCTTATAGAGTTGACCAGATTTTGGCATGTAAGAGCCGTCGTCGCATGAGCGACTTTGGTCTAATTGGGCAAGTTTTTGATCCGACTAGACATCGTAAAACTTGGGGCTCTAAGCAACGCTCAGTTTAGGAGCGGGTCAGTCAGCCACCGATGGATGGCGTAAGCTACCAAATCATTCCCACTCAATCGTACCGGGCGGTTTTGAGGTGACGTCATAAACAACACGGTTGACGCCGCGGACCTGATTGATGATGCGGGTGGCGCAGCGACCCAGAAAATCGTGCGGGAACGGAAAATAGTCTGCCGTCATCCCGTCCGTGGATGTCACGGCGCGCAGGGCCAGCACGTGGTCATAGGTGCGCTCGTCGCCCATCACCCCGACTGTCCGCACAGGGAGTAAGACTGCAAAGGCCTGCCAAATATCGTCATAGAGCCCGGCTTTGCGAATTTCATCGAGATAGATTGCATCGGCCTTGCGCAGGATGTCAGCTTTTTCTGCGCTCACCGCACCGGGTATACGGATGGCAAGACCTGGCCCTGGAAAAGGATGACGCGCTACGAAATGGTCTGGCAAACCAAGCTCGCGGCCAAGGCCACGCACTTCATCTTTGAAAAGCTCGCGCAACGGCTCCACCAGTTCAAGGTCCATGCGCTCTGGCAAACCGCCCACATTATGATGGGACTTGATAGTCACCGACGGGCCCCCATCGAAAGAAACGCTCTCAATCACGTCAGGATAGAGCGTGCCCTGCGCCAGGAATTTTGCATCACCAACCTCGCGGGCTTTTTCTTCGAATACGTCGATAAAGGTCGCGCCAATGATTTTTCGCTTTTGTTCAGGGTCATCCACACCCTTCAGCTTACTGAGGAAAAGGTCAGCAGCATCCACGTGAATCAATGGAATATTGTAGCTGTCGCGGAAAAGTCGGACGACGTCGTCGCCCTCCCCCACGCCGTCAATATTGGCCCGCATCAGGCCGGTATCCACGAATACACATGTCAGCTGCTCGCCAATGGCTTCGTGGATCAAAACAGCCGCCACGGACGAATCAACCCCGCCGGAAAGACCGCAAATCACGCGGCCGTTACCCACCTGCGCACGAATTTTCTCGATCTGTTCATCGCGAAATACCGCCATGGACCAGTCACCGCTCATCCCTGCGATTTTATGCGTAAAGTTTTTCAGGAGTGCTGCACCGTCCGGCGTATGCACCACTTCGGGGTGAAACTGCACGCCGTAAATCCGCCGGTCTTCATCGGCGATCGCCGCAAACGGCGCACCTTCGGAATGGGCAATAACCTGAAACCCTGCAGGTAGAGCCTTGACGCGGTCCCCATGGCTCATCCAGACGGGGCGATAGGCACCGGTTGCCCAAACCTCGTCAAACAGCGGGCTTGCCGCCACGACGGAGACTTCAGCGCGCCCGAACTCGCGGTGATCAGACCCCTCAACGGCACCGCCCAGCTGGTCGCAAATCACCTGTTCGCCATAGCAGATACCAAGGATCGGCACGCCGCGCTCAAACACGGCCATATCAGCGCGCGGACTCGCACTTGCCTTCACGCTCGCCGGACCGCCCGATAGAATGATCGCACGCGGATCAAAGTGGTCAAGAAAGCGCGCATCCACCCGGTTAAAGGGGTGGACCTCGCAATAAACACCACTCTCGCGCAAACGCCGGGCGATCAATTGGGTCACCTGGCTCCCAAAATCAACGATCAGGGCGCGCTCATGGTTTGGCGCAAGAGGGCTGGCGGAATCGCAGGAGCTTGTCATGGCGGCGGTGTAGCCTATCCAGTGGATTAGGTCACGACACGATGACGCCTCTGTTCAAAACCCGAGTTGGGGCCGTCGCTCGGGGGACGGAATGTGCGGAGATGGGTCCCGGGCCCAGCCCGGGAATACGGCCTCGAACCCAGGTGTTCCGTCTTACCGCGGGGCGATCACCATCATCATCTGACGGCCTTCGAGTTTGGGCATTTGTTCAACCTTGGCGATTTCGTCAAAGTCGCCCTGCACGCGCTGGAGCAATTCCATGCCGCGTTCCTGGTGCGCCATTTCCCGACCCCGAAACCGCAAGGTGACCTTCACCTTATCGCCTTCTTCGAGGAAGCGTTTCATGGACCGGCTTTTGACCTCATAGTCGTGCTGATCAATGTTTGGACGCATCTTGATTTCTTTGAGTTCAACAACTTTCTGCTTTTTGCGGGCTTCCGCCTTTTTCTTTTGTTGTTGGTATTTGAATTTCCCGTAATCGAGAATCTTGCACACGGGCGGCTTGGTGTTGGGAGAAATCTCTACCAAATCAAGGCCCACGTCGGCAGCTTTGGCCAGTGCGTCTTCGATGGGCACAACGCCGCGTTTTTCGCCTTCATGGTCAATCAACAAAACTTGAGGCACGGTGATGGCGTCGTTCATTCGCGGCCCGTCATTCTTACGGGGCGGTTCATTCATGGGTCTGCGGGCTATGGACGTTTCTCCTTTAGTGGCTGCATAGAATAGCGGTCGGCGGCGGTGCGCTGACCACGTTAAGATATGGGAACAAGGTTACCAGAATCAATCAGAACGCAAGCCCCAACAGCGCACTGTGGGCGCAATCACACGGGAATCGCGTGTTTTGCGGCGATATTGTGCTTTTCGGGGGCCGATCAGGCAATCCGGCACGCTTCCTCAAAGGCGAATCGCGGACTGCGTGGGAACAGATTTTTCTCTGTCCCATGACCGATATTGCACAAAAAATTGGCTTTTACGCTGGTGCCGTCAAAGAAGGCGGCCTCGACCTTTGCCGGATCGAAACCAGACATTGGCCCGCAATCAAAGCCGAGCGAGCGCGCCGCCATCATCAGATAGGCCCCCTGGAGCGTGCCATTGCGCATGGCCGTCTCTGCGATTTTCGCGTCATTTCCCTCAAACCAGGCTTTGGCATCGGTGTGGGGGAAAAGTTTTGGCAGATGGTCGTGGAAGCGCAAATCATGACCGATGATCACGGTCAGCGGCGCCTCTATGGTTTTCTCCACATTGCCCTCATCAAGGCATCCGACCAATTTTTCTTTTGCCGCCGAAGAGGTGACAAAAACAAACCGCGCCGGGGAGCAATTGGCCGACGTTGGGGCCCATTTCAAAAGCTCATAAATGGCCTTGATATGCACGTCAGATACAGGCTGGTCGGACCAACCATTGTGGGTGCGCGCCTCCCGGAAGAGAACATCAAGACCGTCGTCAGAAACAGTTTTGGTCATGGGATCAATCCTTTCAATGGGAGCTGCGTGACCGAAACTGGCTGCTACTTTTTCTCGTAGCGAAAACCGATTTCGAGCGTGACCTGATAGTAGGCAACCTTGTTATTTTCGATATAGCCGCGCGTTTCGACAACCTCAAACCAGTCGAGATTTTTCAGGGTCTTGCTGGCGGTCTCAATGGCATTCTCGATGGCGTCTTCAATTGATTTTTTCGAGGTGCCAACAAGTTTGCTGACGGAATAAACATTAGACATGGGTCTCTCCTCTTTGTGCTGCGCTTACACCGGAGCGTTCTGATCGGTTCCTGAAACGCGTGCGGTCAAAAAACTAAGCAACGGCCTCAACCTTCACCACCTCGGGTACATAATGTTTGAGCATATTCTCAATGCCCGCTTTCAACGTATACGTTGATGACGGGCAGCCAGCGCAGGCGCCCTGCATGGTCAGGGAGACAACGCCGGTACGCGGTTCATAATGGTGAAAAATGATGTCACCACCGTCAGCGGCCACGGCCGGACGCACACGCGTATCGATGAGCTCAATAATCTGTTCAACGACCTCGCGGTCTTCCCCCTCATACTCTTCCAGCGGCGTCGAGGTCGGCGCGCGCGGGGCGGCATCTTCTTTAATGATGGGCAGGCCCGCGGCCAGGAAATCGGCGATGGTGCCGAGGAGCGACGGCTTGATATGCAGCCACTCAACCGAGGCATCCTTTGTCACGGTAATAAAATCAGCACCCAGATAAACGCCCATCACGCCGTCGGTGGAAAACAAGGCCTCGGCCAGCGGCGACATCGCCGTACTTTCCATCGTTGGAAAGTCCACACCCAAGGCCCCCTGCCCCAAAACAGGCTGACCCGGCAGAAACTTCATGGATTGCGGGTTGGGGGTATCTTCGGTCTGGATAAACATGGATGCGCCTTTCGCTCCGGTAGATATCGCGTCGGTAAGATATAGGTGTTGACCAGCCCGGCCACAATGTCACCATACCCCTCTTAACAGCCCCCGGAAATGTCGGTAAGCCCCCGAAAAAAGGAAAGAAATAATGGACGATAACTCCATCAAATTTACCGACGAGGAAGCGCTTGCTTTTCATGCGGGCGCCAAGCCAGGCAAACTGGCGATCTCTCCCACCAAACCCATGGCAACGCAGCGCGATCTGTCCCTCGCCTATTCGCCGGGCGTTGCTGTGCCCGTCAAGCACATCGCCGAAAACGCCGATGCTGCCTATGATTATACCTCTAAAGGCAACATGGTTGCCGTGATCTCCAATGGGACAGCTATTCTTGGCCTCGGCGATTTGGGGGCGCTCGCCTCTAAACCGGTGATGGAGGGGAAGTCTGTTCTATTCAAACGATTTGCCGATATCGATTCCATTGACCTTGAAGTCGATACCAAAGATGCCGACGCCTTTATCAATTGTGTAAAATATCTGGGCCCGGCCTTTGGCGGGATCAATCTGGAAGATATCGCGGCGCCCGAAAGCTTTATCATCGAACAGGCGCTTAAGGAGCTCATGGATATTCCCGTCTTCCATGATGATCAGCATGGAACAGCCATCATCGCGGCAGCGGGATTACTGAACGCGCTCGATATTACTGGCAAATCCATCAAGGAAGTGAAAGTCGCGGTTTCCGGTGCCGGTTCCTCGGCACTGTCCGTCATTGGCCTTATCAAGGCCATGGGCTTGCCCCACGAAAATGCGCTCGTTTGCGATTCCAAGGGGGTTTTGCATCCGGGCCGCGAAGGGCTCGACCAGTGGCGTTCGGCCCATGCGGTGGAGACAGACAAGCGCACACTGGCCGAGGCCGTTGACGGTGCCGATGTGCTGATCGGTTTGTCAGTGGCGGGCGCCGTCAACCAGTCGATGATCAAATCCATGGCCAAGAATCCGATCTGCTTTGTCATGGCCAACCCGGACCCGGAAATTCTCCCCGATGATATCCGTGCGGTCCGTGACGACGCGATCATTGCCACCGGTCGGTCGGATTATCCGAACCAGGTTAATAATGTGCTGGGCTTTCCCTATATTTTTCGCGGTGCCCTTGATGTGCGTGCACGGACCATTAATGATGAAATGAAAATTGCCTGCGCCGAGGCACTGGCCAGCCTAGCGCGCGAGGATGTGCCTGACGAGGTTGCCTCTGCCTATGGCAAGCGGCTGAAATACGGGCGCGGCTATATTATTCCAACGCCCTTTGACCCCCGTCTGATCTCGCAGATACCGCCTGCTGTCGCGAAAGCCGCCGCCGATAGCGGGGTTGCGCGCAAGCCGATCAAGGACCTGAAGGCCTATCAGCAAACCCTTGCCGCCCGGCTTGATCCGTCGGCGTCCTTTATGCAAAAAGTCTACGGCCAGATTCGCGGTCAAAAAACACCGCGCCGGATCGTCTTTGCCGAGGGTGAAGACCAGTCGGTGATCCGCGCAGCCCACCGGTTCCAGCAGGAAGATTTTGGCAAAGCAATCCTGATTGGCCGCGAAGAAGAGGTGAAGCAGGGTATGCGCGAAGCGGGCATACCGGAAGATTGCGGCATCGATATCTGGAACGCCCGGCTGTCGACCCATAATCCGCAATACACGAATGATCTTTATGCGCGCCTGCAACGCAAGGGATATCTTTTCCGCGACGCCCAGCGGCTCGTCAATACAGACCGCAACGTCTTTGGTGCCTGTATGCTGGCGGCCGGTCACGCCGATGGGATGGTCACCGGTGTAACGCGCAACTTTGATGTGGCGCTCAATAATGTGCGCCTTGCCCTCGACCCGCGTCAGGGCGAACGTCTGGTGGGGATGTCGATCATCCTCGCCAAAAACCGCACGCTTTTCATGGCAGATACTAACATCTCGGAATTTCCAAGCTCTGAGGACTTGGCCGAGATCGCGGTGCAGGCGGCCCATGCGGCGCGGCGGCTTGGCGCTGATCCCAATGTTGCTTTTGTTTCCTACTCAAACTTCGGTAATCCTGATACGGAGCATTCGCGCCGGGTGTCAGGGGCCGTTAAGGTCCTGGACAGCCGCGCCGATGTGGATTTCCCTTATGAGGGAGAAATGACCCCCCGGATGGCCCTCAATGAAAGTTACCGCGAGGCGGCCTTCCCATTCTCCCGCCTTAAGGGCGACGCAAATGTCCTCGTGGTGCCCGGTCTGCATTCGGGTTCCATCTCCACCAAACTGCTGGGCGAGATTGGGGAGGCAACGGTGATCGGCCCGCTTCTAATCGGTCTTGAAAAGCCTGTGCAAATTGTCCAAATCGGCTCGCGCGTTTCTGATATTGTCACGCTCGCGGTGATGGCCGCCGCGAAGCTCGATGATGAACACCGCGACTGGGCAGCCGAAAAACGCTAGCCTTCAAGTCTGTCAACCGGCATTGCGAACCCGGGCGGAATTGGCCCGCATTAGCGCAGCGGCCCATGGCCGTGGCAACGCTTTTGCGACCCAGACGAGGGCTTTGTTGACCGACCCCGGCACGTAAACCACATGGCGGCGCTCAACAGCTTGAAGTGCCCCCTCCACCACCGGTTCCACCGGCATCACCATGGTCCTGGGCAGCTTTGCGATCAGATGGCGGGTCTCATTGACATCATGAAACTCCGTATACGTAAAACCGGGGCATAGCGCCGTCGTGTAGACATGACGGTCTTCATATTCGGCGGCGAGCGATTGCGCAAAACTGATCAAGAACCCTTTTGAAGCCCCATATAGGGTATGGCCACGCCCACCGGGAACAAGCCCGGCGACCGACGCCACCTGAATAATCCGGCCAAAGCCGCGCTCCACCATCCCCGGTAGGCAAAGATGGGTCAGGCCGCAATAATGGGTAATCATCAAATTGATAAAGGCACGGTGATCTGGCCAATCATGGTCAAGATAGTCCCCGGTTAATCCGAACCCGGCATTATTGATCAGAATATCAATCGTAATTTGCGGATGCGCTGCTAACCGCGCCATGAGTGTTTCGGCAGCATCGGGATCAGCAAAATCAATTGCCTCCACATGAACGTCGATCCTGTACGCTGCGGAGAGCTTTTCCGCGAGCGCGGTGAGCCGATCATCGCGGCGGGCCGTGAGCACAAGGTTTGCGCCTTTTGCCGCGAGCTGTTCAGCAAAGCAGGCGCCGATGCCCGCCGACGCACCGGTAATCAAGGCCCATTTTCCGCGATAGTCCGCCATGGCTCATTTCCTGTTCGGCCCCTTGAAAAAAGCGGGCACAAAAGCTGCACGGCAATAGCGCAATTGTGCCTGTTAAGCCATGCGCGGCCATGGACTTTTATCCCGCATGGCGGTTGGATGGCCCAACGAAAACGACGAGGATGAAGAAAGGAGATTGCCCCCGATGGATGCCATCACCTTTTTCGCCACGCAGATTTTTCTTGGCTGTGTCCTGTATTGGTACATCAGCAATGTGAATGCGCGCAGCGCCGGGGAAAGCGGCCTTCTCGGCCTGCGCCGTGATCGGTTCGAAGACCCCGGGGACGAAATCGCCACCTACCGAAAAAAGTCACGCACGAGCACCACCGGCAACGAAGCGCGGCAACGGTTTGCGGCGCGAAAGGCTGGTTCGGTTGAGCCCGATGCAAAGACCCGGGTCACCGAAGGGCATCTATCCGAAGAACTCCACGCCATGCGCCAGGTGACACTGCGCGACATCCACGGTGCACCTATGGTGAAAGGGGAAGAGCAGGCCGAGCGCCCCAAGCGATTTCGCCAGCGACAAAAACCGGGCACCTCACAATCGCAAACACCGCGCGGCGAGACCCGGCCCCGGCGGTATCGCGCAAAACAGCGCGGGGCGTGATGGGACTTTATCCCGTGTCCCCGGCCCGCGGGACGGCACCTGTTTCAACGGGTTCAAAGGTTGCTTCGACAGGTCCCGGGTCGGCGCTACGTTTGCCCGCGAATACGGCATAAAGCTTAGACATTTACGCCGCAGGCCTGGACTTGATCCGGGGTCTGCCAAGCAAATACGGCGCTTGCCCAAATAACGCACGGGCCAAACCCAGAAATAAAAACGCTTGCGCTCATAATCCTATAACGGATTAAACTGACCTTGTAGCCAGATAAGCCAGGATCGATATCCCTCTTCCTCAAGGTCTATGGCGCAGAAGGATTTCACGACCGCGCGCACAGCGCTCTCCTCGCTATTGTCGGCGAGGACACGGGCAATGTCGTCGGTGATCGCTTTGCTTTCCGGTTGCCAGTCGAGCACCATATCCTTCACCACCGCCTCCAGACTATCGGCGCCAAAGACGGCTTCGGCGTGAAGATATCCCCCCAGCATCCGCGCAAGCGTTGGATAGGCCGTACGCAGAGCAGCTTGCGCCGTTTCCAGGTCGGCCATAGTTTGTGCAACCGCCGCAGCAGGCGTCGCGGGACTGTCAGCCGTGCCGTCAATCATCGGCCCACCACTCTTTGGCCCTTTCAAGATGCCCGTTTTTGAGCGGTCCCGGCCCAGTTGCAGGGCCTGCATCGCAATGATGCCAAGAGCAACAAGAAGGACAAGGTAAACCAGTAAAACCATCGCCCTCTCCCTACACAGCGCCTAAGGTGCCGTCGGGGGCAGAACCAGCAATCAGCGCGTCTGCGCCTTCGGCCAACAATGACAGGCCAACACTGCGGCCAAGCTCGCGCGGTTTTTCAGCAGGCCCAGTGCGCTCACCCCTTATGATGGTTTTCCCGTCAAGGCTGAGCACCGCCGCGCGTAAGGTCAATTGATCACCGTTGCGCATGGCAAGCCCAGCGATGGGCGCGTTACAATGCCCGTTCAGGATCCACAGCATTTCCCGTTCAGCCATGGCGGCCATTCGCGCGTCAGCATCGTCGATCAATGCCAGCATTTCGCGGGTTTTCCAGTCATGGGCGGCGCATTCCACAACGACGATCCCCTGTCCTACTGCGGGCAACATCTGCGTCGGCGGATAGGTTTTGACGATTCTATCGGCAAGCCCCACACGGCCAAGACCACTTTTTGCCATGACAAGCGCATCGGCGGGGCCCACCTGCCCCCCGCCGGGTAGGTTTTGCAGTTGACGGGCGTCGAGCTTTGCAATGCGGGTATCGGCCGCGCCGCGATAGTGAATAATCTCCGCCTGCGGATAAAGCTCCGCCAGAAAGGCGGCCCGGCGAACGGAATTGGTCCCCAGTTTCAGCCCCTCGCCGCCCTTTGCCTCCAGCGTCTCAAGCGAGAGGTCGGGGTGCAGAACGAGCGCATCCTCCACCGCTTCGCGTTTGAGATAGGCGGCAAAGACAAGGCCCGGTGCTTCCTCATCACCCGGCACGTCTTTCAGCGAATGCATCGCCGCATCAAGAGTGCCGTTGCGCATGGCCTCGCGAATTTCAGCAACGAAGGCACCGCCCTTGCCGCCATGGCGATCAAGCTTCGAGGTCTGGTCCACATCGCCGCGCGGTTTGAAATGAACGACTGCCGGCTGAAGACCGGGGATCGCGGCACGCAACTGCGCGACGATTTCATTGGTCTGCGCAAGGGCCATGGTGCTGGAACGCGTGCCGATTTTCATGGTACTGATCAGTCTCTCTCAAGCGAGCGGCAACCGGGTATCTGGCGTCACCTGTCTTGGTTTAAGCGCGAAAGGCCCCACCGGATCAAGAGGATATGGGTGATAAAGGCAACGCCAAGACAAAGGGCAACTGGGCCGTGCGCAGTGCCGGCCACCACCAGACGCAGCGCCAGAAAGAGAAACCAGCCGGACAGGAGAAACAAGCTCAAGGGCCACACAGCTGCACGCGCCCTGCATCGCCAAAGGTAAATGGCGCCCACGACCAGTTCGAGCGCCACCCCCACAAGGATGGCGTCCAGCAGCAGCGGGCTAAGCGCAAAGGCGGGCATAGGCAAAGATGTCTCGCATCAGGCAAAGGGGCGATTCAGCGTGTAGACCCTGAGATTCAGCCACGCAGCGAAGGCCGTCCACGCCAAATAGGGCAGAAATAATGCCCCGGCGAGCCCATTGGCTGGCCACACCCATAGACACAGGGCCAAAACCGATAGCCACAGGGCGGCAACCTCCCCCAAAGCCCAGTCAGGGCGTTGCAAGGTGAAAAAAAGACCGCTCCACGCCACGTTGAGGATCATGTTTAACCCGATGAGGCCTAGAAAGATCAGCCGTTCATCGCCGGGCGCCAGACTGTGCCATGCGAGGACACCGGCTGTGCCCGTGACGAGATAGATCAGGGTCCATGCCGTGGGGAAAGCCCAGTCAGGGGGGTTCAGCGATGACTTTTTCAAGGAGCGATACCACGGCCCAATACGGGTGAGCGCACCGCCGCCAATGGCCGCCACAAGGACGAGGCCAACGGCAACAACAATGGGCAAGGTCTGGTCAGACATGGGTCAGCATCCCGGTTAGCGTATGCGTTGCATTACGCGGGCCGCGCGCCATTGGAGCAAAGAACCCTCATTTTCTTTTTGACCAGGACCGTTTTCACCCGGGTCCCACCTCACACGCTCTCGCGATTGCGCCCGCTCGAGGCAAAGCCCAAAAGATGGGCCATATCTTTCAAAAATATTTTCGCGTGGGCAGCATGATCGGCTTTAACAAGCTTCTTGTTCATATAAGCTTCCCAGGTGAGCCGCTGGACATCTTTGTCTTCGCAGATTTTCACAAACCGTTCGCGGCGCTTGTCACTGCGGTACCAGAAATGCTGCATGATCCCGAGAATGAAAAAGACCCGGCCATGCTCGGCCATATAGCGGCGGCGCGCCCGGGCAAAGGCCTTCACATCACCGGTGGCCAACACCTCTGCCACGGCTTCGGCGGCGGTACGTCCACCCAGAAGCGCGTAATAAATCCCCTCGCCTGAGGCAGGTGCCACACACCCGGCGGCATCGCCGGCAAGAAAAATATCACGGCCATTATCCCAGCGTTTGAGTGGTTTCAACGGGATTGGCGCGCCTTCGGTCCGCACTGTCTCACAGGCGTCAAGCGCCGTTTCCGCCCGCAAACTGCTGATGGCCGAGCGTAGGGAGAAGCCCTTGTTCGCGCTACCCACACCGACGCTGGTTGTGTCGCCATGGGGAAAAATCCAGGCATAAAAATCGGGTGACAGCCGCCCCTGATAATAGATATCGCAGCGGTTGCCATCAAAGGCGTAGGCGGATTGATCGTGGCGCGCACCGGGCGAGCGGATAATCTCGTGATAGGCAAAGACACATGGGATCTTGTCCGCACCCTTCACGGTTTGGCGGGCAACCTGGGAGCGTGCCCCATCAGCACCAATGACCATGCGGGTACGGATCGTTTTCGTATTACCGGTGCGGCCTGCGGTCTTTGGCGTATAGACGACAATTGCCGTACCATCGGTGTCGCGGTCAATGCGCACGAAGGTGCCCTTGCGCCAGTCGGCGCCCTTCGCGGCGGCGCGCTCGCGCAAAAATTCATCAAAGTGCTCGCGGTCAACCATACCGACACATCCGCCATTGATTGGCATGTCGACCTCATTACTGGTGGGCGAGACCATGCGGGCCGAATTGGCACGGGCAACAATCTGGCTGTCGGGGATATCAAAATCGCGGATTGCCCGGGGCGGGATGGCACCGCCACAGGGCTTGATACGCCCCGCCTTATCGAGCAGCACGACGCGGTAGCCTTGATCGGCAAGGTCCGCAGCGGCTGTGGCGCCGGCGGGTCCACCGCCCACAACAACGCAATCTAGGAGTTCGTTCGTGATCATCCTGTTTCATCCTTTTGTCGGTAGCGGGCGGTGCTGGGTCTGCCCGGTGAGATGTGTACGGTCTTGTTTTCAGACAGCGGGCTGTTGATCCCCTATCAGGGTCTCTCCCGTGGGTAACGCTGGCAGCCTCTGTGCGTCGGCGTCCGTGCGGCCCACACGCAAGGCAAGCCATGCGGCAATCACGAAGATGGCGCCTTCCACGGCAAAGACACTGGCAAAGGCGGGCGCAACCTCGCCAAGGACGGTGCGGGTAATGTCAACGGCGAGCGCGCCGATAAACCCGCCAAGGCCAAAGGCCGTGGCCTGCGCTGCGCCCCACAGGCCCATGCGGGTCCCCTCGCGCGCAGTGGCCGAGGCCCCGGCGCTGGCAAGAGTCATCATGGAACCGATGGCCGCAACGGCAAACATGCCATTGGCAAGGCCAAGGGCGAAGACCGACGGTTTGAGCGGCCAGCTAGGACCAATCATGGCGCCGATACTCAGGGTACCGAGCGCCAGTGCCGAGGCGACGCACCCAAAGACGGTCCAGCCGCGCATAAACCCGGCCCTCGATTTGCCGATGGTTGTGCCAATCAGCGCGGTGAGGATCATGCCAAGGAGCACACCGCTATTTTGCGTACCTGCAAGCTTTGTGGATTCGCCGGGCGTATAGTCGTAGACAAGTCCGGCAAAGGGCTCGAGGATCAAATCTTGTGCGCTATAGGCAAGCATGGAAACGAACACAAAGACGGTGAAGCGTCTTGCCTGATCGTCCTGCCAGACCTCCCGAAATGCGGTGCGAAAATCTGATTTAGCGTTACTATTAATAGTATTATCCGTAGGCTGATGACGGCCAAGCCCGCCCTCCAGCCGCCAAAGCGCTAGCCCTGTGATGGTGATGGCGATTGCGACGATGCCGCTCGCCACGGTGAGGAGCCGTGGCATGGAAAACGGATCAAGCAGCGAGCCGCCAATAGCGGCGGTAAGCACGAAGCCGACAATCATCATGATCCAGACGATTGCCGCAGCGGCTGCCTTGCGCGCGGGCCGGGTATGGGTTGCGAGGAGGGCAAGCAGGTTCGTCCCTGATGCACCCACGCCAATCCCGATGAGGAAAAAAGCCACAATGGCAAGGACGCTACCACTAAGTGCCGAGCCCGCCATGACCATGGCAGCCAAAGTTGCAAGGATTGCCCCGAGACCAAGAACAACCATGCCGCCAAATATCCACGGTGCGCGCGAGCCGCCCCGGTCAGCGCCATACCCAAAGCGCGGGCGAGCGAGTTGCACGGCATAGTGCCAGCCGACCAGAGCGCCCGGTAATGCGGCGGGCAAGGCAAGTTCCACCACCATGACCCGGTTAAGGGTTGAGGTGGTCAGGACGACGATGGCGCCAATGGCCGTTTGCACAAGGCCCAGGCGGATAATACCGAGCCATCCGAAATCTTTGCCGGTTGAAGAGAGGGTCTGAGGGGTGCCTGTCATAGGGTCTCTCCGGTGCCTTCCTTGTCTTGCCTTCCAAATCTAAGCGCTCTGGTTTTGTGCCTTACCCTGCGAGCATCGGTATTCATGCGAATAGAAAAAACGGTCCATCAAGGCCGCGCACCGCGAACGCCGAGACCAGCATGCCGAGCACATAGAGACTGGTGCCCGTTGCGTTATACCAGGGTGCTTTTGCCCGCGGGTCGGCGAGGAAAATGCGCATCAGGAAGATCTGGATAAGGACGAGTGCGCCCACGCCCAACGCATGGAAAGGCCGATCAAGCCCAATGAGAATTGCGATCACCGCGAGCTGGGGGATCGTCATCACGGCGCAGGCCAGCCGGGCGGCACGCGCCGGTCCCAACTGTACCGGCAGGGACCGGACTCCCAGCTTGATATCACCTTCAATCGCCTTGAAGTCGTTGAGGGTCATGATCCCGTGGGCGCCAATGGAATAAAGAAGAGCAAGGATAATCACGAGCGCAGGCGGCAACGTGCCCAGCATCACGGCGGCACCGGTAAACCAGGCTATGCCCTCATAGGACAAACCCACCGCCGCATTGCCCCACCAACCATTCAGTTTGAGGCGCAGGGGCGGCGCTGAATAAGCCCAGGCGAGCGCGACCGCCACCAGCGTTGCCGCAAATGCCCACAGACCCAGCGCCAGGCCAAAACCAAGCGAGATCGCGGACCAGCCAATGGCAATATAAAGTCCCCAGCGCCCAGGAATACGCCCCGATGGAATCGGTCGACCGGGCTCGTTGATGGCATCCACATAGCGATCATACCAGTCATTAACTGCCTGGCTGGCCGCGCACACCATGGGCCCCGCGAGCATCATACCCGCCAGCATCAACGCCCAATTATAGGAGTCAAAAATCGGCACGCCTGATGAGACGACGCCGCACATAAAGGCCCACATGGCCGCAAACCAGGTGACGGGCTTGAAAAGCTCGGTAACGGCACCCGGCGAGGGAACGGTGTTGGGATTTTGGCGTGCCGTTTGGCGTCGCTCCTTGCCAGCGGGCGAAAGCGCTGGCGTCGCTAATCCGGGACTGGCAGACGGGGAATGCGAAGAGGGGCTGGCCATCGTGTTAAGGTATGGCCAGCCCCTCAAACTGTCAATTCAAATTGACACTATGGATTGTCTATCTTGATCAGTCGTTGCCCCTAGAGGTCAAACCGGTCATTGCGCATGACCCGCGTCCAGGCGGCCACAAAATCATCCACAAACGCTTCGCCTGCATCGGCATAGGCGTAGGCTTCTGCCACCGCCCGCAGTTCGGAATTGGAGCCGAACATCAGGTCAACCTCGGTTGCGGTCCATTTCATGTCACCGCTGGTCCGATCATAGCCTTCATAGACATATGCGGTGTCTTTCGCCGGTTGCCAGCGCGTTTCCATACCGAGCAGATTGACAAAGAAGTCATTGCTCAGTGTACCCGGCTTGTCGGTCAGGACGCCGTGCTTGGCCCCGCCAGCGTTGGCGCCAAGGGCCCGCATACCGCCAACCAGGACGGTCATGTCGGACACGCTCAGATTGAGGAGGTCTGCGCGGTCGAGCAACGCTTCGGCTGGGGAGCCATCCGCTGCGCCGAGATAATTACGAAAGCCGTCGCTCTTGGGCTCCAGTACAGCAAAGGAGGCCGCATCAGTATGCGCATCAGTGGCGTCACCGCGACCCGGCGTAAACGGCACCGTCACCTCATAGCCCGCATCGGCAGCCGCCTTTTCAATCGCCGCAGCACCGCCAAGAACAATGAGATCGCTCATGGACACGCGTTTGTCCCCACGCTGACGATCATTGAAGCTCGACTGCACCTCTGCGAGTGTGGTGAGAACAGGGCCCAGCGCTTCCGGGTCGTTGACGGCCCAGCCGCGTTGCGGCGCGAGACGTATCCGCGCCCCGTTGGCCCCGCCGCGCTTATCCGTATCGCGGTAGGTTGATGCCGACGCCCAGGCGGTGCGCACGAGGTCGGACACGCTCAGGTCGGTATCAAGGACTGCCGCTTTCAGCGCTTTGACATCGCGGCCATTGATCAGTGTGTGATCAACCGCCGGAATTGGGTCCTGCCAGATCAGATCGTCCGCCGGTACATCCGTACCCAGATAGCGCGCCTTTGGCCCCATATCGCGGTGGGTCAACTTGAACCATGCGCGGGCAAAGGCATCTTCAAAGGCTTCGGGGTTTTCCAGAAACCGCTCTGAGATTTCCCGGTAAGCCGGATCGAATTTCAGCGACAGATCGGTTGTGAACATGATCGGTGCGTGACGCTTGTCGGGATCATGGGCATCAGGGGTCAGCTCGCTTGTGCCTTCCGCGGTGGGTATCCACTGAATGGCGCCAGCGGGACTACGCGTCTGTTTCCATTCGTACGAGAACAGATTGGTAAGATATTCGTGCGTCCACTGGGCAGGATTGGCGGTCCAGCTGCCTTCCAGGCCGCTGGTGATCGTGTCGGCACCCTTGCCGGTGCCGCATGTATTTTTCCAGCCGAGACCCTGTTCTTCCAGCGTTGCACCCGCCGGTTCCGGGCCCACGCAGTCGGCAGGGCTTTTGGCACCGTGGGCCTTACCAAAGGTATGCCCCCCGGCAATGAGCGCCACCGTTTCCTCATCATTCATGGCCATGCGCCCGAAGGTCTCGCGAATGTCTTTCGCCGCCGCCACGGGGTCTGGTGTGCCGTTCGGACCTTCCGGGTTCACATAAATCAGACCCATCTGCACTGCCGCCAATGATTTTTGCAGCTTGCGGTCGCCGCTATAACGCTGATCGGCAAGGAACTCATTTTCCGGACCCCAATAAACAAGATCAGGTTCCCACGCGTCTTCTCGGCCACCGGCAAATCCGAAGGTCTTGAAGCCCATATCTTCCATGGCAACCGTCCCGGTAAGGACCATCAGGTCAGCCCAGGAAATCGAGCGGCCATATTTCTGTTTGATTGGCCACAGAAGCCGTTGGGCTTTGTCAAGATTGGTGTTGTCAGGCCAGCTATTCAACGGCTCAAACCGCTGTTGGCCCGCGCCCGCGCCGCCACGACCATCGGAGATGCGATAGGTCCCGGCACTGTGCCAGGCCATGCGAATAAAAAACGGACCGTAATGCCCATAATCAGCCGGCCACCAATCCTGCGAGGTGCGCATGGCCGTTTTGACATCGGCCTTCACCGCCTCAAGGTCGAGCGCATTAAAGGCTTCGGCATAATCAAAGTCAGAGGCCGGATCATGATCCGCCGCATTCTGTCGAAGTTGGGTGAGGTCCAGTTGCTCCGGCCACCAATCACGTTTTGTGCGCGCGGTGCGCCGCACATCTTTTGTGTCAGTTGCAGGCGCGTAGTCTGCCGTTGCAGTTTCACTTGCCGCGACCGTTGCTTCGGGGGTTTGCGCCTGAGCGGAATTCGCACCGTCGATTGAACGGCTTTCGCTCCCGCAGGCGGCAACGGCCAGTGCCAGCACAGAAACGCTTACCACTTTTAGGCCTAGGGACGTTTTCATCATGTTGTTTCCTTCGCAGATCATTTCTGGTGGGCCGCTTCGGACTTGGTGATGACAAACAGCACCAACCTGGGAGAGGAGAGCAGAAGCGGCCGCACGTTTTGACTTATCAAATGAAAATGACGAACGGTAGATGCGAACGCATCGATAATCACAAAGCGGACTATCGATCAGACCAATGGGATACGCGTGCACGCGATTGTGATGTGGGAAGGCAAGCCAGTTGTGCAGTGCACAAACACTTTTTTACCACCTCAGGCGTGTTGTATTTTATTAAATTGATGTCGGCATCTTCAGTAATTGTTTCTTGATGAAGGTATCAGGCGTGCGTCCCCAAACTGGGAGGCCCCGGGTCTTCGCCCGGGGACACGGTGTATGTATCGAAAAAAGAATCCGTATTCCCGGGCAAGCGTAGCGCCGACCCGGGATCTGTTGATGCATCCTGCGTACCCAAACTGGGAGGCCCCGGGTCTTCGCCCGGGGACACGGTGTATGTATCGGAAAAAGAATTCGTATTCTCAGTCAAGCTACGGCGCAGAACCGAGATCCATTCAAATACCCGCCGACGTTTTCGAGACAGGCCCCAGATCAGGTCCCCGCACACGGAATTCTTCTCGGGCATTGAACGCGCGCAGCGCGCCCGGCGGGGCTTAATCGCCAATATTAAATCGTTTGAGTTTTGAATAGAGGCCCTGGCGGCTAAGACCGAGAATGTCTGCCGCCGACACGCGGTTATCTCCGGCAAGATCGAGGGCTGTCTCTATACAGAGTTTTTCGATCAGGTCTGTTGATTCGCGCACGATATCGCGCAAGGGCATGCGCCCGACGAGACCCGTAACCTGTTCTACCGTACTGGGGAGCGCTTCGCCCAGACGCGGGCCAGCCTCCATCCGGCGTGCAACCGAGCGCACGGAGAAACAATAGGACACCGGCCCATCATCCGGCGCCGAAACTGCGGACAACTCAACTTCGTCCTCAACCCCGAACCGGTCCCGCAACACGGTGGAAAAATTGCGTACTGCCCCGTGCGTTTTCAGGGTTGAAACCAGGACGTTTAATTCGGTTGACGACCGCCCCAGCCAATTAAGAAGCCCCTCCCCTTCGGCCTGGCCATGGCCGGTCAGGCTGGTCATCTTCAAAAACGCACCATTGGCCGCGATGATGCGCAAGTCAGCGTTGGTGACCACGAGCCCATCAGGAAGATCGCGGGCAATCTCGAAGGGATCTGCGGTGTCCTCTATGGGTGCACTATTTTGATCTTTTGGCACCATACGGATGATCACCCGGACCGCATCATCCTGGCGGAATGCAGAGGCGATCAGTATACAGCTATTGTCCTCGCCAACGGTGATTGCCTTTGTCTGGGCACGGCCTTTTTCCCGAACGTCGCGCAGCAATTGCTCGATCTGGTTTTGCTCGCCTGCGGGCACAAACCGGTCCAGACGTTGGCCCACGGGCGGTTTGCCTGTCCAGCCCCACAGGCGCCGCGCCGCCGGGTTTACTTCTTCAATGCGCAGCCCATCGGCAGAGACAACCATCACCGCTTCGGCCGTGGCATCAAACAACAATCGATAGCGCGCTTCGGTTTCACGCATGCGCGCATATTCGCGTTCAAGATTTTGGTGGGTTTCGACAAGACGCTGCTGAATGGCGGAAACCGACCGCAAATCGCGGCCAAGGGCAATCAACCGACCGTCAACATTGGTGCGCACAACGGTGTATTTGATAGGAACGTCGATACCGCGCTGCGAGGCATGATTGACCTGGCGCCACAAAGCTTTTTGTTCACTCGGTCTGGCCTGTGACTTTGGGTCGGATTTGGCGGACGCCGAACCGCGGGCGACAGGTTTTTGTCGCTCGCCTTTACCGGTAGGTTTCTGCGTTGCCCGTGATCTTGATGCGGATGATAGTGCCGTTGATTTTGCCGCGACCTTGGCGCTGGCTTTCGCAGGTGTTTCTGACAAACACGGATCGATAGCCCGGAGCAGGTCGTTAATTTTGACTTTGCTTTCGACGGTAACGGTTTCCGCCCAATGTTTGCCCCGCCAGGATTTTCCATACCCTTCTGCAATCAGTTCCGGGTTGCCAAGCGCCACATCGCGGATGATGCCCCCTTCCACCAGAAGGGCGACATCGGCCGCAGACGCGATGATGTCGGCCGTGACCGCTGCATCCAAATCGGCAAGGAACTTCTTGGAGTTTTTGAAAGCAAGGACGTCTTTTTGTGGAGACTCTGCTACATCCATCATCACATCCAAATTCACAAAAACGCGGGGCCCGCGTTCATCTCTCCGCTTTTCTTAGCTATGTCTGACGCGCGCAGCCACCAGGCTGGCGGCCCGTGAAGGCGCTGTGCGAGCGTTTGCGGAACCGTCATCTGCGCCGATTCGCGCGATAATACTCGGATCATTCGCCACAACGGGGCCACCCACCATGATGCGCAAATCCGTGTTGCGCGACTGTTTTCGAATGGTGCTTATCTGTTGCCTCATGGCTTTTTCCGGCGTGACCCCCGATAAAGAAAGCCCGAGAATATCCACGTCCTGATCACGCAGATAATCAGTCAGTTCCTCGTGATCACTCCCGGGCGCACATTGCACCCGCCACTGGGCACGGCGGAAAAACTCCGCAACGATCGCGATCCCGAATATATGATTGTCGCCATCCAATGTTCCCAGCAGGATCGAAGGCTTATCGTTAAGGCCACCAAAAGACAGGTCATACGTTGAGCCCTGCGCGCGAAGCAATTCATGCAACCGACAAAGCCCCAGGGTGACTTCGGCAAAGCTGCAAATATCAGCTTCCCACATTTCCCCCAGGCGCCGAGCGCACACCGCAAACAGGTCAGTATAGATCGTTTCTATGGGAATCCCGCGCGCCAAGAGCAGATCAACAAAGCCGAGCGCTTCGGTATCGGCGTCATTCAAAATAAGAGTGTTGAAAGTCACCACGTCCTCGTCGGCGACGCCAATCGCGCCCGAGACCAAGCCGCCATGCGCGGCATCCGATTGAGGTGGCACAGAATGAGACAACATTAGCCTCGGAATAAAGTCGCCTTCGACGGTTGATTTGAGCGCCTGACGCCCGGCCGCCGTGAGCGGTGATATGGCGCCAGGATTGTCTGGGTTAGCATACCCGAAATGTACGCCGTCTCGAAGTCCAGATGTCACACGATCCGGGTGCAGGGCGCTGGGGTCCGCCAACGGATTATTCGGGGTTGTGCCGTCTTGATCTGTCATCGGTCACTTCCGATCAGTGTTGTGCCGCGCAATGCGGTGTTCATTTTCGGCTGTGCCCCCTTTTTAGAGGCGCGGCCGTATCGGCGTTCATCTCGTCGGCGTTCTTTTTGTCGGGGGTTTCGGCAATCCTTGCTTTCGTGTGCGCCCGGGTTTTTGGGCCCGCTGTTTGGCCCACTCATCCAAGCTTTGTCTAAGTCTCTGGCCGAAATTTCGGGCTACCGATTTCCGAGCCGTTGTTTTCAGAGCCGTTGTTTGCGGGCCATTATTTCTAAGCCTCAAGGGTCAGTCGGTCGTGTCAGACGTTAACGCTAGATCAAAGATGTGATCCTCACATACCATTCCCGCTCGCGGCCTAAATACTTTTGGTTGCAGATTTTTTCCTTTTTTTATCCCAACTTGCCTACCGTGCCACAATTTGTTTGGCGTCGATAGGAAATTGTCGTGTTTCTTTTTTCTAATACCATCCCATGCGGCAATAACTGGTCAGGTCGTCATCCTTATTTTCATATGCTCACATATATGCGCATTTCTGCAGTCATAATGCGCACAGTCGCCGCGCACGTATATAGTCGCTCTTCTGGGCAAAACTGCCTACTCCACCGCCGCTCGCTATCGCCTCTCGTCGTCTGTCTTCACCTTCGCGGCCTGATTAGGCCGCTTCGTTCCGTTGCTTAGGCTATCGGTCTTCAGGCCACCCACCTTGTGGTCATTGGGGCGCATATTGGTGAGACATACTGAACATCACCACACGAACCCCTTCGCAATTTCCCAATGGGGCCCCGCGCTGGGCATCCCATCATCGGACATCCTATGATCTATTCATCAAGCCACAAACGCGTCTGACTGACCATGTAAGGACGCTAGCACATAGGCAAAAACTGTCAACATAACTAGACGTCAATTTGAGTTGACACCTATTTCCAACACCGATACCGTTGGCTTATGGGTGAACACTCACGACACGATCAGGCAAGCAAAAAGCCCACTTTTCGCGATGTCAAAACCGCCAGCCGGGGAGGTCAGCACGACCTTAACGCGGCGGCCACGGACCGCCTTCACAGCGGCGCACCTGTCCCCTGCAAATCCACGAACACCAAAGCCCTTTACACCCGGGCCCAGCGCCAGCGCCGTGACGCAAGCATCTGGACCCCGGTTCAAGGCGTTCTGGCACCGCTGCAATTCTTGATTTTTCTGGTCAGTCTGTTTCTGGTGGCGCGCTATCTGGCCACGGGTCAGGGTTATGACGTGGCGGTCCTTTCCATACTGATCAAAACGCTCGCTCTTTACACGATTATGGTAACCGGCGCGCTGTGGGAAAAAGAAGTCTTTGGTCAGTATTTGCTGGCCCCGGCTTTTTTCTGGGAAGATGTTTTCTCATTTTTGGTGATTGCGCTGCATACGGCCTATCTTGGCGCCCTCATTTTTGGGATCGGGACCCCGGCTCAACAAATGACCGTCGCGCTCCTCGCTTACGGTACCTATGTGATCAATGCTGCGCAGTTTATCTGGAAGCTACGCCAGGCGCGCCTTGAAACAGCGCGTCTTGAAACGAGGGCTCGCCCCGAATCATCCGCGCCAACGCTGTCGACGACAAGCTTTACAGCGCCTTTTCAACAGGGGGCACGCTCATGAGCCCGCCCCTTGATCTTGCCCCAGAACACAAGGGCACTGCGGCGCTCTCCTCGTGCGAGAGCACACAAGCGCGGCCCCCCATTTTGCGCGAACGCGGTCAGCGGGAAGTCTTTTGCGGGCTCACGGGCATTATCTGGCTCCACCGAAAAATTCAGGATGCGTTCTTTTTGATTGTGGGCTCTCGCACCTGTGCCCATCTGATGCAATCAGCGGCAGGGGTGATGATCTTTGCCGAACCGCGTTTTGGCACGGCGGTTCTTGACGAGCGTGACCTTGCCGGTCTCGCCGATGCTAATGACGAACTCGATAAAACCGTCAGCCGTTTGTTGGAGCGGCGACCGGATATTAAACTTCTCTTCCTGGTGGGCTCTTGCCCGTCGGAAGTAATCAAGCTTGACCTCAGCCGCGCGGCGAACAGGTTGTCACAAACCTATTCTCCAGATGTGCGTGTGCTGAACTACTCGGGCAGTGGGATCGAAACGACGTTCACACAGGGCGAGGATGCCTGCCTCGCCTCGTTAGTTCCTACACTGCCTGCCGACGACAAAGCGGCCCCTTCCCTGCTTGTCGTCGGCGCTCTCGCTGATGTTGTTGAGGACCAGTTTGCGCGTCTGTTCGCGCAAATGGGCATTGACAATGTCGCCTTTCTGCCAGCCCGGAAGGCCGATGCAATGCCAACCCTGACGCCGGGCACGCGCTATCTGCTGGCACAGCCCTTTTTGCGCGATACTGCGTTGGCGCTTGAAAAACGGGGTGCACGGCATATACCGGCCCCGTTCCCCCTCGGCGTAGAAGGAACAACCGGCTGGCTCCATGCGGCGGCGGACGCCTTTGGTATTGAGCCCGCGGTGGTTGATGAGGTGACAGCCCCCGCCCGGGCCCGCGCCGAAACCGCGCTTGCTCCGCATCGCACAGCGCTCCGTGACAAGCGGCTTTTTTTCTTCCCGGATTCGCAGTTGGAGGTGCCGATTGCCCGGTTCCTGTCGCGCGAACTTGGCATGGCGCTCACCGAAGTGGGTACGCCCTATCTCCATAGCCAGCATCTGCGCGAGGACCTTGAACTCCTCGGCCCCGATGTTCAGCTTAGCGAAGGTCAGGACACAGATCGCCAGATTGACCGGTGTATCGAGGCGAAACCCGATATCACGGTATGCGGCCTCGGCCTTGCCAACCCGCTGGAAGCGCAGGGCCTGACCACCAAATGGTCCATTGAACTCGTCTTTACCCCGATCCATGGCTACGATCAGGCCGGGGACCTTGCGGAGCTTTTCGCCCGCCCGCTAAAGCGGCGCACAAGGATCAGCATCTGATGCAGCTCACGGTCTGGACATATGAAGGCCCGCCCCATGTGGGCGCCATGCGCGTCGCCACTGCCATGGAAGACATGCATTATGTTCTCCACGCGCCGCAAGGTGATACCTACGCTGATCTTTTGTTCACGATGATTGAGCGGCGCCAAAAGCGCCCACCGGTAACCTACACGACGTTTGAAGCCCGCGACCTTGGCGGCGATACTGCAGAACTTTTCAAAAAAGCTGCCCGCGAGGCACTGGATCGGTTTAAGCCCTCAGCGCTAATGGTCGGTGCGTCTTGTACCGCTGAATTGATCCAGGATGATCCAGGCGGTCTTGCTAAAGCGCTTGATCTTGCGGTCCCGGTGATCCCGCTGGAGTTACCGTCCTATCAGCGCAAGGAAAGCTGGGGCGCGGCGGAAACATTTTATCAGATCGTCCGTCATTTGACGGCCCGCGACATGCCTAAACGGTCGGCGGAAACGGGTCGACCCACGTGCAACCTGTTGGGCGCCACGGCGCTCGGGTTTAGGCACCGCGATGATGTGAAAGAGATCACCGGTCTTCTCGCTTGTCTCGGTATTGATGTGCATGTGTGCGCCCCGCTTGGGGCGCGTGTGGACGATATCCGCGCGCTCGCGGCAGCTGACTTCAACGTGGTGTTGTATCCCGAAACCGGGGAAAGCGCCGCGCGCTGGCTTGAAAAAAATTGCGGTCAGCCGTTCACGAAGACGGTGCCCATCGGTATTGGCGCGACCCATGATTTTATTGACGAGGTTTGCGCCCTCACCGGCGTAAAGCCGCCAGATCGGGCCAATAGCCCCTCCAATTTCCCCTGGTGGTCAAAGTCAATCGATTCAACGTACCTGACCGGCAAACGTGTCTTCGTGTTTGGCGATGCCACCCATGCAATCGCAGCGGCGCGGGTCGCGGCACAAGAGTTTGCCTTCGAAGTTGTGGGGCTTGGCTGTTACAACCGCGAATTTGCCCGTGATGTGCGCGACGCCGCCAAGGCGCATGGCGTCGAGCCGCTGATTACGGATGATTATCTGGCAGTCGAGGCAGCCATTGCCGAGGCGGAACCAGAACTTGTCCTCGGTACACAGATGGAACGCCATATCGCCAAGCGGCTTGGCCTGCCCTGTGCCGTTATCTCTGCGCCCGTCCATGTGCAGGATTTTCCCGCCCGCTTTAGCCCGCAAATGGGGTTTGAAGGGGCCAATGTGCTGTTTGACAGCTGGATCCATCCGCTGGTTATGGGGCTGGAGGAACACCTCCTGGGTATGTTCCGCGATGACTTTGAATTCCACGATGATGCCGGGGCCTCTCACCTTGGCGGGCATGGCGCAGTCCGTACCAACGCCCACGTCTCAAGCCCAGTGGCTGAAACAGTCACCCAAACGACGGATAGTCTGCATACGGATACTACAGCGGTAAATAATGACCCGGCGAACGATCGTGTTGTCTGGGCCGGCGACGCGGAAAAAGAACTGCGCAAGATTCCGTTTTTTGTCCGCGGCAAAGCCCGGCGTAATACTGAAGCCTATGCAGCCGCCCACGCGCTCCAAACGATTACCGTCGACACCTTGTATGAGGCCAAAGCGCACTATGGCCGGTAAGGGAACATCCACCAGAGCGTGCCCGGTGCGCGTTGTCATGGTCACGCTCGATTCCCATTTGGCGAGTGCGGTGAGCGATGCTGAACGCGCACTCGTCCGTCAGGCACCGGGGCTTTCCATTGCGTTTTTTGCCGCATCTGACTGGGATCGTCAGCCGGAAAGGCTGGAGGCGTGCAAAGCTGCCATCGCAGAGGCCGATATCGTTCTCGCCTCAATGCTGTTTCTGGAAGATCATATCCGCGCCATTCGCCCGGCGCTGCTCGCCCGGCGTCCCCATTGCGATGCCATGGTGTGCACCATGTCGGCCAGCGAAATTGTCAAGCTGACCCGGCTTGGCCGGTTTGATATGGACAAGCCCGAAACCGGGCCCATCGCACTTCTCAAGCGGTTGCGTGGATCGGGCAAGGCAGACCGCTCCGGTGCAAACCAGATGCGTATGCTGCGCCGCCTGCCTAAACTTCTGAAATATATTCCGGGTACGGCTCAGGATGTACGCGCCTATTTCCTCGCCATGCAATATTGGCTTGCAGGGTCAGAAGAAAATATCGCCGGTCTCGTGAGCTTTCTGGTGGATCGCTATGCCGCTGGCCCGCGCGCCGGGCTTACCGGAACGTTGCGTGTTAACCCGCCTACGGATTATCCGGACGTTGGCGTTTATCACCCCCGCATGACCCCACCCATTGGGGAGATATCGGCAAAGCTACCCCTCGCTCGATCAAAAAAGCCGGCAGTGGGTTTGCTGCTTATGCGCTCCTATCTGCTCGGCGGTGATACGGCCCATTATGACGGCGTTATTGCCGCGCTGGAAGCAAAAGGCATGCGGGTCATCCCGGCCTTTGCCAGCGGTCTTGATGGGCGACCCGCCATTGAGAAATACTTCCTTAAAGACGGTAAGCCGATCATTGAAGGGATGATCTCGCTTACTGGTTTTTCCCTTGTGGGCGGACCTGCCTATAATGACAGCGCAGCGGCGGCGCAAATGCTACAGGCCCTTGATGTGCCCTATCTCGCCGCGCATGCGCTGGAGTTTCAGAGCCTGCCGGAATGGGGTGCGGGCACACGCGGTCTCTCCCCGGTGGAGGCAACCATGATGGTTGCCATCCCGGAGCTTGATGGTGCCACCAACCCCACGGTTTTCGGTGGACGCGCCGGCAGCGAAGACTGCACAGGCTGCGCACGGCGTTGCACCTTTAGTGCCAGCGATCAGGGCCGGATGGTCAGTTGCCCCGACCGGGCCGAAACCCTTGCCGTGCGCATGGCCTCGCTCCTTTCGTTGCGTGAGCGCGCGCGCGCCGACCGCAAGATCGCCATCACCCTTTTTAACTTTCCGCCCAATGGCGGGGGTACCGGCACGGCGGCCCATCTGGCTGTTTTTGAATCGCTCCTTAATACCCTCAATCGTCTAAAGGCAGAGGGATACGCCGTTGATTCCCCCGCTGATGTGGAGACGCTGAAAGCGGCCATCTTGAACGGCAATGCTGATCACTATGGCGCTGATGCCAATATCGCGGCGACGGTCTCACGCGACACTCATGTGATGGGCGAAACGCGGCTGAACGAGATTGAGGCGCAGTGGGGCCCCGCCCCAGGACGTCATCAGACCGATGGGCGTAACCTGCACATTCTGGGTGCCCGGTTTGGCAATGTCTTCGTGGGGGTTCAGCCCGCCTTTGGCTATGAGGGCGATCCCATGCGCCTGTTGTTTGAAGGCAGCTTTGCACCCACCCATGCTTTTGCGGCCTATTATCGTTGGCTACGTGAGGATTTTGGTGCCGATGCGCTCATCCATTTCGGCACCCACGGTGCGCTCGAATTTATGCCGGGCAAGCAAAGCGGCATGTCCGGTGCCTGCTGGTCCGACCATTTGATTGGTGACCTGCCCCATATCTATTTTTATGCGGCCAATAACCCGTCAGAGGCGACAATCGCCAAACGCCGCGCTGCCGCCACGGTTGTCAGCTACCTCACGCCCGCGGTGACCGAGGCGGGGCTTTATAAAGAGCTGATTGATCTGAAGGAAACCATTGAACGCTGGCGCCAGACACCGCCGGAAGACGCCGAAAAACGCAAAGCCCTTGCCGACGCCATCACGGAGCTGGCGATAACGCTGGACTTTACGGTGGGTACGGACGAGACGGCCGTGGCGGGCACGCCGCTGTCGGCGACCGCCATTGATGCGCTGCGTATTGAGGTGATCGCCACCGAAGAAGCGCTCATCCCCCATGGCCTGCATGTGGCCGGGCGCACGCCCGATGTTGCCGAGCAGGTTGACCTCCTCAAGACGCTGGCGGCAACACAAACCGAGATTTCCGACGCGGCTCAGGGTGCCCTCCCCGAGGAAGCGATTATGGCCCTCGCCCGCGGGAATGATGTGGCAACTATTGCAAAACGCTACGGGCTACGCGCGCAAATTGATCTTCTCGACCGACTTGCAAAAGCGCGCGACGCCATCACCAGCGACAGCGAGCTTGATGGATTAGTGCACGCGCTTGATGGTGGATTTATTGCCCCGGTGGCGGGCGGCGATCTGATCCGTAACCCCGATATCCTGCCTGCGGGCCGCAATATTCATGGGTTTGACCCCTTTCGCCTGCCATCTGCTTTTGCAGTGATTGACGGGCGCAACCAGACCGACCGGCTGATTGAGCGTCATCGGCTTGATACGGGCACCCCTGACGGTGTCCCCGAGACTGTTGCCATGGTTTTGTGGGGTACGGACAATCTCAAAAGCGAAGGGGCGCAGATTGCCCAGGCACTCGCTCTTTTGGGCGCCACCCCCCGGTTTGACAGCTATGGCCGGTTGAGCGGGGCGGACCTGATCCCGCTCGAAACATTGAACCGTCCCCGGATCGATGTGGTTGTTACGTTGTCGGGTATTTTCCGCGATCTGTTACCGCTGCAAACCCGCATGCTGGCCGAGGCGTGTCTTGCTGCCGCCACTGCCGATGAGCCGGTGGCGCAGAACTATGTGCGCAAACATGCCCTCGCCTATCAGACGGCCCACAGTTGCGATCTGGAGACAGCGGCCTTGCGCGTCTTTTCCAACGCCGATGGCGCTTATGGCGCAAATGTTAATCATCTGATTGATGCAGGCTGCTGGGATGAGGAAGGCGACCTTGCCGATGCCTATGAGCGGCGCAAATGCTTTGCCTACGGCGTTAAGGGTCAGCCGGTGCAGCAATCGGCACTCCTTACCTCAATCCTGAAAGACGTGGATCTCGCCTATCAGAATCTCGAATCCGTCGAGCTTGGGGTCACCACCATTGACCATTATTTCGATACGCTGGGCGGTGTGGGCCGCGCGGTCAAACGCGCCAAGGGGACGGAGGCGCCAGTCTATATCGGTGATCAAACGCGCGGCGACGGCGTTGTACGCAGCCTCAATGAACAGGTTGCCCTGGAAACCCGCACCCGCACCCTTAACCCCAAATGGTATGAGGGCATGCTCAAGCACGGCTATGAAGGCGTGCGCCAGATAGAGGCCCATGTGACCAACACCATGGGCTGGTCGGCCACAACGGGCCAGGTTGATCCGTGGGTCTATCAAAAAATCACCGAGACTTTTGTGCTCGACAAGGACTTGCATGAACGGCTTGCCAGTCTGAATCCCAAATCCTGCGCCAAGGTTGCCAATCGCCTGCTGGAGGCAAGCGACCGCAATTACTGGTCGCCCGATGCTGAGACGCTCGAAGCGCTCCAACGGGCGGGCGAAGACCTCGACGACAGAATCGAAGGCATCTACGCCGCTGGCGCCCCGCAAGGAGCGCTCGCATGATCCCCATTTCCAAACAGGCAAATATCTATTTTATCCGTATCGGGAGGACCCTATAATGACCGTGCTTGAAATGGAGCGCCCAGGCGTGCGGCCCATGACGCCACCAACCAACAGCCGCCCTGACGGTGAAGGCAGCGTTCAGGTTTCCCTCGACCCCGATATGGAGATCACTAATGCCAAAGTCTTTGCCGTCTATGGCAAAGGCGGGATCGGCAAATCCACCACCTCGTCGAACCTGTCGGTAGCCTTCTCCAAACTTGGTAAACGGGTCCTGCAGATCGGCTGTGACCCCAAACATGACTCAACCTTTACGCTCACCAAGCGGCTGGCCCCCACGGTGATCGACGTGCTCGAATCCGTTGATTTCCATTCGGAGGAGTTACGTCCTGAGGATTTTGTCTTTGAGGGCTATAACGGTGTCATGTGTGTGGAGGCCGGCGGGCCCCCTGCGGGCACCGGCTGCGGCGGATATGTGGTTGGCCAGACGGTGAAACTCCTGAAAGAGCATCACCTTCTGGAAGATACCGACGTTGTCATTTTTGATGTGCTGGGCGATGTTGTCTGCGGCGGCTTTGCTTCACCGCTACAGCATGCTGATCGCGGGCTGATCGTAGCCGCCAACGATTTTGACTCCATCTTTGCCATGAACCGGATTGTCTCCGCGATCCAGGCCAAAGCCAAAAATTATGATGTCCGCCTCGGCGGAATCATCGCCAACCGCTCTGCGGCAACCGATGAAATTGATCGGTACGCGGCGCAAACCGGGCTCAAGCGACTGGCACACTTACCAGACCTTGATGTGATCCGGCGTTCCCGGCTGAAAAAATCAACGCTGTTTGAAATGCCCACAACACCCGAACTGGAGGCGGTGCAGCAAGAATATCTGAACCTCGCCGCAACCTTGTGGGCCGGAACGCCGTCACTCGACGCCTCGCCCATGAAGGACCGAGAGATTTTTGACTTTTTAGGGTTTGACGGATGATGCAGACACACGCCTTTTCGGATCGCAGTGCCCCCCCGCCGGGGAACGCAGCCATGCCGACCGTTCCCCCAACCATTCCCATGACGCCGGGCGACAGCTATGGCCAGACGCGGGCGAAGCTTGAGACCTATTTCGACAAGACGGCGGCGGACAATTGGGCCAAGCTCACGTCAGACGCGCCGGTCAGCGGTATTCGCGCCACGGTGCGGGCTGGCCGCGATGCCATGCGCAAAACACTTGTGGACTGGCTCCCCTATGACCTCACCGGACGCCGCATCCTCGATGCCGGGTGCGGCCCCGGTCAATTGTCGGTGGAGCTTGCCAATCGCGGTGCCGATGTGGTCGCTATTGACCTTTCGCGCAGCCTGATCACCCTTGCCCAGCAGCGTTATGACCGCAGCGGCATGCGCGGGTCCATCGATTTTCGGGTGGGTGATATGTTTGATCCGGGTACGGGCAATTTTGACCATGTGGTCGCTATGGACTCGCTGATTCATTATGCTGACCACGACATTGCCCAATTGCTTGACGGTTTTGCCCAGCGCACGAGCCGATCGATTGCGTTTACCTTCGCCCCGGCCAATCCGATGCTGCGCACCATGCATACGGTGGGCAAGCTCTTCCCGCGCGGTGACCGCGCGCCCGCCATTCAACCCGTCAGCAAAACGCGACTCATCAACAAAATGAGCGCCATGGAGGCCCTCAAAAACTGGCAGCCGCGGGCCGGACAAAGGATCAAATCAGGGTTTTATATCTCAGAGGCATTGGAGGTTTGCCCTCAATGACCGACGTGCGCGTCCATCCCTCAACGCCAGCCAGCACCGGGGCCACCAGTGCCACGGCAGGCACCCTCACATCGGGTGGCCAGCAGCCAGCCCAGGCGTTCTGGATGTCGCTCAGTACACGGTTCTTGCCCTTTGCCGATGCGGCCACCAAAGCCTTGCCGCTTAGCCGTATCCTGCGTCTCTCGCTGTTTCAGATTACCGTTGGTATGGCGGCGGTTCTTCTTACCGGTACGCTGAACCGGGTGATGATTGTCGAACTGTCGATCCCGTCATGGATTGTTGCCGTCCTCGTGGCCGTACCGGTTATGGCCGCCCCATTCCGTGCGCTTATGGGCCATCGCTCCGACGTGCATATCTCTGTTCTTGGCTGGCGGCGTACGCCCTTTATCTGGACGGGCACCATGCTGATGTTTGGTGGTCTTGCGATCATGCCATTTGCCCTGATCGTCCTGTCGGGCGATGCGGGTGCGCCGGAAAATCTTGGCCGGCTTGCCGCCGCTGTTGCCTTTCTCCTTACCGGCTCCGGCATGCACATGACCCAGACGGCGGGCCTTGCCCTTGCGACAGATCTCGCTGATGAAGACGTCCGCCCGCGGATCGTTGCGCTGATGTATATCATGCTCCTTGTCGGCATGGCAGCAAGCGCCCTTGCGTTCGGGGTCCTCCTCGCCGGCTTTACTTATAAAACCCTGATCGGTGTAATTCAGGGGGCAGCGCTCGCCGCGCTTGTCTTCAACATCATCGCCTTATGGAAACAAGAACCGCGCCAGACGCCGGTCATGCGTCGGGCGCAGGCTCGAGGCGATGCCCCGGCACAAAGCTTCCGTCAGTCCTGGACAAAATTTACCGCCGACCGACAGACGCGGCGTCTGTTAATCACAGTGGCGCTCGGCTCGGCGGCCTTTAGTATGCAGGATGTCTTGCTGGAGCCCTATGGCGGGGAAATCCTTGCCCTTTCCGTGGCGCAGACGACGCTCCTGACCGCAATTTTCTCGCTGGGCATGCTGGCGGGCTTTGCCCTTGCTGCCCAACGTCTGATGCGCGGGCGTGAACCGCACCGGCTGGCGGCGTGGGGGCTGCTCATCGGTGTGCTCGGCTTTTCCACCGTTATTTTTGCTGATCCCTTTCACTCGGCAATGATGTTCCGGGTCGGTGTCTGCCTGATCGGTCTTGGGGCTGGGCTCTTTTCGGTCTGTACCCTGACGGCAGTTATGGCTGTTGCCGCGCAAACCGATAGCGGTATCGCGCTCGGCGCATGGGGCGCGGTACAGGCAACCGCCGCCGGTGCGGCCATAGCCGCGGGCGGGATGATTGCCGACTTTTTTGGCGGTCTTGCCGCGCAAGGGGCCCTTGGCCCGGCGCTGACCATGCCCTCCACCGGCTATGGCATCGTCTACCACCTCGAAATTCTGCTGTTGTTTGCAACGCTCGCGGCCATTGGTCCGCTTGCGGTGCATTCGCCCCCTCCCACCCACAAGGACGCCGACGGGCGTCAACACAAATTCGGATTGGCAGCCTTTCCCGGCTGATCCCAAAACAAGGCCTAAAACAAGGAGAGTGACCCATGCTTTTTAGCGGTGAGTTTTTACCAGGGATTGACCTGGTCAGCATCTGTAACTGGACGTTTTTATTATTCTTTATAGGACTCGTGTTTTACATTCAGCAGGAGAGCCGCCGCGAGGGTTATCCGCTGGAGTCTGACACGCGCGGACGTGTAGAGGATAAAGGTCAGGTCTGGTACGGCCCGAAAAAAGCCTTTCACCTGCCCCATGGGCGCGGCACGGTGCTGCAACCCCATGGTACCCGCGATACCCGCAACCACGCCCTGCGCCGCACCGCCGTTTGGCCCGGTGCCCCCTATGAACCAACCGGCAATCCCATGAAGGATGCGGTGGGCCCTGCTTCCTATGCGGAACGTATGGACCTTGTGGACCTCACCGATGATGGGCGCCCGCGGATTGCGCCCATGCGTCTGGGCGATGGCTATGATGTGGCCAATGAAGATGCAGACCCGCGTGGCATGACCGTTTATGGCTGCGATGATCAGCCGGGCGGTGTTGTGGTTGATCTCTGGGTCGACCGGTCCGAGGCGATTATCCGCTATATGGAAGTCAATGCGGGCACCAGCGATGCGCCGAAAAATGTGTTGCTGCCAATCCCGTTTGCTGTGGTCAAAGGCAGCCAACGGCGCATCAATGTGCACGCGATCACCGGCGCGCAATTTGCCGATGTTCCCCAGACCAAGGTGCCCGATGAGGTTACCCGTCTGGAGGAAGACAAGGTCAGCGGCTATTATGGCGGCGGCAAACTCTACGCAACGCCTGACCGGGTGGAGCCCTGGATATGAGCCTCTTCCACGATGAAGAAACCCATGGCGGGGAGCCCAGTCGCGGGCTTCCCCAACTCCTTCCGCGGGGGGAGAAAGTGTTGTGGCAGGGTGCGCCTCGCCCCCTCGCCCTCGCGATCCATGCGCTCCATATTCGCCCCATCGGCCTTTATTTTGCGGGCCTCATGGTCTGGAATGTGATCGGCGGGCTGAGTAATGGCGTTGCCTTGGGTCCTGCGCTTGCCAATGCCTTGCCGATGGGCGTTGCGGGACTGTTTGCCGTCGGCATTCTGTTCGTCATTGCCCGGATGATGGCACGCGCCAGCGTCTATACCATTACAACCAGCCGCGTGGTGATCCGCAGCGGGGTTGCCTTGCGCAAATATATCAATCTGCCCTTTGCACAGATTGCGGCGGTTGCCCTGAAAGCACGCGGCGGTGATGCCGGTGATCTGGCGCTTGAGCTCACCAACGCCCGTAACAAGTCAGCAGCCGTGCCCCTCCTCCATCTGTGGCCGCACGCGCGCCCGTTCCGGCTGTTGCGCCCGGTGCCGCTTCTGCGCGGGCTATCCGATGCCAAAACGCCAGCCGCAGTCCTTGTGGACGCAATTAAGGCTCACGCTGAGACCAGCGCTGACAGCGACGTCGCGCATACACAGGTGCAGGCTCAGGAAGGCACAAAGACGCCATCACGCCCCTCGAAACCGGTGTACCCCGAAACCGGTCCGCTGGGTGACGCGGCACCCGCTTAAACAGGCTCCTAAAACACCGTACAAGGATGATAGTCGAGATAGGCAAAGGATAATAGGAAGGTAAGAAGGAAGGTAAGTTATGATCATTGCACACGCTCAAGGGGTTGTTCCCCGCAAAATGCTGATCTGTGTTTTTTCAATCGCGCTTTTCAGCGTATTTGCAACATTTTTTAGCCAGTGGACAGGTATCGGTCAGCAGCCGGAAAAACCACTTTCTATTGTGACCGAACGTAGCCTGTTATTCTTGGATCATGTGACCGGCGGCATTTTGGTGCGCGACGCCAAGACCGGCGATGACGTCCATCTGTTTGAACCCGGCCAGTCAGGCTTTGTGCGCACGGCATTGCGCGCTATGGCATTCTCCCGCCAGAAATTTGATATTGGGCCGGAAATGCCCTTCCGCCTCGTGGCCACCACCGATAGGGGCCTTCTCCTTATTGATCCCCTTACAGAACATCAGGTGGAGCTCAACGCCTTTGGCCGCGGCAACGCCCAGCAATTTGATGTTCTGTTACCGCAAGCCACGGTTAATACCGCCGACGCGCAGACCATTCCGGAGGGGGCGTCCTCGTGATCATTGCCGCACTCCTTGTATCGGCTGGCACAAAAGGTGGCTTAACGGGCGGCACGCGCCGCGCTGCCCCCTTGCGCCTGTGGCGAAAAAAAATCGCCACGGGTTGTACCGTTCAGGTCAAACACACCAATGAAACCCTAGAGGCCCACGTGGCGCTTGACGACAATTTACAAGCGCATCTTGGTGATCGCATCTTTGTCCACGGTGCCCCGGTACAAATCTCCTTTGGGGAAACACTCTATCTACGCCGCTCCGCAACACTGACCCGGGCCTCACTGTTCGATAAGCTCTGGGTACGGCTGAAATCGCTCTTTTTGATTACCGAGCTTTATGAGGTCAGCTTTTCGCCGACCCAATTGCATCGGCCCACAACGCAAACTGGATTTTTGAAATGACCACAGCAACCGTAGAATCAGGGCGCGAGGATTTTTCTGCGCTTCAGGCCCAGACAAGCCCGCCTGAGCACACAAAACCCGAAACCAACAAGATGGCCCAGGAGAGCACAACGCTCAGCCCGCGGTTTTACACAACGGACATCAAGGCCATGAACGCCCTTGACGTGGAGCCCGTGCGCCAGGAATGGGATGCGCTGATTGCCGAACTTGCCGAAGATCGCAACAAAAACCATTTCAAACGTACCGCTGAATTTGATGACATGCTCGACACCCTGCCCCCGGCCTTGCGGGCAGAGTTTGTTGATTTTCTTGTCTCTTCGCTAACGTCGGAATTCTCCGGGTGCGTCCTTTACAAAGAGATTGCCCGGCAGGTTGATAACCCCGACATCAAGGCCCTGATGAAATATATGAGCCGTGATGAGGCGCGCCATGCGGGCTTTATCAATCACGTGCTAAAAGACTTCGGGATTGGTGTTGACCTTGGCTTTTTAACCAAGTCGAAGAAATACACCTTCTTCAAGCCAAAATATATTTTCTACTCGGTCTATCTGTCCGAAAAAATCGGTTATGCGCGGTACATCGCTATCTATCGCCAGTTGGAGAACCATCCCGAGTTACGGTTTCATCCGATTTTCAAATGGTTTGAAGATTGGTGTAATGACGAATTCCGCCATGGAGAGGCATTTGCCCTTCTCATGAAGGCAAACCCGCATCTCTTGCGCGGCGGAAACCTGATGTGGATCCGCTTTTTTCTGACCGCCGTTTACGCCACCATGTTTATTCGCGACCATCGGCGCCCGGCGTTTCATGCGGCGCTGGGGCTCGACCCCACGGCCTATGACTACAAGGTTTTTGGCATTACCAACGAAATTGCGCGCCAGATTTTCCCCGTGGAACTCGATATCGATAACCCGAAATTCCGACAGCGGATGGAAAGCCTGCGCCAGACCGCCGATGCCATGGAGGCGTTGACGGGTGCCAAAGACATTGGCAGCCGGATCAAACGCATGGGGCTCGGGTTACGCTGTGCCATGAAATTTGTGGGTATTTTTATGACCCCCGTGCGCCGCAACGATTTGCCCGCACAGGTGCGTCTCGCCCCCGCCTGGTAACGCAGGTGGCGGGCGGGGAGTAGCGGCACAGAAAAAGCCGATACCCTCCATTCGTTTTATCAATTGGTGCCATGCGCACCGTACCGATAAAAACAGAACTAAAGAAAGACCAACCGACGTGACCACGAAGCGACACACAAAACAAAGGGGGCCGTGGCAATCTCGATGATCGCAGCTGCAATTCCCCTTCTGGTGGCGGCCTTTGCCTGGTGGATTTCCACCGGCTTTGTCCTGTGGCTTGTGGGCCGACCGGCGGCGACGTTTAAGGTCAGCGCCTGGGCTGCGGCCTTTGCCATGGCAGGCGCGACCATTGCGGTGTTGCATTTGCGAGGCAATGTCACTGGTGCCGGAGCCTATGGCGGGTTCCTTGCCGGCCTTATCCTGTGGGCCTGGCACGAAATTATGTTCCTTTTGGGATTTGTCAGTGGCCCACGCAAAACGGCGTGCCCGGACGGTCTTTCCCTGTGGCAACGATTTATCGTCTCAACCCAGACCATTATCCACCACGAAGTCGCGATTGCGGTCCACGCCCTCGTCATCGCGATTTTAAGCTGGGGCGCGGCCAACAAGACGGCACTCTGGACGTTCCTGTTGCTCTGGGGCATGCGGCTCAGCGCGAAATTTGTTGTCTTTTTTGGCGCCCCGAACCTGTCAGCGGACTTTCTGCCGCGCCATCTTACCTACCTTACCAGCTATTTTTCCACGCGAACGGCAAGCTCCTTTTTTCCCGTGGCGATTGTAGGCGCCACCAGCGTGGCTGCCTTTCTCATTTGGCTGGCGTCTGCGGCCATGCCCGGCACCTATGCAGCCGTATCGTGGACCTTATTGGCAAGCCTTGCGGTCCTTGCCGTGATCGAACATTGGGCGCTGGTCATCCCGCTTCCCGATGCGGCGCTATGGCGCTGGGCTGTCCCAAACACTACCGGCGTAAGACCATTACAGATGACAGAAACACGCCCTCAAACGGGTGCAAAACCGAAAAATAATCAGCTATAGGCAAAGAGGTAGTGGCAACACTGCGATGGAGACCCGAATGGACTACGAAGCGTTTTTCAAAACCACCCTTGAGAGCTTGCGGGACGAGGGCAATTACCGCGTCTTTGCCGATATCAAGCGCCAGCGCGGCCAGTTTCCGCGCGCCCACAATCATGGCGATATCGGCCCATCGGAGGTGACGGTTTGGTGCTCCAATGATTATCTCGGCATGGGCCAGCACCCCAAGGTGCTTGAGGCCATGCACACGGCCATTGATGAATGCGGCGCCGGCGCGGGCGGTACGCGCAATATCTCCGGCACGAACCATTATCACGTTCTCCTCGAACAGGAGCTGGCCGATCTTCACAATAAAGAATCGGCGCTTCTGTTTACCTCTGGTTATGTGTCGAACTGGACGGGTCTGAGCACGCTGGCCGCAAAAATTCCCGGCTGCATCGTGATTTCCGATGAGTTAAATCACGCTTCCATGATTGAAGGCATCCGTCATTCAAAAGCCCTGAAACATATCTTTAAGCATAATGACGTGGCCGATCTAGAGCGCATTCTGAAGACGCTTGATCCGGCGGCGCCAAAACTGATCGCGTTTGAATCGGTCTACTCCATGGACGGGGATATCGCGCCGATTGAGGCAATCTGCGATCTCGCCGACCAGTATAACGCCATGACCTATATTGATGAGGTCCATGCGGTTGGCCTCTATGGCCCACGCGGCGGTGGCATTGCCGAACGCGAAGGGCTCATGGATCGGATCACCGTGATTGAGGGCACGCTGGGCAAGGCCTTTGGGGTGCTTGGCGGCTATATCGCTGCCTCCCGCGACCTGTGCGATTTTATCCGGTCCTATGCGTCAGGGTTTATTTTCACCACGGCCCTGCCGCCGGCAGTTGCTGCCGGGGCGCTTGCCTCCATCCGTCATCTGAAACAGAGCGATGCCGAACGTCTTGGCCAGCGCGACCGCGTGGCAAAAGTGCGTGCTCGGCTCGCTCAAATCGGTATCCCCACCATGGATAATCCGAGCCATATCGTGCCGGTGATGGTGGGCGATCCGGTGAAGTGTAAATGGATCAGCGACTGGCTCATGGAAAATCACGGCATCTATGTGCAGCCGATCAACTATCCCACCGTGCCGAAGGGTACCGAACGCCTCCGCATTACCCCTTCCCCGGTCCATAGCGACGACGATATCGCGCACCTCGTTAATGCCCTGTCAGAAATCTGGTCGCAATGCGCCCTGGCACGGCAAGTTGCGTAGAACAGCCGCAGAATTGATCAGTACCCAGTCATTTCAAGGTAGCCGATACCATCGTGGCTACCCTTGATCGTGATTGGCCCCTCCCAATAGGAAAAGAGCGTTTCCATCATCGCCCGGCGGTTGATGGCGCGCGTTTCCACGTCGAGCGCAAGAGAGGGGATGCGCACGCGCCAGCCCGTGGGCACTTCGCGGCCTTTGATACGGGTCCGTTGTAATGGCGCGATGGTTATCCCGCCGCGAGGGAGCTGACGGGTCGTACCATCAGCTTCAATCACATTGCCGGAGTAGAAATCACCATCGCGCGTGCCGCGCAGGCGGAACAGCATGATCTTGCGCCCATCACCCAAATGCAGGGAAAACCAGTCCCAGCCCGATTGATTGGTATTCAAAAACTGGCTGGACCATTCGCGGTCAAGCCACGCTTTGCCCGTTACGTCGCGCGGCTTGCCCGCCACGGTCACTGTTCCCGATACGGAATAAAAAGGCTGGCTGTAATAATGAGACGCTTGCCCCGATTGCGCTTTGACCGAGTACCCGTTCTGCCCCTGCAACACCGGCGCGCGCGATGTGGTCAGGTTGACGTCGTACGCAAAGTCCTCACCGTCGGCTTTCAAATTTAGCGTCTTGATGGAGGGCCCGGCCGGGTTCTCCATAACCCAATGGTCAATCCATGCAGCGAATTCTTCTGTTCCTGTTCGTTTACCATCACCGCCGGTAACGCCCGCCTGCCCCACACCGCCGCGGGCAAATCGCTCCGCCGAGTAATGCTTATCCGGCGTGGTAACGGCGGCGTGGCCCATCCAGATGGTTTCGTCGGCCCAAGGATTTTGCGCCTGCACCTTATCAGGGATAGGCGGCGTCAATGCATTCCGAAACAGCGTCCATTGCAGGCCCAGGGGCTCGCCGTCTTCGGTGGTCAAGTTTGCAGTCACATACCACCATTCCAATCGAAATTCATCATGGGCTTGATGATCATCGGGAAAGATCAGTACACGGTCTGGCCGCACCTGCGCATAGTCGGGCGATGCCTGCCCCATATCGGCAAACCCTTCGGGCGCGCCTTGCGCTAAGGCGGCGGGTATGGGGGCACTCAGCATAACCGCTGAACAAAGACCGATAACCAACGACTCAATCAGACGACCACAGACCATCTTAGCGCTCCTCCGCAAACACTTTGACCAGCCGCGCCGGGGCCAGACGGCGCAATTGCAAGGCCGGGATAAGGGCTGCCAGAAAAGCAGTGACCACGGCCACAAGGCCAAGGATCAAAAACTGACCGGGATAAACAAACAGCGGCAATTGCCAGCCAAAGGCCGCCACATTGATCACATTGGTCAAGACCCACGCCACACCAAGCCCCAGCGGCACGGCAAGCGTGGCGGTAAAGAGCGCCAACACCACCGATTTTCCAAGCTCCATGCGCGATAACGCCCCCCGGCGCAGCCCCATGGACCAAAGCGGTGCCAATTGCGGTAGGCGCGCGGCGCTGAGGCTCAACAAACTGGCAAAAAGGGCCACACCGGCAACCATAAAGGTCAGGACATTGAGCGCGCCGGTGACCACAAATGTCTGTTCAAAGACGTTTTTGGAGAAAACCTTTAGCGCGCGCTGGTCGATGATCTCCGTCTCACCGAGGCCATAGCGTTCGGTCAAGGCAGCCGTAAGCGACGACGTCTTATCGGGCTCGGCCCGCACTGCAAAAAGGCTGGACTGCGCTGCGGGAAACCGGGCCTTGAGCGTTTCAACCGTCACCATGATCTGGCCGCTGGTATTGCCGTAATCAGAGTAAACCCCGGCAATGGTCACCACCCAGTCCTCGCCGGGTGCTGGTATACGAAGGGTATCACCGGGGGCGAAGCCATGGGCCCGCGCCATTTGCTCGTTGATCAGACTATGATCACCGGCCTTAACGGCGGCCCAGGCACCGGGTATTTCCGATAATAGCGGCCAGTTTTCCGTATAGGTTTTATCCATGGTGAACCCGAACAGGGAGAGCGGCAAATCCGCATACCGACTTTCGGCAAAGGCCATGGGCAAGATCGTGTCGATCCCGTCTTGGGCCTGAAGCCAGCCTGCAATTTCCATGGCCCGCGCCTCCTGACCCGGGTTTACATAGATTTCCGCGGCCAAC
>JBCBRS010000008.1:0-129358 GCA_039819545.1 Pseudomonadota bacterium | reverse complement strand
CGCCGGCGTCAAGGGCGGCGGTGCGGCGTTGTTCCTGCCAAATCTTTTCGGCAATCGCGAGGTCACTGCGCGAATCAACGCCCATCACCTCAGCCTCATCGGCCTCAATGGCGGTTGTGGTTAGATCTTCGGCGCGCGCCATGGCGACAAGATCGGTGAGGTAATACTCGCCTTTGGCGTTATCATTTTTGAGGGCGAGAACAGCCCGGCGCAGGAAGCGCGCCTCGACGGCCATCACGCCGGAATTGCAGAAATTGATTTCCAGTTGGGCTGGTGTCGCGTCGCGCGCTTCCACAATGGCATGCAGGTAACCGTCGCGATCCGTGATGAGGCGGCCATAAGCATGTTCCGTGGTCGGTCGAAACCCCAGCACACTCACCGCGTGGCCCGCCTCAACCTCACGGGCAAGCGCCATCAGGGTGGCCGGTTTCATCAGCGGTGTATCGCCGTAAAGGATGAGAACGGTACCCTCGAAAGTCTCCAGCGTGGGCAATGCCTGCTTGACCGCATCGCCGGTCCCTTGTGGTGGGGCCTGCACGGCGATGGCAATCCCGGCGCGCAGGGATTTGGCGACCTCACCAACGGTCAAGGCCTGCCCGCCGATGACAGCTACCATATGGGCCGGGTTCAAATGATCCGCACACGCCATGGCGTGCCCAATCAGGGGTAGGCCCGCCAACTCATGCAGCACCTTCGGCAGCGCCGACTGCATCCGCGTGCCATGGCCGGCACCAAGGATAATCACGGCGACAGGGTTCGACAGGGGGGAGGCGGCGCTGGTCATGGGGCGGCGGCTGGCCTATGCAAAAGGGAACGTGATTTTTGTTCTTTGTTTCAAAAGCCGCTCTGGAAGTCCACCATATGTCTGATCAGTCCCCCCAAAGTGATAGCGCAGATTTTGACGGGGCGCCCTGTGGTGCGATCTTTGATCTTGATGGCACGCTCGTGGACACCGCCGATGATCTTGCCGCTGCCATGAACCATGTGCTTGCGTGCCATGATATCGCCCCGCTGCCCACCGGCACGGTGCGTCACCTGGTGGGGTTCGGCGCCCGTGCCATGTTACGAGCGGGGTTTGAAGCGGCCACGGGCACGCAGCCGGACGATGAGGCCTTGAGCGAGATGGGCGTTCAGTTTGTTGATTTTTACGCCGATAATCTGGCCGTGCGGTCAAAGCCTTATCCGGGCGTTGTACCCCTTCTGGGCGCCCTGCGCAGTGCGGGGGTGCGTCTCGCCGTTTGCACCAATAAAAAAGAAACGCTGGCTGTTCCGCTTCTAAAGGCCTTGGCGCTTGATGGGTACTTTGATCGGATTGTGGGCGGCGACACCGCTGGCTGCGCGAAGCCTGACCCTGCCCCCGTGCAGCTTTGTCTGGAGGCGATGGAGATTGCGCCGGGCGAAGCGCCGTCGCGGGTCCTGTTCGTGGGCGACAGTGACACGGATATCCGTGCGGCACATGCCTGTCAGTTACCGGTGGCCCTATGCGCCTACGGTTATGGGCCCGTGACGCTTAAAGACGAGGCGCAAGCCCTTTGGCCCGCCATGCCCGGCGATGTGGCGGATTTTCTTGCGCCGCTCCATCGCCAGGATCTGAATGTTGATACAACGCGTACCGACTAGGAAAGGGCGCTTGCTTCTACCTCGAGGCAACGGCGCGGCATGCCATTCACCATATCACTGCGCACATCGGTGCGTGCTGATCGCATGGTCGAGACGAACCCTTCCTTGATTGTCTCCACCGAAACGTCAAAGCCCTGCTTACGCCAATACTCCTGGATTTTACGGGCCAGCCTGTCAGCGCCGTCATTCGTGCAATATTCGCTCATCTGCACCTTCCTCCTTGGTCTCAGGTGTCGAAAACACCGGTTTGAAACGTTAAACGCCCACCCATTTTGCTTTTGGATACCACGCAACCATTCTCTTTTTTTCGGAAGATTATAAGCATTTCTAATTTTTGCAAGCGGGAAAATAGGTCCATTGCCGGTCCGCGATTTGAAAAATTGTAACAATTTCGCGAACTTTTGCTGCAGCGCAATATGCACTGGAGGATTGGCACAGCTACATTTATAAGTAAACCTTATATCCGTCATCGCGGTCTTAGGCAGGCAGGCTGAATAGAGGCTTTCGCCGACGGTGGGCGGTTGGATCAGTGGGGAGGAGAACGGGAAATAATGGATGACAACAGCCAGAACGGCAGGGAGCAAGACTGGCCGAGTACGGCGCGGTCAAGCCTGCAACAGGCCTCGGGCGATCAGTCTATCGGTGATCGGATCAAGCACGCGCGCAAAAGTGCAGCGTTCAGTCAATCTGATCTTGCCGAACGGGTAGGCGTCAGTCAGCCGACAGTGGCAAATTGGGAAAGCGGTATCCATGATCCGCGCCGCCTGATGCTCGCCAAGTTATCGGAGACGCTAAAGGTACCGCTGACCTGGCTGTCGGAGGGCGCGCGTTCTGCGACGGAGGCTGACACGCACGCGGCGGCAGCCTATCTGCGGCGCTATCTCCAGCATGTGCCGGTGATCAGCCAGGATGCTGCGCGCCAATTTTTGGAACCCTCCAATGCAGACCCCCATGACTTTGCGGAGGATTATATTCCCGTGACCTACGGGCAGGGCGGGCTGTTTGCGCTGTTTGTAACTGACCACGCGATCGATCGAGCCTTCCCGCCAGATACGCTCGTTGTGATCGATTACGAAGATCGCAAGCCGGTTGAGGGGACCTATTGTCTGGCCGTGCGCGGGGAGACCTGCATGCTGCGACGATGGCACCAAAACCCGGCCCGGCTCGAGCCGCACTCAACGCGTGATCAGTACACGACGTTTTTTCTTGATCAGGGATCAAAAAGTGATGAGCCGCCGGTGACCATTCTTGGCTGTGTGCGCGTCTCTATCCGGTTTCATTGACCGATCTGGTGGACTGGCCGCCGCGCCTCACTCGATCTCAACCCAGACGGGCACATGGTCAGAGGGTTTTTCCTTGTCCCGCTCCGTCCGGTCCACATCGGCATGGGTGAGCCGGTCAGCAACCGTTGGCGACAAGAGAAGATGGTCAATCCGTATGCCATGATCTTTCTGCCAGGCACCGCGCTGGTAATCCCAGAAGGTATAGCGCACCGTATGCGGATCAATCTGCCGAAGGCCATCGGTAAGGCCAAGGTTGACCAGACGTCGAAAGGCCGCGCGCGTCTCGGTACGATAAAGCGCATCATCCGCCCATGCGGCGGGGTCATGCACGTCTTCGGCTTGCGGGATCACGTTAAAATCACCAGCCAGCATAAAAGGCTCTTCCAGGGCGAGAAGCTGTTCGGCGTGCGCGTGCAGGTGCTCCATCCAGCCGAGTTTATAGTCATATTTCGGCCCCGGCGCCGGATTGCCATTGGGCAGATAAAGCCCGCCCACGCGGACCGGCTTGGTATCCGCTGGCATGACCATTGCCTCAATGTAACGCGCTTGCTCGTCATCATCATTGCCAGGCAAGCCGCGACGCACATCATCGATCGGATGTTTCGACACGAACGCCACACCATTATAGGTTTTTTGTCCGTGCACGGCGACATTATACCCGCGATCTTCAAAGGCACTGGCCGGGAATTTCTCATCAATGCATTTGATTTCCTGCAGCACGGCCACATCGGGCTGCGCGCTATCAAACCATTCCAAAACACCGGCCAGCCGCGCATTGATGGAGTTCACATTGAATGTGGCGATCTTCATGGGGGATGTCTCTTATGTCGAGGGCAAGGCGTCTTCGTGGAACGAAACCATTTCGTCCAAGGGTCCGCGCGTTGACCGCCATTGGTTGATTGGCGCGGTCTGATCCTCATACCCAAGGGCCATGCCGCAATAAAGCTGATGGGTTTCGGGGAGGCCAAGACACGCAGCAACGGTGGCCGCCCGCGTTGCCCAGGCTTCCTGCATACAGGTGGCAACGCCGTGCTCATGGGCAACAAGGGCAATTGACTGCATCACCATGCCGAGGTGGGCCCACTGGCCTTTATCAAATCGACGATCAAGCGAGAAAAAGAGCCCCACGGGCGCACCAAAGAACTCGAAATTACGGGCAAGCTGCGCAAGCCGGGCCGCTTTATCCTCACGCGGAATGTCAATAGACTGATAAAGCGCTTCGCCAACGGCAAAACGCCGACTGCGATAGGGCTCCCACAAGGATTTCGGATAAACCTCGATTTCGGCTTCATCGGCAAACGGGTTTGCCGCAATGGCGGCTTTCGTGCGCGCCACAAGCTGGTCACGCGCAGCGCCCGCGACCACATCGATCCGCCACGGTTGCAGATTACCGCCCGACGGGGCCCATAGAGCGGCCTCCAAGACCGCCCGCAAAAGTTCAGGCGCAACAGCCACGCCGGTAAATGCCCGAACTGAGCGGCGCGCGCGGATGGCGTCAGCGGCGGTCAGGACCGGCCGCCATCAAACAGAAAAACTGGTGCCGCAGCCGCAATTGGCGGTGGCATTCGGATTATTGATGCGAAAAGCAGCGCCGATGATTTCGTCCGCGAAATCCACTTCCGACCCTGCCAAGAATTCCAGCGACATCTGATCGACCAACACGGTGATCCCATTTTTTTCGATGGCAAGATCATCGCTTGCGCGGTCATGTACAATATCAAACGTGTATTGAAAGCCCGAACAGCCTCCCCCTGCCACGCCAACGCGTAGCATAGCCCCGGCATCTTCTTTTTTCAGGATAGCGGCGATGCGTTTAGCCGCCCGGTCTGAAACCGTCACGGTGCCCGCTTGCGGCATTTGTATCGTTTCACTCACACTCAACTCCTGCGACGTGCCTGGCTTTTCACCTTGATGATCTCGGCGATGGCAAATGGGTGACAAACATTCGAACCTTGGTAAAGCCTAGATATAGGGTACCGGGGGGGCTTGTGAAGTCATCATCCGGCGTCATGGCGCACCTTAGCTGCCTTGCGAAACCCTTGCCTGGAAGGAGATGACGCATGTCCGATGCCACCGAGCGCACGCCCGACCTGATGAAAGCAACGGCGCCCATGGCCTTTCCCGCACCGCTTGCGCCTTACGCCGCACGCGCAGATCAGACGCGCGGGCGGCTCTATGGGGAGCCTGAATCAGCCTCGCGCACCCCGTTTCAGCGCGACCGCGACCGGGTTGTCCATTCCACCGCGTTTCGCCGGCTCAAACATAAAACACAAGTCTTTATCTATCATGAGGGCGACTACTTTCGCACACGGCTAACGCACTCGCTTGAAGTTGCGCAAATCGCGCGGACCATCGCGCGAACCCTGAAAATTGACGAGGATCTTGCCGAAACCGTTGCGCTCGCGCACGATCTTGGCCACCCGCCCTTTGGCCACACCGGCGAAGACATGCTGCAGGCCTGCATGGCGGACTATAACGGGTTTGATCATAACGCTCAGACCTTGCGGCTTCTCACCCGGCTGGAGCGTCGCCACGCCCGGTTTGATGGGCTCAATCTGACCTGGGAAACCCTTGAAGGGGCGGTCAAACATAATGGCCCGCTGGTGGGCGATGGTCTGGCGCCCCTGCCAGCGGCGATTGTGGAATATTCTCGCAAGCAGGATCTTTGGCTCGGTAGCTATGCCTCGCTGGAGGCACAGGTTGCTGCCATTGCCGATGATATTGCCTACAATAATCACGATATCGATGATGGGTTGCGCGCCAAGCTCTTCAGTTTCGACCAGGCACTGACGCTGCCCCTGTTCGGGCCAATCCTGCAGGCAACCATGGCGCGCTACCCCGATACCCCGCGCGAAATTCAGATTGCCGAAAGCGTCTCCGACCTGATCGGCATGATGGTCGACGATGTCGTCCGCCATACGCAAAAGCAGCTTCGTTCCGTAAGGCCAGAAACGGCCGATGATGTGCGCCGGGCGGGCCAGACGCTCGTCGATTTCTCGCCAGCCTTCAAAGACCAGCTCAACGCGCTCCGGGCGTTCCTGATGAAAAATATGTATCGCCATTTTGAGGTCAATCGCGCGCGCTCTCAGGCGAAAAGGCTGGTGCGCGATTTGTTTGAGGTCTTCCTGAATGAGCCGGAAACCCTGCCGCCCGAATGGCATTCGCGTTTTGAGAATGACGACGCTGGCACCAATGCCAATAAGTTGCCGCGCATTGTCTGTGATTATATTGCCGGCATGACCGACCGCTTTGCCATTCGTGAACATGACCGGTTGTTCGGCGGTGCGGCGCTGCGCATATAAACGAGGATGCGTTTTTTGTTCGGCCTTCCGTTACGCTGCGACCATGACAATCTACGTCATTTTTTTACCGCTTTCGCGGTGTTACACTGTGGTAGGAAACGATTCGGTCCTTTGCCGCTCTCATCTTGTTGATGCGCCCGTAAAACGCGCGATAAGGCAAGGGCAACAGGGAATAGACGCAAGTGACCGACGCCGCGCACCGATAGGGTCGATGCCGCGCTGACCGAGGATAAAGTGATATGACCAGTACGATTGACGATTTTGACGAGAATTTCGACGACATCGACGATTTTGATGATGAGGACCGCGGCGTTTCGGGCTTTGTGGTTTTGCTGATCATCCTCGCCATGTTGCTGGCCTTTTCGTTTATCGTATGGCTTGCTTACAATAAGGGCATCCGCCAGGGCACGGCGGCGCGGGACGTTCCTTATGTCGCTGCTGATCCGGAGCCTGTGAAACGCACGGTGACGGCTGGCGGGGAGACGGTAACCACGGAGCCAAACCGCGAGGTTTATGACCGGATCGATGGACGCACGCCCGCGCGCACAGAGGTTTTGGCCAGCGCGCCCGAGCAACCGATTACCCTTGATGATGAAGACCCCATTGCGGCCATCGCAGCGCAAGCGATTGAGAACACCAATGGTGAAGATATCGGCGATGCGGCAGCGCGCGGCGCCAAAACCCTCGCCGGGGCAGGCGCGTCTATCGCTGACAAGGCCGCTGGCGCGACCGGGGCGGTGCGCGACAAGGTTGTCGGCGCAGCGCCCGCAACCAACGGCGTGCGGTTTGAAACCGCCGACGGCAAGACGCTGACCACTGTCATCGAAGAAGCAACGGCGCCCGCCGCATCGGTGACGGTGCCGCCCGCACCCTCGCGCGGTGTCACGCCGGTGACAAAGACGACCGCAACCCGCCCGGCAGCCACAGGGTCGTCGGCGCAAAGCACCTCTTCTTCCGCGCAATCGCAAGGGCAAACGCGGCGTGCGGGTACACCTGTCGGGACGCATGTGGTTCAGGTCGGTGCTTTCCGTTCCCAAGCGGAGGCGGACCAGTTCTGGGGGCGTTTGGGCCAACGGTTTGGCGGGTATATTGATGGCAAGTCGAAGGATATTGAACGCGCTGATCTGGGCGCAAAGGGGATATACTATCGCCTGCGCGTTGCCGGTTTTGATAGCAGCGATGCGGCAGGCACCTTCTGCAATGGGCTGAAGGCACGCAATCAGGACTGCCTTGTCAAAGCCCGTTAGAGCATCTGTTCCGTGGCGCGTGCGGTAATTCTCGACTGTGAAGGACCGATCCTCACCGATGAGGAGCGGTCTTTTTTTTGCGATGTTGACCCGTGGGGCTTTATCCTGTTCGCGCGTCATTGTCAGTCTCCCGATCAAATGCGCGCGCTGTGTGCTGACCTGCGCGACGCTGTCGGGCGCGCTGCGCCGATCCTGATTGATCAGGAGGGGGGGCGTGTTGCGCGTATGCAAGCGCGCCACCATGGGGCATGGGCGACGCATCCGCCTGCGGATGTTTTTGGAAGGCTCTGGCGGCTTGACCCGGCGCGGGCGCGCAAAGCGGCCTGGCTGAACGGATATTTTCTCGCGCGTATGGTTGCCGATGGTGGGGTCACCTTTAATTGTGTGCCTGTCCTTGATGTGCCGCAGATTGATTCTGATCCGGTAACCCTGGGTGATCGAACGCTCGCCAAACACCCCGATATCATCGTTGAGCTTGGCCAGGCCATGATCGATGGCACGATGGCCGGCGGCGTTCAGCCGGTGATGAAACATCTGCCGGGGCTGGGACGTTCGCAATGCGACAGCCACAAGGCGCTGCCCGTCGTCGAGGCGTCGCTCAGCGATCTTCAGCAGACAGACTTTTTACCCTTTGAGGCGCTCAACGAAACGCGGGTCGCCATGACTGCGCACGTAACTTATACACAGATTGACCCGGACCAGTGTGCCACGCATTCACCCATTGTGGTGGGGGAAGTCATCAGGGGGCAGATTGGTTTTGACGGGTTGTTGATTACCGATGATCTAAAAATGGAGGCCTTAGGCGGGGACTATGCCAGCCGGGCACAAAGGGCGATTGCCGCCGGTTGTGACGTGGCCCTTGCCTGCAACATGTCCCTTGACGACCGGGGATATGTGGCGGCAGCGGTGCCAATGCTGGCCGGGAAAGCTAAGACACGCGCAGAGCGCGCGGCGCGGAGTCCCATATCCGGGCCCATATCCAGGGCCATGGCTGAAATTGAGGAGACCTTCGCCGATTTGTGTACGCTCCTGAAACCTGTCTGGCAGCCAGGCCTCGCCCCGGCACCGGAAACCGATGAGATCACAACCTGAAACAATTGCCCGCACGGCGCATCGTCCTATAACCGGGTGCCGTATGAGAGGAGATCGCCGCCATGGCAACGCCAGCTGACATCAAGAAAATGACGTTCGAAACCGCGCTGGCCGAACTGGAGGAGATCGTCCAGAAGCTGGAGAGCGGGCGGGCGGAGCTTGAAGAATCCATTGCGCTCTATGAACGCGGCGCAGCCCTAAAAGCCCATTGCGCCACAAAGTTGCAATCGGCGCAGGAAAAAATCGAAAAGATTGTGGTTGATGACCGCGGTAGCGTCTCCGCCGAGCCGACAAGCTTCGACTAGGAAATTAGCGTACGGTTCTCGTTGTGGAGAGAAACGCCAAGTTTCCGGCTTGATCCACTGGGTAATGGGTCTGTCAACGGGTTCGGCGTGTATTCAAACAGTTGCCGGGTCTGTGGCGCGTGCCCGGGCGTACGGCCTTCGTTTGAGATTGAGTTGCGTATCCCCGGCCGCTGAGCCGGGGTCTGCCACACCATCTGCAAAATGATGCAAAAATTCAGTCGGCACAGGCTTAGGGCACCGACGCAACAGCGATTGCGCAAACATCGCAAAATTGACCTTGAATTGGCGAGGCCCGTCTTTCCCCCAACTGAAAAACGCGCCATAAAGAGCGATGATTTCGCGTTCGGCGCCACACACTTTCGCATGGCGCTTTGCGATGAGAAAAGTTGCAGTATTCAGGATTTCCTATGACCGACACGCCAACCGAAACCACAACGCCGCTTCTCGATCAAGTGACCTGGCCCGCCGATTTGCGCAAGCTGGACAAGTCGGACCTGCGCCAGCTGGCCGATGAGTTGCGTGCGGAGATGATCGATGCCGTTTCGCATACGGGCGGGCATCTGGGTTCTGGTCTTGGCGTGGTGGAACTGACGACAGCGATCCATTATGTGTTTAACACACCCGATGACAAACTCGTCTGGGATGTGGGGCACCAGTGTTACCCGCACAAAATTCTCACCGGGCGCCGTGACCGTATCCGCACGCTGCGTCAGGGTGGAGGGCTTTCGGGTTTCACCAAGCGATCCGAGAGCGAATATGACCCGTTTGGCGCCGCCCACGCGGCAACGTCCATCTCGGCGGCCCTCGGTTTTGCCTGTGCGCGCGATCACCAGAAAAAAGACAATCACGCCATCGCGGTTATCGGTGACGGATCCATGTCCGCGGGTATGGCCTATGAGGCCATGAACAATGCAGGACATCTCGGTACACGGATGATCGTTATCCTGAACGATAATGATATGTCAATTGCCCCGCCGGTTGGGGCCATGAGCGCCTATCTTGCGCGCGCCTCATCATCGGGTGTTTATCAGGGCTTCCGGTCTTTCTCCAAACAACTGGGTAAGCGTCTGCCCCAGGCAATTTATAAACAGCTCGCCAAGGCCGAAGAATATGGCCGCGGCATGGTTACCGGCGGCACCCTTTTTGAAGAACTGGGCTTTTACTATGTGGGGCCCATTGACGGTCATAATCTCGATCATCTGGTCCCGGTGCTGGAAAATGCCCGTGACATGAAGGATGGCCCCGTGCTTGTTCACGTGGTCACTCAAAAAGGCAAAGGCTACGCGCCCGCCGAAGAAGCGGCAGATAAATATCATGGTGTGGCAAAATTCGATGTCGTCTCCGGCAAGATGAACAAGCCCACACCGAATGCGCCTGCCTATCAGAAAGTCTTCGCCAAAACCCTTATTCAGGAGGCAGAGGAAGACGATCGAATTATCGGGATCACCGCCGCGATGCCGTCCGGCACAAGCCTTGATATGTTCGCCGATGTTTATCCTGACCGCATGTATGATGTGGGCATTGCGGAGCAACATGCGGTGACCTTTGCCGCCGGTCTTGCCGCCGACGGCTTGCGCCCATTTGCGGCGATCTACTCAACTTTCCTTCAGCGGGCCTACGATTCGGTTGTGCATGATATTGCAATCCAGAACCTGCCCGTACGCTTGCCCATGGATCGCGCCGGCCTGGTGGGGGCCGATGGCCAAACCCATGCGGGGGCGTTCGATATCGCCTATCTTGGTTGCCTGCCGAACATGGTTCTCATGGCCGCGGGTGACGAGGCGGACCTGATGCATATGACCCGCACGGCGGTGGAGTATGACGAGGGGCCAATCGCCTTCCGCTATCCGCGCGGTGAAGGCGTCGGCGTGGATATGCCTGCGCGCGGCTCGATCCTTGAAATCGGCAAAGGCCGGATTATCCGTGAGGGGACGAAAGTTGCTCTTCTTGCCTATGGCGGGCGTCTTGCCGAAACCTTGAAAGCGGCCGACATTTTGGAAGCGCAGGGGCTTTCCACTACGGTTGCCGATGCGCGTTTTGCCAAACCCCTCGACGCAGACATGACCGAACGCCTCGCGCGCGAGCATGAAGTCCTCGTGACTGTTGAAGAAGGATCGATCTGTGGCTTTGGCGCTATCGTCATGCACCACCTCGCCAGTGTCGGTGCTCTCGATAATGGATTGAAAATCCGGACCATGACGTTGCCAGACCGGTTTCAGGATCACAACTCGCCTGCAAAAATGTATGATGAGGCCCGTCTGAATGCGCCACAAATCGTCGAGACGGTCCGCCACGCGTTGGGGATTACGGCGGACGTTGTGAATTTGCATGGGTAAACTGTACGACCGCCTTGACGACCGGCTTGTCGCGTTCATCCGGGCTCAGAAGATGTTCTTCGTGGCGACGGCGCCGTTGTCGGGTGAGGGGCATGTGAATGTCTCGCCCAAGGGGTATGACAGTTTTGCCATTATTGATCCCCTCACAGTGGCTTATCTTGATCTCGGTGGTTCTGGCATTGAGACCCATGCCCATGTTACGGAAAATGGGCGCATTACTATCATGTTCTGCGCCTTTGAGGGGCCGGCAAACATCCTGCGTCTCTACGGGGAGGGCGAGGCAATTGCCATGGATGCGCCGGAGTTTCCCGACCTGTTCTCGCTCTTTCCGGGATACGAGAAGGCGCGCGCTGTAATCCGTATCAAGATCACCCGTATTGCAGATAGCTGCGGCTGGGGTGTTCCGTTCTATGAGTTTAAGGGCGAGCGCGATCAGCTTAATCGCTGGCTTGATGCTAAACCCACCGATGAGTGGATGGAGCATCGCTATAAGACCAATGCGCAGAGTATTGATGGTCTGCCCGGCCTCAAGCGCGGCGTTCAAGGCGACTAATGGTGTGTGCAGATGAACGTTCTACCAAAACCGGGGCTTGTCATTGCGGGCGCGTGCGGTTTGAAGCCATGCTGCCGGGTGAGATAACCGCCCATGAGTGCAATTGTTCGATTTGCACCCGGCTTGGGTACCTCCATGTGATCGTGCCGAAGCGCGATGTGGTCATGCTTGGCGATCAAACGGCGCTCACCACCTATCGCTTCAACACCGGCGCTGCACGCCATACCTTTTGCCAATATTGCGGGGTCAAACCGTACTATACGCCGCGTTCCAATCCTGACGGTATCTCGCTAAACCTGCGGTGTATGGACCGCGCGCAGTTCTCCCATATCACCATCGAACCCTTCGATGGCCAAAACTGGGAGGCGCATGCCGGTGACCTTGCCCATCTGAGCCAGTGAGTGAGCAATTGAAGCATGTGTTGAAGACCTGGCGGCGTATTCCGGCAATTATTCGCCAGGACAAGGCGCTTCTCCTGTCGCTGGGCGCCCTGTTTGCGCTGGCGCCGTTTGTGATTAACCGGGTGATGTATCCGGTCCCCGATACAAGCCGCATGGCCACGCTGCAAAGCCTTGCTCAATCCCCGCGACAGCCGGCACAGGCCGCGTCGGTTGGTCGCTTGAAATCGGCATATCCGGCGGCGCTTATCGTTACGCTGCCTGCGCGTGAGACAATGGCGCGCGATGCGGTTGTTGCACATCTTTCTGGGCAACCGGTTTTTGTGGTGGACCAGCTGGGGCGCGCTAAAAAACTGCTCACGGGGCGGGACCGCGACGGCAGCAAGCTAAACCTCGGCGCTGAGGTTTCCTCACTTGATCAGCTGATCGATGATATTTGTACAGATGAAATTATGATCGAGGCCAACCAAACCGCATCGGGCGTACCGAACGGGTCCGCGGAAATTTGTCAGTTTAAGGACCTCTTTCGTCCTTCCGGTGCCTGAATGGCAACGCCGGTTGTAGCGGGGAATAACAAGAAGCGTGACCCCGCGGACCTGACCCGTCTGGTGGCTGATATTCGGGCCTGCACCCTTTGCGCCCCGCATTTTGCGCACCAGCCACGACCGGTTTTGCAGGTTTCCGCCACTGCGCGAATTGGCATTTTCGGCCAGGCACCGGGCACGCGGGTTCACGCGAGCGGGCGACCTTTCACTGACCCGTCGGGTGATCGCCTGCGCATCTGGATGGGTGTTGATGAGGCGTTCTTTTACGACGCGAGCAAAGTCGCCATCGTTCCCATGGGATTTTGTTTTCCCGGTCAAAACCACAAAGGTGCCGACCTGCCACCCCGACCAGAATGCGCGCAAACCTGGCGGGCGCCATTAATGGATCACTTGGCGCAACTGGACCTTATCTTGTTGGTGGGTCTTTATGCGCAGCGATGGCATCTGGGGGCGGGGGCGGCGCGCACCTTGACGCAGACGGTGGCAAACTGGCGGGACTTTGGGCCGCGTTTTATTCCGATGCCACATCCATCCTGGCGCAATAATGCATGGCTGGCGCGTAATCGGGTGTTCGAGAACGAGATTATCCCTGTGCTTCGCCAGCGGATTACACAAATCCGGGCGAACGGTCCGGCGCGGCCGGGCAATCCTTAACGAATTCGTAGCGTTGCTGTGCCAATTTGGGCCTTTAATTCATGTGATGACCCATGGCGCCGCTTGCATCATCTTCTTCTCCGGCTCTTGCATCGCCCGCTGTGCGCGGGTCGATCCAGCGTTTGCCGGGAATTACGCCAAAGCTCTCTTATCTCGGTCGCCGTTTCCATGCCTGGTGGGAGGGGTATGACTTTGATCCGTATGTGGAGCGTCGGTCTGTCCTGCTGCAACACAGCCGGGCGGGTCGCCCCCTTGCCTCTATTGATGATCAGGCCGACCTGGTGGCGGAGGCGATCTGGGGTCCGGGGCGCATTGAACCGGGTAGTCCCGGCTGGACGTTGCACCTTGCCCGATCTTTGATGATCGATACCAGTGCGCGCGTGGCTGTGCTTGGGGCAGGGCGCGGGGCACCGCTGTTTGATTTGAAAACCGGGACGCGCTGGCGCACGACCGGTTACACCCGCCGCGCGTGTCCGGCGCAAGGGGTGCGTCTCATCGATTATAGCCATTTACGCAAGCGGTCGGGCCGCGCCACCATGGATGGCGGTATGATCTTGTTTGAGGCGCACCGCGAAAGCGATATGGTGCAACCATTCCGCCTCCTGAGTGACCTACTATCACCGGGGGGCAAGGGTGTTGCGGTCGACTTTACTGTGCCGCGGCGCGAGATCCGGTTGAAATCAGCCTTTGCCAGCCCGTGGCAAGGGGTTGCCCATCCCGTAACAACACTGCGCGAGGCGGCAGAAAAATCCGGCTTCGATGTCATTGGCGAGGTTGACGATACGGCAACCTTTATCCCGCTGGTTCGTCAGGGCTGGGCGGGCTGGCGGTCGGCCTGGCAAATCCTCAATGGTGTTGCCGACAATCGCCAGCGGGCTGGGCTCGTGACGTTGCTTGGCACGCACGCAAATCTGTGGGCAGAGCGTTTAGAGGCGCTGGAGGCCGGCTACCTGCAGATCACCCGTCTGATCCTCGAAAAACGCCATTGAAGCAATTGATCCGCCGGGACAATCTGCCGTTTTCATTGATGAGCCGTTTTAGCGTGCGCAGGCCGTCCGCGAGTGCTGGCGGTGCCTCGCCAAACTCATTCGCCGCGCCGTGCCCGGATTTTATTCCCAGCACATAGACAAACCAGACCTGACCAAAAACGGGGATCAGCGCGAGCCCCAACCAAAGGCCCGACCAACCAAAATCATGCAGACGGCGCACGCAAACAGCGGTCAGTGTCCAAATCATCAGGATTGCAATGACAAGGGCCGCCGGTAACATCAGTGTCTGGATTTCATGGGTTGTGCTATCGCTTGTCAGCACCGCACAGGTCACCAGCCCAACAAGATACAGGCCGGTGATTGTTACAAGATGGGTGAGCCACCAAACCGAACGGTTTGATCGCCCTTCGCCGGATAAAAGAGTTCCCATTTATCTCCCCAGATAAATCCCGCAAAAGCCAAACGCATCATTTCAATAGATCAGAGCGTAGCAATATACCTATTGCCAGCCATGAAAGTTTTTTATTGAATTTGTTTAGGGTTCATTCACCCCATCTTTAGCTTAATGCGTATTTACCAAACCCAATTTTTGAGGACGTTACGGTGTACAGTGCCAGCACGTTTCCATGTGATACCCAAAAACGCCATGAGACGGGCTGCCAATTGGACTGCCGGGCGGGATGTCTACCTGTTGGTCGAGGATCGCGTTCACGGCCATATCCTGATTGAGATGTTCACTGATCAACGACAAAAGCCAGCCGCGATGATTTTTTGCGGGATTGCGGTTATCGTCATCAAGACCGGAGGAGAGGCGGCTTTGCAGTTTTAACAGGTACGCATCGGTTTCTGCCTGCACTTCAGGGCTCGTGCGGGCATCCCGGTTCAAGGTCATCAGGGTCAGGAGGAACCGGGTCTGAATTCGCCGCGCGATGGGCGCAAGCTTTGCATCAGGCGCATCGGCAAAAACCGCGATCTCAAGCGCGGCGAGCAGCTCTTCGTAAGACGGTGACGCTGCATTGCGCCGGTTGGTTTCGATCAGCCGCGCCAGACGTGTGGGTTCCAGCATGGCGGTGAGCGTTGCGGTTGCCGCGGCGTCGGCGGCGCTGAGCGGGTCAAAGATAGCGCCAAGACCGCTGGCAAATTCCTCACTGGCGCCACTGCCACCAAAGCTGCCCACCGGCGGGGCAAGGCGCACAAGAATGCGGTCGGGCAGGCTGAGGGCTTTTGGCTCCAGCGTTTTGAGAAGCCCCGCAATGGCGGCGCGCTGGCGGGCTGGCTGCACTGGCGCAGAAAATGACAGACCATCACCCGCCTTGGCATAGGTAAAGTCATAGCCGCCAATCAACTTGGCTGCGGCGGCCACCTGATACCGGTGATAAAGATAAACGGGCACCAGCACCTCGCGCAATTGCGCGCGCGGTGTGCCGTCTTTGATCATGGGAATATCGAAATTCCGCAACCCGATTTCCCGTACGGCCATAGCGGTGTCGAGGGCGGCGACGGGGTCATCGCCATTATCCCAAACCGACCCATAGGCATGGGGCGCGCCGACGGACCGACCATGGCGATCGGCCACAAAACGCAAGCCCTGCTCATAGGCGCGGTCGACCATATTATCGAGGCTGCGCTGGCGTTCGGGCGCGGTGCTATCGGGCACGAAGGTCGAGTAAAGCCATTTGACCGTAAATTTATCCCAAATACCAATCCCGCTGGCATAGGCACGGCTGAAATCCAGTGCCCCATCGTCTGTAACCTGAATATCCGGTGCCGGATAATCCATGACGGAGGCGCGGTCATTGGTTGATGCTGCAAAATTATGGGCAAAGCCAAGTGTATGGCCAACCTCATGGGCGGAAAGCTGCCGGATCCGGGCAAGGGCGATTTCGATGGGATCATCAACCGCGCCGGTACCGGTTTTGGAGGTACCGGCCAGCCCTTCAAAGATCATGCGATCCTGACGCACACGCTGACTACCGAGGATCACGTGCGCCTTGAGCATTTCGCCCGTACGCGGATCATAAACACCGCCGCCATAGGACCAGCCACGCGTTTGCCGGTGGGTCCATTGAATGACGTTGTAGCGCACATCCATGGGGTGGGCATCTTCGGGCAGGATTTCCACGCGGAAGGCGCGCTCAAGCCCAGCCTCCTCAAAGGCATCAGCCCACCAGGAGGCGCCATCGATCAGGGCCGAGCGAATGGGTTCCGGCGCGCCGCGATCCACATAGAAAATCAGCGGCTTTTTCACCGGGCCGGAAGCAACAGCGGGGTCTTCGCGCTCCAGCCTGAACCGGCGTGCAAAGGCGCGTTTTACCGGTGCGGCAAGGTCTGCGGAAAAATCATAATAAGGCACGTCAATGGCCGCCACCCGCGGGTCAAAGGCGCGCGGGGTAAAGCCGTCTGGTGGTAACCGCACAAACGAATGGTGCATGGTCAGCGTGAATTGCCGACCATCGGCGGCGGTCCGGCTGACCTCCCGGCCCGGTGTTTGCGCTGAGAAGGTCAGGGTGGCATCGATTTCCATATTGTCGGGAAAGGCAAGCGCGGAGGCGGCATCCGGATAGCTCAGCTCTGCCACGAGCCCATAGGCGCCCTGACCCCGGGCTTTCAGCTGTCCGGCAATATCCATGGCGTCACGGCGCAAAAAGCCCGACAGATCGACTAGCAGATCGCCATTGCGGGCGGTGGTGAGGATCGGTCCTGCCCAAAGCTGCGAGCGGGCAAACGACGCAGCAACCGATTCGCGCTCGGCAGGGTTCTCGGCATTGGCGCGGTAGCGGGAGTTCTCCACCTCAAAGATTGCCCGCGCGCCCACTTGCCGCACACGGATGACCGCGCCGCGTGTGGTTAATCCCCGGTCCAGACCCACAGGGTTGGAGCCAAGTCCGGCGGTGAGCGCATTGGCATAAATCATCCGCAGCGCGACGCCATCCTCCCCCGGTTCAGGCAAACGCGCCAGCACCCGGCCCCCGCGCGTGTCCACATAAAGGTCGAAAAACCCTTCCTTCTTGGTAAGGCCGCGCGTTTGATCGGCAAAGGACATGCCTTTACCCTTTTGCTTCGGCGCACAGGCGGCCCCCAACAGGGTCAGGCTAACGAGTAGCAACATCGCCGCGCCAGCGCGGCGCCCAAAGGCAGTCAGTCCCATAAAAAACCCCGGATTTCCCAATAATTGCAAGCAGATAGACAAGCTCCCTTATAACGCCCGGAACCCCTTGCGGAAAGGGGCACGCTTATTCGTTCTCAGAATGGGGCCCAGCAGGGATGGTCGCTGGCCAGGCGGGGAAACGAATAATGAACGTCGTCCCCCTGCCCACCCTTGAGCAGAGGGTGATCGTGCCGCCGCCCGCCTCAATCAGTTCTTTTGTCACCGCAAGACCGAGGCCGTGGCCACTGATTTTTGCGTCGGTGGTGCTGCGTTTGAACGGTGCAAAGAGTGTATCGTGATCGCTTCTGGCGATGCCGGGTCCGCGGTCGATGACGTGGATTTCGGTTGCGCCCGCCCGTCGTCTGACACCCATGAGGACTGGCGCACCAGGCGCGTATTTCAGCGCGTTGGACAAAAGATTGCGCAAGGCCCGCAGCAGATTTTCGCGATGGGTTGTGATCACTACGCCCGTGGCGACAAACCGCAAGGTGCCCCCACTGGTCAGGAACTGGGGTTCAAATTCCGCCCGCAGCAGTGAAAAAATATCATCAATCGAAACCGGTTCCGCGTCGCGGTCGGGGTCCTTGCGGTGCTCCGTCGAGAGTTGAAGAACGTCCTCAACCATCTGGTTCGCAGAGGCGACACTTTCCCGGGCGAGGGCCAGGGTCTCCTTGTCGCTGTCCGCTTTTGCCTGACGCTCCAGGCGAAACAACATGAAAGAGAGGGCATTGATCGGCTGGCGCAGATCATGCCCCAGAAACTGGAAAAGCTTTTCGCGGAACTGAAAGGCTTCTTCGTTCTGGGTCTTTTCCTGTTCAAGCGCTGTCAGGACCCGGCTTAATTCCGTATTTTGACGAGCGGTCTGGGATTGCAGACGGCCAATCTCCCGGTACGTGGCAATCGCGGAATAATGCGTGCGATAACACCACCAGCCAACCGCGCTATTGATGGCAAATAATAGAACGGTGGGTACGAAGTAATCGAGGGGTTCGGCCTCGTACCGGGCAATTTCCGCACTGCCCGTGATTACCACAAAGCCGCAGGCCCCAAAGAGGATTAGGCGCCCGAGGATAAAAGACGGGAACAACCGTGCCGCCACGGGAATTGTCAAAAAGGAAACGCCGGCAACCATGGATGGCGCGGCAAGACTGTCGGCGCGCTGGGCGGCAAAGGCATTTACAAGTAAACTCAGTACAAGGATCGATTCATAGGAGATGAGGGCCGTTGCGCATAACCCTGCGCGATGTTTTGGCGGCGAATGATAGGCAATTTCCATCATGATTGCGGCACCCAGTACCGCCAACAGACCAAGGCCGAAATAGAGATAGCCTGATGAGACACCGAGCGTGCTTGACATATAAAGGATCGCCAAACCACCGGTGAGGTTTGCATAAAACGCTGTATAGATGTGGCGTCCCGCCAGAAAGGTATCGAGGATGGTGCGCGACACATCCACATCATTGGGCACGTTACGCTGTGGCGAGGTAAAAATGGTTTTGAGATTCCAGGTCGTCAATTCCCGGGCAAGATGCCGCAAGCTCAGGAAATGAAAGAGCGGAAGGAGGATCACGGCGGGGAGCGAGCGAAACAGGCGCAGAAAGACGATATTGGCGTAGCCCGGGCCGCAGGTCATAATATCCGTATGCCCACAAAAACGCTGCATGATCGGCTCAAACCCCTCATCACGGCCGAGCAGGAATATCTCCGCACCCGTACTGGTGAATACCAGTGGCAGATAGACAGCCAGCGGCGTGATGATGAAGGTCACCTTCATGGGCCAGCGATTGCGAACCATGAGGGATGTGGTGATGGCGATAACGAAAAAGCAGAGAATGACGGGCTGTTTCAGATTGCTGGACAGCGGGTAGGCTGGCACGAGGCTGTGGATCAAGCGTTCCATGCCCCAGAGCAAGGCGTAGGCGACCAGCGCAAGGTAAAGGGCCACAAGCAGGATGCGCGGCGGCGTCAGCGCCGGGTGCACCGTATCGCGCAACACGGTGTCACTGCCGGTAACCGGTGCTCGCGTGCCTGTGTTGACCACTGCCCCTCCTCGCCACTTCCCCTCGTCGCCGGCGAATGCCGACTATTCAGGTATCGAATGAAATCATATCGAACAACGAGGTCATTCGAAAGCAGTGGCCGGGGACCGCGAAGCCGATTGTCTCTATACAAATCCGTTTTCGCGGGCCCAGCGGGCGGCTTCGCCTTTGCCGGTGACGCCGAGGCGGCGATAAATCTCCGACAGGTGGGTTTTGATGGTTTCAGGCGACAGCGCAAAGGCGCGGGCGATTTCTTTCTGAGTGAGGCCGCGCGCCAATTCCACAAGGATATCCACCTGGCGATCGGTCAGGTCGTGATTGTTTGGTGTCGGGCGGGCCGTGGGCCCGGAATAGGTCCGGGTGGCGAGGATTTCACCAAGCCCTGCCAGGACGTCCTCCGGTGACTGATGTTTTTCGAAATAAGCTGCCGCGCCCGCATTCAGGCAGGTGGCGCGGTCGGCCCGGCTGATCGACGATGAAATGACGACCACGGGCACATCATCAAACGCCTCATGAAATTGGCCAATCCAGTCGGCGACATTGTAGCCTGGAATATAAAAATCAGTGACAATCAGGCTGACCGCATAGTCCCGGGACGCGGCCAGCGCGTCTTCAGGGTTGGTAAAGCAGTCAGCGTGCTCAATCTCCTCAAGCCCCAGAACAAGCTCGCGCATCCCCGCGCTGAAGAGGAAATGATCATCGATAATAAGCGCGCCAGCGCTGGCCATGGGTGCCTCCAGTCTCACCGTTCACCATAGCGATTTTGGTCTGTTTTGCGCCCCCCGTTTCGGGTGATTTGCGGCCGCGTCGACCATGGCATGCTCGGCCGTGCCTTGCGGTGTCGCCTTTTGGAGAGGGGAGGAGAAAGCCGCAAAATCGGGAGAGAAAGTGACGGCGCGGCCATCCAAACCCCATTTTGGGGGAGAGGGGCCCGCCGGCATTTTTCCGATCGTAGGGTGAGCAAAGGCCAAGATGATCTCAAACCCTCTACGCTCTCACCCTCAACGCACCGACCAGCAGCCCGCATGATGACTGAACCCCCGGCTTGCCATTCGGGTCAGCACCGCTATGCAAAAGGTGTTGGGTATCGATCGTCGCAAGCCAAGGGGCTGGTCATGAGTGCAAAATTTACCGGTACACAGAATTACATCGCCACCGATGATCTCAAGGTGGCGGTGAATGCGGCCGTCACGCTAGAGCGGCCTTTGCTGGTCAAGGGTGAGCCCGGTACCGGGAAAACGGTGCTTGCGGAGGAAATGGCAAAGGCCCTCGGCGCGCCGCTTTTGTCCTGGCATATCAAATCGACAACAAAGGCCCATCAGGGGCTTTATGAATATGATGCGGTGGCGCGTCTGCGCGATGGTCAGTTGGGGGAGGAACGCGCGCGCGATGTGAAGAATTACATCAAACGCGGAAAACTCTGGGATGCGTTTACCGCCAGCGAGCGCTCGGTCCTTTTGATCGACGAAATCGACAAGGCCGATATCGAATTCCCCAATGATCTGCTGCAGGAACTCGATCGCATGGAGTTTTATGTGTACGAGACCGGCGAAACGGTGAAAGCGGCCCAGCGGCCCGTCGTTGTCATTACCTCCAACAATGAAAAAGAATTGCCCGATGCGTTTTTGCGCCGGTGCTTTTTTCATTTTATCAAATTCCCGGACCCGGAGACCATGAACGCCATCGTTGATGTGCATTTTCCCGATATCAAACAGCGCCTCGTGCAAAATGCCATGCGCATTTTCTATGAGCTGCGCGAGGTGCCGGGCCTGAAGAAAAAGCCGTCCACATCGGAACTTCTCGACTGGATCAAACTGTTACTAGTGGAAGATATCGACCTGGAGACTCTGCGCGAGAAGGACGTGCGCAAAGCGATCCCGCCGCTGCACGGGGCGCTTTTGAAAAATGAGCAGGACGTCCACATGTTCGAGCGCCTTGCTTTTCTCGCCCGGCGCGAAAGTTAGGGCGGTCGGGCCCGCAAAACCGGCAAAATCGGGCGAGAAACCTGACTTCGGACGGGTTTTGCGTGCTTTTTTGTCGATTGTGGGCTTTGGCCACTGGCCAAGCGGACCCGACCTGCGCAAACTTCCATCTTAGGAATTTGTTAAGGTTGTAGACACCTTGCGCGGGCCTGCCGCCGAGCCAGCAAGTTGGTCTTTCACCGGCGCCAGAGGGAAAGGGAGCGGACAATGGGAATTTTCACGAAACGCGGATCAGCAGCCGCGGTGGCAGTGTTGGGGATCGTGGCCGCAGGATGCACCACAGAACTGACGCAGCAAGCTGACCTGTGGGATTCGCAAGTGGTGCCGCAAACCCCCCAGCAAAAATGGGAACAACTCGACGACATGTCCCGGATTGAGTTGGCCGCCATTTCGCGTTCTGTTTATGTGGCCTCGCCAAGGGTGCAGGCGGTGAACAGTGCCCGGTCGCCATATTTTTCTACGGTTGCCGACCATGAAAAGGGTGTACGCGCCAGTGAAGACAAGCCCGTTCGCAAAACCCGTAATTTGCGGTTCGCCACCTATGACGCGGAGACATACCAGTCCATTAATGACGAGGTGCCGCCCGGGTTTGAGCAGGTCAATATTGGCTACCAGCATGTCAAGTCAGGGATGATTTGTCCCTTTGGTCTCGCCACGGAGGATGATACCTACGCCATCGCGATTACGAACATCCGGGTGTTTGATCAGCAAAGCACGGATGTGGGCTGTGATTACAAAACCACCACGGGTGGCTATATCACGATCTTTTCCAGCTATTGGCCCGATATCACGCAAGCGCAACATGCGGCCGCTGCCAACCAGCAAATTCGCAATCGCTTCAAAACCGATAAAGCGCTGGATGTCGTTATCGTGACCTTGGAGGACTACAACGCCGCCACGATGGGCACGGCAACTGCAACCGGCTATGATATCTCTGAAGCGGGCGCTGAAAAGCCGATCAAGTCATCGGTCTGGGTTGCAAAAACGCGGCAATGGCACGTGAAGGCGCGCGCGACCCATTATATGGATGATCCGCTAACGGAATTATTTGCTGCGATTATGCATAACCGAACCCATGTGGACGTCTTCAATACCGGGGGCCGCGTTCTTGGCGAAATCGACGTATAGACTGATCTTTGCCGGTTTGGGGGTATCGAGCCGGAATTTGTGTTTGGGTAAGGGGTTCGGTTGATGGACGCACTTTGGGGCATTTTGCCTTTTCTGTTTTTTCTGGTTGTCTTCGTCATCCTGCCGCGGATGCAGCAGCAAAAAGCGCACGAGGCGCTGACCCAGCAGTTCTCCGCGATCCAACGGGCGCGCAAATCCCGCGTCATCGCGATTGTTCATCGCCAGGAACCTATGGGCCTGCTTGGTATTCCGGTTCTGAAATATATCGATCTCAATGATGCCGAGGATGTGCTGGAGGCAATCCGGCGGACGCCCCCAACCATGCCGCTGGAAGTCATTTTGCATACGCCCGGTGGTCTTGTGTTGCCGGCCTTGCAGATTGCGCGCGCCCTGAAGGCGCATCCCGGGCCCACAACCGTCTTTGTACCCCACTACGCGATGTCTGGCGGTACGCTCATTGCCATGGCGGCTGACGAGATCGTGCTCAGCCAGCACGCGGCGCTTGGCCCCATCGACCCGCAGATTGGCGGATTGCCCGCAGCGTCTGTCTTGCGGTTAAAAGAAGAAAAAGACACCAACGCCATTAGTGACCAGACCTTGATCCTTGCCGATGTGGGGGAAATGGCGATCCGGCAACTGCAAAGCGCCGCCTATGAACTTTTATCGGGTACGGTCTCTGATAATGCGGCGCGGGCGGTGGCAGAGCAATTATCCACCGGGCGCTGGACCCATGATTATCCGATTATCGCGGCCCATGCGGCGGAGCTGGGCCTTAATGTCTCAACGCAAATGCCCAGCGAGATCATGGATATGATGGCGCTATTCCCCAGCAAGCTGAGCGGGGCCAGCGTCAAGACAATCGATATTGAAGCGAAAAGCGGCCTGCGGCGTTTTTTCGCTCGCCGTCCACAAGATGCCGAAAGGTCCGCACCCGTTATGCCAGCGCCGCCCGCAACGGCGACACCCTTTGCGGACCGCGCTGGCGGTCAGATGATCGGCGATCAAATAGCGGGGCATCAACCCAATGGTGGGCATAGTTTCAGCTATGGGCCATGGAACCCCAACGATCTAAACCCGGATCAGTTACGACCCGGTGCCGTGCCTCGGCGCGATACCGCGCAAGCGCCGCAAAAAAAGCGGTTCAGACCTTAATTTCTGTGCGCGGATCAGTGCTGGGCAGCGATCCAGTCCATGACCACATCCTCGCCCTGCTGGTAGCTCTCAAATGTCTGTGTCAGGAGCACCTGGGGTGCCAGTGACCCGGCCGGCACCTCATGCTTTACGTTCATGGTGTAGCAGTACTGGTCGCCTTTGCAGCCCTTTTCCCAATCGTGATAGCCAGTGGCGTAATTGACGTAATATTTTGAGTTGGGGAGCTGAAAATCAGTCCCGCGTTCGGCCCAAAACTGTTCCCGGTCGCCCATGGGCTCACCCACAATAACCGCCTTATCACCGGCGTAATATTTCAGCATGGCAACGGTGACGATTCCGGCGGAGAAGGTGTTTGGTCCGGTGATGATATAGACCTTGCCGTCCTTTTTGACAGTCTTCGGCGCGGTCTTCGCAAATGCCATGGACCGTGTGTAGTCACCGCCATCATGAAGGCGAAAATCGACCACGAGATAATCGAGGCTCCCGTCATCGTAGGGTGCTAGAATGCCGTCATAAAGTGTCTTGATCGGCTTTTCCTTACTGCCAACGCCGGGGATCGCCCGGATATAAAGCCCGTTTCCCGCCAATACATAAGTAAGGGTTTGTTTAGGTACTGATAAATATCGCGGCAGAGCATCGGGTTGATCGGAAAAAACATGCGCCCACGGACCATGCCCAGCAGAAGCGCCGCCCGGGACCAGGGTTTCCCACGCGCTACGCCCCGGGACTTTTGCATCTTTAGGGAGCGCTTTGCCATTGAGCGTTACGGGTTCCGTGATGCCGGGTGACACTTCGAGGTCAAACGTAACGGCGTCGGGGCTCGCCGCCAGGCCTGCCGCATGCAGAAGGGCGGGAGCTTCAACAATCAGGGTACTGTAGAGTGTACGCCAGGTCCGGTTGCCCCCGCGATAGACCTGCAGACCTTCCTGAACCGCATCAACAGGGCGCCCGTCAATGGCTGCTACCCGGCGTCCAACGAGCGCTTTATGGGCCGGGTCTGCCTCAACCACATAAAGGCCATCACTAAAGGAATAAAGGCGCGTGCCAATAGTCTCGAACGTTCGATATTGCGGGCGATAGCTAAGATTGGTGTGGCCATTATCGGCGAGCGCCACAGCCTTTGCCATGGCGAGGTAAAATTGCGCATCCGACATGTCGCCAAGGCCCGCGCGGAGCGTATCGAGGGTCTGAACAAAAGCCTGTTTCTCCGCCTCGTCAAATGCGCGGTCATAGCGGATCAGGGTTTCGAGATAGTCCACATCCTGTCGGCGCGCATCATCCACGTCCGCTGGCGGATCGAATTTTGGCGCCGTCACGAATGGCATGAAAACCCACACCATGCGCGCATAAGGCCAATAGAAAGGGGCTGTCACAAGGCTCAGAACAAGCCATCCGATGAGACCATATTTCAGAATTTTCAGCATCTTACGACCCCGCACCGCCTGGCGCAAAAGTAGCACGGCACCCACACTATTGCATAGAGCAGGATCGCGAGCCCCTATCGTAAAGCTGGCTTTCGCCCCGAACCTTTGTCCATTTTTTTAATACCTCATTAGCTATTTTCGTTAACCGGTGGTGGAGCCTGTTGTGCGAAAACTAAGCGAGTGAGGGGGGGGCTCGCCCAATCGCGGGAGCACCGGCGTGCCTTGCGAAAATGTCATTTGCTGGCGTTGGTGATCAGCGGGATATGTTTCAAAGCGAGCGCGTTGTTAAGCGTTGAAGACAATCAGGGAATAAATTGATGTTTACACTGAATACCGTTGGTAGCACGGGTGCCATTTCTGCGTCGAGGCTTGCCCAGATTGAAGACGTGACGCTGGCGGCGGCCAACTTTTGGGCACGCTACATCAATTTCGGCAATGTCTCGCTTGATATCGAGCTTGATTTTGAAAGCCTTGGCAACAGCGTTCTGGCAAGTGCGGGTCCTGTTCTTTTCTTTTCCGGCACGCGAAACGGTGATCGCGTCTTTACGGCGGGGACCCTTCAGGAAACGCTCACCGGTAATGATCCCAATGGCGCGCAAGCCGATATCTTTGTGACCATTAATTCCGATGCGATCCTTGATGGAACTTTTTTCGTGGGCGATTATTCCAACGGTGATTTTCCCGATATCCCGCGTAATCAAATCGACCTCTTTTCTACCATCATCCATGAGCTTGGTCACGGCCTTGGGTTTTTGTCGTTTCTTGATCGCAATGACAATACGATCACAAATTTCGATCTTCAGGTCGAGGAGATTGGCGGCGAGTTCTTCTTCACGGGCGCAAATGCCGTGCAGGTTTTTGGCGGCAATGTCCCCCTAACCGGCGGTGATCCCAGCCACCTTGATTTCGGCGTTGGTGATATTCTTGAACCCCGGATCAGTTTTGGCCAGCGGGGTTTGCCCTCACCATTGAACGTGGCAATCTTCCGGGATCTTGGCTTTGACACCTTTGAGCCGACAAGCGGAAATGATGATCTGATAGGCTTTTTCAGCCGCGACGATGAAAACCTTCTGGGTGGGAATGATCGGTTCGAGGCGCTTGGCGGGGACGATACGGTCAGCGGTGGCGCAGGCAATGACACCATTGAAGGCGATGATGGCGCTGATCTCCTGAATGGTGATGGTGGCTTTGACACGCTGATTGGCGGCAATGGCAATGATGAGCTGAATGGTGGCGGCAATGCCGACAATCTATTTGGCGGCAATGGCAACGACACCTTGCGCGGTGGGGACGGCCTTGATCGTCTTTTTGGCGAGGCCGGCAATGATCTCATCGAAGGCAATGCGGGAAATGACGGTCTGTTCGGTGATTTTGGTAATGATACGCTACGTGGGCAAAGCGGTGATGATCGGTTGTTCGGCGGTGTAGGATTTGATTCGCTCTATGGCGGCGGTGGCGCCGACCAACTCTTCGGAGGTGCCAATGCCGATAATCTGTTTGGCGGCAACGGCGATGACCTGATCTTTGGGGAGGATGGTCTCGACCGACTGTTTGGAGATCAAGGCAATGACACGCTCAATGGCGGCAGCTTTGACGATGTGATCCGTGGTGGCGCTGGCTTTGACGTCCTCAATGGGGGCTCAGGAAACGACCGACTCTTCGGGAATTTCAACTGGGATATTTTTGTGTTCGAAAACGGCTTTGGCAACGACGTGATTGGCGATTTTGATCAGGCCAATGCGTTTGAGCGTATTGATCTGTCGGCCGTCAACGCAATCACCAGCTACAATGATCTGAGTACAAATCATCTCAGTCAGGATGGAAACGGCAATGCGGTGATCACCGATGGCGCCAATACGATCACGCTAATCGGCGTATCGGCGAGTGCGCTGACCGCAGGTGACTTTATTTTTTAGTCAATCATCGCGCTTTCATCTGGCATGCCCACAATATGGAACCCACCATCCACATGGTGGGTTTCGCCGGTGCATGATGCGCCAAGATCGGACAGCAGATAGAGCGCCGCCCCGGCCACACCGCGTGGGTCCGTATCATCGCGTAAGGGGCTTGCCTTGCGGTTAAACGAAAACATGTGCCGCCCTGACGAGATGCCCGCAGCGGCAAGCGTTTTGATCGGGCCAGCGGAAATGGCGTTTACGCGGATATTTGCCGGGCCAAGGTCGCGTGCAATATAGCGGGTGGAGGCCTCCAGCGCCGCCTTGGCAACGCCCATCACATTATAATTCGGGATTGTCCGTTCACTGCCTAAATAGGTAAGCGTGATCATTGAGCCGCCATTGGGCATCAGCTTTGCCGCCCGGTTGGCAGAATCCACAAAAGAAAAGGCCGAGATATCCATCGTATCTTTGAAGATCTGCCGCGTGGTATTTTCCACAAACGACCCTTCCAGCGCGGATTTATCGGTAAAGGCAATGGCGTGGACAAGAAAATCCATGTTGCCCCATGCGTCTTCAATGGTCTTGAATGTGGCGTCCATGGAGGCGTCATCGGTCACGTCACAGGGCACAATGATCTTTGCCCCAACGCTTTCGGCAAGCGGGCGCACGCGCCGTTCCATGGCTTCATTCACATAGGTAAAGGCAAGCTCCGCGCCCATGGCGTGCAGTTGCTGGGCAATGGACCAGGCAATGGAGTTTTTGTTGGCAACACCCATGATAAGGCCCCGTTTGCCAGCCATGAGGGTGCCTTGATAGGGAAAGTCAGCGGATGATGTGTCGGTCATGATGTCTCCTCATGGCATTAGCGAAAGCGCTGGGGGTGGCTAAAATCAGGCTGCGGTTCGGTCAATCAGTATCATGATGACCACAAAGTAAGCGAGCCATATCCCTGCATAAAGTCCGAGGCGAACTGGCGGGCGTTGCGTGCGTACGGATGGCAATACCTTGTCGAACCACCACAGCCCCACGGTGGCGATCAGCGTGGCAACGAAGATATTGGCGGGGTCGAGGCTCACCGGGCGGCCGCTCAAATACGCGAGACGGCCAACACCCCATTGGTGCCGCCAAAGCCAAAGCTGTTGGTCAGGAAGCTGTCAATCTTGGCCTCATCCATCCGCTCCCTGATAATTGGTAGATCGGCAAAGAGCGGGTCAATCTCCTCAATATGTGCCGAGGCCGCCAAAAAGCGGTCGCGCATCATGATCAGGGAATAAATCGTCTCCTGCGCGCCGGTGGCACCAAGCGAGTGCCCGGTCAGGGATTTGGTTGAGGAGAAGGGCGGGATCGCATCGCCAAAGACGTCGCGAATGGCTTGCGTTTCTTTTTCGTCGCCGACGGGCGTCGACGTGCCGTGCGTGTTGATATAATCAATCGGGGTACTGACCGTTGATAGCGCCTCACGCATGCAGCGCACGGCGCCTTCACCGGACGGTGCCACCATATCATGACCGTCGGAATTGGCGGCATAGCCAACAATCTCACCGAGTATAGGCGCATCGCGGCGCTTGGCGCGCTCATACTCTTCAAGGATAACCACCCCCGCGCCGCCGGCAATCACAAAACCGTCCCGGTTCACATCATAGGCGCGCGAGGCAACACCGGGCGTATCGTTAAACTTGGTGGACATCGCGCCCATGGCATCGAAAAGGTTGGACATGGTCCAGTCCAGCTCTTCGCCCCCGCCAGCGATGACCATATCTTGTTTGCCCCACATGATCTGCTCTGCGGCTGCGCCAATACAATGGACCGATGTGGCGCAGGCGGATGAAATAGAATAATTCACCCCCAGGATCTTAAACGGAACGGCAAGCGTTGCCGAATTGGTTGATGACATGGCGCGGGGCACCTGTGTCGGGCCAATTTTCCTGGTGCTTTTTTGATCGCGGGTCTTGTCAGCCGCTTCGATAATTGCCTTCGTACACGGACCGCCAGAACCCATAATGATCCCAATGCGTGGATCGCTGATCTGATCTTCGGTCAGGCCCGCCATCTCAAGGGCCTCAAGCGCTGCGATATAGTTCCAGGCGGCGCCTTCACCCATAAAGCGGCGCTGCTTTCGGGTGAGGGCTTCTTCTACGTTGAGCGTAGGGCGGGCGTATACCTGACAACGAAACCCAAGGTCGGCATAGTCCTGGGCAAAACTGACCCCTGAAGTGCCATGGCGTAGCGCGTCGGCAACCTCCGATACACAGTTGCCGATGGATGAAACGATACCCATTCCGGTGATCACCACACGCCGCATGCATTTACTCTCCTTGATTGGCGACGCCGCCGCCATGTGTCGGTTGTCTCACCGGTTTATAAACCGGCGTCCAGTTGCTCGCGGGAGAAAAGCCCCACGCGTAAATCCTTGGCCTCGTAAATCTTTTTATCGTCCGCATACATCACACCGTCACCAATGCCGAGGATAAGGGGGCGCGCCATAACGCGTTTCATATGAATTTCGTAGCGCACTTGCTTGGTGGCCGGGGTAACCATCCCGCCGAACTTGATCTCCTTGGCGCCAAGCGCCCGGCCATGACCCGGATGATCGGACCAGGTCAGGAAAAACCCGATCAACTGCCACAAAGCATCAAGCCCGAGGCAGCCAGGCATCACAGGGTCGCCAGGAAAATGACAATCGAAAAACCAGATGTCGGGATGGATATCCAATTCTGCCAGCATATGGCCTTTGCCATACTCGCCCTGATCGCTGGTAATGGAGGTAATGCGATCGAACATAAGCATGGGCGGTACGGGCAATTGCGCCGTTCCCGGCCCGCGCAGCCCATGGTGCCCGCATTGCAAAAGGTCTTCGCGGGCATATTCCGATTTTCCTGGCATGGATGTGTGCGCCCTTCCTCTTTGTTCTGGGCCTGGTAGAGCCCTGCGCCAAATACTAGAAGGGGTGGTAATGGCCCCCATGCACGGGGTCAATTGCTGTGACCAGACAGAACACCGGGCGCAGCGCGAGGAGCAGGGTGTTTCGGGCCCTAGCGCGTATTGCCCCACAGGGCATTGCGGCGGATCCAGCCGCGTCGCCCGTCAACGTCAACCCGGCAATAATACTCAACGCATTTTTGCACCCGCACAATCACGCCAGTGCCCAGTTGTGCACGGATACGGGCATCCTCATCCGGCTTGCCGCGTAAAGGCGCCATGGGCACATCAATAAGAGCCGTGGCTCGTCCGCTGATCAGCGTCGCGTGAACCCAGCATTGTTCCCCCTCGCGGTCTTCGATTTTGCGCCAATGGTCCACGGTTTCGGCAACGACCCTGACGGGCAGGCCCTTTTTCTCAAAGGTCACAACGCGCGGATGGTCCAGCGACGGGCCCACCCGGCAGTTTGTTTTGCCTGATTTCAGAGAAACAAAGCGCGGCACCGGAAAGCCTGATGGCGTGTTGGTCCGCACAGCCTGTCTTTCAGCGGCCTGCGCCTTTGCTGGCTTGCCAATCGCCCCCGCAATACCGCTAAAACTGGCCATCGCAGCGGCCATCAACATGGAAAACCTGATGGGCCGTGTCACGTTTTGTCGATGTCCCCGTCCAAACCAGAACCGCATGGTTCCCTTCCCGTTTTTTATTCCCTGGCGCGTCTCGCCTTATCAACGGCATCCGCGCTGTGCCTGTCAGCCATGGAGATAAAGCCCATCGCGTTAATGGCTGGTTAACCATTGCGACTGGGGCGCCACGGGTTGAGTCGGAATGTCTATGGGGTTTGAGGGGGCTTGCCTTGAATTCTCCGGTTCGCGGTTGGGCCCTGGCTCGGTTTGGTCTATCCGACTATGGTCTATGCAAAATTTACACGTCGCGACCTGTTTGGGGAGAGATCCAAAAGCTATGGCCACTGCATCGGACACTGGTGCCTCTGAACCTGACCCCAAAGCCGGCGCTGCCGCCGGTAAAGCGGGGGAAGATCGGTCGGCCTTGCGCGTGGGGGTGACCCGGCGTCTCCCGCCGGGGATAGCGGACCGGCTGTCTGCGCTCTTTACCCTCAACTATTGCGATCAGGAGGCGGTTTTGCCGCCCGAGGCGCTGACGCACCTTGCAAAAAATGTGGATGTGCTTGTGCCGACGCTTGGCGACCAGCTTGATAAGGGGTTTTTTCAAGCTGCAGGCGACAGCGTAAAACTGATCTCTAATTTTGGGGCCGGCGTCGATCACATCGATGTGGAGGAGGCGCACCGGCGCGCCATTGCGATAACCAACACCCCGTCCGTTCTCGCAGAAGATGCCGCTGACATGGCCATGGCGTTGATCCTTGCGGTTCCCCGGCGATTGGTGGAGGGGGTCAAGGCGCTGGAGGCTGGTGCCTTTACCGGCTGGTCGCCCACCTGGATGCTGGGCCGGCGCGTGCGCGGTAAAAAACTGGGGATCATCGGTCTTGGCCGGGTGGGTCAGGCGATTGCCCGCCGCGCCGCCGCCTTCGGGCTCGATATCCACTATCACAACCGTGCGCCGATCAATCCGCTCATGGAAGAAAGCCTCGGGGCAACCTATTGGGAGAGCCTCGACCAGATGCTGGCGCGGGTTGATATCGTATCGGTCAATTGTCCGCATACCCCGGCGACCTTCCACCTTCTCTCGCGGCGGCGGCTGCAACTGCTTCAGCCCCATGCCTTTGTGGTCAACATTTCCCGCAGTGAGATTATTGATGAAGCGGCGCTGGCTGAGCTTATTCTTGAAAAGCGATTGGCCGGCGCTGCGCTCGATGTGTTTCGCGGCGAGCCGAAACCCAATCCCGATCTTATGGCTGCGCCCAACGTGGTTCTCCTGCCGCATATGGCGTCGGCAACCATCGAAAGCCGGGTGGAAATGGGCGAGCGTGTTCTGATCAATATTAAGATGTGGGCCGATGGTCATCGCCCGCCAGACCGGGTTATTCCGGGTATCAACTAATCCCGCGCGGACGGCTCAATCAGATCCCAGCGGTTGCCATAAAGATCTTCAAAGACAACAACGCGCCCATAATCCTCACGGCGAGGCAATTCGCGAAACCGGACGCTGGCCTTTTGCATCCGGGCATAGTCCCGGTCGAAATCATCTGTCTCCAGAAAGAACATCACGCGGCCATTGCGGTCGCCGCCCTGTTTGCCGATGCATGCGCGTTGCGCCGGGCTCGACGGCTGGGCGAGCAGGATACGGGCGCCCCGGCCGCCGCGCGGGCCCACCACCAGCCAGCGCTTTTGCGGGGAAAGGTGGTTATCCTCAATCGTCACAAAATCCAACGCGCGCGTGAAAAACGACCGTGCCTCGTCATAGTCCGTGACTAGAACCGTAATCATCCCAAGAGTGAGCATGAACCCCTACCGTTGTTTCCCCGGTTAATTTTTTTGCTCCGACGCAGCCAGCGTATCCGCAATTGGCCCGCTCACAGCGTCATCGCCTATTTGTGACCAGAGGTGCAACCGGACACTATCGAATTCGTAACGGGCCAACCCTAAATGGGGGATGGTAAATATTTATACCGCAGGTGATACCGCTTTGCCTATTGGGATGGGTCCAGAGCGGTCCCCTTACGATGGTCTAACAAACGGGCGTCATCGACATGGCACACGCGAATGCACTCAAACCGATGGTACGCGCAGCGTTGTTTGAAGCGGTGTTCACGATATCGATGCGCGGTGTTGTTGGCCGCGTTATGGCTGTCCTCGCCGTCAGCGTTGTTGGTGCGGGGTTGCTCGCGCAGGCCTATGCCGATGACTTTGCGCCGCTAAATCCGTTTTCCAGACTGGCCGATCCCACACAGCCTGTGTTGGCGGTACAAATCACTCTTGACGCGCCGGGCGCTCGGGTTCAGGTTGTGGTATACACCAGCGAAGACACGTTTTTGGTTAAACCGGCGGCCCGCCTATCCGCCCCGCTTGATGATAGCGGGCTTGCAGTTTTCGCGCTGACCGAGGCAAGTGAAGGCGTGATCCGCGACGGCGCGGCTGCCTTCGTTGCCTATGTGGACGAAAATAGTGACGAGCGGCTCAACCGCGATTTTCTAGGCAAACCCAAAGAGCCCTACCGGTTTTCGAACGATATCAAACCAAAGCTCTCACGCCCGTCATTCGATGACACGCGGGTTGCGCTTCAAAACGGCCAGGTGATCGTCATTACGATCCACGATTGATCGGCTCTATGGTTTCGGGCGCGTTCGCAACTTTGTAATTATAAATAAATGGCCCGGTCATTGATAGTCACCGGGTCTCTTGTTTGAATTGTTGTCGGAATATTGTCCGTCCACTGTACCCTTTGCGCCCGGCCGCTCACTCTAAAACAGTACGCCCAGTTTCGTGTCGGATGAGGGAGAGTGTTTGAATTGCGAATATCAAAGCCGCGACTGCGGCTCGGGCGGCCAGCCCGCCCTGCCGGAGGCGCTGCGCGCCGAGAGGCAAATAATCGTGCCGCGTGTCATGGTCGAACACCGCGCTGCTGCAAAGCTCGCAGCGACCAATAGCCCTTTTTTCAACATGGTATATCCCTTCTTTTGCCCCCCTGGACTGGTGTATCAATAAACATAGGAGCCTATCGATAGGTTTTCGCCGGCCTTTTTTGGGGCGTGTTGAACAGGATATTCACCAATCATTAACGCTGTTTTCTAAATCGACATTAAGCAAGTGACGCTATTCCTTCTGTCAGTGCAGTGATTGTGCGTCAGGATTGTGGTATGACCCCTTTTGATATTTACTCCATGGCGCTGTTTATCGCGGCGGCGTCGATTTTCTTTTTGCGGTTGCGGCACGAAAATCCGCCGCTGTTTCCCTATCTGTTGATCTCTGTCACCTGTGCGGCGGCCAACTGGCTGGGCGATCACAAGTTTGATCTGATTGCCATTGGTATTCTGGCGGCGGCGGCGTTTTTGCTGTTGCACCTGACGAGCCAGCCCTACGGTCCCGACCCGCTGGAAGAACCCGACGCTGAGCGCTAAGCCTCAAGGGGCCTGGTCATCATCGTCTGAAAGCCGGAACGTGGCAGTCAGGCTCGGCTCACCTTCACAGATAACCTTTCCGGTCTCGCAAAGATGGATCAGATGAGCCAGCACATTCAGTCCCGCTGCCACATGTAATCGCTTGTCCACGGACGCATAGAGAACCGCAACGATATCGGCGATTTGCGTTTTGCCGTCCCGCATTTGGGTTAGGATTTGACCATCGCGCATGCGCCGGTGTGCGCGCACGGCCCGCACAAAGCGATGCGGTGCCTCAATAGGCGCACCATGGGTGGGCAGATAAAGATCATCAGGCCGGGCCAGCAGCTTTTCCAGACTGGCAAAATAGTCGCCCATATGCCCATCGGGTGGCACAATGACGGTTGTCGCCCAGCCCATCATGTGATCGCCGGTAAACAGGATCGACTGATCCGCGCGCGTCAGTCCAAAACATAAATGGTTCGACAGATGACCGGGCGTTGCCACGGTCTCTAAGGTCCAGCCATCGCCATTGAGGAGTGTCCCGTCGGCAAGGGCGTGGTCAGGCGCAAAGGTGTAATCAGCCCCCTCATCGAGGGCGGGGGCGTCATCGCGACGGTCCGCCACCGGGTGTTCACTTGCGGCATAAATGGGGGCGCCGCACCGCGCAGCTAAGGCCCGGGCACCGCCGCAATGGTCGGAATGGGTATGGGTGACCACAATATGGCTGATGCCAAAGTCAGCCGTCGCAGTCATCAGGCCGTCAAGGTGGCTTGGAAGGTCAGGGCCCGGATCAATGATCGCGGCGGGCGATGTAAAGGTCTCGTTACTGACGATATAGGTGCCACTGCCGGTATAGGTAAAGGGCCCCGGGTTCTCGGCAATCAGCCGCCGAACACCGGGTGCGACGTCGTCAACGCGCCCATAGGCAAAGTCAAACGTTTTGACGAAGGGGATGGCATCGGGCTGGGTCATTTGTTTTCAGGCAGTGCAACGGTCATGGGGCGCAATAGCACTCAACCGCTGCCCGTCTCAAGCATGCCGGTCGCCACTGGCCTACCTGAAAAGTCGCTAAACGCGGGGCCCGTCCAGCGCCAGCAACTGATCATCGACCATTTGAGCGAAAGCGCGGCCCAAACCGCGGATCGCCATCATCTTCTGGCGTCCGGATAGAACCGAGGGCGGGCCCATGTCAGTCTTGTTCACATCGACGATATAGATCCGCCCATCCTCGCGATTACGCAGAACATCAAGACCGCCAAAGTCGAGGGCCATGGACTGTGCAAACCGGATAATCTGGGCCTGCTCGGATGCCGACAAGACCGCATCGGCATTGATCAGATCAACCCGGTCATTATCATTGGTAAACCGCGTCGCGCGGCGACGGCGTTTCAGATAGACAAACGGAATTGTATTGCCGACCACCGGTGTGCGGATATCCACAAAGTCAGCGCCGTCAAACGTGTTATCGATCAGTCGCTGATAGACCTTGCCCGGTTTCGGGGCGGGCAGGGGGCACTGAACGATTTCGCCATCATGCTTGCCATTGCCTTCGGATTTTTCCACCGCCGGCCCGTGATGGGTGAGGGGATCAACCTCCAGCCCATAGCCGAACACCTGCTCAAAATGCCGGGCCACCACGCTCTTGCGGATGTCATAGCACCCCACATTGAGAGATGGCCGTGCCGATGGCTGGGGCCGGGGGCCGGTGAGAAATTCCCGGTCCTCAAAGTAAAAGTGCAGATCAGCCTCGCGCGGGTCATCGACGATCTTCACGTCAGCCATCTGACACACTGGCCAAATCTGATAGTAAGAGCGGGGCTTGCGCGGAAAAAAGGAGATTTTTGCGCGAGGTTCATGCCCACGCAGGAACCGCGTGGCTTTCAAGGCGTTCACAAAGCCAACGAAGCTGCCAATCCGCACAACTTCGGACATAAAAGACGTGGTCAGCGGGATATGCGCGCCGGTTTCTTTGGCGATCAGCGTACCGCCTTGAATCTCGTAATCACCGAAGAGGTTCATACTTTGTATTCCCTTAGTTTCAGCCAACGCGGTCGTTCAAATGCGTCGGCTTGCGCAGGCAAGGACTAGGCCCAGCCAAGCTGCTCTAAAGCGATGCCCGAATGCCAGATTTTCGTCATATGCGAAATCTTGCCGCCGTCAAATTCCATCACGTAAGCGTAGTCGGAGGCGGTACTCTTTCCAGTGGCGGGAACAGGGCCGCCATCGCCTGTATGTGTTCCCTTGAAAACGCCATAAGCGCAAACATGTCCGCGCTCCTCGTCCGTGGCGAAGGATTTTAACTCGTAAGACCCATTCGGGATTGGACCATCAATCAGCCCCTTCATCCAGTCCGCGTAGTCGCTCAGCGCCTTGATTTCGAGAAGCGGCTCGGACTGCGCCGAGAACGTCGCATTTTCGCTGCAATAGGCCACACAGGCGCCCCAACCCTTTCCGGATTCACAGGCTTCAAAAAAGGCACGGGCAGTTTTAGTAATCGACGTCATGCACCTGTCCTTGTTCCAAGACGCGAGAGTGTGGTTCTATTGACGGCCGTCTTACCGCCGTGTGCCAAGGCACCACCCGCTTGCGTGATTTTTCGCGGCACAGCAGTTCTGCTGCGTATCTTTAACGAAAAGTTAGTCGAATTTGCGGCCACGCGCCACTCGCATTTGCGTTGCGCGCGATAACGTCTGCGCGACAGCGTTTGCCACTCTTTTTGTCCGGTTCGGCCCGGCCCTTGCGCTGCAAGGGGGCATGTGTGCCGAAAGTAAACAAAGTCTTAACGTTGGTCCCCAGCGCGGTGGTGCTGCCGCCGCGATGCGTGCCTTGCTTCTTGCGGTTTTCGGGTTGATTTCGGGTGTCGGTGCTGGCGCGGACGCTCAAATCGCTGCGGAAAAGCCGCGCGGTGCAAATGGAACAGCCACGGGCGTTGCCGCTGGGGAAAATCGCGGCGGGGTTATTGATGTGGTCCATGTGATGGCCCCGCCGGGCTGGTCTTTTGTCTTGGAGACGCAAGCTGGCAGTTTTGTGGATTGCGGCGATGATATTCTGGTTAATCAAACCGATGCCGATGGGCGTAGCACCGTGAAGCTGTCGTGCGGGGTGACCCTTGCGGAAACACTCGTCATCCCCGCTGCTGCACGCAGCGCGCGCATTGTTATCCACCACTAAGGCGTGTTGGGCGATTGTTTGTTAAGAAAAGAAAGCCGTATCCCCGGCCTGCGAGCCGGGGTTTCCTGATTAGGGTATGGAAGATGCAAAACCAGGTCCCGGGTCGGCGCGATGCCTGCCCGGGCTTGCCCGGGAACACGGGCTCGCTTAGCGGGCCCCGTCGCGGATAAACTGGCGCACATCCTCGGCTAGTTTTTCCAACGAGGGCCCGTGGATGTACATCATGTGGCCGGCTTCATAATAGGTCAGGCTCACCCGGTCTGCGTCAAAACCCGGTTGGTTGAACGTCAGCTCCGTCGCAAAAAACGGTGTCGCGTGATCGTAGTAGCCATTGGCCGCGAGGATGCGCAGGTCTTTATTCTGGCGCATGGCCCGCTCCAGATAGGGGGCCACATTGAGGAAAGACCGGCTACCGCCCGCTTCGCGCGTTGCCCAGTCCCAGTCTCTGACCCCGCCAATTGTCGTGTACGGATCAATCATATCGACATTAAGATCGCGGGTGAAATAATCCAGCATGGCGGCGGTATAGCCCGCATCGATACCATAAAATGACGGGTCAAATTCCGGGTTTTGGCCAACGCCATCGGCCTCGACCCCGGTAAACCGGCTATCCAGACGGCCGACGGAGACACCCTGATCCCGCAACAATTCCCGCATAAAGGGCTGTAGGCGGACGGTCAGATGCGAGCGCACAAGATAATCACTATCAAGACCGATATAGCTTGCCAGTGCGTTGGCCATACTATCGCGTTGATCCGTAGGCAGATCACGCCCTCGCATGAGGCCTGGCACATAATCCTCGATAGCAAACTGGCGCACCTCATCAAGAAACGCTTCGAGATCATTGTTCCAGCGCGCGCGGTCGATCTGGTCGTGATACCAGGCGGTGGCCGCATAGGTGGGCAGCAAGCCCGCATAGCCAGCGGCATTGCCGGGCACGGTGTCATCCAGATTAAAATTCAACACAACAGAGATCAAAACCGCGCCATTGATGGCGATATCGGTGAGCCCGCCCTCCAGCTCATTAACGAGGGCCGCAATACGCGTGGTGCCATAGCTTTCGCCCATGAGATATTTCGGAGAGTTCCAGCGCCGATGTTCCGTCAGCCACAGGCGGATAAACTCACGCAAGGATTTGGCATCGGCTGTGACGCCCCAGAATTGCTGCGGGTCTTCATCGCCCAGCGCTTTGCTAAAACCGGTGCCCACCGGGTCCACAAAGACAAGGTCGGCCACATCCAGCGCCGAGTACGGATTTTCCTGCATATCATAGGGCGGGGCACCGTCATCGAGCGGGTTGCCGTTTTCATCCACCGGTAATTGCAGTCGTTTAGGGCCAAAGACCCCCATATGCAGCCAAAGTGAGGCCGAGCCCGGCCCCCCGTTAAAGACGAACGCGACCGGGCGTGTGCGCGGATCGTCTTGGCCCTTTGCGATGTAAGAGGTGGAGAAGATCGCCGCGATATCCTCGCCCTTTTCGTTTTTGATAAAGGTTTCCCCGGCAATGGCGGTGAAGCCGATCTCTTCCTCGCCGAGGGTGAGCGTGTGTTCGCTCACAAAACGTCGGGGCTCGGTTTTTTCTTTTTCCTCTGCCGAGGGTGTCCCCTCCTGTACTTTTGCTTGTGCATGTGCCGGAAGGCAAAGGGCACCGCTAAGCGGTATGGTGAGGGCGGTGAGGGCTGCCGCTAGGCGCGAACGTGATGAAACAGGCATGAAGGGGGGGCTCCTCGGCGTAACGAAAGCAGTGAATACCCATCACAGATGAATGGAGGGTTTCATGCAAGCCATCCGGGCGCAAAGTCATGCCATTTGTGTCGTGATTGGTAGCAACCGGTCCTTCCCCGCCGGGAGTGGGCCGCCGGGGGTGGGCCTTTACAATCCGAGCGTTGCTAAGCCTTGGCCCGCTCGCGGCGCCAGGCGTAGAGCGCGACCAAAGCCGCCGCGAAAAGGATCGCGAAGAACGACGGCTCCGGCACGTCTGTGGGCGGTGGACCCTCGGGGTCAGGGCCGTCAGGCGGCTCATCGCCCGGCGGTGGGCCTTCCGGATTGGGACCTTCGGGATCAGGACCTTCAGGGGTCGGCTCATCAGGATCGTCGGGGGCAGGGCCGTCCGGACCCGGATCTTCCGGCCGCGGTGTATCGGGCCCATCAGGGTTATCCGGACTATCGGGCCCGTCCGGTCCATCGGGATTATCTGGACCGTCAGGCCCATCAGGTCCATCGGGATCAGGGGGCGGCGCAAAAGGCGGCACGATCACGGTTGGCGGCACCGGAAAACCCGGCGGCAAAAAGGTGGGAAACTCTGGTGGGAAGGCTGGCGGCACCGTCCCCGGCGGCACCGTTCCGGGCGGTATGGCACCCACATTCAAGGGCGGCACCGGCGTGACATCCGGGCCGACGACGCTATCGCCCACAGGGGTCGGAACCCGCCGCGCCTCCATGAAATCGCCTGGTAGATAAGCGGCGATCCGTTTTGGAACCGGGCGGGGACCTAAAAAGACCGGGTGGGTATCCTTTTGGCACCGGGCGTGCCGTTCGCCTCACCCTCACCGCAGCATCCGCAATTGACCACGATATCGTTGCGGATATCACCCACGGCCCGGGCAAACCAAGCGTCGAACTCGTCTTCGGTTGCCGGTGGCCCATCCGACTTGCGGCCCCCGTCGAGCATATTACTACCCACAATTGCCGAAGCGATGATCAACGCGGCCACGATATTCGCCGCACCATTACCCATAACCACACCTCATATGACCCGCTGATCGAGCCCTTTACTCATTCAAGTGTACCAAAATTCATGCCAGAGGCGACGTGAATTCGCGCTAAATGTCTAGAACAAGGACGCATTGGGGTCGGCTGGCGTGCCGAATTAACACAGCTCTTCGCCATCGGCCGTGTGCCCGTGTGCACGGGCTACCATTACAGTCTGGAAAGTGGTAATTTTCTTGTGAAGGCAGAGAGGTTGCGTGGGTCTGGTATGAAAACGGGTGAAACCGGCTTGAATCTCATCAAGGGGTATGAGGGCTTGCGGATGGCTGCCCACTACGCCCCCAGTGAGCAATGGTCTGTGGGCTACGGCCACACAAAGACCGCGCGTCACGGGATGAGTGTCACCGAATCAGATGCTGAGCGCATGTTGCGCGATGATGTGAGCCCGATTGAGCAGGTCCTCGCCGAAACCGTCCGCGCGCCTCTGAACCAGAATGAACATGACGCCCTTGTCTCCCTGATCTTCAATATTGGGGAAGCGAATTGGCGCCGGTCAACGGTGATGCGCAAACTGAACGAAGGCGATAAACTCGGCGCGGCTGCGGCGTTTGAAATGTGGACGCGGGCCAAGGTCAATGGCGAGCTTGTGGTGCTTGACGGGCTTGTGCGGCGGCGGGCTGCGGAGAAATCCCTGTTCCTGATGCCCACCGATGCCTCCCTTGTGGTGCCCACCAGTGATGTGGCCCCGGCCAGTGAGTGCGAGCTGGAAATCGGTGCAGGCTCATCTGATGTGACCGCTGCACTCGCCAATTTTGAAGACATCACCGATGCTGCCAAGGTCGGTCTGTCGCCAGAGGAACAAGCGGCCCGGGCGCGGGCACTTTATGCAGCGACACAGTCTTTGTCGGGTGATCCCACGAAGATGATTATCTCCAAATCTGAAGAATACGCCGATATGGGGGTGACCATTGGGGCGGCGCTTGCCGGGCTGTTAGCCTTCGGGCTGACATCTCTGGGGGGTGTCTTGTTTGTGGCGCAACAGTTCCCGGGGCTCGCTGCCCAGTTTGGCCTTGGCTATGAGCGTGTGGCCCTCCTGTTTGAGCATTTACCCATGTGGATCGCGGCGGTTGGCGCGGCAACCTGCTACCTTCTGTTTTACGTGCTCGTAAAACGCTCGGTCCGCCATGATCTCAAGCGCAACCGCGCGCGTGAACTGTCACGCATCCGAATCGCCCAATAATTTCGTTTAAGCAGCATAGCGACGCGCTTGCCGTTGATGGCGGCGTTCGCATGCATAGCGTCGGGTGAGGTGTTGATGACGATCCATCTGGTAAAATTAAGTGTTGGGACCCCCAGCGTTGAAGATCAGGAAGCGTGGGTTAAATCGCGCGTTTCATTGAATAAACATCGCGGCCTTGGCGCTGTGCATGACCATGTGACCCGCATGCATCCGCGCCGTGAGGCGGAGCTTCTTGATGGCGGCTCAATCTACTGGGTGATCAAGGGCGTTGTTTTGTGCCGGCAGGAAATCACCCGGATTGAGCGGGTCACCGGTCAGGACGGCATTGCGCGCACAGCGCTGCTCATGAAGCCTGATATCATCCGCACCGCGCCGCAAATGCGGCGGGCGTTTCAGGGCTGGCGGTATCTCAAACCCGAAGACGCGCCGCGTGATCTGAGCGATACCAGCAACAAGGATGTGCCAGCCCACCTGCAACAGGAACTGGCCGAGTTGGGTCTTCTTTAACACTGGATTGCAGTTTTTCGCGCGCTAAATTGATTGGCACACAGCGTGTTAGACCCGTGGCATCGGAACGGGCATTGCCCTATGCTCATCCGGGTTGGGTCGTGCGTTGGGAGCGTTGGTGTTTAAGATGGTGGCGCGTCTCGGATCGGGCGGCTGCAGGTCGGGCAAAGACGTAAGGGGCAATTGGGGTCATGAAGTTTGATACAAAATCCACATCCTTGATGGGCGCTGCCGTGGGCATTGCCGGTGCCATCGGCATATCGGCAACCCTCGGCACTGATGATGCACCGGTTGGTGCGCTCCTCGGGGCGTCGGCGCCGCTTTCGGGCGATGCGCCGGATACGTTTTGCCTCTTAACGGATGCGCCCTATTTCACCGGCCTCAAAAAAGGGTGCTACAGCAAGACCAAGTTGGCCGCGCTTCAGAAAGAAGATCTTCTCAATCGTCGAGGCGACCGCATCGAGGTGACCATGACCTCACCGCCGGAAGCGGCCGAATCATCAGACAAATGCCGAACGTGCGAGGACTATAACCGCATGCGCCGTCTCGGCTGGTTTGCCCTGTCGGGGCGCGACCAGCGGCGGGAGGCTTTCTTTCAGCGCGCCTGCGGGCTGCTGGAGTATCTTGAAAAAGCGACACCGCCGACCACTACCAACTTTGCCAATGGTACGCTCGATGCAGACGCCTTGGCAGCCGTCGCCCCAGCGGCCTTTCTAAGACTCTCCGGTGCGCGTCCGGGGTCTCGAACGGGCACTGTTGCCCCAAGCGTTGCCGGTGATGATAACCCGGCGCCAACCATTCGCTGGATGGATGACGCCGAAGGGTATGTGATTGCGGCGGAGGATCAGACCGTGGTTGTCCAGCCGCTGGTCCATGCGGATTTTGATGGAGACACGCTCGGCGATGTCCTTGCCTACACCCGAACCCGGATGAATGAGGGGTCCGCCTTTGCCGGGACAATCGGCTATTTCTCCCGAACCGAGGCGGCAGGGCCCGTGACCTTTTCCACCCAATGAGAGCCAGGCGCGGAGAATTGTGACAATGGGGTCACAATTTAAAAGATTTTCATCGAATTGAACGATTCCACTCATCCAGGTTTGACCGGCTCCGCCACGCGGCTTATTCAAACTTCAAGCACTCGCAGAGGTGCTGCCCGGGGGGCAAGTTTCTGGAAGGAAACGCTCTTGAAAAGGCCCGTAGCGCGATTATCGCCGCACGGGTCTTTTTTTGTGTGCTCGAAAAATCCTCATCCTGAAGAGCCGCTTGCGGCGTCTCGAAAGTGAGGATTTTTGTCGTTGTATGGAACGGAGAGGCTCCAGGCTGGGCCGATTGCGCCAGGCCTACTGCGAAAGCCCAATCTCGCGCAGCCTTTGCTTCAGGAATTCATCGGCCGTGACAGGCGGCGCCTTGGCCCCATCACCAAGACAGCTTGGCAAGCAGTCCAGGATGGCATCCGGGTGCGGGTGCATGAAAAAAGGCATGGAATAGCGCGAGACATTTGGCCCCGCCGGGTTGACAACCCGGTGGGTCGTCGCCGGAATGACCCCATTGGTGATGCGCGCCAGCATATCACCGGCGTCGACAATCAGGTTTTCCGGGTCGGTTTCAACCGCCAGCCAGGTGCCGTCCCGGTCGAGGAGCTCCAGTCCAGCGCCATTGGCCGAAACCAGCAAGGTGATGAGATTGATATCTTCGTGGGCCGCCGCGCGAACCGCCCCGGCCGGCGCGTCATCGGCAATGGGCGGATAGTGGAGGAGACGCAGGATCGAATTACCGTCAGCAGCCATCTGTGAAAAGAACGTGGGCGGCAAGTCAAGGGCAGGGGCCAACGCCTCAAGCATGGTGTGCCCAGCCGCCTCCAACCCGCCAAAAAGCGCTAGTAACGTCTCGCGAAACCCTGCCGGGCGTTCGGGCCAGAGATTGGGTGGGTACACCGTCGCCAGCGGATGGCCGTCGGCAAACTCCCGGCCCACATGCCAGAATTCTTTCAGGTCCGGCTGGTCGCTGTCCTTGGCATGTTCACGCCCGAAAGCGGTATAGCCGCGCTGTCCTCCGTCACCGCTATCACAGCGCAGTTTCTCCTCCACCGGCAGCGCGAACAGTTCCGCCACCAGATCATAGGCCCGCGTCAGGAGCGCAGGGTCGATGGCATGGTCCTTGAGGATCACAAACCCATAATCCTTCAGCCCGGCAAAGAGCGCCCCGGTAAAGGCCGTGCGCTCAGCTGGGCTGCCCGCCTGAAACTGGCGCAGGCTTAATTCTGGCACTTGCCGATGCGCGTGCGGGGCGGGATTTGCGGTTGGATGGGGCGAAGACGAAGCCATGGGGCGCTCCTTGGCGTGGGCCCATCCGGCGCGCGCATTGAGCCCGCGTGGACGGAATATTAACGATCAAGGCGAAACATAGAGGTAAGGCAATCGGCTGAAAACAGGGAAAAGATCATGGCGCTGAAACTCTCCCTCAAACCCGGCGAGCGGTTCGCTATCAATGGCGCCGTCCTGACCAATGGCGACCGGCGCGCGGTGATGATTGTGGAAAACGAGGCGCGGCTTTTGCGCGAAGGTGATATCCTGCAACCCGATGATGTGCGCACCCCCGCCACGCGGATCTATTTTCCCATCATGATGATGTATCTTGAGCCAGCTAAACGCGACGAATTCCACGCTGACTTCGCCGCTCGACTAACCCAGTTTATCGACGCCGTTGATGACCCGGACGTGCAGAATGTCTGCCTACGGATTGGTGCCCATGTGGCCAACCGGGATTACTATAAAGGTCTTACCGCCTGTCGTAAATTGATGACCTATGAAGAGAAGATGCTAAGCCATGTCGCATAATGCTTATCGCAAATCACGCGAGACCATGGCCGGGCCACGTGACACCGAATATCAGGCCTTTGCCACCGTGACGGCGGCGCTCATGGCCGTAGACGATAGTGAGCGTGATGATTTGCAACCGCTTGCCGAAGCGGTGCACCGGAACCGTCTTTTGTGGGGGATGCTCGCCAATGATTGCCGTGATGCGCGCAACCAGTTGCCCGAGGCAACGCGGGTCGCCATCATTGATCTTGACCGCTATGTGCAGCAATGCTCACGCGAGATCATCCGTAAACGGCAAAGCCCGCAACCGCTGATCGATATCAATCGCATGATCATGGATGGGTTGGCGGGCCGGGCCGCAAGTCCCGAAGCGCCTGCACCCGCCTAGCGGTAGGAAAAAAATGCTGCCCGGCAAATTCTGCCGGGTCACTTTTGCCGCGTGGAGAGCGGCCCAGCGATGAAAATACTGACCGATGCCCTTTTGGTTAATCACCGCACACCGATGAATGCGGCCCGCCACGTGAAGCGTTAACCGCGGTAAATCATCCGTAAACTGGCTTTGTGATTGCGATGTCCTTGCTGGCGCAAAATGCGTCCGGTGGTGAGAAACACTGCCGACAGTTTCGCAAACCCAGAAGGGGCATCGTGATGACGTCAAGCATCAATACTAATCCCGGCGCGTTGATTGCGCTCCAAAATCTCAACTCCATCAATGACCGCCTTGCTGAAACGCAGCGCCGTGTTTCCACTGGCCTTCAGGTGTCAAGCGCAGCCGATAACCCTGCCTTGTTCGCGCTTGCCCAGCAGCAGCGCGCCGAGCTTGGCTCCGTTGAAAGCGTTCAACAAGGTTTGCGGGTTGGTCAGTCTACGGTTGATGTGGCCCTTGCGGCGGGTGACAATGTGAGCGACATTTTGGTGGAGTTGCGTTCCGTTGCGGTGCAGGCCGCCGATGCCTCCATCACCGATGAGACCCGCGATATCCTGAGCGAGCGGTTTGTCGCCCTGCGCGATCAGATCAGCCGGATCGTCAGCAGCGCCGAAGTGGGTGGTCGCAACCTGATTGCCAGTGGCGCCAATGACCTGTCGCTGGTGGCCGGTACCGATGGGGCGACGCAAATTACTGTTGAGGCACAGGACCTTTCTATTGGCGGGGCGAACATCACCATTTCAAACGATGCCGATCCCTTCGCCGCCGTGGCCGATGATCCGCTGACACCGGCCGATGAGAGCCAGTCCGGTGCGCAAGCCGCCCAAGCCCAGATTGCTGCCATTGAGGCCTCGATCGTCAACGTCACCAACGCGGTGGCACGGCTTGGCAACGGGTCACAGGCGCTTGATTTGCAAGACAACCTTCTCAGCCGGGTGTCTGACGCGCTTGAAACATCCATCGGCAACCTGGTCGATGCCGACCTCGCGCGGGAAAGCTCGCGCCTGCAAGCCTTACAGGTGCAACAGCAATTGGCGATCCAGACCCTGTCGATCGCCAATGCGGCACCGAACTCCATTCTCGCCCTTTTCGCCTAACAGGGTAGGGGGTTTCGTCCCGGACATGGCCATGGCGGTGTCCGGGACTTTTTAAGCGTTTACCCAACCGGTGAGGCGCGTTATGTATGAGATACAATCTGTACAAGGACCACCCGTAGGCGGTGCCACCGGCCTGACCGGCGGGGACAGTCAATCACAAGCCAATCGCCGCCGGGCAAGTCTGGAGCAAGCCCGCCGCTTAGCCTCCGCTGACCAGATCGCAGCCGCCGAACGCGATACCCGTCTGCGGGCGGAACGCTTTCGCGAAAGCACCGAGATCATTCAACAGGCCCTGGGCGTCAATACGCGCGTGGAAATCGCCGAAGGGGACGGGGCCAATCCGTACACCTACCGGGCCATCGATATCAATTCCGGTGAAGTGGTCAATGAGTGGCCCCCGGTGCAATTTGCGGCTCTTCTAGGCGCGGCGGTAGGCGGTGAGAGCGACGGCATCGCCGTTATCGGCATCGCCCTTGACGAGACCGTTTGATCAAAGGCCGGACCGAAGTCCCGGGCAAGCGCAGCGCCGACCTAAGAATTGTTCCGAAATACTCCGAACGCGTTGAAACAGGCCCCGGGTCTTTATTCTTTGGGGCGCCCGGGGACACGGAGGATTTACTGGAAATAGAATCTGTATTCCCGGGCAAGCGCAGCGCCGACCCGGGAGCTGTCTGCGCAACCGCCCTATCTAAACCAAAAAACAAAATTCATTATTGTCTTGAGGCACCGGGAGACGCCGATCAGCCGATGGAAAATGGCTCCCTGAACAGGACTCGAACCTGTGACCCGCTGATTAACAGTCAGCTGCTCTACCAACTGAGCTATCAGGGAACGCCTTGGAAACGCGGATATAGCAAACGCCTTTTGGTTTATCTAGTTTCTTTTTTGCTTTTTCGTAAATGGCCTAAAACGCCGATCTGGGTCGGCGACGTGCCATGATCTCACCAAGGTGATCAGGGGTTTGCAAGGGCGAAGTGGCCGCCGCTGACTTCGGTGACGGTGCCGGTCAGGACGAGGTCGAGGAGGGCGTCGGCTACCTGGGCAGAGGAGGCGACGCATTCGCGGATCAGCTCGTCGCGGTGAATCGGGGTGACGCCCAGCAAGGATTGCAATTGCTCGCATAGCGCCGCGCGGGCTCGCGTTGCCTCGGCATCGTCGCGCGCTGGGGCGGGGTGGTCGCCAGCCACAAGGGCGTCGAACAGGTCGCCGGTAAGGGCCTCATCGGGTTCTTTCATGGTGGAGAGTTGTGCGCGCAGGACGCTGATCACATCGTCGGCACTTTCCACCAGCGTTGCGCCGTCGCGCAGGAGGGCATTTGCGCCTTTGCAGCGCGGATCAAGCGGAGAGCCGGGGACGGCAAAAACCTCGCGGCCTTGCTCTAGCGCGTAGCGCGCGGTGATCAGCGTGCCCGACCGCGCTGCGGCCTCCACAATGATGACCCCGCGCGACAGCCCGGAGATCAGGCGATTGCGGCGGGGGAAGTCGCGGGCGGTGGGCTCGGCGCCCAGCGGGCGTTCGGACAGCACCAGTCCCTGGCGCGATATGTCGCCCGTGAGGGTTTCGTGCTCGGGCGGATAAATCACATCAATCCCGCCGGCGACAACCGCGATGGTCCCGTGGGCGAGGCTCGCCATATGCGCCGCGCCGTCGATGCCACGCGCTAGACCGGAGATCACAGTATAACCGGCTTCCCCCAGATCCGATGCCAGCGTCCGCGCCAACTTTCGCCCCAGGGCTGATGCATTCCGCGCCCCGATTATCGCTACCCCCGGTTTGTCAAAGAGGCTCACATGCCCGCGCATGAACAGGACCGGCGGCGGATCGGCAATCTTGGTCAGGAGGATCGGATAGTCCGGCTCGCATGACGCCAAAATCTGCGTACCGGTGTCCCACGCGCGTTTGACTTCCTCTTGGGCACGGGCGCGGTCGAAGGCCTTCAGGGGTTTGCTGCGGCTGGTGCGTTCGCTCAGCGCGGGGAGGGCGTCCAGCGCCCTGGCCGCACTGCCAAACCGGGAGAGGAGGCGGTAGAAGGTTATCGGCCCAATGCCCTGGGTGCGGATCAACTGGACCCAATCCACCCGCTCACTATCGTTCAGCACACGCCGCATCATCGTCCCCCGCTGCCACCCCTATGGTGCCCGCCTGCCACTTTAGCAGGGACACACCAGAAAGAAAGAACGCGCCCTGGTGGTTGAAATCAGGATTGCGTTGGTGGTGGATCCCTTTCGGGGGCGGGATCATCGCTCTTACGCCCGATCTTTGGCTCCGTGCCCTTTATCAGGCGCGCAATGTTCGCCTTATGCCGGATAAAGACAAAGCCGGTCATACCAAGCGCGGCAATGCAGTAGGCCGGGCGGCCCATGGCAAACAGGATAAGCGGTGTTGCCGCGGTTGCCACCAGCGCGCTGAGCGACGAAATCCGGGTGACGCCGGCCGTCACGAGCCAGGTCAGACAGGCAAAAAGCCCCGCCGGAAACAGCAGCATCAAGATTGTCCCCAGATAGGTGGCAACGCCCTTGCCACCGCGAAAGCCGAGCCAGACCGGAAAGCAATGGCCAAGCATGGCAAAGGCCGCCGCAATCTCCGGTCGCCAGTCCAGGGTCATCGCCGCAAAAACCGCAATGGCCCCCTTGCCACTGTCGAGGAGAAGGGTGAGGAGGGCAAGGTCCTTGCGACCCGTCCGCAAGACATTGGTTGCCCCGATATTGCCGGACCCGACCGCGCGGATATCACCCAGACCCGCCAGTTTCGTCAGTACAAGGCCAAAAGGGATTGACCCAAGGCCATAGCCAAGCACGGCGCTGAACAAGATCGTTAAAAACATCATCGTGACTGGCTCATCGTGTCTGGCTCATCGAAGCGGGCAATTCTCTGTGTGTTTTTTTGCTGGCCCGGGTGGCGGCGTTAGGTCAGACAATGAGTTGATCAAGCACGGCCATGCGCGTTGCGACCCCCATAAACACTTGATCAAGGACAAGAGACCGGGCTTTGTCATCGGCAAGGCTGGCCGTGATTTCAATCCCCCGATTCATGGGACCGGGATGCATGACCTTGGCCCCGTCTTTCGCAAGATCAAGCCTATCATGGTCTAGTCGAAATTCTGAGATGTACGCCTCTATGGGCGGTGGATTTTCCATACGTTCGCGCTGTAGACGCAGCGCCATAACCACATCGGCACCATCTAACCCGGTTTCCAGCGTGCTAAACCGCTCGGTATCGGCAAAGAGTTCGCGATCCGGCAGGAGATCATCCGGGGCTACAAAGCGCACCGTGGCGCCAAGCCGCTGGAACAGCTGCACGCCGGAGCCCGCCACCCGCGAATGGCGAACATCCCCGCAAATGGCGATGGTCAGCCCATTAAGGGTACCAAAGGTCCGGGTCAGCGTCGCCGCATCGAGGAGCGCCTGTGTGGGATGTTCGATGGTACCATTGCCCGCATTGATCACCGGGCACCGTGTGCGCTGCGACAGGCGCTCATGGGCGCGCGGGTCGCGCGTGCGCAGGATCATCACGTCGGCACCCATGGCGTCCAGCGTTTGTACCGTATCGAGAATATCTTCGTCTTTGTTTACGGACGACGCGGCAACCGGCACATTGATCACGTCGGCGCCAAGTTTTTTACCAGCAAGATCGAACGACAAATTGGTTCGCGTTGAATCTTCGAAAAAGAGATTGATCTGTGTACGACCGGCGAGCGATGGCGGTACCGGTTTTTTCGCGGTGAGACACTCAGCAAACCAGCGTGCGCGGGCGAGAATAGCCGCAAGATCATCGTCGCTCAGATCATCGATCCGCAGCAGATTTTCGCACGATAACTTATGTTGCGTTACCCCATTCATGGGGCCCGTTATAGGGACCGCACCGGCGAGTCGCAAACCGAACGGTTGGCGACTTTACTGCGGTGCGAACCTTGCCCTGCGGGTGTCAGGCGCTGGGCGCAGCCTCGTCCTTCTGGCCGGGTTTGGTGGGGATCACATCGGACGCCGACCAAAAGCGATAGACATAATAGATCACGGCAATATCAAAAATGATCAACGTGGTGGCCACGTAATGGCTGCCGGTCCAGGCATATTCGATAATGGCTGACAGCATGCCAATACTGCAGGCGATGGCGGAATAGTTGACGAATTTTTCGTCCCCATATTTCACGAGCAGCCCGAGCGCGGTGTAGACAGCGCCCACGAAAAAGATCCGCACATTTGACCAAAAGCCAATATTCGGCACGTCAAAGGTTGTCATGATCAGGTGGGCCATGCCGGTGCACACAAGGATGCCGAACAGCAAATGGCGGATTTTGTGTTTCTCCGACCGTAGCGGTTTTTCACCATTATAGTTTTCGTCGATCATCATGTGCGCCTCCATCGGTCGATCGCCCCTTGCAAGATAAAGGTGGCAGCCAACGCATCAATTTTTTCAGAACGGTTTGCCCGGCTTGTGTCCAGAGCGATAAGCTCGCGTTCCATGGCCTGGGTCGAAAGCCGCTCGTCCCAGAATGCAAACGGCAAGTCGGTGGTTTTTTCTGCGTTGCGGACAAAGGCGCGGCTCGACTGGGCGCGGGGCCCTTCGGTGCCGTCCATGTTTAACGGAAGACCCATGACGAATCCCACCGCCTTGCGGCTGGTCGCGATCTCGATCAGGGATTGAATATCCACCGTGAACTTGCGCCTCCTCAACGTTTCGACGGGGGCTGCTACCATTCTTTCCGGATCGCATACCGCGATCCCAATGGTTTTTGTACCAAGATCAAGACCAAGCAGTACGCCTGACTGACCGAACCGGGCAAACCGGTCTTCGTCAGAAACGCCGCTGGCAGGTTTTTTTTGCGCACTACGCGCCGTCAACCCAGATTGATCCTGGCGCTCGGCCATTGATCCCCGCTTTTGTGTTCGTACTGGCTTTTCTCTGCTCTTTACCCGAAACTGCCAGCATGCGAACAGGATTACGTTAGGTGAATTTGCTTAACACATTACCAATTTTCAGGAATTTGCATTCGCCGCACGGTGGGTCTGCGGCTCGGCTACGGCTGGCGGTGTTGAGTGCCGCGTTTCTGGGGCTAGCGGCGATGACGCTGATCGTCGGTGTCTTGTTCTCGCCCCCAAAAAAGGCATTGGCGCGAATCCCGGTTCAGCCAAGCGCGCACATTGAGATGGCCGCAACGCCGAGCAAGCCTGATACCGCGCAAATCACGATCACGCTTTGCGCGCCCGTCACGGCACTTGATTTTGGGCTGCTTCTAACGGGGCCAGACGGAGCGACGGGTCTGCGCCAGCGTCAGTGGGTGCTCGCTGGCGATGACCATCAGTTTGTGCGCCGGGCAAGCCGTCTTTATGCGGTTCGCAAAGATGGTAAGCCCTTTACCCGGCTGCGGTTTGAGGCGCCGGCAACACCGCTATTTATAACCGGCGATTATCAGCCCGCCTTCGCCATGACGGCGCAGGATGGGTCCCCTGTACTCGGCCTTTATACCGGGCATTTCTGGCCCTATGACGCGCCGGGGCGCCGAATGCCTGTCTCTTTCTCACTTTCCCAAGATGAAAGTACACAAACCCAAACGCTGGCGCCGATCTGGCCTGTGAATAATCACGAGGCCCTTTCCGATCATCCGGCCTTTGTGTTTTTTGGCGCGGGTGGCGTGCACCGTTTGCCGCGCCATGACGTGCTGGTCCACGCGGCGCTTGCGGACTGGGTGAAGGCCGAAGCAGAGCCTCTGATTGATGAGGCCCTCACGGTGCTGGCCGATGGCTTTGGCGTGCCGCTAGGCGAGCGCCCGCTGATCGTGCTGGCGAAAGCCGGATCACCCGGGGACAGGGCGCAGCCGTCGGCACCTCACGCGGTAGGCGGGCTTTTCCGGTTTGCGGGCGATGCTTTGCCGCGCCAGGTCCTGACCGTCATTGATGGCAGCCCGTGGGACACCCCATCCGCAACCGGGCGGTCAATCCTGCGGCGCGCGCTGGTCCATGAACTTGTCCATCTTTGGCAGGCGCGCATTCGCCCCCAATCACCGGACGTGCCCGCATGGATCCATGAAGGCGCCGCCGAGGCCATCACAGCCGAAGTGCTGGTCCGCATGGGGCTTTGGGAACAGAGCGCTGCCGAGGCGTTTCATCGAAAGGCGGCAGCCGACTGCGATGAGGGTGCGCGGTACAAACGCGTCGATACGCTGACAAAAGCGGCGGCCTTTCGCACGGTTTACGCGTGCGGCCATATGCTCGCGCGTCTTGCCGCCATGCCGCGCCCGGGCACGCCATCGAGCACGACGCCGGTGATGGATTTCTGGCGGGCGTTTCTTGATGAAAGCAAAGGTCCAGACGCGCGCTATTCGCTGGAAAGCTGGCTTGCCTTCACCGCGGTGCGATCTGGCAACCAGCCGCGTGCCACGGCCATCCGGCAGTTTTTGACGCGCAAATGGCCGTTGCCCGCCGCGCGTCTGGAACAGATTGGCGAGATCGAGCCTGGAGGGTCATACGCTGCCGGGCCCGCCGGCCAGTAGCGCGGGGCAGCGTGGCTCTTGCTATCGGGCAGACAGATTGATACCGCTCTTCACCTTGAAGCGACGAGGAAAAACCCATGAGCGTGGATAAACAAACCGTCCGCAAAGTTGCAAAACTCGCTCGGATCCACGAGCCCGAAGAGCGGCTTGAGCCGTTGGCCGCAGAAATCAACGGCATTCTCGGCTGGATTGAGCAGCTCAATGAGGTGAATGTGGAAGGCGTCACCGCCATGGCCTCCACGGTGGAGGCGCGCTTGCCCATGCGCGAGGATCACCCGGCCGAGGGGCCAACGGGCGGTGGTCAGCCCGCCAATGTGGTGGCGAATGCACCGCTGACGGAAGAAAATTTCTTCGTCGTGCCCAAGGTCGTGGAATAGGGCACCGAGACATCAGTTTCGCCAACTCTTCTGCACCCACCGCCTGAACTCTTACCCTTTTCGAAGACGATCGTATGACCCAGTTCCATGACCTCTCCCTTGCCGATTTGCGCGACAAACTCAAAACCCGCGAAGTCAGTGCGCTGGAGGTAACCGATGCCTTCCTTACACGGATCGATGCGGCAAAGGCGTTGAACTGTTTTATCACGGTGACGCACGATAAAGCACGCGCCATGGCGAAGGCGTCTGACGACAGGCTTGCCAATGGGACCGGCGGTGCACTCGAAGGGGTGCCGCTGGGGATCAAGGACCTGTTTTGTACACAAGATGTGCAGACAACAGCGGCCAGCCATATTCTGGAGGGTTTTACCCCGCCCTATGAATCGACGGTGACCAGCAATCTGTGGGCTGACGGTGCGGTCATGCTGGGCAAGCTCAATCTAGATGAATTCGCCATGGGCTCCTCCAATGAGACGAGTTTTTTTGGCGATGTGATCAACCCGTGGCGACGACGGGGTAGCGACACCGCGCTAACGCCCGGCGGCTCCTCCGGCGGGTCAGCGGCGGGCATGGCCGCGCGGCTCTTTGCCGGCGCGACGGGGACCGATACCGGCGGTTCTATTCGTCAGCCTGCGTCCTTTACCGGTACTGTTGGTATCAAGCCCACTTATGGGCGGTGCTCGCGTTGGGGCATTGTTGCCTTTGCCTCGTCTCTTGATCAGGCAGGGCCCATCACCCATGATGTGCGTGATGCCGCGATCATGCTGGGGTCCATGGCCGGTCACGACCCCAAGGATTCCACCTCCATCGACCGTCCTGTTCCCGATTATGAGGCGGCCCTCGGCCAATCGGTCAAGGGGCTGAAAATCGGTATACCGAAAGAATATCGCCTCGATGGTATGCCCGGTGAAATTGAGACCCTGTGGCAGCAGGGCATTGACTGGCTGAAGGATGCCGGGTGCGAGATTGTCGATATTTCGCTTCCGCTGACAAAATATGCACTACCGGTGTACTATATCGTTGCGCCCGCCGAAGCCTCGTCAAACCTCGCGCGGTATGACGGCGTCAAATATGGCCACCGCGCCAAAGGCGATTTGCCGATCACGCAAATGTATGAGCAAACCCGGGCCGAAGGCTTTGGTGATGAGGTAAAACGCCGTGTCCTGATTGGTACCTATGTGTTGTCCGCTGGCTATTATGATGCCTACTATCTGCGTGCGCAGAGGGTCCGCAAAAAGATTAGTGACGAATTCGCGGGTGCCTTTGCCAATGTGGACTTGATCCTGACGCCGTCGGCGCCGTCGGCGGCGTTTGGCCTTGGCGAAAAACTGGGTGATCCGGTTTCAATGTATCTCAACGACATTTTCACAGTGACGGCCAACCTCGCGGGGCTGCCGGGTATCTCTATTCCTGCCGGGCTCGACGCGCAGGCGCTGCCGCTCGGGCTTCAACTCATCGGCAAGCCATTTGATGAAGAAACCCTGTTTACCGCCGCCCACGTGCTTGAAAAGGCCGCAACCTTCACGGCCCGGCCCGATGAGTGGTGGGTGTAGGATCAATGGTCCAGGCGCCAGAAGAGATAAGGATGCACGAGGTAATCAACCGCAACAGTGGCAGGGGCAACAGCGTGACTGAAACAGCACGGCGTTGGTACCCGCACCGCGAGCGCAGCGATTGCCGGTCAGTTATCCGCGCTGCGGCAATGGCTTCACGGCGTCTTTGAGTATTTTTGAAAATCGACCCTGACCACAGGAAAACGAGCTAAAGGTGATCCCATGCAAATTCGTGAGCAGGACCCCCGCCATCTTCTCAAAGGGGAGACCGGCGATTGGGAAGTGATTGTTGGTCTTGAGGTCCATGCGCAGGTGACCTCCCGGTCAAAACTGTTCTCTGGCGCGTCGGCAACCTATGGCGCCGGGCCCAATGAGAATGTGTCGCTGGTTGATGCGGCCATGCCCGGCATGCTGCCCGTGATCAATAAATATTGCGTGGAACAGGCGGTGCGCACCGGTCTCGGTCTGAACGCCAAGATCAATCTGTGGTCACGCTTTGACCGCAAGAACTATTTCTACCCCGACCTGCCGCAGGGTTATCAGATATCGCAATATCTTGACCCCGTGGTGGGGGAAGGAGAGATCGAGGTTGAGGTCTCACCCACAGAAACCATCTGTGTAGGTATTGAACGGCTGCACCTTGAGCAGGACGCAGGCAAATCGATCCATGATCTATCTGCAACCCATAGCCATGTGGACCTGAACCGGTCGGGGGTGGCGCTTATGGAAATTGTTTCCAAACCTGACATGCGCTCAGCCGATGAGGCGGCGGCCTATTTCGGAAAATTGCGGACCATCGTGCGCTATCTTGGTACGTGTGACGGCAATATGGAGGAGGGATCCATGCGCGCCGACGTCAATGTTTCCGTCCGCAAATTGGGCGCAGAGCTCGGTACACGGACAGAAACTAAGAACGTCAACTCGCTGCGCTATGTGCGCCAGGTGATTGACTACGAAGCGCGTCGCCAGATTGAGGTGCTGGAGGGGGGCGGTCAGATCAACCAGGAAACCCGCCTCTTTGATGTAAAAACCGGCGAGACGCGCACCATGCGTTCTAAAGAAGATGCCCACGATTATCGGTATTTTCCAGACCCTGATCTTTTGCCGCTGGAGCTGGACCCAGCCTGGGTTGACGCAATCAAGGCCGACTTGCCCGAACTGCCCGATGCGAAAAAGCACCGCTTTGTGGAGGCGTATGGTTTATCGCCCTATGACGCGGCGGTACTGGCGGTGGATCGCGGTAAAGCAGATTATTTCGAAGCGGTGGCAACAGGCCGGGATTCAAAACTTGCTTCAAACTGGGTAACAACCGAACTCTTCGGTGCCCTGAATAAAGCGGGCAAAGACATTGACGCAAGCCCGGTTTCCGCTGCGCAGTTAGGGGCGCTGATTGATCTGATCAAGGACGACACAATTTCCGGCCGCATTGCCAAAGATGTTTTCGAGATCATGGTGGAGACGGGCGAGGACCCCGGCAAGATTGTTGAGGAAAAAGGCCTGAAACAGGTGACGGACACCGGCGCGATCGAAGCCGCCATCGACGAAATCATCGCCAATAATCCCGAGCAGGTGGCGCAGGTGAAGGAAAAGCCAAAAACCTTTGGATGGTTCGTGGGCCAGGTGATGAAAGCCACCGGCGGCAAAGCCAACCCCAAAGCGGTCAATGAAATACTGAAGTCAAAGCTCGGGATGTAAGCATTTCACCGTCGCTCGCGGCGGCGCAGCCTCGGTTGGCATTAGGGAGGGTTTGCGGCGCTTAAAAAAGCGCGAACGCGTCGGCGATCCCAAGGTCGACCTGGACCGGATCGGCAAAGTAAACACGGCCAAGATCGTCGAGCGCGGCGAATTCAAGATCCAGTGTCACCGGGCTGGTGGTGCGCAGGTTTCCGAAATCCACGTCAACCTTTTCGGTGTTACTGGTCGCGCGAAAAGCGTCCACATCGATCGTGTCTGATTTCGACGTTACCGGTGCCACTGGCACGACCGGCTGGGTCGATGCTGGCAGGGCCAGAAACGACAAATCCATCTTTTCCGTGACTTCCAGCGTGCCCACAAACATGTTGCTTTCTCCCTTGCGACCCCTGCACCATAGCAGAAATCTCGCAGTCGCCAAGATATGGTGTGAGCAGGAATAGCGAGATTTCGTTAACGGTGTCTATAGGCCAAGCCTCGGTTTTTAGCGTGTTTTCTGCGCCTACGCACGTGGAACGCGCGGAAAAAAGGCCCGGTCCGGCGCTCACGCTTGCCCGGGAATACGGTTTCTACTCCAGAAAAAAATTCCACATCGCCGGGCTTCACCGCCTGTTAATCCTGGCGTTTGGTCACCATGCCGCCAAGCGTTGACAGGATGCCGCCGCCGACGCCGCCTTCGAGGACGGGCGCGATCATGGCCATCAGGTCGCCATTACCCAGCATGCCGCCCAGCATTTCGCTGATCCCAGCCGCGTCTGCGCCAGCCCCGGCGCCCAAGCCGCCCACAACGCCGGTGATAATCCGGGTAATCAGGCTTGAGTTACCGCCACCCAGAAATTGCGAAATCAGCGGACCAAGGACCGCGCCGCCGGCACCGCTCAACAAAAGGTTCATCATATCCATTTGGGTTCCCTTCCCTGTATTGGTTTATGCCGGAATGCTATCACAGAAACCAACCGGAGCAAAAGATGCTACACGCAGTCAACAAGAGAAACGAAAACGCGAAAAGACCAACCCAAATTCGCCGCATCAACTAAGATGCTTTCAGGCAAGAGAGGCCGACCTCGGTTCGAAGACAGTTCATACGGCCGGGGGGGGCGGCTAGCGTGGTCGTCGGCCTTTTGCCTTTGCGCCTTTCGGACGGGCGCGAACGGTGCTGACTGTCCCTTCGCTTTTGGTGATGCGCCCGTCGGAGGCTTCTTCGACGCGCGCTTCCACCGCTGACTGGCGCGCCAGCGGATCATCGGCGATGGCGAGTTCGGTTTCCTGCAGGCGTTTGATTTCGTCGCGCAGGCGGGCCGCCGTCTCAAATTCAAGGTTGGAGGCTGCTTCGCGCATCTCTTTTTCCAGATGCGCCAGATGGGTTTTTAGATTATCTCCGGCGGGCGCGGCTTCAAACTCTGCCTGCCCCTCGGCAAAGCCATTGACGGCACCCGGCGCGGCGGCCCGCACGCCTTTGTGGCCCACAAAGGTTTGGCCCATGGCCGCCTTGGCCCCTTCATCATTGGAGTTGGCGATTTCGGCGATGGTGGCTTTCACGGTTTGCGGGGTGATCCCGTGTTTTTCGTTATGGGCGATTTGTTTTTCGCGGCGGCGGTCGGTTTCGGCGATCGCGCGTTCCATGGAACCAGTCATACGATCTGCATACAGAATAACACGGCCTTCAACATTACGTGCAGCCCGGCCAATCGTCTGAATCAGCGATGTTTCCGAGCGCAGGAACCCTTCCTTATCCGCATCTAAAATAGCAACCAACTGACATTCGGGAATATCGAGCCCCTCGCGCAGGAGGTTGATACCGACCAGCACGTCAAAAGCGCCCAGTCGCAAATCGCGTAGAATTTCGATCCGCTCCAGCGTATCAATATCCGAGTGCATATACCGTACACGGATGCCCTGTTCATGCATGTATTCCGTCAGGTCCTCGGACATGCGTTTTGTCAGCGTGGTGACCAGCACCCGGCCGCCCTTCGCGGCGACCTTCTTGCATTCGTCGATGACATCATCGACCTGGTTTGTCTTCTCGCCCGTCACCGGGCGGATTTCCACTTCGGGATCGATCAGCCCCGTGGGCCGGATAACCTGTTCGGTAAAGACGCCGCCGGTGCGATCCATCTCCCACGAGCCTGGCGTTGCCGAGACATGGACCGTCTGTGGACGCATCTTTTCCCACTCTTCAAATTTGAGCGGGCGGTTGTCCATACAAGAGGGTAGACGGAACCCATATTCGGCAAGTGTGCGTTTGCGATTAAAGTCGCCTTTGAACATGGCCCCAATCTGCGGCACGGTCACGTGGCTTTCGTCGGTAAAGACCACCGCATTATCGGGCAGATATTCAAACAGGGTCGGCGGCGGTTCCCCCGGTTGGCGACCGGTCAGATAGCGCGAGTAGTTCTCAATCCCGTTGCAAGACCCCGTGGCGAGCATCATTTCGATATCAAAGGTCACGCGTTGTTCCAGCCGTTGCGCCTCCAGCAAGCGGCCCTCAGCACGCATAATCGGCAGGGTCTCGTTCAGCTCTTTTTTGATCGCCGCCACCGCCTGGTTCAGGGTTGGGCGCGGGGTCACATAGTGGCTGTTGGCGTAAATCGTTACCGCTTCCAGTTCGGAGGATTTTTGCCCCGTAAGCGGATCAAACTCTGTGATGTCTTCGATCTCATCGCCGAACATCGACACGCGCCAGGCGCGGTCTTCATAGTGCGCCGGGAAAACCTCGATCACATCACCCTTGGCGCGAAACGATCCGCGTACGAACGCTGTCTCGTTGCGTTTATATTGCAGGGCAACAAGATCCGCGAGCAATTGCTTGCGTGAGATTTCCTGACCAACCTCCAGCGAGAAGGTCATCGCCGTATAGGTCTCAACCGAGCCGATACCGTAGATACACGACACCGATGCAACGATGATCACGTCATCACGTTCGAGCAGCGCGCGGGTCGCGGCGTGACGCATGCGATCAATCTGTTCGTTGATGGAGCTTTCTTTTTCGATATAGGTGTCGGACCGGGGCACATAGGCCTCGGGCTGATAATAGTCATAGTAGGATACAAAATACTCAACGGCATTGTTCGGAAAGAATGCCTTAAACTCATTATAGAGTTGCGCCGCGAGGGTTTTGTTGGGCGCAAGGATCAGCGCCGGGCGTTGCAGTTTCTCAATCACCTTGGCCATGGTGAAGGTCTTGCCCGTACCCGTCGCGCCGAGCAGGACCTGGTCCCATTCGCCCCCTTGTGTCCCGCCAGAAAGCTCCATGATTGCTGTGGGCTGGTCACCGGCGGGCTCATAGGCGGAGACGACTTCCAGCGGTTTGGAAATTTTCGGCAGGTTCGGGCGCTCGGGCCGATGGGGCTGCCATTCCGAGGTGGAGACCGTGTCGTGATAAGCCGCCATCGTCTCGGAAAACCCCCCGGCTACGGGCGTAATTTCATCCTTCGGCGTCGATGGCTGGGTCGTCGGCGCCTTGCGGCGCCGCGCGGGGGCGGGGGTTTGGGCCATTCCCTCTAACTAGCGGGAAATGGGCCCATTGTTAAGACTCAGACCGACGGGTGAAATGTATAGCGAATGCGGGTTTCGCATTGACTTTGATGAAAAAGCCCGAGGCAAGCCGAGGTTGGTAGACCTTACTAAAATTTTAGCAAAAGCCATTCGGTGGGGGATGTTCACGAACCCAATCTTTTATTTACAGTTTGTGTGAAGAGAATGGTGGGGGATGATTATGACAGTTTTGTATACTCAATGCTCAAAAAGCCTTTTGATTAGAATAGCGATTTGCTGCTTATTTTTGAGCTTATCTGTTGGGTCGAAAAGCTTTGCTCAGGACGAGGCCCCTGAAGACCCCCCCCGGGTTCCGCAGGATATTTTGCAAGGAAATGATACCTACGAAGCCATCCTCGAAAATCAAATCCTGCGTGAAGGAGATACGCAAGGTCTTCGCCTCCAGAGGAATATCCTCACGAGGAATATACAGCGCTACCTACTAGCGCGTCCGCAAAGGGTCCACGGTGTTGTGTATGCAAATTTGCGGGAAGACCGGCTTTTTGTTCGCGGCGATAAGGATTATATTCTACGTGAAAATCCGCAATTGCCGCGTACGATTTTGCTACCAGACGTTGAAGTTTATTTAAAAAATATCAAGACAGGCGCGGAAAGTCCCAGTGCGAAAACCGATGTGCGCGGCGTTTATAATGTGCTGGGGGTAGCGCCAGGAACCTACAATGTTTGCTGGCGCTCAACCGCCTATCTTGGGCCTTGCGATCCCCGCGAAATTACGGTTGGTAGTCGCACGGCTTATCCCCCGGCGGTTTATCTGATGCCGCGCCGTAATGAGGCCGCTCGGGTCGTCGCAGGTACAGTGTCCTTTGAAGACGGTACGATTTGTCGTCTATTAAAGCCTTCAGCTGAAATTGATCTCGTAGGCGAGACAATCTCAACGAACGAGCGCGGAAAACGTCAGGTGGTTCGGGCCAACGCATGGGGTGAATATGTGATCCCCCAAGTTGTGGCGGGAGACACGAAGATCGACATTAGCTGTCCGCAAGTGGGAGAGCGAAGTCGCGAATTTCTTCTTCGTAATGTCAAACAAACAAGCCCGTCCGCTGCAACATCTGCATTCGGGTCAATCTTGGCCAATCAGCTTACCACACGGACCATCCGACTGGCAGGTCGCAACAATTTTGAAATGTATGAACCGTTACCGGGCGCCCGGCCAAGCCTTGGAAGTATTACGGCCACCTGGGACGGACGGCGAACGCTGGTCTTGCCTCCGGAAGCGGAAGTTGAGCTGCGCGCCCGTGACAATGGGAACAGCGTCGCGGGAATCCGGTGGGAGGTGACAGGCGGTAGTCTGAAAATCACCGGCGATAAAACAGCCATTTGGAAAACACCGGCTTCCCAGACACGCCATAGCGTCGAAATCTTCACCCTCGGTCCCACGGGCCAGTGGGCCCAACAGCGCGAAAACTTCACAATTTCGAATGAGCATGCCGGTAAGGAAGCCTTTTCAGGAACCGTGATTGCCAGTGATACCAGTGCACGCCCCAACGGGCTTCGGGTCACCATCAATGGAGAACCTGCGACAGTTTCTGCAACCGGTGGCTTCAAGAGTTTTGCCGAATTTAGCGATCGCAATCGATATGCCGTTACAGTGTCGGCACCGGGTTATTTAACCCAATCGGAAATCTATGACCGAGGGCGAACTGGTACGGTCTTCACCCTAAAGAAAGTTCCTACACAAGCGGTTAGCGCTGAAAGCGGCGGGCTTGTTCTTGATCCAAAATACAGCGACCCCGAATTTAGACGCAAAAAATATAAAGCCACCAGCCTGAGATTGCCCGCAGGCGGTCTTGTGCGGGAAGAAACCGGTGAACCCTATTTTGGCGATACAATGGCAACATTGTCCTATTTTGATTCCCGTGTTGATGCGCTGCCCGGTGACTATCTCGCCGAAGACTTGAACGGGAATGAGCTTGATCTTCTTTCCTATGGTGCTGTGCAAATTGATTTGTATACGCCGACGGGTGACAGACTACAGTTAAAAGAGGGGAAAACGGCTGAACTGGCCGTTCCGGTTGCCGAAAGCCGTTTTGGCGGCGGTGTGCCTGTCCCACCCCGGTCGATGCGGGTATGGACCTACAATGAAAGCACTGGCATCTGGGAAGAAAATCAGAACCGGGCACGATTGCAAAACGGCTTTTACGTCACGCAATTGCGTCATTTTTCCACGATCAATATGGATAGGGATATTTCCGGCGGTGCCAGCGCCTGCGTTCGGGTGACACCCGATTTTCAACGCCTTGACCCGGAGGAACGTCAAATTCGGGTAACGTCCTCATCGTTTCGAAATGGGGCCGTTGTACCCGGTACGGAGCAAAGTAAAGTCATCACGCTTGATAATCGGTTGAATGCAATCTACGGCCTAAACGCCGGCGATGGGCAAACGCCAAACCGGGTTTATTTTGAATTGCTGGATTCCGAGGCCACACAAGTGACCCCAACCCGAGCAATCCCAAATTCAATTGAAGATGGTGATTTGAACTTCGTTCTCGAAGAAAATACCCAGACCGACATGAACAAGCCGCCAGTCTACGCCGGAGCGCTGCAAGAACCGCAAGGGCAACGCCGGTACTATGTGGATCTCAACGACACAGATGCTATTCCAAGTGGAGGCGGGCGGCGTCCAGCTTTTCCATACCAGGCTTGTCAAAGAGAAGTACGCATTACCCGGTCGGTCCCGCCAAGTGGAAATCAAGGTAGTGAGTTTCTGACCTTGAAGGATTCGACGAAAAATATTGCTGGCACGGCCAGCACGAGCGGCGATGCGTATTATTCCCTAATCGACGGAAACGATGCCAAGACAACCCTCCACGATTGGCTTGCGGTAAATGGATTTCAGCCGGCATTTGACGAAACAAACCTGCATCCAAAAACCGGGCCCAGCACGAAGGATCAAGACTATCCAGTGGCAGGCTATACGCTAACTAATCCTGGTATTCTGGAGCTATCCTATCTCAATAGCGGCGACCTGGGGTCGGGGCGCAAAATGCAATGCCTGAAGGGGCCGCCCGATGATCCCGCCGATCCCACCAGCGAGCAAGATGTCTTCTGTATTGTTGGCAATCATATTGCCGACTTTGGGGACCAGTTCGACCGGGACCCCAATGGCGCCGTTTCAGCCCATGAACAAAATATTGGTGAAGGGTTTGCCACGGTCGCCATGGAGTTTGCAAAAGTTCCCGGCGCGGAAAGTGTGGGACGTGTTGTTACCTTTTATGCCTTTGCCGGTACTGTGGCGGGTGGCCAACGGGTCAGCGCGGTGAAACTTGATCAAATCAGTGGTTTTCGATCCGTGCCCAACGTTTGTCAGGTTTGCCATGGGGGCTCTACGCCGCATTTTGACGATGGCGAGTTTTTTGAAACCCCAGGGGCGCAGCAGGCGCTGTCTAAAACGGCTTTTGTTCAGTTTTTAAAGGCTGATCGCTCATCGTTCCGTGAGTTTGATTTGGAAGCGATCACACAATTGCAACCGGTTGCTATTGAATCTCCAGGCGATAGGCCAGGCGTGCGCCTTCAAAAACGCTTGACGGTCGTCAAAAATCTCAACTGTGAATTTGTGGTGCCGTCAAAACCGCTATCGACAATTGTGAATACTATATCTCAGTGGTACCGCGCCGGAGTGTCTTCGGCGAACGATCCGTGCCCATACACAGGTGTGGATCAACAGGCTTACTTGCCATCATTACCTGACCGGAATGACAATAGCTGGAGTTCTCTTAATGAGGACAACTCGGCACTGGGTGATCGGTATGATAACATTGCTGGACGGGTTTGCCGCACCTGTCATATTGCGCTTGATGACTCAGACGCTGATTCTGGACTGAATTTTGAACGCCCCAGTCATTTTGAGGACAGCAACTACGCCTTTTGCGTGAAGTTTATGCCCCACGCACAAGTGACCTACAATAAGTTCTGGACAAATCGGGAAATCCAAGGCGCATTTGTTTCAGCCTACGGCCAATGCTCACCGTGATGGCCTTCACTGCTTAAGACCTTTCGGGGTCTTTTCCCAGTCCGGTGTGCGGAGATCAGGATTGCTTGTCAATCAGTGTCCGGGCGGGGATTTTGGCTCTCAGAAGCCAGTGCAAGCGGCGTCGGGGCGGTCTTCGTAAACCGCCGAGCACGGACGATTCTGTCTCGGCCTCTGGCATAGTGTTCTATTGTGCCAACCTCGTTAAACCCAAGTTTTCGCAACACATGGCCGGAGACGGTGTTGTCTTCGATATGGCCGGAGACGAAGCCCGTGGCCCCCAGAGCGGTTCTGCCCCAGTCGAGGATCGCGTTGGCCGCCCGGCTCACAAAACCTTGGCGCCAATAGGGTTTGCCAATCCAGTAACCCAATTCCCATACGCACAGATCATCAGGGCACTCTACTTTTTGCAGGCCGCAACTGCCGATCAGGCCGTGCTCGTTATGAATAATCACCAGGGGATATTCCTCACCGGCACTGGCTTGGCGCGCTGCGTTTTCGATCCACCACACCGCGTCGGCCCGGGAGTAAGGCCATGGCACCCGGCCGAGCATCCGGACGATGTCTTTTTCCTGCAGGAGGGCGGTGATGCGGTCGGCATCTTCTATCGTTGGTAGGCGGAGCGTCAGGGCCCCCGTCTCAATGGCGATGGGCGTGGGTGGTTGCGCGGTCACGGGGTTGCCTTGTGGGCTCGGTCGCCTCAAAGGCGGGGACCAGCCCGTTATCGGTCAGGAATTGATGGTAGCGTTTGCGGTTTTGGGTGCGGCGGGTCTGGTAGGGGGCCATGTCAAACCGCTCATAGGCGTCTTTGATCGTAGCTTGCGAAAGCACCGCTGTACGGCCATCGATTGCCGGGATGCACGCAAAATCGGCGATTTCCGCGGTGCGGCTGTCATGGGTGATCAGGCTCGCGGGCACGCCGCTATTGAGCGCCATGATCGTGCCATGCAACCGCGTGCCGAGGATAAACTGGTACGCACGGATGGCCTTTGACCAGACCTGCATGCCCGTAAACACCTTACCGTGGGCGTGCACATAGGCTTCAACCGCGTCGATCGACGTCGCGCCATAAACGTTCTGCAGGTGCTTTTCCTGCGCCGGGGTGCGCGCGGCGCTATCATCATCGAAACCGAGAAGCAGCGCGATTTCCTCCGGCTCTGACTGGTAGAGAAGATCAAGCGCGTGCGCGAACGCGAAACGATAGAGCGCCCGGTTGATATCGCTTTTGGGCAGCGCCGTGAAATCAGGTTTTTGTACGCCATAGCGGGTGCCGTGAAGAAGACAGCGCGTAAGGTCAAAGGGCGCCGCCCTGCGTGGTTTCGGCGTTGGCCCAAAATCCACATAGAGCGAGGGACACCCCGTAACGGTGACATTGTCTATGCCGTAGGCGCTAAGCACCCGCTTGGTAAAGGCACCGCGTACGGAAAGGCTGTGGCAGCGCTCGGCGATGAGGCGTAACAAGCGTTCTGTCCCGGCGGGCATGGGTACCTTTGGATCATCGTCAACGCCCACCGATTGAGCGCCAAGGCCGATGATCACCACCGGGATGGTCAGTTTCTCAATACTATCGGCAATCATGCCAAGGTCGGTACCCGGATTGATCCAGTTGGCGGCGGGTATCACCAGCGCATCATAGCGCTCATTGATTTTATCGGGGTCAATGCGGAACCCCACGCGTTTGCGCTCCGCTGCCAATTGCCGCCATACGGCGGTCGAGAACAGGAGATTGCCGGTGTTCTGGCCCGCCGCCTGGTACAAATGTTCGAACCGGCGATACCGCTCGGGCAGGAACTGATGCACGATCGACATTACGGCATAGGTCGGCATGGCGGGCTTTCGTCAGACGCAAGAAACGGATGCGGCGCGGTCAGCCGGGGGCCTCTACGCCGCCTCTCGCGGTGATAGAGTTACTTGGTCAGAAGAGCAATCGCGGGTGCCTCAAAGAAGTTGCTTCAGCGTGTCGAGGGTATCGGCCTCGCGCGCGGGCTTGTCCCAGCGGATACGGTGGATGCGCGGAAACCGCATGGCAACGCCGGATTTGTGCCGGGTTGAGGCGTTCAGCCCCTCAAACGCGATCTCAAGCACCAGGCCCTTGTCGGCGCCAAACGCCACTTGCCGCACGGGGCCGAACCGGTCGGTGGTGTTATTGCGCACGAACTTGTCGAGGCTTTTCAACTCGTCATCGGTGAAGCCGAAATAGGCCTTGCCTACGGGCACGATCTCGTCGTCGCGCCAGACCCCAAACGTAAAATCGGAGTAGAAAGAGGAGCGTTTGCCGTGCCCGCGCTGGGCATACATCATCACCGCATCGATCAGGAAGGGATCGCGCTTCCACTTAAACCATTCACCCTTGGGCCGCCCCGGCACATAAGGCGCTCCAGCCCGCTTGATCATCACCCCCTCGATAGAGGGGTGGGGCGGTGCCGCGCGTAGGTCGGCAAGCGCCTCCCAGCCGTCGAAGCGGAGGACCGGCGACAAATCCATGCGCGCCGGTGCGTGCCGCGCAAAGACGTCTTCGAGGATCGCCCGTCGTTCCACAAAGCCGCGCGGGCGCAAGTCTTCCTCGCCGAGGGTCAGAATATCATAGGCTCGGATAAAGGCAGGGTGTTTTTCCAGCTGCGCCCTGGAGACGCTCTTGCGATTGAGGCGTTGTTGCAGATCGCCAAAGGAGGCGGGCGTATAGCGCTCCGCCTGCGGATCAAAGACCAGTAACTCTCCGTCTAGGGTTGCATCAAAAGTCAGTGCCTGGAGAATATCCGGAAAGGTCTTGCCGATATCATCGCCCGTGCGGCTGTAAAGCTGCGCCTCGCCATCAAGGGCGCTTGCCTGCACGCGGATACCGTCCCATTTCCACTCGGCGGTGTAGTCATCAGCGTCGAGTTGGACAAAGTCTTTTTCCTCATCAATGGGGTGGGCAAGCATGACCGGACGGAAGGGTGTTTTATGGGTATTTTCCGGTTTTTCGGCGCTGCCCTCAAGCCAGGCAAAAAGATCGGTATAGGGAAGGGTCAGCCCGTGCCAGATTTCCTCAATGGTGTTGACCGGTTGATCGCCAAATTTCGCTAGCGCCGTTTTTGCCAGCCGCGCTGAAACCCCGATTCGCAAGCCGCCGGTTACCAGCTTGAGGAGCGCCCAGCGCCCTTGCGCATCCAGCGTATCGAGCCAGTGGCGCACCTGATCCGGCGCCTCGGTCTTCTTAATCGTCTCCAGGGTTTCCACAACCTCGCGCAAGGTGGGGATATGGTTGGCGCCGTGGCGGGTGGGCCAGGCAAGCGCGATGGTCTCAGCCAGATCGCCCACATAATCATAGGACAGCTCAAAGAGTTGCGGGTCCATCCGCTCTGCAATCAAGTGGCGCAAGGCTGCTGGTTTAACCGCAGAGAAGGAGAGGTCCCGGGTGATTGCCGCCAGCGCATAGCCGCGATCGGGGTCTGGCGTTGCGGCAAAATAATCCGTTAACAGCGTAATTTTCGCGTTCCGCCCGGGCGTCAGGGCAAGGCGATCAAGAAGCGCGGAGAAAGCCTGCATCAGTCGTTTTCATCCTCATAACCCACAAGCCGCAGGGGCCGCGCGGTGATCCCTTCCAGTTCGGCCCAGCGCATCAGCGCATCGTCGCGGCCATGGGTAATCCACAGCTCCCCCGGGGCCACATCGCGCACGGTTTGGGTTAGCTCGTCCCAATCCGCATGGTCCGATAGGATAAGCGGCAATTCCACACCCCGTTGTTTGGCGCGCGCGCGCACCTGCATCCAGCCGGAACAGAACGCGGCCACGGGGTCAGGAAACCGCCGCGCCCATTTATCGGCAAAGGCCGAGGGCGGCGCGACAATGATCTTGCCGGCAAAGTCCTGCTTACTGCCCTCGCGGTTGATCGTGGCAGGCAGGAGCGGGCCAAGGTCGACGCCATGATCCTGATACAGATCACAAAGCTTGTGCATGGCCCCGTGCAGATAAATCGGCGCATCATAACCCGCCTCACGGATCAGACAGATGACCCGTTGCGCCTTGCCCAGCGCATAGGCCCCCACGAGGTGGGCGCGGTCGGGAAAGCGCATGACGGAGGCGAGAAGACGGGCGATCTCGCCGCGATCATCGGGGTGGCGAAATACCGGCAGAGCAAAGGTCGCCTCGGAGATAAAAACATCACACGGCACTGGCTCAAACGTTGTGCAGGTCGGATCATGCCGTCGTTTGAAATCGCCAGAAATCACCATGCGCATGGCGTTCCAAGTGACGACCGCCTGGGCAGAGCCGAGCACGTGCCCGGCGGGTGCAAAGCTGACGTCTACACCATTGATGGTGGTTTGTTGACCAAGCGCCATGGGCTGGCGATGATCGGTAAACTGATCACCATAGCGCACGGCCATAATCGCCATGGTCTCTGGCGTGGCGAGGACCGCGCCGTGACCGGCGCGGGCATGGTCGGCATGGCCGTGGGTGATCACCGCACGGTCGACGGCAGCCACCGGGTCCACGTAAAAATCCCCCGGCGGACAATAAAGCCCCTTTGGTGTTGGGTGGAGGAGCGATGAATAATCGGCCTGTGCCATAAATTATTGAGATCAGGAAAGGCCGCGCGACGCGGGCTGTGAAAGGGGGGTGTTCGTGGTAGGGTATAGCGCAACGGGATACTTATTTTATGCGTCATCATACGCCAACAGGTAAGAGCATGATCAGTTTCACCGCGCCCGCTGCCGCGGTTGGGGGTGGTCAGCCATGACGACCCATCAGGCATTGGCCCCGGCGGAAAATTCCTCTCTCCCTTCGCTTTTACCGCCAACCTTCACCAATTGGTTCGCGGGCCGGGGCTGGGCACCGCGTCCCCATCAATTGGACTGTCTTGGGGCCGGGCTTGCCGGACGGTCGCATTTGTTGATCGCGCCCACTGGCGGCGGTAAAACCCTGGCCGGCTTTTTGCCTAGCCTTGTGGACCTTTATCACCAGGCCGACGCAGGGACGCCCCATGATGGTCTGCATACGCTCTATATCTCGCCGCTAAAGGCATTGGCAGTTGATATTGCCCGCAATCTTGAAATGCCGGTGTCGCAAATGACCCTGCCCATCACCATGGGAACGCGTACTGGCGATACGCCCTCTAATCGGCGGCAGCGACAGAAAACCCATCCGCCGCATCTCCTCCTGACCACACCGGAGCAGTTGGCGCTGTTGCTGGCCAATAAAGATGCCGAGGCGTTTTTCGGCAAGCTGCGCTGTGTCATCCTCGATGAAATCCATGCCATCGTAAACCAGAAGCGTGGCCACCTCATGGCGCTCGGCCTTGCACGCTTGCGCGCGTTAAGCCCCGGCGTACGGTTTACCGGTTTGTCGGCCACCGTACCCGACCCGCAGCCGTTGCTAGACTTTTTGACGCCGCAATTTGTGGCGGGTGCCCAGCCCGCACAGTTGATCCGGGCCAAAGGCGGTGCGATCCCAAAAGTCAGTCTCCTGAATTCTGAAGAACGCATCCCCTGGTCTGGTCATTCGGCGCGTCACGCCATGGCGGAAATGTATGACGCGATCAAGGATGCCAAGCTGACCCTGATTTTTGTGAACACCCGCAATCAGGCGGAAATTACGTTTCAGGAACTCTGGCGCATCAATGACGATAACCTGCCGATTGCGCTCCACCACGGCTCGCTCGATGTGGGGCGGCGGCGAAAGGTTGAGGCGGCCATGGCGCGCGGGGAATTGCGCGCGGTTGTCTGTACCTCGACCCTCGATCTTGGGATTGACTGGGGCGATGTTGATCTTGTCATTCAGATTGGCGCGCCAAAGGGGGCAAGCCGGTTAACCCAGCGCATTGGCCGGGCCAATCACCGAATGAATGAGCCCTCGTCGGCGCTTCTGGTTCCGGCAAACCGCATCGACGTGTTAGAATGTATCGCCGCGCAGGAAGCCATTCGCGAGGGTCAGCTAGATGGGGAGTTCTGGCGGGGCGGGGCGCTCGACGTGCTTGCCCAACATATTATGGGCATGGCGTGTGCTGCGCCGTTCGATGCTGATGATCTCTATAAAGAGGTTATCAGCGCGGCACCTTATAGCGATCTATCCCGCCTGCAGTTTGATCGCGTGCTGGAGTTCGTTTCCACCGGCGGCTATGCGCTCAAGAATTATGAGCGCTATCGCCGGTTAGTTTTGCGTGATGGCAAGTGGCAGGTGCGCAATCCTCAGGTGGCACAACAATACCGCATGAATGTGGGCACCATTGTGGAGGCACCGGCGCTAAATGTGCGTCTTGGCTCCAAGAAAGGGCCGATCCGTGGCGGCCGCAAGCTGGGTGAGGTGGAAGAATGGTTTGTGGAATGGCTGAACCCGGGCGACACGTTTTTGTTTGCCGGGGAATTGCTCCGCCTCGAAACCGTGACGGTAACCGATGTGATCGTCAGCCGGGCGAAAGGCGGCTCGCCTAAAGTGCCAAGCTGGCAGGGGGGAAAGTTTCCGCTCTCCACCTATCTCGCCGACCGGGTACGCACCATGATCCACACCCCGGGTGAATGGCATAACTATCCAGAGCCGGTGCAGGACTGGCTACGTATCCAGCAGGAAAAATCGATTATTCCGGGGCCTGATCAACTTCTTATCGAGACCTTTCCCTATGGCTTCGAAAAGGGCCAGCACGCGCTGGATGGGCGTCCCACACGGGGGTCGGCGCGCAATGGGCGGCACTTCCTGGTGTGCTATCCGTTTGACGGGCAATTGGCGCAACAGACATTGGGCATGTTGCTGACCCGGCGACTGGAACGCCTTGGCAAGCAGCCCATTGGCTTTGTGCCCACCGAATATGCGCTCTCCATCTGGGCCCGTCAGGATATGAGTGATCTTGATATGGACGCGCTTTTTGATGAGGACATGCTGGGCGATGATCTCGAAGCGTGGTTGCAGGAATCAATCCTCATGAAACGTACCTTCCGTAACTGCGCAATCATTGCGGGGCTGATCGAGCGGCGTTTTCCCGGTCAGGAGAAAACCGGGCGGCAAGTTACGTTTTCAGCGGACCTGATCTATGATGTTTTGCGCGACCATGAGCCCGATCATATCCTCTTACAGGCGGCGTGGGATGATGCGGCGGGCGGGTACCTTGATCTCAAACGCCTCAGCGGGTTGCTGGCGCGGGTACGGGGCAAGTTGGTACACAAGGCGCTCGACCGGGTGTCGCCGCTTGCCGTGCCGGTTATGCTGGAGGTTAATCGCGAACCCATTCTGGGGGAGGCGCAGGACGCCATGCTCGCCGCCATCTCCGATGATATCGTGGATATTGCCATGGGTACGGATGTTCCGTGAGGAGACAAGATGCTTGAGCTTCGTCCCAATTGTGAATGCTGTGACCGCGACCTACCGCCGGAAAGTACCGAGGCGGTGATTTGTACCTTTGAATGCACCTTCTGTCAGGCGTGCGCGCAATCGGTTCTCGGCGGGGTGTGCCCCAACTGCGGTGGCAACTTTGCCCAGCGCCCGGTCCGCCCGGCGGCAGCGCTCGCGCGGTATCCGGCTTCCGTGCAGCGCATCGTAAAGCCGGGCGGGTGCGGCTGATCCGGCGTCAGCTATGGATGATTATCGAGTGCAGGAACGGATCGGCTGTCCCGCCGCCCATAATGAGCAACAGGATGAAACCGGCAGTGAAGGTCGACCACATGATCCCGAAAATCGTGAGAAAGATCAGGCCTTTGTTCGGCCCGGGGGCCAGCGTTGCAACCTCAGGATTTTTAGGATCGTACCGCACACCGATATGCGTGCCCTGCGTCAGGCGGTCCACAATCGCATCATGATAGGCCTTGTTATCTGTGCCGGAAAAACCGAATGACAAGCGGTCGCTTTTGAACACGATTCCGTCTACGGAATATTGATAAGAGACTTTGGCGCGGTAGGTATCGCCGTCGCTGTCCCGGTCAATATCGAGGGTGGAGGTCAGCACCTCCCCATCGGTGGTGGGCCAGCTTTGCGCAGCAACAGTGCGGCTCCACGCATATCCTGCATAGCCAAGCATGCCGACACCGGCGGCAACAAACACGCTTAACAAGGTGACCATAAAGATCACAACAGCTTTACCCACATTGCTGCCCTCCAAGTTCAGCATGAATTTTACGATGAAAGCCCTAATAACCTCTTTGCAGGTTGGTGTTTGTGCTTCTGGGCTCGGTGTTTAGATCGTGAAACCTTGCCCTCTTGTTTTCGTAACAGGCGGTATTCCCGGGCAAGCGCAGCGCCGACCCGGGACCTGGCGTCTCAAGGTCGGCGTGTGTTGAGGGAGATCCGGATCAAGCCCTGAAATACGGTGAACGGTATGAACACAGTCATGATCCTCGGGCGCTGACCGGGTTTCACCGTTGCAGGGGCCCCTTGTTCCCCGGGGCGGCGGGGTATGATATGACCCGCGCTTTGAAGGACTTAGCCCACGTGATGGATTTCAATCCGGAAAATCTTTTTATGATGAGCGGGTGGACGCTTTACGCGTTGATCTTCCTCACGCCTTTTATTCAGGAGGATGCGGCGGTTATTGGCGCGGCGACCGCCTCAATCTCCGGGGCGGGGGTGCCGCTGTTGATTTTTGCCACGGTGCTGGCCGGGCTCACCGCGTCGGATGTGTGGAAATACTGGCTCGGCTGGGCGGCGCGGCGATATGAATGGGCGCACAAATTTGCCGAAAAACCGGGTGTATCCGTGGCGGGAAAGCTGGTGGACGAAGAATTAGTCAAGACGCTCTTTACCGCGCGGTTTGTCCCCGGCACGCGCATCCCCACCTATCTGGCATGCGGGTTCTTCCTGACGCCTTATCTGCGTTTTGTGTTGTGGGTCATGGGCACGGCGACCCTCTATGTGACAGTGATGTTCGTTCTTTTCCATGCGGTGGGAGAGGTCGCGGGCGAGCGCGCGAAAGTCTGGCTGCCGATCATTGCGGTCGTGTGTCTCGGTGGCTACATCCTGTTTCGATATCTGCGGCACCGCGCGGACAAAAGCCTCGGTCCCATGACACCGCTGACCACGGAGGGCGACGAAGATATGACGCCCGATTATGATGTGGACGCCATTGAGCCCGACGAGACGGTGCACACACCGATGTTGGAACCGCACAAGACTGACGACGACGATGCGGGCAGGCACTAACGCGCGCCGTCGCCACCCGGCATAAGGAAGGAAAGACAAGCCCATGGATTTTGCCCTCTCAGATGATCAAGTGGCCATTCAGGACATGGCCAGACGGTTTGCCGCTGATGAGCTTGCTCCCTATGCGGAAGAATGGGACGAGAAAAAGCATTTCCCTGTGGACGTGATCAAGCGGTCTGCAGCGCTCGGCCTCGCGGCGATTTACACACGCGAGGATGTGGGCGGGTCGGGCCTTGGCCGCCTTGATGCAGCACTGATTTTCGAAGCCCTGTCAGAGGGGTGCATCTCTACGGCGGCCTATATCTCCATCCACAATATGGTCACGTGGATGATTGACTCATTTGGCACCGACGCCTTGCGCGAAAAATATTGCCCAGCGCTTTCTTCCATGGACATTTTGGGCAGCTATTGCCTTACGGAACCGGGGTCCGGGTCTGACGCGGCGGCCCTTAAAACCAAAGCCGTGCGCGATGGTGATCACTATGTCATCAATGGTTCAAAGGCCTTCATCTCCGGCGCGGGGACCACAGACCTTTATCTCGTCATGGTCCGCACCGGCGATGACAGCCCGCGAGGCATCTCAGCGGTGCTGGTGGACAAAGATACGCCGGGGCTCTCCTTCGGCGCTAATGAGCGCAAAATGGGATGGAATTCTCAGCCCACGGCCATTGTCTCGTTTGATAATTGCCGGGTGCCTGCGGAGAACCTCGTTGGCCGCGAAGGCGAGGGGTTCAAGTTCGCCATGATGGGCCTTGATGGCGGGCGGCTTAACATCGCGGCCTGCTCGCTCGGCGCTGGAAACCGCGCGTTAAAGGCGGCGCTCGACTATAGCAATGAGCGCAAAGCCTTCGGCAAACGGATTAATGAACAACAGGCGCTACAGTTCAAACTCGCCGATATGGCAACGGACCTCGAAGCCGCACGGGTCATGCTTTACCAAGCCGCCTGGAAACTTGACTACAAAGCACCCGACGCCACAAAATTCTGTGCCATGGCCAAACGTCTCGTTACGGATAAAGGCTTTGAAATCGTCAATGACGCGCTTCAGGTGCATGGCGGGTATGGCTATCTGCGCGATTACCCGCTGGAGCGGATGTTGCGGGATGTGCGCGTCCATCAAATCCTCGAGGGCACGAACGAGATCATGCGGGTGATCATCGCGCGCGATATGCTGCGCGACTATCAGGTTTAACCTCTCCTGGTTTTCGCGAAAGGAAAACAAATGCCAAAAGGCTATTGGATGGTCCGCGTCGATGTGACGGACCCGGATAATTATCCGCAATATCTCCAGGCTGGCCGGGCCGCCATGGAAAAATATGGCGCAAATTTTCTCGTGCGCGGCGGCGACCATCACGTCGTTGAGGGCCAATCGCGCTCGCGCCACGTGATCGTGGAATGGCCAAGCTATGCGGCAGCGGTTGAGGCTTACGGATCGCCCGAATATCAGGCCGCAGCAAAACTGCGCCAGCAATTTGGCGAGACCGATTTCGTGATTATTGAGGGAGCCGAGTAATGGAAGAGCCCGAGATTCGCTTTTGTCGCGAGGGGGCGTGGGGCGTTATCACGCTTGACCGGCCAAAGGCGCTCAACGCCCTGACGCTCACTATGGTGACGCAGATGCGTGAACGCCTGACCCAGTGGGCTGACGATGACGGCGTGCAGGCAGTCCTGATTGAGGGCGCTGGCGAAAAAGCCTTTTGCGCGGGCGGTGACATCCGCTGGATGTATGATATCGCGTACGAAAACCCGGCGGGGCCGGCTGATTTTTTCCGCTATGAATATGCGAACAACAAGGCCGTATTTCATTTCCCAAAACCCTATGTGGCGTTGATCGACGGGATTGTCATGGGCGGCGGCGTTGGGGTGTCCGTGCACGGTCATTTTCGCGTTGCGGGTGATCGCACGCTCTTTGCCATGCCGGAAACCGCGATTGGCCTGATCCCCGATGTGGGGGGCGGCTATTTCTTACCGCGCCTGCCGCGCGGTCTCGGCTTTTACTATGGGCTTACTGGCGCGCGAGCGAGGGCAGTGGATTGCCTCGCGGTGGGAATTGCTACGCATTATGTGCCCACGGATAAAATACCGGCGTTGCGGGCGGCGCTTTTGGCAATGGATCTTTGCGACGAAGGCGCGTCTGGCGATGCGGTCGCCGCGATGCTGGATCGCCACGCCGTCACGACGATTGACGCGCCCGTGATGGCCCTCGTGGAGGAAATTGAAGAATACTTCTCGGGCAATGAGACCATCGAGGCGCTGGTGGACGGCCTCGCAAAAGGCACCAGCGATTTTGCCCGCACCACCCGTGAGACCTTGCTGAAAATGTCACCCACGTCACTGAAAGTGACCTTTGAACAGCTACAACGCGGCGCAACGCTCGATTTCGATGCGGTGATGGAGATGGAGTATGCGCTTGTTTCTAACTGCATGGCCGGGCATGACTTTTTTGAAGGCGTCCGTGCCCTGATTATCGATAAGGATAAGGCTCCCAAATGGTCGCCGCCAACATTGGCGGGTGTTAGCCACGAAAATGTTCTGGGTTATTTCGAGCCGATTTGAATACCGTATTCCCGGGCAAGCGTAGCGCCGACCCGGGATCTTTTGCAACAGCCTCCGCACCCCACTTCGGCGACCCCGGATCAAGTCCGGGGACACGGAGTATTTGCCTGACCCTTAGTCCGTATTCCCGGGCAACCGGCTATGTATGGATCACGCGATCATACGCATCGAGCACGCTTTCGTGCATCATTTCCGACAGGGTTGGATGCGGGAAGATGGTGTGCATCAGATCCTCTTCAGTGGCTTCCATGGTCTTGGCTAGACCGAAACCCTGAATCAGTTCTGTCACTTCTGCACCGATCAAATGCGCGCCGAGTAATTCGCCGGTTTTTTCGTCGAATACAGTTTTTACCAGGCCTTCCGGCTCCCCAAGGGCGATCGCCTTGCCGTTGGCGTTGAACGGGAACCGGCCAACTTTTGTTTTGTAGCCAGCCTCTTTGGCTTGCGCTTCAGTCAGGCCCACACTGGCCAATTGCGGATTTGAATAGGTGCAGCCCGGAATAAGGTTCACGTTGAGCGGATGGACGTCATTCTTGCCCGCGATCTTCTCCACACAGATGATCCCTTCATGACTTGCCTTATGGGCAAGCCATGGCGCACCGACCACATCACCAATGGCGTAGAGCCCGCGCACGCCCGTTTCCATCCACTCGTTCACGGTAATATGGCCACGATCAATCTTCACGCCCAGCGTTTCAAGACCAAGAGTCTCCGTATTGCCCACAATACCGATGGCGAGGATAACGCGTTCCACCTCGATGGTTTCGCTCTTGCCGTTTTTGTGTTTGATCGTTGCTTTGACCGTCGATTTACCCTTGTTGAGGCTTTCAACGCTCGCGCTGGTGTGGATCGTCATGCCTGCTTTCTTGAATTGCTTTTCTGCAAATTTGGAAAGCTCGGCATCTTCGGCTGGCAGGATGCGGTCGACCATTTCAACGACAGTGATTTCGGCACCCAGCGCGTTGTAAAAGCTGGCAAACTCAATGCCGATGGCGCCAGAGCCGATCACCAGAAGGGATTTTGGCATCACATCGGGCACCATGGCCTCACGCGCGGTCCAGATGAATTTGCCATCGGGTTCCAGACCCGCCGCCGGGACGGTGCGGGCCCGCGCGCCGGTGGCAACGATCACATGGTTGGCCGTGACCTTATCGGTGCCGGATTTTGTCTTCACCGCAATGGCCGGCGCGCCGGTGCCGTTGGTGGCTTTCTCCAGCGTTGCGGATCCTTCGATCACTGCGATTTTGTGTTTCTTCATCAGATAGCTGATGCCGCTGGAAAGCTGCCCGGCGACGGAACGTGAGCGTTTGACCACCGCGTCGATATCAAAACCGATTTTCTCCGCCTTCAATCCGAAAGCGTCGGCATGCTTCATATTGGTGTAGACTTCGGCTGTGCGCAGCAATGCCTTCGTCGGAATACACCCCCAGTTTAGGCAGACACCGCCAAGGTCTTCGCGCTCAATGATGACCGTTTTCATGCCCAGTTGCGCCGCGCGGATTGCAGCCACATAGCCGCCGGGTCCTGATCCGATCACAGCAAGATCAGCTGAATGCGTTGCCATGGCAAGGTCCTTCCATTCTTTTTGCATGTTGGTTTCGTGTCTATGGTTTTTGTGACTTGCCAGCAACTGAAAATGGGCAAAGGGTATGGCGTAAGTCGAATTCCCTTTTGGACTATTTTGGACCGACGAGCCATGACACTTTCTGACGATCAGCCGCATCATCCGCTCGTAGGCTCGGTGGCCCGTACGCCCGATGCGCGTTTTGACGCGCTGCCCGATTGGCCTTTCGCACCAAATTATGTGGACACGCTCACCGGCTATGAAGGCTTGCGCCTGCATTATGTGGACGCTGGGCCGAAGGATGCGGCGGTGACGTTTTTATGTCTGCACGGTCAGCCGACCTGGTCTTATCTCTACCGGAAAATGATCCCGATTTTCGCAGATGCTGGACACCGGGTGATTGCGCCGGATCTTTTCGGGTTTGGACGGTCAGACAAGCCTGAGGATGATGCGGTCTATACCTATTATTTTCACCGCAAGGCGCTGCTCGCTTTTGTGGAGGCGATGGATCTAACCAATGTGTGTCTGGTGGTTCAAGATTGGGGCGGATTGTTGGGCCTGACATTGCCCATGGAACGGCCAAGCCGCTATTCGCGCCTGCTGGTGATGAACACGTTCCTGCCCGTGGGCGAGGATGCCGGGCCCGGCTTTTTGGCCTGGCGCGCTTTTAACAAAGCTAATCCCGACCTTGATATCGCTATGCTGATGAAGCGCGGCACACCAAGCCTGAGCGACGCAGAAGCAGACGCCTATGGCGCCCCGTTTCCCGAAGAGCGGTACAAGGCTGGCGTGCGCCGGTTTCCGGAGTTGGTCATGGTCAAGGGCGGCAGCACGGAAGGAATCGACACGTCCTTTTCGGCGCGCGAATTCTGGTCCGAACGCTGGGACGGGGAGAGCTTTATGGCCATCGGCCAGCAGGACCCGGTCATCACCGAAGACAGCATGCGCAGCTTACATAGCCTGATCCGCAACTGCCCTGAGCCTCTTCTCCTCGAGGATGCTGGCCACTTCGTTCAGGAGTGGGGCGAGCGCGTTGCAAATGCGGGGCTCGATCACTTCAAGCTCGGCTAACGCCATACGGCCTGAAGGAGAGCATTTGCGCTGCGCCCGGGACTGGCCCTAAAGCCGAGCGCAAAGGATTTTCTCTTTCATTTTCGAAGACTATGATGACGGCGATTTATACCCCCGAGGGTGACAAGGAATTTTTCACCCCCTTCGGGCCCATGATCGGCTACGTAAAAATGCCCGACGCCCTTGTGGACCAGCTTAATCGCGTTATGGCCGATGGTCTGAATACGCGCCGATTACAGGACCATTCCGATAGCCTCGTTGGCAAAGTGCGCGAGGAGCTGCGGTTTGACAAACCAATCATCGACATGGCGGGGGCCGGCCTCGGTCAAGGGCTGATCGAATACCACGTGCGCGCCATGAAACGTGGCAAGTTTGGCGATTACGATCACACGAAGAAAAACTTCTCGCTGGATATCATCTCCGGTTGGTTCGTGCGCCAGTTTGAAAACGACTATAATCCGCTGCACATCCACACTGGCTGCCACCTGTCCCGCGTTGGTTATTTGCAGTTGCCGCACAACATCGAACAGGAGTGGGAGGAGGATTATCAGGACCACCACCCCTCCCACGGGCACCTGCAATTCGCCTTTGGGACCGACACGCACTATTCGGTTTCAAACTTTATGGTGAAGCCGCGTGTTGGTGATTTCTGGATCTTTCCTTCCTACATGTTTCACTGTGTCTATCCCTTCAAAACGAGAGGGGAACGGCGGTCTTTCAGCATAAATATCACTATTCAGGACCAAGACAGTTGAAAGGTTAAGAGTCTAAACGAATAATTGGTTTTTCGGTTCGAACGCGGGATTACTGAAAATAGACTGCGTTTTTGTTTCAACAAAAAGGTAATGCAGTCTAGAATTGACCACTGATCGTAAAGCGAGCATTCAAGGGCGCGCCAACGGTAATATTGTCGTTGGTGTGTGCATTCGGAAAATATGCCGTATCGGTCAGGTTTTCTAAATTGACCTGCAGACGCAGACTGTCGTTGATCTCGTAATACGCCGCCGCATCAACACGCACAAAACTTGGCAAGACAGTTGTATTGTTATTCCCCGCAAAGGAGTCATCCTGAAAGGTCAATCCAGCGCCGAGGCCGAAACGGGACGTGACCTGATACCGATTCCACAGGCTGAAGGAATGCTCGGGCAATTCGCGCAAACGGTTGCCCTCTACGCCCAAGCTGTCCACCTGATTGCCATCAAGATAGCTGTAGCCGGCAGACACAAACCAGGCATTGGTCAGTTGTCCAATCAATTGGGCTTCAAAGCCGCGCACCTGACTGTCAATGATATCGAGGGTGTCGGGATTATCGTCGGAAATCTGAGGCGAGCTTTGTTCAACCTCAAAAATAGAGGCTGTCAGGCTGAGATTGTCCACCGGGTCCCATTTGATCCCCACCTCCAGGTTGGTGAAGGTGTTTGGGTCAAGCGCGTCGTCGGGCGGATTGATATCAGCAAACTGCTCGCCACTACGCGGAAGGAAACTTTCGCTATAGCTTGCGTAAATCGAAATGTTCTCTCGCGGTTTGATAACCGCCCCGAGGCGCGGAGAGAATCGCGAATCCGTCCTGGTGCGAATATCCTCCTGATCCGTTTCGATCAGGGTTTCAATGTTGTTGACCGTGATATCAAAACTGTCAAAGCGGACACCAAGAACAAGATCAAGCCAGGGGACCACTTCAATCTGATCCTGCAGATAGGCGGAGAAGACCGTGATATCCGCTTCGGTATCGTCGTTTAGGTCAGTGGTAAAACTGTTGATCGTTGTTCGGCCATCGGCGATGGTTCCAACACCGTTTACAATATTGATCGGCCGGGTCGCGAGAAATTTCTCCTGATCCGTACGCCGACCATCGGCAGCGGCCGTGTCAAAAAAGGTATTAAAGCGATCATTGTTGTTGACCGTGTCAATGAACTCCCCGCCAACCAGCACCATGTGGCCCAGTGCGCCGGTTTCAAATTCCCCCACCAGATTAGCAGAGATCAGGAAATTCTGACGCTGGGTTTTATCCACATAGCCGTCGAGCGTAACAATATTCGTGTCGTCATCAAATCCCACAGGGAACAAGTTACCGTAGAGCTTGTCATAGTCCCCGTAAAAGATGCTGAAATTGCCTTTCAACCGGTCTGAGAAGCGGTGATCGATAAGCGCGCGGATAATATGGGATTCGAAGGTTGTGGTGTTCAGGTCGGGATCACCAAACGTGATATCAACAAGTTGCTCCGCTGGCAGATTATCGTTACCTGCTGGAATACCGCGATCAACAAAGCGTTCATTGTTGATATATTCATAGGACAGATCAACACTTGTGTTTGGGGTCAAGCGCAGTTTCAAGGTGGGGTTGATCCCAAATCGATTGCCATCGTAAAAATCGCGGTGATTGTTTAGATACTCATAATAGGCGTTGACCCGCAGGGCTGCGTTGTCAGCAACATCAAAGTTGGCGTCAAGCTGAATATCTGCAGCGCCAAAGGTGTTAACGCTCGTCTTGTAAGCCACAAAGCTTTCACCCAGAACGCCTTTTTTCGTCACCCGGTTGAGGATACCGCCCGTACCGCCCCGCCCGAAGAGAAGGGCATTTGGCCCGCGCAGGATTTCTACTTGTTGGAGATTGTAGAGTGAGCGAAAATACTGCACATCGTCGCGCACGCCATCGAGGTAAAAGTCTGCTGTTGAGCGCACCCCGCGAAAGACAACGGCATCACGGTGACCTTCACCCTGAGAGGTTGTTACGCCCGGCGTATACTGAACGATTTCGCCAATGCTGGTGAAACCTTGCTCAATAATTTGGTCGGCAGAGATGATGGTGAGGCTTTGCGGAACGTCAATGATCGGCGTCGGCGTTTTCACCGCGTTGACTTGATTCGCATACAGAACACGGCCAACCACGACGATATCGCTGTTGCCGTTCGTATTGATGGTCGTTGGCGCCGCTGGCACCGCGTCTGTGGTGGCCGCGCTGGCGATGGCAGGAAACACGCCAAGAGCTGTTGATAAGGCAAGCAGAGACAGTCCTGTGCGGACATGAACGCGGCGGTCGGACGACATGAGGAGGGGTCTTTCGATCAGAACTGAGGTCTACGCCGCCAGTCTTAATTGACTTGCAATTGCAAGTCAATCGCAACAAATGGACTTCTATTGGAAATTTCGACCGAGCGCTTCAAGGCACCACGCCGGCCTTCTCGGGCTCTCCGATAAATGTGAACATCGCATCGATAATCCTGCCGATATAGGCCGCACGCGCCTCGCCATGCATGATCGAGGGCTGGGCATGGATGCGGGTGAGGGCCCCTTCAAACAAAGCGACGATGATCTCTGCGCGATCGGGAATTTGTGCGTTGGCCTCAGCCGGAAGCGCTTTGCGCAACGTGGCCCGCGCGATCTCGAGGATGCGGTCGTAACTTTCATCCATCAGCTTTTGAAAACGTGCGTCATTGAGCGCCAAAAACGCAGTAATTTCGTGGAGCTTGCCTGCGTCGCCGGAAAGATGGGTCAACAGGGCATGCGCAAGCAAGTGAAGTTGGGCGCGTTTGTCCCCATCGCGCCAGTCAACCGCTTCAATAATGGCAAAGCTTGCGGCTAACTCCGTTTCGATGACCGACGCCACGAGATCATCGCGCGAGGGAAAATAATATTGCAGGTTTCCAAGCGAAATCCCCGCAGCATCAGCAACCTCCCGAAGCGTAAATTTCGCAAAGCCGTCGCGAATCAAAACGCTACGCGCGCGATCCAATATCACACTTTTGCGATGTTCCCCTTTGGCGGTGGCCATCAATACTCCCCAGTATTTTTTGTCGGTACGTCCCGGTGCGTTCGATATGGCGAACAACGTGTTGTTTGAAAAGCGAAATTTTTGAACACTTCGAGAAAGGCGACCTGTTGACAACCAGGGACTTGCAAAAGCGATCGGCGAGCCATAGTGTTAGGTCAGCGACCTAAAATTAAAGATTTGTTTAAGATCAGGATCAGCGCCATGGCCGCCGCCCACACGACCGAACAGTCCCTTGCCGACCCGCATGTCGTAACGCCAGCCCCGGGCGAACGCGCGCCGTCCAACTGCGGCGCGGAACGGGGCGTGCAGTCCGCATCCAGGACAGACAACAATGACCGGCGCCGCGAAATGGGTATGGCAAAAGCCTTCATGCCAAGAATTGCCTGGCCGTCATTTCTGTTGGCTGGTTCATTGCTCAGTATTCAAACCGCTGTAATCATTGCCGCGCTCTATTCTCTTGTGCCCTATTGGCTATGTGTGCCGGTTCTCGGCTATTGCGCGTTCGCGTGGTATACGCTCATCCATGATGCAATTCATGGGTCAATCATTCGTGAGCGGAAATTTAGCTGGGTTCATGATCTGATCGGGCGGGTGGGGTCGTCCTTTCTGTTCTATAGCTGGCCGGTTCTCAGGCGCACGCACCAACATCACCACAGCCATACCAATAGCGAAAAAGACCCTGACCATGCGCTCGTGGGCGGTGGGATCGGCAAGTTGCTTTCCACCGCGGGCTCCGGACTGCTGATGTATGTGGTCCCGTATTTTCTACTGCGCCGCTTTGAGAAGACCGTTTATGACAGCGACACGTTGCTAACGCGGCGTGAGCTACGCGAGCATCTTGTAACCATGCACTGCCTGCAGCTGGGGTCGTGGGCGCTGATCCTTGCGGGAAAGGGGCTCGCCGTTCTTTGCCTTTTCTGGCTGCCAGCATTCATCGGTGCGGTAATGCTGATGATCTTTTTTCAATGGCTGCCCCATCTCCCATTCGATAGCACGGACCGGTATGAAAATACCCGGGTGATGGAGTTCCCACTCGCGGACTATGTCCTGCTAAATCAGAATATCCATCTCGTGCACCATCTATGGCCCAGCGTGCCCTTTTATCTTTACCGCAAACTTTTTACCGCGCAGCGGGCTTATCTGGAGAGTAAAGGCGCGCGCATTGAAGGTCTCCGCCCATCGCGGGCGCGCCAGGCCCCCGCCGCTGCGCAAAGCATTATCGCTGAAAACCCATCAGGGCACTTATGAACCACGTGTAACGCCTTGATCATAGGTGCGCCCTTTCCAGGTACCGCCGCGTCCGCGCCAGTGCTGAATAGCTGAATGCACTGTCATCATCGCGTAGAACAAAGCCGCCACGGGCAGGGTCAGCGCTTGCAGGGGTGATTTATTATAAAGGCTCAGGACTGGCCAAAAGCTTACACTCATCAGACCAGAACTGATCAGAGCACAGATGATTGCCGTCTTTGCCACCGCCATGCCCCAAAGCCCACTTATCAATATTGTAATCGGCAGCACATAGACGATTGCCAACCCAATAACGGTGAGGATCAAAAAACCGGGATTATAGCGCAATTGGGTATAGGCTGTGCGGATGACCATCTGCCAGATGGAGCGCAAGCTGCGATTATCGCGGAGGCTTTTTATGTCGTCGTGGGCCAGCGCCAGAAAAATTGACGCGCGGGGCGCATTATTTTTTAGGCGATGGGCGAGGGCACAGTCATCGATTAACGCATCGCGGATCGCCGCAACCGCGCCAATGGCCATAAGCCTTTCCGTGCGCACCAGAAGACAGCCGCCCGCCGCCCCGCCAAGCGGGTCTCGGGCCTCATTGACCCGCGCAAAGGGATAAAGCTGCATAAAAAAATAGACAAACGCGGGCATCAACAACCCGCCCCAAACGCCGCGACTGTCGAGCCGTGCCATGAGCGAGACCATGACCGATTTCTGTGTTACGGCATGGGTAACAAGACGCGTTAGGGTATCGGGCGCGTGCACAATGTCTGCATCGGTAAGAAGGATAAAATCAGGTTTTTGCGCGCGCGCCAGTACGGTCTTGATGCCGTGGTGCAGCGCCCATAGCTTGCCTGACCAACCCGCCGGTAGGGGCGGGGGAGCGGTCACCGAAAACCGGGGGTCCGCGCCAGCTGCAGCACGGGCGAGATCGCTCGTGCCGTCGGTGGAATGGTCGTCAATAACCGTGAGGTCTACCGGGCCGGGATAGCGCGTCGCCAGATGGGCTCGCACCACCGGCCAAACTGTTGCAACCTCATCGCGGGCGGGGATGATGATCGCAACGCGTGGCCACTGATCGACGGTCCCAACAGGTGCGAGCGGTTGACCAAGACGCCAGAAACTGTGCCCGCGTTTTGCCGTATCGCCGTTGATTAGCGGGCGGCCATGCACCACAAAAAGATAAAGCCAGATCAAGGCGGCGAGTGCCGCGAGGACAGTGACCATGAAATCGTGCCTCTATGTTTCGGTGCGTGGGTGACAGGTGGGTCAAGCGCCCGGCCTAAGGCAAAATAAGTTGGGTTTCCATAGCGAACGCGCTACATCGTGCGGCGAGCGGCAAGGGTATTCGGGCGTGAACGCAGACCAGTCAGCGACAGGCTTCCCGGCGGAAACGCCGTCGGGCAAAGGCGCGGGCGATGAAAATTTCCCCGTGGGCTCATTTTTGTTGCCCAAGTCCCTGCGCCCCCATGTGGCCAGGTATTATGATTTTGCGCGCGCCATTGATGATGTGGCGGATAATCCGGACTTGCCCCCTGAGGTCCGTATCGAGCGTCTGACCCGTTTTGCACAAATTCTCGACGGTACGCTCCCCTCCGCGCCGGGCTATGAAAAAGCGAACCGTCTGCGCGAGACGCTGGTGGAGCGGTCTATCCCCTTTCGTCACGGTACGGACCTGACGGTGGCTTTTATTCAGGATGCCCAGAAAAACCGCTATGCCAGCTGGGATGAGTTGCTTGGCTATTGCGAAAATTCTGCGAACCCCGTTGGCCGGTTTTTGCTTGATCTGCACGGTGAAGACCCGGCGGACTATCCGTATTCGGATGCGTTGTGCACGGTGCTGCAAATTCTCAACCATCTGCAGGATTGCGGTGATGATCTCGCTGCCCTTGATCGCTGTTATATACCAACCGATTGGATGGCTGAGGCGCGAACGGATATCGATGCCCTGCGCGCACCTGCCATGAGCCCCGCTTTGACGCAGGTAAAGATGCGCATGCTCGACGGGTGCGACGCGCTGATGGCTGATGTGCGCCGGTTGCCAAAGGCGTTGAAGTCCCGTCACCTTGCCATGGAATCCGCCGTCATTGTGCGGCTTGCCGAGCGGTTGATTACCCGCTTGCGCCGTGCCGATCCGCTCGCCTCCCGGGTGGCGCTGTCCAAGATAGATTTTGCCCGCGCCGGGGTTGGGGGGGCGATTGCTGGGTTTTTCGGAGCCAATTCGCTGGACCGCGACGCGCGAGGGAGCCGCCAACCCTCATGACGACGTCGCTACCAGATCATGACGCCAGCCTCGCGATTGCCGATCGTGTAGGGGCGAAACACCATGCGCGGGAGATTGTCCGGGCATCGGGGACCAGCTTTGGGTTTGGTATGCGGATCCTACCGGCGGCGCGGCGCGAGGGGATGTACGCTGTCTATGCCTTCTGCCGGGAGGTTGACGATATCGCCGATGATGATGGCCGCACACCCGAAGATCGCCAGCGCGCGCTCGACGAATGGCGGGCGGAAATCGATCGGGTCTATGCCGGCAATCCCCAAAGCCTGACGGGACAAGCGCTCGTGGAGCCGATTGCCCGGTTTGATCTTGATAAGGAGGAATTCATCCTTGTAATTGAGGGTATGGAGATGGATGCGCACGGGCCGATTGTTGCCCCGTCCATGGATACACTATTTGCGTACACAAGGCGGGCCGCGGGGGCCGTTGGCCAGCTTTCCATGCCGATTTTTGGCGCACCGAAAACTGATGCGGCGCGCACGTTTGCCTTGTCGTTGGGGGATGCGTTGCAGATTACCAACATCCTGCGTGATGTGGCGGAGGATGCGCGCATTGGGCGGATTTATCTGCCCCGCGATTTACTTGACCGCTATCAGGTGCCGGCAGATCCAGCGCGTATTGTGGGGGCGCCGGGTTTGCCTTGTGTGGCGCGCGACCTTGGCGAAACTGTTCGTGCGCGCTTTGCCACGGTGCGGGCCGCACTTGCGCACCTCGATTGGCGGGTTTTGCGGCCAGCGCTCCTGATGATGGGGGTTTATGAGCGCTATTTTCAGCGGCTGGAGGCGCGCGGCTGGGACAAGATTGGCACGCCGCTGTCTCTTTCAAAACCTGAAAAGCTCCTGATTTCGACCCGGTACGGATTATTTCCACCCTTGAAAGCGGCGCCGGCGTTTCCGGGCGCTTCCATTTCTGCTGGGGACGTGCGTGGCGGATAACTCACCAACCATTTTCGTTGTAGGGGCGGGGCTCGCTGGTCTGGCGGCTGCGCTTGCCGCCTCGAAAGCCGGCAAGCGTGTGCGCCTTTTTGAAGGGGCAGGGCACGCGGGTGGTCGATGCCGGTCGTTCCATGATCGCTACCTTGATCGCAGGATTGATAACGGCAATCATTTCATCATGTCGGCGAACCGGGATGCGCGGGCCTATCTGGACCGGGTTGGTGCCAGCGATCAGCTAACCCATCCGCCCTATGCGCTCTATCCCTTTGTTGATCTGGCCACACACGAGCGGTGGACCTTGCGGTTTACGGAAGGTCCCATCCCGTTCTGGGCCTTCGATAAAAAGACCCGCATTCCGGGTACGAAACTGAGCGACTATCTCAGCGGGATCAAACTTGCCTTTGCCGGGCCCGAACAGACTGTAACCGACATCGTCCTGGGCGGCAGCAATGTGGGCCAGGGTGATACCGATGATCTGATGTTCAAACGCATGTGGGAGCCTTTGACCCTCGCGGTGTTAAACACGACCCCGGCCATCGGGCAGGCAGACCTTCTCTGGGCGGTGTTGCGACGGACGTTTGCGCTGGGCGGCCAAGCGGCAATCCCCATGACGGCGCGCGATGGTCTGGGTACGGCCTTTGTGGACCCAGCGTTGGAGACCTTGCGCCGCGAAGGGGTTGAAATCACCTTCGGTGCGCGATTGCGCAGTTTGACGGAAGCGGCAGGACGTGTGACGGGACTGCAGTTTTCTGCCGATGATCTTGTCGTGGGCCCGGAGGATCAAGTGATCCTTGCCCTGCCGCCGTCCCGGCTGCGTCAGGTGATGCCCGATGTTGATCCGCCCCATGATGATGCGTCTATCCTGAACGTGCATTTCAAGGCCCCTGGCCCGGTGGATCAGCGCGCCCTCGGCAAAGGGTTTTTTCTCGGTATGCTGTCCAGCGACGCGCAGTGGGCTGTGATCCACGGCGATATCATCAGCTTGACCGTATCAGCCTCCCACGCAATCGGCATGGATGAGGTCCCCAACCACGAGGTTGCCGATCGTCTGTGGGCAGAGACCTGTCAGGCGCTCAAGCTTGGCGATATGGCCTATGAAAAAGTCAGGGTTATCCGCGAAAAGCGCGCGACCTTTGATCAGTCCCCGGCGGGGGTTGCCAAACGCCTGCCAGCCCGGACACGGCATGCCAATCTGTGGCTTGCGGGCGATCACACGCAAACGGGTTTGCCCGCAACCATTGAGGGGGCAATCCTGTCGGGCAACAAAGCGGCTGGTCTTGCAGGCGCAGCGCGATAGGAACAGCTCATGAGATTGCTCGTTATTCCCCCGCCCGTTCAATTGATTGGCACAGCGGCGCTGATGTGGGTGGTCAACCGGCATGTCCCCGGCTTGCGGATCGACTTTCCTGGTGGCGATCTTGTGGGCGGGATTTTGATCGCCATTGGTTTGGGTGTGGAAGTCATCGCCATTGCCGCCTTTGTTCAGGCGGGTACGACCGTAAATCCTATCCAGCCGGAAAAGACCCGGAAGCTGGTGACGTCCGGGCTCTATCGGTTGAGCCGAAATCCCATGTATGCTGGCATGCTGCTCTTACTGTCCGGCTGGGTCCTGCGCCTCGGTAGTGGCTGGAACATCGGTGTGCTGATTGGCTTTGTGGGCTTGATCACTGTTTTACAGATAAAGCCCGAAGAAGAGATCCTTCGCGAGAAATTTGGTGACGCGTATACGGACTATTGCGCACGGGTCAGGCGTTGGCTTTGACCCGGGTTATTGCCGTTTGAAGAGAACCGGCTGATGCTGCGCCGCACAACTCCCTCAAATGTGATTACGGAAGTGTTTGCTTTCGCGAGCGAGAGGCTTATGGTTAACGTTGGTAAACATATAAGGAGTTGGGGATATGACTTTTCTACGAAAAATGACGAAACTGGCGATGGTGCCGGTGGCAAGCGCCATGATGATGTTCGGCGCAGTCGCCGCGCAGGCAGAGGTGTTGACCTTCACGTCGAACCTCGATGGTTCGCAGGAAGTCCCGACACCGAATTTTCTGTTTCCCACAGGCGTTGCGACGCTGAGCGTCGATACCATGGCCGAAACGCTATCGTTTTCGTTGAGTGTCGATGCCATTAACACCTTCCAGTTGAATGATGGGCTCGTGGCCGCCCCGGTCGGTCCGGTACACCTGCATAATGCTGGTTTTGGTCAAAATGGTCCGATTGTTGTGCCCTTCGCATTCAACACCACCGATTATCAGAACACGGCAAATGGTTTTGACCTAAACGTGACGAACCTTGCCTACAGCGACGCAGTGGCGCTTTCCGGCTCGACACTTTCCTTTTCTGATTTTGTAGCCGCGCTGAATTCCGGGCTTTTCTACATCAATGTTCACACGGATGAATTTCCTGGTGGTCAAATCCGTGGCCAACTTGCGTCGGCTGGGTCCGCTGTTGTCCCTGTTCCGGGCGCAGCAATTTTGTTTGTGACGGCTATGGCCGGCGCAGCTGGCATTCGCCGCAAACGCCGCACTGCCTAAGCGTCGATATTGAAATCCTGATGAAAAAACCTGCCTCTTTCGAGGTAGGTTTTTTTGTGTGAAATCGCTCCAGCTCTTGCGGTAGAGCGGGGTCACAAAAAGTGTGATCGTCGATGGTTCCCATCCACCGACTTGGGTTCGAACACGCAATTGCTAAAAATCCAGACGGCGTTTTTGAGTCAACAAAGAGTAAACGCCGTCTAGTCGCGCGTGACCCTTTTGCGGGGGGCGCTGCGGCGCTATTGTCGTCGGATTTCAAATCGCACGGTACTGGAGATTGATGTGAAGGGCTTTATTGGCATTGTCTGCGGACTGAAGTCCGAAGAAAACGCTGTCTTGAAAGCGAGCGATGCGGACCCGCGCTTGGCAATCGGGGTCTCCGGTGCCGATGCCGCCCGTGCGGTGGCCATCGCCACGCAATTTTGTCAGAGCGGGGCGCGCATGATCATCAGTGTTGGCGTGTCCGGTGGGCTCGACCCAACCCTATCGCCGGGCGATCTTGTGATCGGCAAATCGGTGATCACAAATGCAGGTGACGCGTTCGACTGCGACCGCTCTAGCGCCGAAGCGCTGACACAAGTTTTAGCAGACAGGATCAAGCCAACGGTTATCTATGGCGCTGACGAGGTCATTTTGAACGCCTCTGACAAGGCGTCCATTTTTACCGAAACCACGGCAGCCAGCGTTGATATGGAAAGCCACGGGGTCGCCCGTGCAGCGCAGTCCGCGCGCGTTCCGTTCGCCGCCATCCGCGCCATTGCCGACCCTGCTGACCGCACCTTGCCGCCAGCAGCCCTTAATGCCGTCAATGACGACGGAAGTACGAAGGTTTTTACGACCCTTGCCAATGCCGCGCGGGACCCGGCGCAGTTTCCTGCGCTCATGCAATTGGGCAAGGATTCAGGAAAAGCACTTACGACATTACGCGGAGAGCTCGGCGGGCTCCTGGGCGCGCTTTTTCTCTGCAGCGATCTTGTCTAGCTCTTCTTCGACGAGCTGTTCGTGGACATCCACCGAGGGACGTGCTTTTTCCAGATCGATTTCCTTTGCCATTGGGCCATCCGTCCGCAGACCAAAGCGTGGCACCTTCAGCATTTTCAGCGGATTCGAGATCGCGTCGTCGGCGGCCGTGGGCTCGTACCCGCAATGGGCCATACAGTCACCGCATTTTTCGTAGTTGCCGGTGCCATAGCTGTCCCAATCGGTGTCTTCCATCAACTCCTTAAAGGTAGGGACATAGCCCTCGCCAAGGAGGTAACAGGGTTTTTGCCAGCCAAAGACATTCCGCGTTGGGTTACCCCACGGCGTGCAATGGTACTCCTGATTACCAGCCAGAAAATCGAGATAAAGCGAAGAATGGGTCAGTGCCCACTTAGATCCGCGTTCCTTTTCAATCGTGAAGAGATCGCGGAAGAAATTTTTGGTCTTGCGGCGGTTCAAGAAGTTGGTCTGGTCCGGTGCCCGTTCATAGGCAAAGCCCGGTGACATGGAAATGCCAACACCCAACTCGTTTGTGCAATAATCGAGATAGTCGGCGAGTTCATCGGCTGGATAGCCGTCGAAGACTGTACAGTTCACATTCACCTGAAAGCCGCGATCCTTGGCAACCTTGATCGCCGCAATCGCCTTTTTGAAAACGCCGTCCTGACAAACCGCCTTGTCGTGATGCTTTTCCAGGCCATCAAGGTGGACGGAAAACTGCAGGAAGGGCGAGGGCTCAAACAGGTCGAGTTTTTTCTCCAGTAGGAGAGCATTGGTGCACAGGGACACAAACTTTTTGCGCTTGACGATGCCGGCGACAATCTCACCAATTTCCTTGTGGATCAGCGGTTCACCGCCGGGAATCGCCACAAAAGGGGCGCCACACTCATCAACTGCCTCTAAGCACTCTTTGGCCGACAGACGCCGGTTAAGGATTGGGGCGGGAAAATCAATCTTGCCACAGCCTGCGCAGGCGAGATTACAGCGAAACAGGGGCTCCAGCATCAAAACGAGCGGGTAGCGTTTGCGGCCCATAAGCTTCTGCTTGACCAGATAGGCGCCAATTCGGACTTGCTGGTGGAGACTGACGGTCATGGATACTGTCCTTATTCAAAGCTATTGCGGGTTGGGCCCGCCACGCATTCCGGCTGTTCTGCCTTGTCCCAATGATGGTGACAACGGGCATTTGTTCGCAGCGCTGTCACGAATTCTTCTCTTCTGTTCGCGGTTAAAAATACAAAAGTCTCGGGCCCGCCGTGCTCTCACCGAAACCTGTTATTGAGGTATTACGCAGCCGGGCGGCGATTGGCCCTGTTGCGGCGGCGCTACCCAATTTCGCTAGGCCATTGGTTCTTTCACTGTTTCCGGGAACCAGGCTTTCATTGCGGCTTCCGGGCGCGGCACCTCTGCCAGCTCCGGCGGCAGCTTGAAGTGCACATTTTCTTCGACGCCGTCGAGATGCCTCACGGTAATCTCTGCGTAATTACGTAATCGGGCGATTGTATCCTGCACAAGCGATTCGGGGGCGGATGCACCAGCGGTAATGCCGATGGTTTCCACACCCTCCAACCAAGCCGGATTAAACATGGACGCGTCTTCGATCAGATAGCTCGGCACACCATGATTGGCCCCAATTTCCCTCAGGCGATTGGAGTTTGAACTATTGTTGGCGCCCACGACGAGGAGGAGGTTTACGTGTTTTACCATTTCGATCACGGCCATCTGGCGATTTTGCGTGGCGTAGCAAATGTCGCGCGTATCGGGCCCGACGATATTCGGAAAGCGTTCCTTTAGGGCAGCGATCACGTCTTTGGTGTCATTCACGGAGAGCGTTGTCTGCGTGACGAAGGAGACTTGATCGGGGTCCGATACGTTGAGCTTAGCCACATCTTCCGGCTCGCTGATCACATGAACGGTGCCCGGAATTTGACCCAGTGTGCCTTCCACCTCCGGATGACCGAGATGACCGATCAGCACAATGTCGAAGCCTTTCCCAGCGTAGCGTCGCCCCTCTTTATGGACCTTTGTGACGAGTGGACAGGTTGCGTCGATCACATCAAGTTCGCGCAGGTGCGCGCCGTCTTCCACTTTGCGGGAGACGCCGTGGGCCGAAAAAATCGTCACCGCGCCTTCAGGGATCTCGTCAATTTCTTCCACAAAAATAGCACCGCGCGCGCGCAGGGTTTCCACCACATGTTTATTGTGAACAATCTCGTGGCGCACATAAACGGGGGCCCCATATTTGGCGAGTGCCCGCTCCACGATGTCGATGGCGCGGTCGACCCCGGCGCAAAAGCCGCGCGGCTGGGCCAAAATGACCGATAGCGCCTGCTTCGTGTTGGTTCCTGCCCCGGTCTCTGTCGCACCGTTGATGTCATGGTCGGTCATGGCACACCCCTTTGCGGCGTTCGATCGCGCGTTGATATTGCACTGCGGCAATTTTGATTGTTATTTCATGGGCCGGTCCCAATCGCAAGCACCCGCAGGTCACAGTTAGGTTAATTCTGCGCAGCCTTCGGCCTGATGGCTTTGTTCGTCAAATAGACGCTCCCGGCGAGGTGGTGGTGGGCGCGCAGTGCTGGGAAAAAGCCGCTTGGCCCGGGCCATGCCATCGGCTAGCGTGCCGGCCTGGGACCGGGGTGCCGGGGCATGGGTAGTAGGATTTGTGGGTATGTTTAAGCAGATGTTTCGCGCCGATGCGGCGGGGTATTGGCCGCGCGCAGCGATCGTTGAGGTATTACGGGAGACCAATGACGAGGTCATCGCGGACGATTACGACGAGGAGAACAAACACCATATTTACCGCGTCACGCTCAGCGGTTTGACATTCCTGACGGTTTTGATCCACGCGCCAGGCCATGAAGACAAAATCACCGGCTTTGGCTTTCTGGCAATCTTCACAGGCTTTCCCCTGACGCCAACGGGTCTTGAGGGGTTGAACCGCAGCTTGCATGTGTCCGTGGCGGAAAAGAGTGAAGGCGAAGACCTCTTGCTCTTTTCATTTTTCGAGCCGCGCGGGGCCTTTGTGCCGAACCGATTGGCCGCCATGGTACAGGCATGGCACCGCGATCTTGTGATGACCCTTAAAATGCTGATGCCGGAGGCGTCTTTTTCCTCAAGCCTTTCCGCGCGAGTTCTTAACCGGGCGCGCAAAATTTCCAATGGGCTTGAGGTGGAGCGCCCTTGCGTCCCAACGCCCGGAAAGCCCGAACCGTCAATGCTGGCATCTGCCGAGGCCTTTGTCCCTGCAGAGCCGCGGCCCACACAAAAGCCGCCGTCTGTGGCCAAGAGTTCACCAAAGACAGGCATTTCCAGCAATGATGCGCGAGCCCTTGCTCAGTTTATCGGTCTGCGCGCGGCAAGCCGGGACATTTGCCAGCAATGCGAGGGGCGCGGGCGCACCGGTTTTCCCAAACGCAGTTGCGGGGCCTGCGAAGGCTCCGGCCTCACTGCACCGGCTGCATCGCGCTGACTTAGTCTATAGGAATCAGAGATGGGTAACTTTGAAACGACCATACGCGAAACTGCCGATTTGGTGGAGCGCGCCCTAGACGCAATGTTGCCGACCGGGCCGGGGCCTTTGGGCCGTGTCAGTGACGCCATGCGCCACGGGGCTCTTGATGGCGGCAAAAGACTACGTCCGTTTCTGGTGATTGCATCGGCTGATTTGCTCGATTGTCCGCGCGAGCGATCTATCCGGACCGGCTGCGCTGTTGAGATGATCCATTGTTATAGTTTGATCCATGACGACCTACCGGCCATGGATGATTCCGATTTGCGGCGAGGGCGCCCCTCCGTACACAAAGCGTTTGATGACGCCACGGCCATACTTGCCGGTGATGCGCTCCTGACCCAGGCTTTTGAGTGTCTTGCCGAACCGGCAACCCATCCCGACGGGGCGGTGCGGTGTGCCCTTGCGCTGGAGCTTGCCAAAGCGTCCGGCAAGGAAGGCATGGTCGGAGGTCAGATGATTGATATCTATGCGGAACAAAAAGACTTTGATCTTGACGGCGTAAAACAGCTTCAAGCCCTGAAGACCGGCGCGCTGATCCGCTTTTCTGCGCGCGCGGGCGGCATCGTCGCCGGTGCGAGCGACGACGAAGTGGCGGCGCTTACCCATTATGCGGAGGATTTGGGGCTTGCGTTCCAGATTGTTGATGATCTTCTCGATATTTTTGGCAATGCCGAAGATCTCGGCAAGCCCACGGGCCAGGACGAGGACATGGACAAGGCAACCTTCGTAAAGATTCTGGGTGCAGACAAAGCCCGTGATCACGCGCGCGCGCTCGTTGAAAGGGCGCAGGCCCATCTCGACTGTTTTGGCGACAAGGCCGAACCGCTGAAGGGCGCGGCCCGGTTCGTTTTTGAACGCAAGTCTTAAATACAAAGCGGCGCCGGTATCACACTGTGGTTTTGACAGCGTGGTCATCACAGCGTGGCTTTCAAACTCAGCGGCTATTTGTAGGACCACGGCAACAGTCGGCGCAGGTCCGAGCGGTAGGCTTTGGTTTTCGCAGGCAGCCAGAAATAAGGGCGGCTGAGATCGCGATCAAGGGTGCTAACCTCGCGCTTAAGTGACCGTCGCAGGCTATCGATATCACCAGACGGAAACGCGACGCTGTCCCTCGTAACGAGGTTAAATAAACGCGTGAGGGAAGAAAGCTTCGTCAGAAGTGCTTTCTGCTGCGCCGCGCGGGTGGGGTCCGGACTGGCCAGCGGGCCCAGATCGTCGCCGAAGGTCATGGTAATCAGCGCGCCAATGAAGTCGCCGCCGCTCATGATCGCGCGTCCCTCTTTGTTGCTGGCTTCAAACGACAACAACAAAATTGGGTCCAGAAATTCGTCGAGAAAGGCCGAATAAAGCGCCTGCTGACCGCCATCGCGCAGGATGGACGCCGTTGAAAAATAGCCGAGCCGGTTTGTGAAAGCATCGGGTACGGACCAATTCTCATCCTTGCCAAATACACTCCTGAATGTCGCAAGGATCCGGCGCTGGTCATCCTCCGTCATGAAATTGCGAACAAGGCGCGTCTTGCCGCTGGCGGTATCGGTCTGATTGATTGTGAAAGAGATTGGTTTGAGTTGGCTGGTGATCGTGGCTAGTGAAAAGGCGCGCATTTGCAAAATCTGATTAAAGACGCGGGCATTTTCCATATCACTCAGCGGGGCAGACCATTCCCCGGCGCGGGCAAGCATCGTGCCTGCCAACTGGCTCTGCTCTGCCGCATAGGCGAGGGGATCGTCGGTGAGGTCATACTGTACCGCTTGCTGATCACGGGAAGACGCCGTGAACTGGTGGCCAGGCTCAGTGGCGTCGGCAAGAATGCTTGCACGTGCGCTGGGCTCGTCCTCCAGTCCCGGCGTATAGCCAAACCTGACCGCCCAGATGTCGTAGGGGCCAAGCCGTGTGCTGGCGTAGTCGCCCTGCGGTGTGCCGGGTGGGGCAAAGTTTACAGGCGTGTAGTCCATGACTGAACCGGAGAGCACCCCGCGCGTTTTCTCCGCATCATGAATATCTTCATACGCCCGGTACCTGCTACCGGCAAAGTTATGCATCAGGCCCAAGGTGTGACCAATCTCGTGCATGGCGAGGTTGGCGACCACTTCCTGGATCATTCGATCTTGTAAGGGGGCTTCGCTGTCGAGGATGATTGGCACCTCGGCGTCCGTTGGCGCGTTTGGGTCTTCGGTGGGCTGAGCATTGTCGTCTTGGGCCGCGCTGCTGCGGATCAAATTTGACGGTGCCGGGCCACGGGCACCGGGCGCAAGGATTTTCGATGCGCCAGACCGAGGACGCAGCGTAGAGTAGCGCGGATTTACCGAGGCGGCGATGGCGCCAAAGCGCGACAGGTCGGGCAGCGACCGGCGCGCCGTGCGTACGTTAAGCCGGGCAGTGCTGATCTTTGCGCTCAACGCATCAATCGGTTCTGGGCTCGCCGCCACGCTCACCGCAGCGGGGTCTGCGCCAACGGCCCAACCAGTGTCTAAGGAGGGCAACAATTGGGCAATAGGATCGCCTTCATCATCCCGTGATGGGGTCGGCACAGGCGCGGGAACGCCGGGTGCCGAGGCCGTGAGGGCGCCTTGGGTGCTGAGCTGCTGGACGATGCCGGTATAGTTGAGCACCACATCGGCGGCGAGAATTTCGCCCGTTCGTGGATCGCTAACCGATGGGCCATAGCCGATTCGCCCGCCGGTAAAGGGAGAGGCCTCCCACCGCACCACGTTATAATTGATGTCCCCCGCATCCCACTCGGCGTCATCGGGCTGTACTTTGACCTCGATGGCGTCTTTGAAGCCCGCGGCCTCAAACGCTTCGTTCCAGGCGAGTATACCGCCGCGAATTGGCGCGCGCAGGGCGTAGGGCGTCGTGTTCTCGATCCAGAAGGTAATTGGCTTTACAGGGGGGGAAAGCGCTGCCTCCGGATCCTGTTTTTCTAGCCGCCAGCGGGTGATATGCTGGCTCGTCGTATCGATGGCAAAGGCCGAGAGGTCTTGGCTGACCACATTAAAATACCCCACTGCCGGATCACTTGCGCGCTTGGCAAAGCCATCATCGGGCAGGCGGATAAAACTATGCACCATACTGACGGTCAGATTGGAGAAGTTCGCCGCACCCGGCACCGTGCGCGAGGATGAAAAGTTAAAATCGACTGTAATGTTGGCATTGTCAGGGTAGGCAGCGGTATCGGCCACATTAACCCCGATGGCATTGGGGTAAATTCCGCCAACCACGCGGCCCATGCGCGCAATCACCGGAAAGCCAAGAACGCGAAGCGCATTGCCGCTGAGTTGGGCATAAACGAAGTTCTCATCTGCACAGCGAATACGGCCCATTCCCACAATGCGTGAATTGCTAAGGCTCGAGGCTTGGGTGCGTGCCAGAGGGCTTTGCTCGTCGAAATTAAGATTGGCGAACGTCTGTGTCAGGAAGATCGCGTTACCCTGTTCTTCAAAGTTGATAACAGAAGCGCGCACGTAATCGCCAAAAAGTGGCGCGATGCCTTTTGAAATATAGGTCGTGAAGAGCAGCTTTTCGGAAAGGGCGTCTTTGGGTATGCCAATAACGAGAGTATTATTGCGTCGAAGCCGGGTGAGGGCCAGCACCGTATCGGGTTTTTCGGTAATGGGGTCTTTAATCACCGCATTGCAGGCAATCCCTTGGCCATGCGCTGCTGGGGTGCCAAGGCCAAGCGGTGTGCCGGGGCCCAGTGCCTCGCCGGTTAAAAGAACTGTGGCCATGAGACCAGCGATTATATGCTGGCGCAGCTGTCCGAAAGTCATGATGAAATCCCCTGAAATCCAACCCACAAAATGCGACCAATCCGGGTACAATTCGAGATGGCGTCGATCGCCGTCTCCCGATACGTGCAAGCCTTGTTCCGGCCCGCTACCAACGCCCACCCAACCCTTACCGCGCCGTAAGGTTAAAAGGGCGATGGTAATAATTGCAATGGGCAAAGTCGCGCGCTCTCAGCAATTGCGACCATTGTTGCCAATTCGTCGGACCTGGCGGCGTAAACGGAAAAATTTTGGCGATCGGCTTTGTTTTTTATCTTTGCCCCCCTTGCAATGCGGCTGCGCTGGTGTATCACCGCGGCTCGATTACGACCTGTCCGAGAGGGTTGGCGGCGCGAGCCTTAATTTCCAGCCTTAGACAAAGCCTAATAATCGGTTTGGCGCCTGCCGAACCCGTGGCGCGTCGAAGTGACAGGCTCTTGTGCTGTGGATGCATGGGGGCCTTTTTTGTGGCCTTTTTCCGTTTGCAGTTCAGGACCTACCGCTCGCGCGGGCTCTTCTCCCCGGGACGAGTGCGGGCTTGTAAGCTGATGAGGAATTTGGATGAACAGAACTGAAAAAGCCGAAATGGTCCAGTGGATTGGCGAGGTGTTTGAGAAGAACGCTGTTGTCGTACTGGTGGCCAATAAAGGGCTGTCGGTGACCGAAATGTCGGGCTTGCGCAATGAATTGCGCGGCGTTGATGCCCGCATGCGGGTTGTAAAGAACCGGCTTGCCAAAATTGCCATCGCCGATCGCGAACAGGCGCCCCTGGCCGATATGTTTGAAGGGCCAACTGCCATCGTCTTCGCTGAGGACCCCGTGGCCCCGGCAAAGATCGTCGAAAAATTTGCAAAGGATAACGACAAGCTCGAAATCCTCGGCGGCGCCATGGGTCCGGAGATCATGGACCAGAAGGGCGTTAAAGCGCTGGCTGCAATGCCATCACGTGAAGAACTGATTGGGGAGATTGCGACGCTGATTGGCTCGCCGGCCTCCAATATCGCTGGTGCGGTGGGTGCCCCTGCGGCCAATATTGCCGGCATTCTGAAAACCATCGAAGAGCGCGACGCCGCCTGACCGGCTAGCGCAAAACAATCCTTTTACCCATTGAAATACCAAGAAAAGACAGGAAAACATCATGGCCGATCTTAAAAAACTCGCAGAAGAAATCGTTGGGCTGACGCTGCTGGAAGCGAAAGAACTCAAAGACATCCTCAAGGATGAGTACGGCATTGAGCCAGCTGCTGGTGGCGCCGTTATGATGGCTGGTCCGGCCGGCGGTGATGGCGGCGAAGCGGCAGAGGAAAAAGACGAATTCGACGTCATTCTGGTTGCCGCAGGTGACAAGAAAATCAATGTGATCAAGGAAGTACGCGCGATCACCGGTCTTGGCCTGAAAGAAGCCAAAGAGCTCGTCGAAGCGGGTGGCAAGCCCGTCAAGGAAGCCGTTTCGAAAGGCGAAGCCGAAGAGCTCAAGAAAAAGCTCGAAGAGGCAGGCGCCAAAGTCGAGCTCAAGTAATCAATTGCGGTTTTGTTCCTGGCGCGGTGTCGTTTCTGACACTGGCGCCCGGGGCTTTTCGTGGCGCCTGGGCATGGGCCGCGAGGACGGATGGATAACGCGGCGCCGTCGAGGTGTTTCGTGGTTAACCGGTGGCTGCGATGGTGGCCGAAAAAGTCCTTGCGGAAATGTCTTGACACGCCTATACCGACGCTCTGGCAGTGGATTTAATCTCCGCTGTCACGGATGATGCGGCACCGTGATTCACTTTATTGAGCTCTAAATTCTAAACAGTAGTGGTCGGCGATTGCCTTGGGCGATCCGCCGACACTTGTGTTGGGCCTACCCATGACCATGGCGGTTCGCCGCCGCGCCTTTCTAGGTGGGTGGTGTTTCTAAAGGGTGGCGGGCCACGGCGCGCTGGCAATCTCAGGCCAGTGCGACGGTACACAGCCCAGCCCGTGGTCGGCAAGCCTGTTTACGGCGCCCGCAAGGACGGGGCCGGAAAAAGAGCGCGGCGCGACCGACGATCATCCCAAAGGCGTACCCCGGAACGGGTATGCCGTGACGCATTTTACGCCCCCAAAAGGGGCACCTGTCCAGTAGGCGGGCAGCCGTGATTTCCCCCGATCATGGCACCGGTCCACGCGAGATAAATGAGGACTTTGATGGCACAATCATTCGTCGAGAAAAAACGCATCCGCAAAAGCTTTGGCCGGATTGGCGATGCAGCCGCCATGCCAAACCTGATCCAGGTGCAAAAAGACAGTTATGAGCAATTCCTGCAGCGGTTGATCCCCCATGCCGAGCGCAAGCAGGAAGGCATTGAGGCGGTCTTCAAGTCGGTATTTCCAATCACCGATTTCACCGAGACGGCTGTGCTTGAGTATGTCTCGTACGAATTTGAGCCCCCGAAATATGACACCGAGGAGTGTCAGCAACGGGATATGACCTACGCGGCACCGCTAAAGGTGACGCTGCGTCTCATCGTGTTTGAGGTTGACGAGGATACCGGCGCCAAATCCGTAAAGGATATCAAGGAGCAAGAAGTTTATATGGGCGACATGCCGCTCATGACGGACAACGGTACGTTTATTGTCAACGGCACCGAGCGGGTCATTGTCAGCCAGATGCATCGCTCGCCCGGCGTTTTCTTTGACCATGATAAAGGCAAGTCGCATTCATCCGGTAAACTCTTGTTTGGTGCGCGGATTATTCCCTACCGCGGCTCATGGCTGGATTTTGAGTTTGACCCCAAAGACATTGTGAACGTGCGGATCGACCGGCGCCGGAAACTACCCGCGACGACGCTTCTCTATGCGCTGGGGATGGATCAGGAAGAAATCCTCGACGAGTTCTTTTCCCGCGTGGGTCACAAGCGGGTCGAGGGCGGTTTTGCCGTGCCGTTCAATCCGGAGCGGTATAAAGGCGTCAAGCTGGAGCGCGACCTTATTAATGCGGACACTGGCGATGTGGTGGCCGAGCTTGGCAAGAAATTGTCAGCGCGGGCGGCGAAGAAACTTGCCGAAGACGGTCTGAAAAATCTGCTCTTTACCGATGAGCAGATGATCGGGCGCTATTTCGCGTCCGATCTTGTGAATTTCGACACAGGTGAAATTTACGCAGAAGCGGGCCAGGAAATTGAAGAGAAAACGCTTGAGCTGCTGAGTGACATTGGCATCGATGAGTTTGACACGCTCGATGTGGATCACGTTTCCATCGGCGGTTATGTGCGCAACACGCTGGCGGCGGATAAGAACTCCAACCGCGATATGGCGCTCATCGATATCTACCGGGTCATGCGTCCAGGTGAGCCACCGACACTCGAAACTGCCGAAGGGCTTTTCTATAGCCTGTTCTTTGATCCCGAGCGCTATGATCTGTCCGCGGTGGGCCGGGTGAAAATGAATATCCGCCTCAATTTTGAGGATGTGTCTGATGAAATCCGGACATTGCGTAAAGAAGATATCCTGTCGGTGCTCGGTAACCTCGTTGATCTGCGCGACGGGCGCGGCGACATTGACGATATCGACAATCTTGGCAATCGGCGCGTCCGGTCCGTGGGTGAACTGATGGAAAATCAGTACCGCATCGGTCTGTTGCGGATGGAGCGTGCCATCAAGGAACGCATGTCCTCGGCCGAACTTGAAACGTTGATGCCGCACGATCTGATCAATGCGAAGCCGGTGGCGGCAGCCGTGCGGGAATTCTTTGGGTCCTCCCAGCTGTCCCAGTTTATGGATCAGACCAATCCGCTGTCTGAGATTACCCATAAGCGCCGTCTGTCGGCGCTTGGTCCGGGTGGTCTGACCCGCGAGCGGGCGGGTTTCGAGGTGCGCGACGTGCACCCGACCCATTATGGCCGCATCTGTCCCATTGAAACGCCGGAAGGCCCGAACATTGGTCTGATCAACTCGCTGGCAACCCACGCCCAGGTGAACAAATATGGCTTTATCGAAAGCCCCTATCGCCGGGTCGTCGACTGCAAAGTGACGGATGAGGTTGTGTACCTGTCGGCCATGGAAGAGCAGCGGTTTGCCATCGCCCAGGCGAATGCCGAGGTAGATGAAAACAAGATGTTGCTCAACGAGTTTGTAAACTGCCGGGTTGGTGGTGACGCAACGCTCGTGCCGAAGGAAGATGTTGGTTATATCGACGTCTCGCCGAAACAGCTTGTTTCTGTGGCGGCGGCCCTGATCCCGTTTCTTGAGAATGACGACGCGAACCGCGCCCTGATGGGCTCGAACATGCAACGCCAGGCCGTGCCGCTTCTCCAGGCTGAGGCGCCCTATGTGGGCACCGGTATGGAAAGCATTGTGGCCCGCGACTCGGGCGCTGCGGTGGCGGCACGCCGTCCGGGGATCATCGAGCAGGTTGACGCCCAGCGGATTGTTGTGCGCGCAACCGAAGAAAAAGACCCCACCAAGCCGGGCGTCGATATCTACAATCTGCGCAAATTCCAGCGCTCGAACCAGAATACCTGTATCAATCAGCGGCCGCTGGTCAAGATTGGCGACCAGGTGCGCGAAGGCGATATCATCGCCGATGGCCCGTCCACGGATCTGGGCGAACTGGCTCTCGGCAAGAACGTGCTCGTCGCGTTTATGCCGTGGAATGGATACAACTTTGAGGACTCGATTCTGATCAGTGAGCGGATCGTACGGGACGATGTCTTTACGTCCGTGCACCTTGAAGAATTCGAAGTGATGGCCCGCGACACGAAGCTCGGCCCCGAAGAGATTACCCGTGATATCCCGAACGTCTCCGAAGAGGCGCTGCGCAATCTTGACGAGGCAGGCATCGTCGCCATCGGCGCCGAGGTGCATCCGGGCGATATCCTCGTGGGTAAGATTACGCCAAAAGGCGAATCGCCCATGACGCCGGAGGAGAAACTCCTGCGGGCGATCTTTGGCGAAAAAGCCTCTGATGTGCGTGACACCTCTTTGAAACTGCCCCCCGGTGTGGCCGGCACGGTTGTTGAGGTCCGCGTCTTTAACCGCCACGGTATCGACAAGGACGAGCGAGCGATTGCCATTGAGCGTGAAGAAATCGAGCGTCTGGCAAAAGACCGAGACGATGAACTGGCGATCCTTGAACGGAACATTTTTGGCCGCCTGAAAGATTTGCTGCTGGGACGCGAAGCGGTATCGGGGCCGAAGGAATTTGAAAAAGGCACCGTCACCGCGATGATCCTCGATAATTTGACCCGCGGTCAGTGGTGGAAAATCGGTTTGTCCGATGAGGCAGCCATGGCCGAGGTGGAGGCCCTGCGCACCCAGTATGACGAGAGCCGCTCGCGGCTTGAGGCCCGGTTTGAGGATAAGGTGGACAAGCTCAAGCGCGGTGATGAATTGCCGCCGGGCGTGATGAAAATGGTCAAGGTCTTCGTGGCCGTGAAGCGCAAGCTACAGCCCGGTGACAAGATGGCCGGTCGCCATGGCAACAAGGGTGTGATCTCCAAGATTGCGCCCATGGAAGACATGCCGTTTCTCGATGACGGGACACCGGTGGATATCGTGCTCAACCCGCTGGGCGTACCCTCGCGGATGAATGTGGGTCAGATCCTTGAAACGCATCTTGGTTGGGCGTGCCGGGGTCTTGGCGGTCAGATCAAGGAGATGCTCGAAGCCTGGCAACAGGCGGGCGAGGGCCGGGATGATTTGATCGGTAAGCTGAAAGACGTTTATGGCGAGGATCAAACCCTGCCGCGTTCCAACGAAGAGCTGAAGGAACTGGCCGGGAACCTCGTCAAAGGCGTGCCCATCGCCACGCCGGTATTCGACGGCGCGCGCGAGCCGGACATCGTCAAGATGCTCGAAAAAGCGGGCCTGCGCGAAACCGGGCAGGTGGACCTCTATGATGGTCGCACGGGCGAAAAGTTCGTACGCCCCGTAACGGTTGGCTACAAATATCTGCTCAAGCTGCACCACCTGGTGGATGACAAGATCCACGCCCGGTCCATCGGTCCGTACTCCCTCGTCACCCAGCAGCCGCTGGGCGGTAAGGCCCAGTTCGGTGGTCAGCGCTTTGGTGAGATGGAGGTCTGGGCACTGGAAGCTTACGGCGCTGCGTACACCTTGCAGGAAATGCTGACGGTGAAATCAGATGATGTCGCCGGCCGGACGAAAGTTTATGAAGCCATCGTACGCGGTGACGACACCTTTGAGGCGGGTATCCCCGAAAGCTTCAATGTGCTGGTTAAAGAAATGCGCTCACTTGGCCTGAATGTGGAATTGCAAACGGGGTAGGTGAATGTTCCTGACCATTATTGCCGCGTATGCTATTCAGATCGGCACAGATAATTCTGATCGATACCGGGATCCATTTGATTTGGATCAACAGCGCGAAGTGATTCACATTTCGTGCAAGGAAGATATTGATCGTCTGATCGTGTTTACCGAGAACGATGCCGAATATTTGGGGGGATTTGGGAATGATCAGTTACTGAATGAGTTGAATAAAAATAGTATCTATACCCCATCGCAGATCGCATTGAATCCATTTAAGTGCAGTTTGAATGGTCGTGAATTCTTAGTCGGGATCGATAACTATGAGCCTAACTCTTATCCGGTCATGTTTCATTCGAACTGGATTCTTCACGATGTTAAAGCGGGAGATTTATATGTCGAACACGAGGGACACCGACTAAAAATCCTTCAATATGGCAGTACGTCACATGTATATTCACCTACAGCTCAAATTTTTTCAACGTCGAGGAAATTTAAGTTTTGTCAACGCAAGTTAGATCCAGGTTATGAAAACCGTAATCCAGATGACTTCCAGATGAACCTACATTGTAAGGCCGGATATTGGCGGGAATCTGACAGTCCCCAAGGTCGTGCTCGAATGATCAAAGAACGTAATTAATCCAGAGTAACTGGATTTTCGAGGAGAATACTATGTCCCAGGAAATGATGAACGTCTTCAATCCGGCTGCCTTGCAGTCCACGTTCAACCAGATCCGAATTTCCCTGGCGAGCCCGGAGAAAATTCTCTCCTGGTCGTTTGGCGAAATCAAAAAGCCAGAGACGATCAATTACCGGACGTTTAAGCCCGAGCGTGACGGTCTATTCTGTGCACGGATTTTTGGTCCCGTTAAAGACTATGAGTGCCTTTGCGGTAAGTACAAGCGCATGAAGTATAAGGGCATCACCTGTGAAAAGTGTGGTGTCGAGGTGACGTTGACTAAGGTGCGCCGTGACCGCATGGGCCATATCGAACTGGCCGCGCCGGTTGCCCACATCTGGTTCCTGAAATCTCTGCCGTCTCGCATTTCGCTCATGCTCGACATGACGTTGAAAGATGTGGAGCGGGTGCTCTATTTCGAAAAATATATCGTGATCGAGCCCGGTCTCACGGCGCTGGATCCCATGCAGCTTCTCACCGAAGAGGAGTACATGACGGCCCAGGAGGAGTATGGCGAGGACAGCTTTACCGCCGGGATCGGTGCGGAAGCGATCCGCGAAATTCTTATGGCCATGGACCTCGAAGCAATCTCCGCGCAGTTAGCGGTTGAAATTGCAGAATCCACGACCGAGCTCAAGCCAAAGAAACTGGCCAAACGCAAAAAGATCATCGATGCGTTTACTCAGTCCGGGAACAAACCAGAATGGATGATCATGACGGTCATTCCGGTGATCCCGCCGGAACTGCGCCCGCTTGTTCCGCTTGACGGGGGCCGGTTTGCCACTTCCGATCTCAACGATCTTTATCGCCGGGTGATCAACCGAAACAATCGCCTGAAGCGCCTTATCGAACTGCGTGCGCCAGACATCATTGTCCGGAACGAAAAGCGGATGCTCCAAGAAGCGGTTGACGCGCTATTCGATAATGGTCGCCGGGGCCGGGTCATCACAGGTACCAACAAGCGCCCGCTGAAGTCCCTGTCGGACATGCTGAAAGGCAAGCAAGGCCGGTTCCGTCAGAACCTGCTTGGCAAACGCGTGGATTATTCCGGTCGCTCGGTCATCGTTGTTGGGCCTGAATTGAAACTGCACGAATGCGGTCTGCCCAAGAAAATGGCGCTGGAACTGTTCAAGCCGTTTATCTATTCGCGGCTGGACGCCAAGGGTTTGTCCGCCACGGTAAAACAGGCGAAAAAGCTTGTGGAGAAAGAACGCCCTGAGGTGTGGGATATCCTTGATGAGGTCATCCGTGAACATCCGGTGATGCTTAACCGCGCGCCGACGCTCCACCGTCTTGGTATTCAGGCGTTTGAACCCAAGCTGATCGAAGGCAAGGCGATTCAGCTGCACCCGCTGGTTTGTACGGCCTTTAACGCCGACTTTGATGGTGACCAGATGGCGGTGCACGTACCGCTGTCGCTGGAGGCGCAGCTCGAAGCGCGTGTCCTGATGATGTCCACCAACAACATCCTGTCACCGGCCAACGGGAAACCGATTATTGTTCCGTCCCAGGACATTGTTCTTGGCCTCTACTATATCTCTCTAATGCGCGAAGGGGAGCCGGGCGAGGGCATGACCTTTGGCACTATTGAGGAGATCCAGCATGCGCTCGACGCGGGCGTTGTCTCGCTCCACGCCAAGGTCAAAGCGCTTTGGGAATCTGTTGATCTTGACGGCAACCCGATCCGCGAAATCGTGGATACAACGCCGGGCCGCATGAAGGTGGCGCAGGTCTTGCCGAAAGATGGGAATGTCCCGTTTGAGGTGATCAACCAGGTTCTCACCAAGAAATCGATCCAGGGTTTGATCGACGTTGTTTATCGCCATTGCGGTCAGAAAAAGACCGTGATCTTCGCCGACCACATCATGGACCTCGGCTTCAAGGAAGCGTGTAAAGCGGGTATCTCCTTCGGTAAGGATGACATGATCATTCCCGAAGCGAAAACCGCCCTCGTCGAGGAAACACGGTTACTCGTTCGCGATTATGAACAGCAATATGCCGACGGCTTCATTACGCGCGGTGAAAAATACAACAAAGTCATCGACGCATGGGCGAAGTGTACGGACAAAGTTGCCGACGAGATGATGAAGGAAATTTCCACTGCCGAGATTGACGAAGTGCTCGGCCAGGAAATGGAAATCAACTCAGTCTATATGATGTCCCACTCCGGGGCCCGCGGTTCGCCCACACAGATGCGCCAGCTGGGCGCCATGCGAGGCCTGATGGCGAAACCATCGGGTGAAATTATTGAGACACCGATCATCTCTAACTTTAAGGAGGGGCTGACGGTTCTTGAATACTTTAACTCGACCCACGGTGCGCGGAAGGGTCTTGCCGATACGGCCCTGAAAACCGCGAACTCCGGATACCTGACACGGCGTCTTGTTGACGTGGCTCAGGATTGCATCATCCGCGAAGTTGATTGTGGCACGACTGAGGGAATAACCCTTGGCCCTGTGGTGAAGTCCGGTGATATTGTTGTCCCCCTGTCCCAGCGTATTCTGGGTCGCACGCTTCTTGATGATATCGTTGATCAGAATGGCACTGTCGTTGGCAAGGTTGGCGATGAGGTTGATGAAGCCCAGTCAGAGTTGATTGAACGGTCTGGTGTTCAAACCGTTCGTGTACGCTCGCCCCTGACCTGTGAAACGCAGGTGGGCATCTGTGGAAAATGCTACGGTCGTGATCTCGCGCGTGGTAGCCACGTGAATATCGGGGAAGCCGTTGGCGTGATCGCGGCTCAATCCATCGGGGAGCCGGGAACGCAGTTGACCATGCGGACCTTCCACGTGGGCGGTACCGCTCAAGTTGGCGACACCTCCTTCATCGAGGCGAGCCACGAAGGCACAATCAAGCTGGAAGCCCGCAATGTGGTGAAAGACTCCGATGGCGATCTGATCGTCATGGGACGGAACACCCTGATCAAAATCATTGCCGCCGACGATACTGAAAGCGCATCTTTCAAGGTGAGCCATGGCACAAAGCTGCGTATTGATGACGGTTCAAAGGTGGAGCGTGGCCAGCGTCTTGCTGACTGGGACCCTTACACCATTCCAATCCTGACCGAACTTGCCGGTAAGGTAAAATATGAGGATCTGGCGGAAGGCCTGTCAATCAGCGTAATTGCCGATGAAGCCACCGGTCTTTCGTCGAAAGTGGTCTCCGACTGGCGGTCTAATCCGCGGGCGGCGGATTTGAAGCCGGCCATTGCCATTGTCGGTGCCGATGGCGAACCGTTGAAACTGGAATCCGGTAACGAGGCTCGCTACACGCTGCCCGTTGATGCTGTTTTGTCGGTTGAAGATGGCGAGGATGTCCGGGTGGGTGATGCGCTCGCGCGGATCCCAACCGAGGGCGCCAAGACCAAGGACATCACCGGTGGTCTGCCGCGGGTGGCGGAACTGTTCGAAGCGCGCCGTCCGAAGGACCACGCCATTATCGCCGAGATTGATGGTAAAGTTGCCTTTGGCCGCGATTACAAAAACAAGCGCCGGATCTCCATCGTGCCCACCGATGAAAGCCTTGAGCCGGTGGATTATCTGGTGCCCAAAGGCAAGCATATTGCTGTGCAGGAAGGCGACTTTATTGCAAAGGGCGAATATCTCATGGACGGGAACCCCGCGCCGCACGATATTCTCGCAATCCTTGGTATTGAGCCGCTTGCTGATTACCTCATCAATGAGATTCAGGAAGTCTACCGATTGCAGGGTGTACCGATCAACGACAAGCATATCGAAGTGATCGTGCGCCAGATGCTCCAGAAATATGAAGTCACCGATCCGGGCGACTCTCTCTATATGAAAGAGGAGCATGTGGATAAGGTCGAGTTTGAGGAGACCGTGGCGCAGCTCGATAATCTTGGTAAAACCCCGCCAAAAGGCGTCCCTGTTCTGCTCGGGATCACCAAGGCATCTCTCCAAACGCGCTCGTTTATCTCGGCAGCATCCTTCCAGGAGACGACCCGCGTGCTCACCGAGGCTGCGGTTCAAGGCAAGGTTGATAACCTTGAGGGCCTGAAGGAAAACGTCATTGTTGGGCGTCTGATCCCAGCGGGTACAGGCGGCGTCATGGCGGCGCACCAACTGGAGGCTGATCGCCGTGACGCGGTCTTGCTAGCCGAGCGGGAAGAGCGGGCAAATGCTGCGGCGCTGCCACCGGCTGATGGTAGTGCGGGCGAGGGCACTGCAGGCGAGACACCGTCGCCCGAGACGGGCAATGCTGACGATCTAGAAGCGTTCTTCAAAACTGACGAAACGCCAAGTCCCGACGAACTCCCGCAAGGGAACGAAAGCTAAACGCTGACGGTATCCCATCAAGGTCAAAAGAGGCCGGTCGTTTCGACCGGCCTCTTTTTTGCGCTGTTCACATGGATATTCACGATACAATCTAAATTCTCCATGATATAAATGGAGAGATCTCCGGGTCGGGGTAGCAAACCGGGCCCTATAGACCGCCGTCTTTTGGTGATTTTCTGACCGAAGGCGCGATCAGTGGCAAAGACACGAGAGAGGGCATCATGCTCGATTTACTCAACACCATCAGGGTCCTGCCGGTTATTGAAATTGATGATGCCGACGATGCTGTGCCCCTTGCTGAAGCGCTCATTGCGGGCGGTGTGAACGTTTTTGAGTTTACCATGCGGACCCCGGCGGCCCTTGATGCGCTGAAGGCGGCGAAGAAAGCGGTTAAGGGGGCTACCATCGGTATGGGCACCGTGTGTAACCGGGAGCAAGGCTATAGCGCCATTGATGCCGGTGCTGACTTTCTTGTGACGCCGGGTACAACCCTTGGTCTCCTCGATCTGGCCACAAGTATCAATGAGCCTGTGCTGCTTGGCGCGGCAACACCGTCTGATGTGATGGCAATCTGCGACCGGGATATCACCCTGATGAAGTTTTTTCCGGCGGTGCCAGCGGGCGGTTTGCCCTATCTGAAGGCGCTGGGTGGGCCCTTCCCGGATGTCACATTCTGCCCCACTGGCGGCATTGGCCGCGATGAGGCGGACCCGTTTCTGGCGCTGCCGAATGTTGTTTGCGTTGGCGGCTCGTGGGTTGCGCCGCGCGCGATGATTGCCGAGAAAAACTGGGCCGCTATTACCGAAAATGCGAAAGTCGCCGCAAGGGGGTAGTCGGCCTATCTCGCCGCGGCGGCCACGACCTGGCTAAAAAACATCAAACCGTCATCACCGCCGAGGAGGGGGGAAATCACCCGCTCCGGATGGGGCATCATGCCGAGAACCGTACCCGTCTCATTGACGATACCGGCAATGTCACGGGCGGACCCGTTGGGATTGTCCACATAGCGAAAGGCGATGCGGCCTTCACCATCAAGGGCATTCAAGGTTTCGTCATCGGCAAAATAATTGCCGTCATGGTGGGCCACTGGAAAATCAAGATACTGACCATTCCGAAGGCCGTCTGTGAATCTGTTCTGTGTGCTGCAAACCCTGACGGTGACGGTGCGACAAACAAAGTCGAGATCTTTGTTACGCAGAAGTGCTCCTGGCAAAAGACCCGTTTCAGTTAAAATCTGAAAACCGTTACAGATACCGATCACGGGCACTCCGGCTTTTGCCTTATCGATGACGGCCTGTGTGACGGGGGAACGCGCGGCCATGGCACCGGAGCGTAGATAATCGCCATAGGAAAATCCGCCAGGCAGGACAATCAGATCGCTATCGGGCAGGGTCGTCTCACCGTGCCAGACCATAGCCGGGTCTTTGCCCGTGACCGCTTTCAGCGCCACAGCCGCATCACGGTCGCAGTTTGAGGCGGGATAAACAATGACGGCAGTTTTCATGGGCGTTACTCGGCCAGAAATTCGATGGTGTAGTTTTCCATCACGGGATTGGCCAAAAGCTGCTGGCACATCTTATCAACCTGCGCGCGGGCTGCGTTTTCGTCACTACCGTCAAGGTCAAGCTCGATCATCTTGCCCTGGCGCACATTGCGCGCGCCCTCAAAACCAAGACCTGCCAGCGCATTTTCGATGGCTTTACCCTGAGGGTCCAGAACGCCGGTTTTTAAGGTGATATGGATACGCGCTTTCATGGAGTTTTCCGCCATTTATTGATCGTCCGTACCCGCCGCTTCTGGAGCGGGCACTGATTTGACGCTGTCGCTAACTTTGCCATTGTCCGTCACGAGCACCGGGCCCTTGGCGCCATGGAATTCTGAATCGCGCAGGATACCGAGACGCCGCGCCACTTCGCGGTAAGCGTCGATCACATTGCCGAGGTCCTTGCGAAACCGGTCTTTGTCCATCACGTCGTCGGTTTCCATGTCCCAAAGTCGGCAGCTGTCGGGGCTGATTTCATCGGCAAGGACGAGCCGCATGAGTTCGCCCTCATAATGACGGCCAAATTCCAGTTTGAAATCGATCAGCCGGATACCCACAGCCACAAACATGCCCGACAGAAAGTCATTGATGCGCAAGGCCATGGACATCATATCGTCGATTTCTTGCGGGTTCGCCCAATTGAATGCCGTAATATGTTCTTCAGATACCAGCGGATCACCAAGGTCATCGTCTTTGTAATAAAATTCGATGATGGAGCGGGGCAGGGTTGCGCCATCATCAACGCCGAGGCGTTTGACGAGGGTGCCCGCGGCCACATTGCGCACAACAACCTCCAGCGGGACAATTTCTACCTGGCGCACCAGCTGTTCGCGCATATTCAGGCGCTTGATGAAATGGGTCGGGATGGAAATCGTTTCGAGCGATTTCATGATGAATTCTGAAATCCGGTTATTCAGAACGCCTTTTCCCTCCAGCACCGCATGTTTCTGATTGTTGAAGGCGGTGGCGTCGTCCTTGAAATACTGGATGATCGTGCCCGGCTCCGGGCCCTCATAGAGGATCTTTGCCTTGCCTTCATAAATCTGTTTGCGCCGGGACATGGAATTCCTTTTGTGCGGGGTGGGTCGGCCCTGTTTGCGCTGCTGCAAGGGCGGGCTGTCCGGGCCAGCCGATACTGGAATCAGGCCCTTGCCCAAGGGCGCTGGGTAGCACGTCTGCCGGATTGGGAAAAGCAAAACCGAGGGTTCCCTTTAACCGTCGGTTCAGGGCTTTTTCGTGGCTGTCGCCGGCCATACTGAAATCTCCTGCGCACCGGGATTGCGGGTCTTTGGGGCCTTCAGTAGAACGGAGTCCAAGAAGTTGCCATGTGCACCACCGCGGGCAGGGTGCCGGCGTCTCCCCATCACAGGCCAACGAATAGGAAACACACCATGACCGGGTTTAATGATCGCGAAGATAAATTCGAAAAGCAGTTTGCCCATGATCAGGCCTTGCAATTCAAGGTCGAGGCGCGGCGCAACAAGCTGCTCGGCCTCTGGGCGGCGGGCTTGATGGGGTTGGAGGGTGCCGAGGCTGATGCCTACGCCAAGACCGTGATCCGTGCCGATCTGGAAGAGCCCGGCGATGAGGATGTGTTCCGCAAAATTCGCGGTGATCTCGACGACGCAAAGGTTGAGCAGTCCGATCACCAGATCCGCCGCCAGATGGAAGCGCTTCTTCAGGATGCAAAAGCCGAAATCCGCGCGCAGATGTAACGCCATCCCGGCGGAAGGACCCCAATATGGTCGACGAAAATACCGAAAAAAAATCAGCGCCAGCGCGCGGCAACCGCGTCGCGGGCAAAAAAGTCTTTATCACTGGCGCGGGTCAGGGCCTCGGCGCAACCTTTGCAAAGATGCTGGCAGCCGAAGGGGCAAGCGTCACCCTAAGCGATGTGACCGCTGAGGCTGCCGAGGCGCAGGCAGGCAAAATCAACCGCAAATATCCCAGCGCGGCCCACGCCGTTGCCCTTGATGTCACGCAAGAAGCGCAATGGAATGACGCTTTGCGCGATGCGGAAACAAAAATGGGTGGAATCAGTGTCCTGATCAATAATGCAGGGATTGGGACGTGGGGTAATATTGAAACCGAAACCAGCGACGGCTGGAAGAAAGTTCATGACATCAATCTCAATGGCGTTTTTATGGGCACACAAGCGGCAATGCCTTATCTGAAAATGTCGCAGCCTGCGTCGATCATCACCATCTCCTCCATCGCGAGCATGCTCGCCGATGCCAACTCGCTTGCTTACAATTCGTCCAAGGCAGGCGTCGCGCATTTTGCGCGCTCGGTTGCTATGCATTGTGCGCGGGAGAAATATGACATCCGCTCTAACAGTGTGCATCCGGTATTCACCCGCACAGCGATTATCGACCCGCTCATCGCCCTTGGCGGCGGCGGGGAAACCGGCGAGAAAAAACTGGTGCGCAACATACCCCTGCGCCGGTTGGGGGAGCCTGAAGATGTAGGCTATGCGGTTGTTTATCTTGCTTCCGATGAATCGCGATTTGTGACGGGTACGGAATTGCGTATTGATGGCGGGATGACGGCGGGTTTGGCGTGATTTGATAAACCGGCCCATGGGGCGAGGGATTCCGGGTCTGCGCTGCGCTTGCCCGGGAATACGGGCATTGTGAAATAGAAACGCCGTATCCCCGGACTTGATCCGGGGACTCCCAGTTTGGGTACGGAGTATGTATCAACAGTTCCCGGGTCTGCGCTGCGCTTGCCCGGGAATACGGCATAAAGCTCAAACAAATACACCGTATCCCCGGACTTGATCCGGGGACTCCCAGTTTAGGTACGGAGTATGTATCAACAGTTCCCGGATCTGCGCTACGCTTGCCCGGGAATACGGGCATTGTGAGACAAATATACCGTATCCCCGGCCCTTGCGCCGGGGTCTCTCTCATCGGCTTCTGAGCGGGCATAAATCGGTCCCGGGTCTGCGCTGCGCTTGCCCGGGAATACGGCATTGTGAGACAGAAACGCCGTATCCCCGGACTTGATCGGGGGCTCCCAGTTTGGGTACGGAGTATGTATCAACAGTTCCCGGGTCTGCGCTGCGCTTGCCCGGGAATACGGGCATTGTGAAATAGAAACGCCGTATCCCTTCAATCCCCAATGGGACCCTTAGCGCGGCCATTGATGAATTGATCCACATACGGATTGCCTGAGTCAGAAATCTCGCTCGGCGTGCCGCGCCAGATCAGGCTGCCATTGTGCAGCATGGCGATCTCATCGGCGATTTTCATGGCGGAGGCCATGTCGTGGGTGATTGAAATTGCCGTAGCGCCGAGGGCTTTGACTTGACTGGAAATAAGCGTGTTGATCACATCGGATTTAATCGGGTCGAGGCCTGTCGTGGGTTCATCGAAAAACAGGATATCGGGTTTGCTGGCGATGGCTCTTGCAAGGCCGGCCCGCTTTTGCATGCCGCCGGAAAGCTCCGAAGGCACCTGGTCGGCAACGCTCGCATCCAACCCCACAAGGGTGAGGCATTCTTCGGCGCGGGCACGCGCCGCTGCCCGGCTTTGTCCTTCGCCATAAATCAGGCGGAAGGCGATGTTTTCCCAGACGGTGAGGCTGTCGAACAGGGCGGCGCCCTGAAACAACATGCCAATCTGCTGTGTTAGTCGCTGGCGCGTAAGGGTGTTGGCGGTCAGGATATCGGTCCCGTCAATGGCAATACTGCCTGCGTCGGGTGTCACAATACCGAGGATCGATTTGAGCAGGACAGACTTACCGACGCCGGAGCCCCCGATGACCACGAGGGAGTGACCGGCCGGCACATCAATCGTCACATCGCGCAGGATTTGGCGTGCGCCAAAGCGTTTGGCGAGGTTACGGATCGATATCTTTGGGCGTGCATGGTCGGGGTTTTGGGCGGCGTTTGTCATCACTAAATCCGCACAAAGAGGGTTGTGAGCACATAATTTGAGGCAAGGATCATCACGGCGGCTGCGACCACAGCGGTACGCGTCGCGGTGCCCACGCCTTGCGCGCCGCCAGCGCTATAATACCCGTAGTAACAGCCCATCACAGAAATGATGAAGCCAAAGATCCCGGCTTTCAAAAGACCGCTGGTCACATCGCGTAAAGCCAAAAAGTCGCTCAAATTACGAATAAAAATCGGGCCGGAAAAATCAAGCGCATAAACTGCCACCAGCCAGCCACCGAGAATACCGATAATATCAGCCGTGAGCACAAGAAGCGGCAGGGCAAGTGTGGCTGCGAGCACGCGCGGCGCAACCAGATAGTGAAACGGTTTGACCGCGAGCGTTGTCATGGCATCAATTTGTTCGGTAACCCGCATGGTGCCAAGTTCTGCCGCCATGGCCGACGCCGCCCGTCCGGCAAGCATGAGTGCCGCCAGCACGGGCCCCAGTTCGCGGGTTATCGACACGCCCAGAATTTGCGGCAGAAAAGCCTCCGCATTAAAACGCAGCGAGCCATCATAAATATTCAGGGCAAGGGCCGCGCCTGTAAAAATGGCGGTGAGCCCAACAACGGGTAAAGAGGTGAAGCCAATTCTAAATAGCGCGGATAGAAATGCCTTCCCGTAGAACGGTGGGGTGACGATGGCGCGCACGCTATGAACCGCAAAAATACTGATACGCCCAGTGGCCGAAAAGAGCCCCAGCACCACCGCGCCAATGGCACGAAGAATTGAGATTGGAAAAGCGTCCATGGGGTTACGGTTTCCTGCGGGCCGATTGCGACAGTAGCCTAGCGTGGTGTGGGCGAGGCGGGAAGAGGGCACATCTTATACGCTGTAGCGCCGTTGTATCCGGCCATTCAAACCGGTGAGGATCTCATAAGGGATTGTCTCGACGGTCGTGGCCATTGCCTCCAACGGTTGGGTTGGCCCGAAAATTTCCGCACGGTCACCAATTGCCAGCCCCGAGGGCGCGTCAGTGATATCGATCGTCGTCAGGTCCATGGAAACCCGCCCCACCATCGGGAATTTTTGCCGCCCGATCCGAACGTCCCCGCAATTGGAAAGGTGCCGCGGCAGACCGTCTCCATACCCGATGGCAAGGGTTGCGATTTTCGAAGGCCGCGCGGCTGTCCAGGTACCGTCATAACCGACCCGCTCGCCGCGTTTGACCGTGCGAATTTGAATGATCGGCGCGGTCAGGGTTGCGCTCGGGGTGATACGGCGGTCGGCCGCCCCGGATGCAGTATATCCGAATAGGGAAATACCGGGTCTGATGAGGGAATAATGGTAGCTTTCATGCAAGTGCGCCCCGGCGGAGGCAGATAAGCTGAGCCGGGCACTCGGGAATTGTGTTGCTGCGCTCAGAAACCGCGTCCGTTGGCGCGCATTGGCCGCGCTTTCGCGTGCTGTGGCGCAGGCAAGATGGCTCATCAGGACGCCTACGGACAATCCGTCAAGAGACTTGATGGTGCCAAGTCGATCTTCCATCACGCCAAGCCGGTTCATGCCGGTGTCCACATGTAACGCAATGTCGATCCCGGGATAGGCGCTTGCCCACAATGTTGCTTGCTGTACCGAATTGATCACCGGGGTCAGCGCTGCCTCGGCGAAGGCAGTAAGCGTTGTGTCGCCGGGACCATTCAACACGAAAATTTCAATGGCGGGGTCGTCTAGGCTTTGGCGCAAGGCAATGCCTTCGCCAACCGTGGCCACGAAAAAGCTACGGGCGCCATGGTTCTCGAAAAGATAGCTGGCAATCGCATCTGCCCCTAATCCGTAGGCGTCGCATTTCATAACAGGGGCAATGGCCGCGGGGCCGGACAGGGCGTCAAAATGGGCGTAGTTTTTTCCGATGGCACCAAGATTGATGTCGAGGAGAGCGGCCTGACTGTCGATCAGCGTAACGTCGCTGTTCTCGCCAGTCGTTTGCGTGTCATGCCCGTCGATTGAGGGCGTCCCCATGGGAATAGCAAATTCGTCGTCGGGGTGGGTCAGGCTCTCGGTCATCGTGAAATCGTCTCAGTCGTCTGGGTATGGATGGGGTGCTAAGGGCAGTCTAGGCCAGCGTGCCTGAGGTTCAAGCCAGCATAAGCCTGGACGTGAGTTGCCTCATTTGTTTTGTCAGTTTACCACAAGGACGGGCGCGCAAGCCTCTATTGTTCGGAGATATCGAGTATGACAATCCCTAACAGGCGCCGCCTTGTCCCCCTCCTTTTAGGCGTCTTCCTTATCGGGGCGTGCTTCGCTGCGGGCGCGACGACCCTTCCACAGGATGGGGATATCGTCGTGGTGGGGGAACGCAATGGCCCGCGTTTATGGCGGCTTATCGACGGCGAGGCTGAAATTTTTGTGCTGGTGGGCACTGATTTCATTCCCGAAGACCTGGAATGGAATGACAGCCAGATTGTCCAAATTATGGAGGAGACGCGTGAGGTTTTGGTGACGCCTGATGCCGATGTGGGGGCAGGCAACCGGGCGCGATTGATTGGTGCGATGATCAGAACACTGATCTTCAATCGCCGCCGCATCATGATGGCAAAGGGCGTCACGCTGGAGGACAGGGTTGGGCCCGAACTTGCCTCAGCTTTTCGTCTTGCCCGCGCGCGCGTCGATGCGCGTCTCGCAGCCAATAGCGCTCGCGAGAAAGAAGAGGCTAAAAGTGACGCCAGCGACGATGATCCTGATAAGGATGATAACGAGACACCGCTGATCACGGAAGCCGAAGAGAGTGCCATTGAAAAGCGCCTCGCGGATCTGGAGCCAGAGCGTTTGCATCCGTTTTTTCAGGCGCAACAATTGATGGCTGATTCGGTGGAAAGCGCCAATCTCGACGACTTTGACCGTATTGAAAAGCGGGTGAAAAAACTCGCGCGTAAAACCGAGGCGCGGCCAAAACCAAAGGTGCGCCCCGTCGCAACCTTTGATCTCGCCTTCCAGGATGTGAAACAGGTGTTGCGGTCGGTCAAAGACTTCTCGCGCGAGACCGATCAGGCGTGTATCCGCAGGGCCATCGATTTTGCGGAGCAGGGGCTTTTTGAAGAGGCGCATAAAGCTAGGGCCTGGGCGCAAGGTGACGTGGCCTTTTTGCGCGCCCATACCGGGGACGCCAGGCTCAACCCCTGTGCTGTTGCCGTATCGAAGGAACTGGGGACGCTTAAGACTTTGGGCAATGCGGCCCTCGCGGACTTTGACGGTGTTGGCCAATGGGTTGAGGCATTGACGATGGTGATGGAAACGCCGGGTGTGCGTATTGCCTTGATTGGATCGGATGATTGGTTGCGTCCAGACGGTGCCCTCGCCCGGCTGCGCGCAGCGGGGTATGAGGTTATCGGTCCCTGATGATGATGTGACGCCGGGGTGCGGGGCGTGGCCTGTTTGACATTCAGAGCAGGTTTGCGAAAGTTTTGCGTTCAGGGATAAAATCGAGGGGCGAAAAATGCAAAGAACACGACGTGAACTCTTAAAAGGGGCGGCAGTGAGCGGTCTTGCGGCCAGTGCCGCCGGGCTATCTGCATGCGATAACTTACCCGGCGCGCAACCTGCGCCGTCGCCCGCCCCCCTTGATCCGGCAATCACACCGCAAACCCTTGCGGAGGCGGAAAAACTCCAAGGTCTTCAGTATACCCCATCAGAGCGTCAGATGATGCTGGAGGGGTTGGAACAAAACCTCGACAGTCTCGCACGGTTGCGCGCTATCAAGATGCCTAATGAGCTGGCGCCGGCCACGGTGTTTGATCCGCGCGTGCCGGGGCGGCGTTATCGGTCGCAGAAAAACCGGCTAACCCTATTGCCAGAGGTGATGCCCGCTCTGCCTGATAACGAAGCCGATATCGCGTTTGCCTCGGTCAAAACTCAAGGCCAGTGGCTACGGGCCGGGCAGTTGACGGCGCGACGGCTGACCGAGATTTATCTGGCGCGTATTGAGGCGCTTGCCCCGTCCCTTGAATGCTTCATTACCGTCACACCAGACCTCGCCCTTGCCCAGGCTGACCGCGCCGACGCAGATTTTGCCGCGGGAAAGGATCGTGGTCCTGTGCACGGTATTCCGTATGCACTCAAAGATCTGGCGGATGTGGAGGGCGGGCCCACAACCTGGGGTGCGACGCCTTATAAAGACCGGATTGCCGATAAAGATGCGGGTATTGTCACGCGCCTCAAGCGCGGGCGGGCGGTGCTCCTTTGCAAGACAACCTGCGGGGCGCTTGCCTATGGTGATGTGTGGTTTGACGGCAAGACCCGCAATCCGTGGAATACGGACGAAGGCTCCTCGGGCTCCAGTGCCGGGTCGGCCAGTGCAACGGCTGCGGGTCTGTGTGGTTTTTCGATCGGTACGGAAACACTGGGGTCCATCGTCTCCCCATCCGAGCGGTGTGGCACCACGGGCTTGCGTCCAACCTTTGGGCGGGTCTCGCGTTCTGGCTTCATGGCGCTGTGCTGGTCTCTGGATAAGGTTGGCCCTATCTGCCGTACGGTGGAAGACACGGCCATCGTCCTGTCACAGATCAATGGATTTGACCGGCGCGATCCCTCGGCCCAGCGATTTGGCTTCACGAGCGATAGCACCGCAGACCTCGCGGGCATGAAGGTTGGGTATGTGCCGGAATGGTTTGAAAATGGCGACGATGTTGACCGATCGGCGCTTGCGGCCCTGCGCGATCTTGGTATCGAGCCGCAACCGTTCAGTATGCCCACCATCGCGTTTGATAGTCTTATCCAGATTGTTCTCGTGGAGGCGGCGGCAGCTTTTGCTGAATTAACGCTCGACAATACGGATGATGCCCTCGTTTGGCAGGACCCGGAGGCCTGGCCAAACAGTTTTCGTCAGGCACGCTTTATGTCGGCGGTTGACTATGTGCAGATTGATCGTTTGCGTCGTCAGTTAATGATCGACATGGCGAGCGCGTTTGAAGGTTTCGATGCGGTGATTGGGCCGCATTATGCTGGCGGTATGCTGCTCGCCACCAATTGTACCGGCCACCCGCAACTTGCCTTACGCGCTGGTTTCACCCAGTCACCCACACGCCAACGGTTTGGCAATGATAATGGGGGCGCCGCCGGTATCACCCATCGGGTCCCGCGCGGGGTCAGTCTTTGGGGCAACCTCTTCGGCGAGAGTGCCCTGATCGCCCTTGGCGCTCAATTGGAACGCGTACTGAATGTTGCTGAAGAGCGTCCGGTGATTTAAGCGGCAGCATTTCTCGACCCTCGGCCCCGGTCTCGAAATGGGACTTTTTTCTCAACGACACATCCCATGTTCCCGGGCTTGACCCATGATGGGTTTTCGCTTTGCAGGCCCGGGAATACGGATCCGTCAACTCAGATTTGCGGACCCCGCAAGTTGGAAGCGCTGCTTCCTACCGTCGGTAGTTGAACCAATCATCAATCCGTGCAAAGACGATATAGAGAATCGCCAGGATAATGATCACCATGAGCGCAAGTTGGATTTGCGCATCGGCTTCGTGTTTGGGATGCACAGCGGGCCTGTTGGCGGGCTGTTCAACGACTGTGCCACTCCCATCAAGGGGCGGGATTACCTCGCCGCTGTCATCCTCAATGACAGGATCGTCAAGTTCAGGAAGCGGATCGTCGCTATCATCGCCATCATCGATCTCTGGTGTCTCGCCATCTGGCGATCCGCCGGCGTCGACGCCATTATTCTCTTCGCCGGTCTCGTCGCCAGTCTCGTTCTCGGTCTCGTCCCCAGCTTCACCTCCGGCGAAGTCGGTTCCTTCCTCATCGGTAGCGGGGTCAACGGTCAGACCTTCGCCACGTTCGATTTGGTGCTCAAGGTCGTCCAATTCTTCAGAGGCATCGCGCCCCATATTGGCCGCCGTTGCGCCAGCGCCGCCGGCCACGGCCGCGCCCTGCATGGTGCGGCTGTCACCGATGGAGCCGCGCCGCGGTGCATCTTCCATGGGGGTGACGCGGGCATTGTCGTCCACATTTTCTGGTTGAGAGGCGAGTTGCTCAATCGGGGTTAGAAATAGTGCCTTTTCGGCGGCGCGCCGGCGGGTCAGACCGGCAACCGGGCGCAACACGCCGTTGATTGTTGCCTTGTTGAACCAGGTCAGGGCGTCAGCCGCGCCCATACGGTCTTCCGCATTCAGGCGCCGCCGTGCCGTGGAGCGGCTGTAGGCATTTTGTCCCACATTGTAGACAAACGAGACCAGGGCATCGAACTCATTCTGGTTCAGAGCCACCCGGGTCAGCCGCGAGACAGCCTTTTCACGGCTGACGAGGTCATGGCGCAGGAGCGCCTCAGCCTCTTCGGTGGAAAGCCGCTGATCGGGGCCCACTTCCGGGCCCGTATGGCCATAGCCAATTGTCCAGATGCCCGCGATATCCTGATAAGACTCAAGTTCAAGCCCTTCAAATCGCTTGATCAGATCAATGCCGTTTTGCGAGGTTCTCATCGACTTTTACCTGACCCGACGCGTCACCGCGCGGGTCACCCCAATCACCACTACGTTGAAAGTCTATCGCCGAACCGGCCTGTGCCACAAGGGAGCAATCAGGGCCATATGAAGGAATTCAGCGTGACCGTTGCATAATCGATCACAATAATGCGCTTGAGGCGGTTGGGGATAAGTCTATCTGTGATAAAAATGCCATGGCTAAAAAGGGAGGTGGCGAAACTGGTTTTTTTTCATCTATTGCCCGTTTTCGGCCGCGCTTACGGTGGGCTTTGCAATCGTCGCAATTCCTCGCTAGCGTTTCATCGACGAGATTGGGCATAAATGATGGGGATCCACATGCAACAGACACTCAAAACCAGCCGTGCGCAGGAACGCGCAAGTTCAAGCCGTTTTATTTCTGGCCTGCCGCTTTTGCCCGGATGTGGCCGGAGCCTAGGGGCCCTGATGGTCGCCCTCGCTGGCCTATGCCTGTTGGTCCCGGCGCAGGCGCAATCAACGAACCCGTTGCCCTTGCCGTCACTCGGCAACACCGGCGGGGTCATCAAGAAAATTGATATCAACACGATGGCCGCAATCCTCGCGGAGATGCAGATCAGCACCGAGCAAGCAAGTGCGAACGATGGTCGCCAATATCTGCGCGCGCAGACACCGGGCGGCGCGCGATTTTTCCTCGATTTTCTGGTTTGCGCCGACCGCCTTGCCGCTACTGGATGTGGCAGCGTCCTTTTCCGCGCCGGCATGTCGAACTTGGGCGTGACCTATGATGAACTCAACAGTTTCAACAAGGGCTCAACGGTCACGACGGGGTTCAACTTGCCGGAGCTTAATCTGATCGGGTTCACGCGCCTGGCCGTTGTTGAGGGCGGGGTTGCCCGCAGCAACCTGTCTTTGCAGCTGGGGCTCTTTCTTACAGATATGGATAACTACGTGACCAACAAGGCAGCAGCCACGTCGGTCCGTTTTGATGAGGGTGCGGAAGAACCTGTGCGTATTGAAGATGGTGTTGCTGCACGCATTGATGTGGACGCCTCGCGGTTGTTGCAAAACCTCACTAGCGATGCTGATCAGCTGCCTGGCTGGGCTCTGGGGCTAACGGACTCGTCCATGATCGAGTCTGCGATCTACAATACTTACTCCGTTGATTTTCTCACCGATGAGATGCGTAGGTTTCTTACTCAATAGACTTACGCTTGTTGGTGTACGGAAATTGGCCCGATTTTGAGAGTCGTCGTGGGTGAGCCCTTGGCGCCATATGGCTTTGATGTTGTCTTGTTTGATGACGGTTGGTCATCGGTTTTTTCGGTGGCCGCTGTGACCACGGCCTCGACAAGGCCTTTGTGGGCAATTTGCGTCCCTTGCAGGATATTGCGTTGATCATTGGCAAGGGCCGTGAACCGGGTTGTCAGCCCGCGTAAGATCTCCAAAAGATTTGGATCGAGCGCACCCGCCTTGGCGCGGCTTTCGGCCAGACTGCGGATCGCCGTTGCATAGGCAAGGGCAAGTCGGTTTTTTTCTGCTTGCAGATCGGCAAAGTTAAGGGTTTCGCCCGCCGTCAGGTGACGATTTTCCTGTTCAAACAGGGTTGTCAGTGACCCCGTCAAGGCAATCAATTCCTCTATCCGACTTACGTTGTCGTCTTGGGGCGCTGTCTCCTCAAGCGAGTATTTCCTTGACGTTGGTGTCGATGCGGTCATGTGAAAATGATCCTTATACGGTAAAAAAGCGACGCCATGGGCCTAGCGCAGCGCGGCGGGGGTATTGTCCGCCTGCATGGCGATCAGGCTTGCCTTGACCTGATCGGCGATACCGACGCCGCCGCGTGCGGCGATGGCGTCGGCATAATGCTCCTGTAACATTGCCTCGAAGGCGTCTTTTCCCGGTCCGCCGCCCACCAGCGGATTGTTTTCTACGCCAGCAAAGATTGGCGCGAGCAATTGCGCGAGGACAAGCGCTTCGAACTCTTGGGCAATCTCGTCGATCTGGCCCAAGTTTGAGGGCGTGGCCGCGGGTTCGGCCGAGCGAGCGGGTGTCACAAGCGCAAGCCCATTCAGGTCAACAGCCATTAGCGCACCTCAATATCAGCTTGTAATGCGCCCGCGGTTTTGATCGCCTGCAGGATCGCGATCATATCGCGCGGGCTCACGCCCAGTGCGTTAAGCCCGTCCACAAGCTCACTCAAGCGGACCCCGCCGCCAACGATTTGTAGCTGGCCATCCTGCTGTTGCGCGTCAACTTCCGTCCGCGGAACGACAACGGTCTGACCGGCGTCGGAGAAATTGGCGATGGGCTGGCTAACCTGCGGGGTTTCGGCGATGGAAATCGTCAGGCTACCTTGCGCAATGGCCACGGTGGACACGCGCACGTCATCGCCAATCACAATAACGCCAGAGGCTTCATCAATGACCACGCGTGCGGTCTGGTCTGGCGTCACGCCGAGCCCTTCGATGCGGGAAAGGAGCGTGACCATATTTCCCGGATAGTCAGGCGGGCGGCGCACAACGACAGTGCTCGGGTTAGCAACGGCGGCAATGCGCGCTGGTACGCCCGTTGTCCCGTTGCTGCTGACTTCTCGATTGATGGCGCCGGCAATCCGTTGCGCGGTGGTCAGGTCTGGGTTGCGCAGGGCGAGACGCACCTCCTGCTTGCGGGCCAAATCATAGGGGATTTCGCGTTCCACGACCGCGCCATTGGAAATGCGCCCATTGGTGGGTACTCCCTCGGTCAGGGACGCCGCCTGTCCGCGTGCGGCGAACCCGCTGACGGCAAGAGGCCCCTGTGCCACCGCGTAAACCTCATCATCGGCGCCATAGAGCGGCGTTACCAGTAATGTACCGCCGCGCAGGCTTTGCGCATCGCCAAGGGCACTCACCGCAATGTCGAGCCGCGTGCCTTGTGTTGCAAAAGCTGGAAGATTTGCGGTTACCATAACTGCCGCAATATTATCCGTATCAAGAAATTCAGAGCGCACATTAACGCCGAGCCGTTCCAGCATGGAGACAAGGCTTTCGCGGGTAAATGGCGTATTGCGGATGCGGTCACCAGTCCCAGCAAGACCGACCACAAGGCCATAGCCGACCAGCATATTGTCGCGCACCCCTTCCACATCGGCGAGATCCTTGATCCGCGACTGGGCAAAGGTTGGCGAAGCCGCGGGCAGGATCAGTGTAATGATTGAAAACGTCGCAAAGAGGACGCGCAGGAGACGGCGCCGCGCCACCGGGGACCGGATGCACCCGGTGAAACTTGATCCCGCATTTTTTTTCACGCTGGCGATACTCACTTTTGCTCGACTCACTTTCACGCGTCCGGCGCCAAGGGCGAAAATGCGCTTGGTCAGTAAAGCGAGGATTGTGCCAGCCTTATGCAGCACCGTCAGGTAAGATAAAGTCTCGTGATTTCATTGGGTTACGATAAAAATGGTAAGTGCATTTTTCGTAAAAGGCGGCTTGCGCCAATACCAGGCGGCAGGAATTGCCGAGTGGTATTTGCCCATTAACCGCCGATTATCCCTGTTGGTGCTAGCTCTAGGGTGCACTTCAAGGCCGTCAGGCGCGGTGAAAGACCAAGGGATCAATGGGCGTGGTTCAACCTATTCGAACAAGACGCACAAATGACAGCACACCCGGCCCCGCCGCGGGGCGCGTGAAAACCGCCTCCGCCAGCGGTTTTGCCCCCATTTCCGGCACGAAGACGCCAACCGAGACAGCTCAACTGGGTGCTGCCAGCGCAGCCAGCACGCTCGGTGCCCTGATCGCCCTTCAAGAAAACCCGCATCAGCACGGCGAGGTTGTGTGGGCCGAGCACTCTCTCACGCTGCTCGATCAGCTCCATCAGGCGATGCTCGCCGATACCCTGGATGCTGCTGCATTGCATCAATTGAAAAAGCTCGCAGGGGGCCCGGAAGACAAAGACGCTGGTGCCCGTCCAGCCTTTGGTGCGCTGCGCGATGCATTGCTGGTGCGCGTGCGGGTTGAACTTGCCAAACGCGGGATTGAGTAGGGTAGCGGGCGCTCTGGCCCTTCATTTGCACTGACTATTGGTGGCGGCTGCTCCGGGGAATGTGACGATCCGTGCGCACTATTTCCTTGAGCCGGCAAAGACGGGGCAGTAAGGACGTCGCGCGGACGGCTGTAACGAATCTGAAACAAGACTGCGGTAAGGCCGCCGCGACGGAGAGGCGAGAAGGTGACCCGGTCGATCGTCATTGTGCGGCGCACCATTTCTTGGCCACTCCAGTGACATAAACAGCGCAAACCCGATGTGTAGGGCAGGGGCTAAGCGTGAGCAGTCGTCTTTCCGGGCAGGCACAGGGAGTGACAGATGAGCGTGGACCTACAGGAATATCGTCCGTCCTATGACGAAAAATTCATGAGCGAACGACAATTGGAATATTTCCGCCGCAAGCTTGTGGAATGGAAAGACGACATTGTACGCGAAAGCAGGGGTACGCTTAATCAGCTTGCTGAGGAGAATAATCAGCTGCCTGATATTGCCGACCGCGCCTCCAGCGAAACCGACAAGGCCCTGGAACTGCGCACCCGGGACCGCCAGCGCAAATTGATCTCAAAAATCGATGCCGCTATCCGCCGGATTGACTCCGGCGACTATGGCTATTGCGAAGAAACGGGCGACCCGATCAGCCTCGAACGCCTCGAAGCGCGGCCCATCGCGACTTTGTCGCTAGAGGCGCAGGAACGCCACGAGCGCAAAGAAAAGGTCCACCGCGACGACTAAGACGACTATTACGAACATTTGACGAGAAAGATTCTTCAAGTGTTGGCATGCGCAACCGCGCGCCCGCTGCGACGCGAGGATGGGGTTCAGTGATCGGTTGCATTTCCTAAAAGTCAGTATTGAAGCAAACTCCGCCCAAGCTAAGTGCTGGCGCGTCGTCGTCAATGACCCGTGACCTCGCCACTCAAGCGCTCGGTTGCGCAGCGCGTAAACTCTCTTTGGCAATCGTTTGCTGGGCAGATATAGACTTGCCCCATGACAGCCTCAGTTCACACTCATCGGTTTTGTGTCGCTCCCATGATGGATGGGACGGACCGCCATTGCCGGTACTTTCATCGGCTGATGTCGCGCCATGCCCGTCTCTACACGGAGATGGTGACCGCTGATGCTGTGGTCCATGGTGACCGGGATTATCTGCTAGGCTTCTGCGACGAGGAACATCCCGTTGCCCTCCAATTGGGGGGCAGCGATCCTGCAACGTTGGCGCAGGCCGCTTCAATCGGGGCAGATCATGGCTATGACGAAATAAATCTGAACGTCGGATGCCCATCGGACCGGGTGCAATCGGGGGCGTTTGGCGCTTGCCTGATGAAAACGCCGACGCTGGTGGCCGATTGCGTTGCAGCTATGCGAGCGACGTCTTCGGTACCGATCACTGTCAAATGCCGACTTGGTGTCGATGATCAGGACCCGGCGCAAACGCTGTTCCCCTTTATTGAGACGGTGGCGAATGCAGGATGCCATCTTTTTATTATTCATGCGCGCAAGGCGTGGCTGAAGGGATTGTCACCAAAAGAAAACAGAACCGTACCGCCGCTGGATTATGATGTGGTGCGGGCAGTCAAAACGCACTTTGCCAATCTCACAATCCTTCTTAATGGCGGGTTGGAGACTGTGGGCCATGCCCACAGCGAAATGACAAAGGCGCTCAACCCTGCGTCTACGGATGAAAACGGCAACGAGCAGACGGGGCTCGATGGCGTGATGCTGGGCCGTGCGCCTTACGCAAACCCGTGGTTATTATCAGAAGTTGATCCGTTCTTTTTCTCATCCCCGCCTGCGGCGGCATCGCGGCAGGAGGTTGTTCACCGGATGCAGGACTATGTAGACCGCATGGTCAGGGACAATACCGTCAAACCCCATGCGATTACGCGTCATATGCTGGGTCTTTTCAGTGGTCAGCGCGGTGCACGTCACTGGCGTCAGGCATTGTCGCGCCATGGCCGCAATACGCCGCCCGATATTTTAACGACGACACTAGCGACAATGCCGCCCGCTGCAGAACCCGCCGCCCCGTCCGCGCGCACCGCGTTGGCGTGATCGATGAACGCTTGAGTGCAGTCCTGAGTAAGCTGAATTTAGTGTTGGCGGCCTCGCGTATCTCTGGTCACAGCGTTGGTGACGGAAAAGGAATCGCTATCATTCTGATACCGATAAATGCACAATTTGCGTGCCGTCTGTAAGCCCGCTGGCTATCCGGTTTATTTGGGATTTAGATTTTCTGGGCGTCAGCATCGTGATGGTCCTTCGCGTTTGAACACGTTGATTAGGAGAAACATCCCCCTGTTTTTCAACGAGAATTTTATTTGCGAGCCCGATTGGGAATATGGTATCGTCTCTTAATGGGACGGGTGCCAAGCTTGGTTTCATGGGGCTGGGCATTGCTTGTCCAACGCAAGCAGGGAGCGAGAAGGGGTTTTCGCAATATTTGAGCGCTAACAGGCGCGGTTGGTTGAATACCCATTCACAGATTTGGGGCGCGATGGACGGTAGGGTTTGGTTAGCACGCAATGAGGTCACTGGGATAACAAGTGATGGATGACCGCTGAGAAACGCGCGATTAACGGAAGAGAGAACGATGAACGCAACACGACAAAAACTTGCTCTGGCTGCCGGTGTGGCGGCAATGGCATTAAGCACTGCCTCAGTCATGACCGCAGCCCAGGCGCAGGAAATCACGCGGCTGAATAATGTGACCGTAGTCACCCACGGCGCCGTACTGGGGCGCAATGCGCCGTCGGTCGCCACCCCATTACGACTGGCACCACAGCCCGCCAGCGTTGTTCGGGCGGCAGATACAAGCCGGGTACGCACGCGCGCCGCTGTTTATACCAATACCGCGATTGGTGGCGGCACAGCCGGGGGCACGCTTGCTCCGATTACATCAAGTGCAGCTGCCGCAATTCCCGCTACAGCCGCAATAGCAGCGGTGCAGCAACAACAGCTCTCACCCGAAGACATTGAGCGTTTGCGCCGCGAGAATGCTGCTCTTCGTCAGCGTAATGAGCAATTGAGCCGGGCATCCACCGGTGGCGGAAGCGGAAACGCAGCCGACCTGCCCCCCAATGCAAAAAAAGGTGAGTGCTATGCCCGGGTCATTATCCCTGGACAGTACGAGACGAGTACGGAGCGGGTTCTGGACACCGCTGGGTCAGAGCGCGTTGAGGTGATACCGGCCGAATACACCTTTGAGAATCAGCAGGTTTTAACCCGCGAAGCCTCGCAGCGAATCGAAGTGATTCCCGCGACCTACAAAACCGTGACTGAAACGGTTGAAGTGGAGCCAGCGCGCACAGAGCTGAAAACTATTCCGGCCACGTATGAAAGCGTCACCGAGCAGATTTTGGTCCGTGAGGCTTACACCACTTGGAAAAAAGGCACGGGCCCAATCACCCGTGTTGACTCGTCCACAGGTGAAATCATGTGTCTGGTGGAAGTCCCTGCCGAATACAAAACGGTGGTGCGCAAGGAGTTGAAAACGCCAGCCCGTACCGAAGAGGTGTTTATCCCCGCCAAGACGCGAACCATTTCAAAGCGGGTCCTGGATCAGCCAGCCAGCACACGCGCTGTACCTATTCCGGCACAATATGACACGGTGCGCGTGCGCAAGCTGGTCCGTCCGGCCCAGGAGCGTCGCATTCCAATTGAGGCCACCTACCGGACCGTTAGTAAACAGCGCAAAGTCAGTGACGAACGGCTGGAATGGCAAGAAATCCTTTGCGAAACCAACACGACGCCTGGCGTGATCCGGAAGGTGCAAATTGCCTTGCGCCGCGCTGGTTACAATCCGGGCGGTGTCGATGGTGTGCTTGGTGCCCAGACGATTTCGGCCTTGCGCGCCTATCAGGTTGATCAGGGTTTGCCCTCTGGCCAGCTGACCATGGCGACGATCCGCCGGTTGGGTGTTATCTAAACCCGCACCTGATCAGAATTCGAAAAGCCGCGCAATCTTAAGGGGTTGTGCGGCTTTTTTAATGCAGTTCGTTATGTCCAAACTGGGATGACACTGATGCGATCAGATAGCGTCAGCACGCGCCAACATTAAATTTGGACAGCCGGCGCCTCTTAACCTTAATTTTTGGTAGTAATTAACAAATTGGAAAGCTACGTTTTTTGCAAGGGCTGCTACGCTCTTGGTTGGTAGGTATGGATTTGGGGTACGTTATGGGATTTTCTGGGCACGAAGATGAGGTGCTCGCGCGTAGCGCTGTGCCAGTTGGTGACAGTCGTAGGGCGCGGATAGCGGCACGCGCCGCGCAAAATGCCGCTCGGAATGCTGCACAGGCGCGGGCGACACTTCGAAAACTTGTGATCGCCGCAATGGCGGCACTCGCCGCAACCGTCGCGCTTAGCTTGGCTCAAGAGGCGCGCGCCGACACGGTTCTCCTCGACGGACTCGTAACCGATGGCACCTTCTTGAGTTCTCGCTTTGTAGCCAACCCCAGTCAGCCCGGTGGTGGCTCGATTATGAGTGTGGACCAGCTTGGTCTAACCGATACGCCGCTGACGATCGCGCTTGAATTTGCCCACGGGGTTCTGGGTGATCCGATCATGGATGGCTATTCATTCCTGATCCTCGATCCCAACACGAATTTGCCCACAGGCTCTAACCTGTCGATCAGTGGCACGCTTGGCGACCCCAGCATGGGCGGTTTCATCTTTGAGACAGCCACTGGCGGCGCGAGCAGCCGCGCACTGATCGATAACGGCGTTCTCAGTGTGGTCTTGCCCATCGTGAGCGGGCCGTCCTCGGCGGCGAATAGCCTGGCCGGATCGGCGAGCGGGCTGTTGACCTTGATGTCTGCGCCCTTGCCCATGAGCGTACAAACGGTGGGCGACCTCGTCAGTTTCCTACGCACAACAGGTTTGGCCACCAGCGGCACTCTCCCGGTGGAATTCTTCGTCAGCAACGGTCCCGGCGAACAGATGTTTGTGACAACGGATATCGACTTCGCGGTAAACGCCGCCGGCGAAATCCCCGCCGTGCCCCTCCCGGCAGCGGTTTGGGTCTTCCTCGCTGGCCTTTCGGCATTTGTTCAATCGATGCGCCGTAGACGGATGGTGGGTGCGGTCGCTTAAATCGACTTTGTTAGCCAATATCGAATCTTGGATTTGATCCGAGGCCCGTTTCAATAGTCGAGCGGATGCAGCGACAGATTCCGGATCTGCGCTGCGCTTGCCCGGGAATACGGTTCTATCTTTGATATTTACCCCGTGTCCCCGGGCGCCAGACCCGGCAACTGTTCTCAAGATTGATAGACGGTTTTATTTTTCATCATGGCATTGAGGACGATAAGGAGTTTTCT
>JBCBRS010000007.1:0-130595 GCA_039819545.1 Pseudomonadota bacterium | reverse complement strand
GTCTGAAAATGCGTTAGTTTTGAATGCTTTAGGCGCATAGAACGAGGATAAACCCTTCAAAGTCCTATGCCAGCCCCTAAGTCAATATCGCTCACAGCAGCATTCGGCGTCCAAAAACTTGGCGTTGATCTAGCAAATGAAATGACGCAAGCGCTTGAGCTCGGATCAAGCGCACCTTTTTGGGCTGCTCGCTTACTGTCCCATATTAATGGCGGCCGTGGTGGCGAGCTGATCTATAACAGCTACAAAGCTCAGCAATCAGGCCGAGAAGTAGATTGGTTGGAGCTTTCTGCGGGTCTTGATCATCTTCCCGCAATCGATGAGTTGACAGAATTGGTGCTTTCATCACCTAGACATTCCACGGCTCGAAGAGCGTCAAAAGCGCTGGTGCGTACAGGGCATAATGTTCAGTTTGCCCCTCTCAACCGAGCCGTTGAGGCTGGCGATTTTGAAAATAGAGGGCTGCATAGATTCTTTTCCTCGCTAGGTGTTATTGAAATGGTGAGGATAATTGCGTCACTCGAAAGAGCGAATGTTGAGTATTCGGGAAAATCGCTTTGGCAACAAGTAATAAAGAAGCGCAACAAAGGAGCATTTCTCCCGAAACGCGCAGATCTTGAAGCGATAGAATTGGAACTAAAGGGCTTGCCCGATCTGGCGAAGCGTGCTGATGCCGTCCTCGGGTTATCACACGATAGCCTGATCGTAACCGATCAAACGTGAGATCGTTTTTATACGAGCGCGCCCTCAGATAGGATGTACTCGAACGGCAAAAATAAAGCAGATATCAGTCAGTCAGGAAAGAGAATTGCTACGACCGGAATGGGCCAATTCTGTTGAAAACTCGAAACTATCCAGTTTTCTTTGTATGCGGTTGATATTTTTCGGCAAGAATGTCGGCGTAGATGAATCAATACGCTAATAAAGCCATTTCTGGTGGAATATCATTCTGGAGGCGCTTCCGGCAGGACGCCCCAAAATAGTTTTTCAACAAAATTCGCCAAAAACAGACTCCCACTAAGCGGTAAAGAACGCCCTAAAGCGGACGCTTGGCCTTCGGCAGGTGTTCGCCAAGAATCGACGGTCATGTCAACGCGCTAAATGACCGGTATCAAGGCAACTTCAGCCATATCGCCGCCTAAACTCAGCCCAGTTGGAACCGAATTTTTAACAAGAAGATTCTTACTATTGCGTCAGCGTGAATTGAAAGCCCGTAAAATGCGTAGACTTCCACTTGCTCTCCTTGCCGCTTTGATCGCATTACCTGCACATGCGGACGACTGGCCTGCCAGTGTCTTTATGCCGGAGTTAAGTTGGGATTCCCGCACTCAAGGGTTGTGTAAATCTTTCGAACGCAAAGTGCGTGCTGAGTATTTTTTAACCCATCCCCAGCGAGCGGCTTATGCGTCGGCCTTCAAGCCGCCGTCCCGATATGTTGATGAAACGTCTGATGAATTGAAACGCGGTGAGTCCGAGATATTCAATTTCCGAAATCCGGAAGGGCGTTATTTTGGCGATATTGACGGCGATAGCTCTCATGAAGAAATATTCGTTCAGTCCTACTTTAGCAGCACTGTAGAAGGAAACAGGATTTTTCTTGGCTTAACAAAGCTATCGCCCCGGGACGTGGAAATGATCCGGGGTGAGTGGAATGAAATGATCGAGACGGAAACGGCCGACATTTCGGAATCAAAAAAGCGAAACTTTTCGCTGTTCCGCAAAAGAAAATACATTCCTTACAGCGTCGTTGTGAAATATGGCGTTAGCACAGGACGAATTGGAGTATCCAAATATTTCGAAACTGCGCCGCGTGACCTTCCAATTCAGGACGAGCAGAAAGAAATCGCGGCAACGGCGTTCAGGTATCGTACGCCATTCCAGTTCATTGAATACGACGATCGGTTATATGGGGATACGCTTGTCGAGGCGCGCTGGCAGATTCCGCGGCGCTACGATTATCTATCGACAAAATCATCCCGTGTCTTGTTGTCATTCGATCAGAACATGCGGCCAAAAGCTGAATGTATCGTCACGGCGTCGCCTGATCGACGCATCTTGAAATCCGCTATCCTTGAAGCACCAAGCGCCGCTAAATTGCTCAACAATGTGATTGGCATTGAGGGCGTTGAGGGGAAATGCGCAGGTGGGTCTCTTGACCCATGGAGCCGACATAAGAGAGAACGTGAATTCATACTGCTCGACGTCCTAACGCGGCCGTGGCGTCTTGGGACCGGTGATGCTTATCAAACGGGGCCATTTTTCGCAGCGCGCAACCGACAACATGCTCAACGCCAATGGTTGAGGGTTTGGAGGCTTCTTAGCGTGTCGAACATAGTGAAATATGATCGTCTTATTAGCTCACGAGATGAGGCTTGGGAACTGTTGGCTGGCTACTATGAAAACGAATTTAATGCTCATAGCAAGCTAGCAAGCGAGTGGGCCGATAATGCGCTCGAAGCGATTCTCGCGTCAGCAAGTCTCGGCTCAACTGATGCATTCGGAAAATACAAAGCGGAACTCGACAGAATTGAACGTGGGGATGCAGACGCAGACGACTTTCTCGCCATCGCGTTTTATGACTCGGAATCAAAACGCCGCCCGAGTGATCCCGAGCGCGTGCAACAGTCACTAGATCGTGCATTTCGATACGCGGTAGCTGCTAGCGCGAATAAGCAGACCTTGCAGGAATTGCTGAACGACGGAGCAAGGGTTGATTCCGGGAATGAAAGCGCGCTGATGCTTTCGGTGCGCGATCGCAAAATGGTTCAGTTCTTGTTGAACAAAGGAGCCGATCCAAACAGACCAAATGTGTTTGGCAAGACGCCCTTGATGATGGCTGCGCATATTGAACAAACCGACACCGCAGCGCTGCTTTTGAAGAACGGCGCCGACCCAAATTTGCAAACACTCGGTTCGGGGACGTTGATGGCGCGCGACACAGAGCAATGGAGGTCTTCAAATTATTGCGACTACAATATTAAGTTCGGGAATCGAACGGCGTTGATGTACGCGGCAGAAAATTCCTCACCAAAATTCGTAGAATTATTGCTAGACGCAAATGCCGATCCGACCGCAAAAGACAGCAACCAACGCGACATACGTGATTATCTCGACCGCAATGGGCGTCTTGATGAAAAACAGAAAGAAGGAGTCCGGAAATTGCTTGGGAAGCAGGCTGATGCGGATTGGAAGAATTGAGATCGGCTGAACTCAAGCCACTTCCGGCCATTCAACAATAGTCGCGCTACGGCAAAGTAGGGCCAATAGCCGCTCTCCAGTTTCAAACTGAGGCACGACCAGTACCTGAATAGGGTCAACACGGAGGCGGCTTAAAGCGCGACAGCGAGATCGCCATTCGCGTCTTGTGTCGCCGGGTTTGACCATTGTAGCGCGGCCGGTGCATCGGTCCCGCGAACATGGAGATCGAATACAGGAAATTTATCTTTCAGGTTGCAATGTCAAGTTCTGGACGAAAAGCTCAATGGACCTTACTGCACTTGGGATCTCGCCAATCCACTGCTTGTGGGTAAGGCATCCCGCTTCGGTCTTGTGACAATTGGCATGATTGAGCGCATTTACGGATAACGAAAAGGCAAGTGCATCCGTTTTTGATTCAGCCGTTAATAGAGTTATGTCGCAATAGGCACCGCACGAGACGATAACATACTGCCCATTGTACAGCGGGGTTTTTGAAATCAACTTTACTGGATGGTATATACCATTGTTAACGTCGTTTTGTGGACGCCCTCGATATTTGTAGACAAACGCATCGCTACTCTCCAACAAGTAAAAGTCATCGCTGAACTGTTCGAGTTCAGCCAAATGATCAGGGACAAGTGCCCTTACCATATCCATGTTTATCCACCCCCAATTACGGCCAGGACGGCTTTTCGAAAGTCCTACTTCTGCCAAATAGAACGGCAATGTTGGCATGCTGAAGCGCTCCAAGTATGAATTGTATTGCAAGAATCGTAATCGCCTAGCATCCAGCCTCGCCACGCGAATGAGGCGGTCTTCGTCATCTCGCTCCATATAGAGCGTTCCGCGTGCGCCGCCTGCATCGAAAATCTCTCCATCTAGCGGAAAAAAATACTCGTTCCCCTCAATGACAACAGTCGTATAGCCCACAGGGAACCGCTCGCAATCAGTGCGCGCGCAAAGTTCGGACCAGTTGTTTAGCCGTGGCTCTTTATCCTTGCCGCAAGCAGTAAGGATGTTCGCCAGAAGTAAGAATCCTATTGCGGACCTTATTAAGTCGTAACTGACGCGCATCGTCCAAGTCTCATATCGCTCTCAAGTAACCTATCAAACCTCCAATAACTTTTGGTAAAGCATTGGCTTGTGACAAACGTCCTATTCTGGGCGTTTTAAGAAGCTGGATAAGGCAATATCCACCCACGTTTCAGACGTTCAAATCGGAATAGCGAATATCGCATTCGGGCCAATAGCCGCCCTCCAATTTCAAAATGAGGCACGACCAGTACCTGAATAGGGTCAACACGGAGGCGGCTTAAAGCGCGACAGCGAGATCGCCATTCGCGTCTTGCGTCGCCGGGTTTGACCATTGTGGCGCGGCCGGTGCATCGGTCCCGCGTACGACGAAGACGATGGCACCATCAGTTTCATCAGCCTGCCAGTAACGCTGGAGACCTTCAGGCACGGTTGCGGTATCGCCCGGCTTCAGGACAATCTTTTGCGTACCCCACCCAATGGAAACACTGCCGCGATGGACAAAAAGGACTTCGCACTCCGCACGGGCATGGGGGGGTATGGTCCCCCCAGGCGCGAGAACCAGCTTTCGGAAATGAAATCCGTGGTCGGATGATACTGATCCTGCTGCAATCCCTTCGCTCGGATTATCAGGGCCTAAAAGCGGTGCCTCGTCCAAACCGGTACTGCCACCGGCAAGCGCCGTTGAGTTGGTGAGCGGCGCGTCAGCATCACGGATCACATGGGCCTGCAAGTCTGCGGATGTGAGACGGCGAAAACGCGGAACGTCGTCCATGGAGGTGGGGCGGCAGGGTTCATCCCCGTCCGGCACCACCTCACCGATTGCGGTATCGATGAGCCGGCCCGCTTTGGTCAGGACCAGACCGTGGCCAGCTGCTTCCTCAAACACATAAGGGGCCCAGTCCACATGGCCCGGATCATCACCGCCCAACAGCGCAAAAAGAAAACTGTCCTCGCCCTCAAGACATTCAAAACCGCGAAACACATTCACCGGGATAGAGATCACATCACCCGGATGCAGGATCACCTCCCCATCCTTGCCGTCATGGCCAGAGCGAAAGGCCCAGACGCCAGAATGAACTAAGAACACTTCAGCCGTTTCATGGCTGTGTTGGGAATTCACGCAGCCCGCCGGTTGGCGTGCGCCGCCCACATTGAAACCGTGGGGCACTTTGATGTGAATATGTTGACCGGGGTTTTCCGCAACGCCGGGACCGATGATCGTGAAGTTCTCTTTCTTGTCACTGCCGGGGGTGCGCGCGTCGATAAACGCCGTGCGGCACGCGATCAGATCATCGTACCTGACAACCCGTTGGATCATTTCATCCATGGAAATGGTCATGCTGCTCCCTTCCAGAGACCTGCGTTTTTTGTAAAAGTACTTCGAATGCAAAAGCGGGGCAAGCGCTTATCCACGTCAGGTGGTGGTGAGCCGCCGCACCGATCACCAGCACACAGGTTTACACGTCGTGAGACGTGAAGCCCCTGCGTTTTTCTGGAGCATGAGAGCCAACCCGAACTCATAAAGGGCGTTGAACGACTTGTTTGCCGTGGACAATTTTGCATTCGCATGCAATGCGGAATAGCCAAGGCTACCCAACCCCCCGGAGGCCCTTTTCATGTCAGTCCCGAAAGACAACACCGCCCCGATCACGTCAGTCGCCACCACCGATATCAGCCAGATGCTGAACCCGCAGCCGCCGGGGCGTCGCATGCCCATGCGCGGGTTCGACGACGAATTCGTGGATATTGCCGATTACATTATCCGCATCACCGACCGCATCTGGCACGAGCGCAAGATCGATCTTTGCCACCGATATTATGCTGCTGACAGCATGATCCACACCCTAGCGGGCGATATTGTGGGGGCCGATATCGTGGAGGCGAACACTCACGCCACGCTGGCAGCCTTTCCCGACCGCACCCTTGATGGGGACAATGTCATCTGGTCCGGTAATGAGGATGAGGGCTATTATTCCTCCCATCTGATCACCAGCAAGATGACCAATCTGGGCCCATCGGAGTTTGGACCTGCGACCGGTAAACATGCGCGTATACGGACCATTGCCGATTGTGTGTGTAAGGAAAACCTCATTGTTGAAGAATGGCTCATGCGCGACAACGCGGCACTGGTCCTGCAACTGGGGCTAGATCCGCACGCGGTTGCCCTTGAACAGGCAAAATCTGACCGCGAGAAAGGCACCCTGCTCACCGATTATGTGGCCCCGTTGATTGAGCGCACCCGCAACGCTTCCCCACCCGCCGCAGGCCCCGTGGATAAGCCCGAAAACAATTGCGAGGGGTTTGCCAACCATGTGTTCGATGAAATCTGGGGCAAGCAAAATCTTGATACCCTCCCCGCAGTCTATGACTTTCGCGTGGGCGCACACCTGACCGCCAACCGTGACCTGTACGGCACCAAAGAGCTTGGCGGTTATCTCAGTGACCTCTTCACCGTCCTGAGCGATATTCGCATCACGGTCGATCATGTGGCAAGCATCCCGTATCTGGGCGAAGCCAAAGATGTTGCCGTTCGCTGGTCCCTTGCCGCTACCCATAGCGGCGATGGCCTGTTCGGGGCGGCAACTGGCGCACCGGTTTACATTCTGGGCTCAAGCCATTGGCGATTAATCAATGGGCGCATCCGCGAGGAGTGGACCGTTTATGACGAGGTGGCGCTGTTGCGGCAGATTGCCAGCCACCGCCTGGCTCACCAATGACAGCAAAACAGCAAATTTTTGATGCCCATCACCATTTGTGGGACCTCGACCATTGCCATTATCCGTGGTTGATGGCGCGCGGCGTAAAGCGGTTCTTTGGCGACCCAACGCCAATCCAGAAAAACTATCTGCCTAAAGACTTTCTTGTGGATGCGGGTGAATATGATCTTGTGGGCTCCACACATATCCAGGTGGGTGTCGCGGAAGCAGACAGTGTGCGCGAGACCCGGTGGCTGCAGCAGCTGCGCGACGAAACCGCAGGAGGTCCACCGATCCCCACCGCGATTGTGGGCTTTGCCGACCTGACCAACGACGAATTTGGCGAGACTATCAGTTGTCACGAACGCAGTGCCGCGTTTCGCGGTGTACGCCAGATTATCGGTCGCCATCCGGGCGAGGATGCGAAAACAAATTCCGGAGCCCTCCTCGACCACCCGTCCTTCGCGCAAAACCTCAACCATCTGGCACGAATTGGAGCTTCGTTTGATCTTCAGCTTACAGAATACCAGTATGATCGCGCCGCTGAGGTTTTTGCCAGCGTGCCTGACCTTGCTGTGGCAATCTGCCATTTCGGCTCGCCCTGGGACCAGAGCGCAGATGGGTTTACCCGCTGGCGCGCAGCAATGACGCGGTTTGCGGCCCTGCCCCGTATGACGTTCAAATTTTCTGGCTTTGGCATGTTCAAGGCCAACTGGGCCGCCAGCGACATTGCGCCCTACGTGGAAGCAGCGCTGGACCTGTTTGGTCCTGAACGGTGTATGGCGGGCACCAATTTTCCCGTGGATAAGCTTTATGGCGGGTACGGCCGCATCTGGCGGGCGCTTGATGATCTGATACCCGATGATGCGGTACGCGCCAAAATAACCCACACGAACGCAATGGCGTTTTACCGGGTATCGGCAACGGCCTGATCAAACTTGCTTCGCAAGGTTTTTGCCCCATCCAGTATAAAATTATGATCCGACTGCAACAGGAAGAGGCTTGCCCCAGCCTGTTGCCAGTAAGGTATCTCCGCCAGGTCGCTGACAAACATCCCCACCGGACGACCCGCTTTTTTACCGGCCGCGCAAATCGCTTCGACCGCGTCAATCACGGGTTTGTCCTTTGGCGAGCGAGCACCCAGCGCGATGGTCAAGTCGATCCGCCCAATGAATAAGCAGTCAATCCCCTCCACCGCAGCGATATCGTCAATATCATCAAGAGCGGGTAGATCTTCGATCTGGGCAATGACGCATATGTTGGCACGGGCACGCGCCAGATTGTCGGCCATGGCAAAGGTTGTGTAGCCCGCGGCCCGCGAAGACCCGGCGTAACCGCGCCCGCCCGGGCCATATTGGCACATGGTCACGAGGTCTTTCGCCTGCGCAGCGGTGGTCACATGGGGCATAACAACACCCGTTGCCCCGCAATCAAGCGCATTCAACACCGCCGCCGCCGATAACTCAGATACACGGACCAACACTGGCTTGTCCGCTGCGCGCAGAGCGGCCACCGCACTGTCTATTGCCAACCGATCAAACGGTGCATGTTCAGCATCAAGACAAATGCAATCAAGTGCCGTCAGGCCAAGGATCTCCGCGATGATCGCCGACGGCGTTTTCATCCACGTACCAATAAGAGGGTCACGGGCCAGCAGTCGATTACGAAAATGGGTCATGGGTTTGCGCCTTGCTTATCAAGCTTACCAAAGCGTTTTGCTGGCAAGATCCGCCCCTTCGCGCATGGCACCAAGCTTGGCGTAGACGATATCTTCATCAACGGCGCCGAAACCAGCAAAGGTTGAAAAGCCACAATCAGAGCCGGCGATCACGCGCTCACGGCCGACAATGTTGGCGAACCGTTCAATCCGCTGTGCCACGAGACGCGGGTGTTCAATAAAATTTGTAGTCGAATCAATCACACCGGGTACAAGCACCATATCGTCTGGTAGTTTAGCGTCACGGAACACTTCCCACTCATGGGCATGACGCGGGTTGGAACTTTCAAACAATAACGCTTGTGGTTTTGCTTTGGCGGCAATGGGCAACACCGTCTCCATAGGCGCATCGCAATGGTGTGGGCCTTCATAATTACCCCAGCACACATGCAGACGCATTTTCTCTGCCGGAATGTTGCGCGTGGCGTGGTTCAACGCGTCCACATGGGTGTTCGCGAGCCGTTCGTACCCCGCATCGTCATTGTCCTTGAACATCATATGACGACCAAGACCGAGGTCAGGCGAATCAAGTTGCAAAACGAAACCCGCCGCAACAATAGCCTCATATTCCGGGCGCATCGCCTCGGCGAGCGCCTCCAGATAATCCTCGTCGGACTTGTAATACTCATTAGGCTGAAACAACGCGATGACCCCAGGGGATGCTGCATTCATGAAGCCCTCTGTGGGCGGATTATCGCGCATTGCCGCCGAGAAGTGGTCAAGATCAGACTGCAGGGGTTGCATATCCTTGACCTTGATTTCGCCAACGCATTTGGGGCGCCGGTAAGAAGGGGTGCCCCCACCCTTGGCTTGACGCTCCAGAAAGCCAGGAAACGCCTCCAGGTCTTTTGGCGGGTTACGCGGGCTATCGCCATCAAAGCCGGTGATCCGGTCTTTGATATAGGTGGCATAGGAAATCTTGCTCATTTCCCCATCGCTAACCACGTCGACGCCAGCCTCAACCTGACGGGCGACAACGTCTTTCACGGCGCCGGCGATGGTCTCGCGAAAGGCGCCCTCGTCCTGCGCGTCCCCGCGTTCATGGGCGAAAACGCCGTCGGTCACCGCCTGGGAACGCGGCAGGCTACCCACATGGGTGGTCAGTATACGGTTGGTACTCAGTTTCATGAGAATAAGATCCCTTGTTCAAAAGGCCGATAGAAAATGGCGAAGCAGCGCCGTAACCTCGTTTGGTCTTTCCATGGTTGATAAATGCCCGCAGCCGGACAGAATATGAAGATCGGAACTCGCAATGGCCTCGTGCATAATCTCATGCAAGTCTGGCGGGCACACATCGTCTTCGTCACCTGCAATAATCAGCGTGGGACAGGTGATGGTAGTCAGTGTCTGGGCGCTATCGGCTCGGCCCATCAACGCGCTAGACTGGCGATAGAAAACATCCGGTCCCAGACGATTTGCCATTGCGTAAATTTCTTCGAGCAACACGTCATCATCGCGCGTATTTGCGCCGAGATAGTTGGGCTTTAGCTCTTCCATCACGACGGTGCGCAAATGCCCCCCGCGCACGCGAGCCATCTGATCTTTGCGCACGGTCTGACGGGCGGGCGAGTCCGCGAATGGCGTTGTGTTCATGAGAACGAGACCAGCAACTCTTTCGGGTGCCTGGCGCCATGCCTCAAACGCGACGATCCCGCCCATGGAAAGACCGGCCAGACAAAACTGTGCCGGGGCCACCGCAAGAAGACGCGATGCCATGGCTGGAATGCTGTCGTCGCGGGAAAGATCGGCATGGCTCACCGCACAGCTCTGCCCTAAAGCCTTTGCCTGCGCCCGGAAAAGCGTCGCGTCGCACATGAGCCCGGGGACAAAAATCAGGGGTGGTCCGTTCATGCGGGCAAACGTAATGTACTTCGAAGTCAAAATCACGCGCTAAACGCGCACCCCCGCCCTTAGAGCACCATTCTTAACTACAACAGGACCCCCAATCTCATGACGGACCAGCGCAACCAGACCCTTGAAACGCTCGCCCCTTTTCGCCTATCGACCCGGTGGTTTGATGGGCCCGCCGCTCGCAAAGCCCTGACCAGCTTGATGGCCGCTGACACGCCGGTCCATCTTGCCAACCCATTCGAAACGCTTGCCGGTCCGGCAGCTTTTTTTGAAACCGCGCTAGAGCCCCTGGCCAATGCCCTCACGGGCATGGAGCGGCGCGAGACCATTGTTATGGCCGGTGCCGATGCCCACGGCGCCTGGTGGGTTGGGTGTTGCGGATATTATTGCGGCACGTTTGAGAAGTCTTTTCTGGATATTCCGCCCACTGGGCAAATGGCGACCATGCGGTTCCACGAATTCTACAAGGTGGCCGACGGGCAAATCACCGAGTTTCAGGGCCTATGGGATATTCCCGAATTGATGCACCAGGCCGGCGTTTGGCCCATGACCCCGCAGCTGGGTCATCCATGGTATGCGCCCGGTCCCGCGACGCAGGACGGTCTTGCCTATGAGGGGCGCAAAGAAAGCGACGCCAAAGCGAGCTTTAAGCTTGTGGACGATATGCTGACCGGACTTGGCAAATTCGCGTCAGGCGGGGTTGAGGCCATGGCCCTTGAAAAATACTGGCACCCTCACCTTTCCTGGTATGGACCCTTTGGCATTGGTACCTGCCGGCGGATTGATGGCTTTCGCAACGGGCACCAGATCCCCTTTTTGAACGCGCTGCCTGATCGAACCGGTGGCAATCACCCGGGCGGCTATTTCGCCGATGGCCACTATGTGGCGGTTACCGGCTGGCCGAATATGCAGGCAACGGTCACCGGCGACGGCTGGCTGGGGATTACCCCTGCTGGCCAGAAAATTACGATGCGCAGTCTTGATTTTTGGCGCTGTGAAAACGGTCAAATTTGCGAAAACTGGGTGCTGGTGGATATTTTAGGCGTGTATGCGCAACTTGGTGTTGATGTCTTTGCGCGCATGCGCGAGGTCGCCAGGTCACAAGGCCGGTAGGAGTTAAAGGCTTCAGTGTGCGTGCACCCCTCCCCTATCCCCGGGCGATAAACCCGGGGCCTACCCCCCCTTGCTCTGGGCTCAGATTACCCCTGAAGGATATCCCGGGTCAGCGCTCTGCTTGCCCGGGAATATAGAGTGCGTTCACAAAAAGTGTGATCGGTTTTTGGGTTCGAACGCGCGACCAATAAGGAATCTAGACTGCGTTTTTGACTCAACAAAAAGTAAACGCAGTCTAGGTCTCAACGCCTTACTCACCGGCATCGAACCTGGCTGATGTCCCTGCACGCAATAACCCCGAAAAGACCCGTTTTTCGTGGGAGGCTTCGGGGTCTTCGATCATGCTCATGAGCATGCCGACGGCCGCTTCGGTCATCCGCCGCACAGGTTGGCGAATTGTGGTTAGGTCATAGCTACGCCAGCGGGCAGGACCCACGCCATCAAATCCGACCACGGAAATATCAGTAGGCGCCGTAAGACCATAATCGACACGCAAGGCATCAAGCGCGCCAATGGCCATTACATCGTTGGCACATAAAATAGCATCGACCGGCGCCTCATCGTTAGACGATACCGCGTTGGCCATCATGTCACTGACGAGGTTAAAACCGCTTTCGTAGGAATAGTTTCCCTCAAACACTGGCACCTCGTCGATACCCAATTCCTCCAACCGTTCTAGCGCGGCGGTCTTTCGCTCAATACCAACCACGGATTCACGTGGCCCGGTGAAAAGTGCAAACCGACGGTGACCCGCATGGAATAGTCCGTCTACCAATTGGCGGGCTCCGTCTTCCTGATCGCAACTGACAGAACTCACCGGCGCGCCATTGAGCTGCCGGTTATAAAAAACGAGGGGTACGTGGCGTTTTTCAAATTCCGCCACGTGGTCCGGCGACAGTTCTGCCGCTGCAATTACGCCATCAACCCGGTATGGCCAGATTTGTTGCAACGTGGCGTTCGCGTCTGCTTCGCTCTCCAGCGAAAACAACAGGACCCGCACATCATAAGCGGTGAACCGGCGGGTCAGCTCGGCCAACACTTCAGGATAATAGAGATTAGTCAGATTAGAGATTAAAACCGCCACCAGATTGGAGCGACGGGTAATCAGACTGCGGGCGATGGCGTTTGGCTCATAGCCAAGTTCCGCCGCGGCGGCCATGACACGGGCGCGCATCTTGGCCGACACACTGGCACCGGGCTTAAAGCAGCGTGAGACGGCTGACTGCGAGACGCCAGCAAGATGGGCCACATCGTAGGAAGTGACCGCTTTTGCTGGCCGGTTCCGGCCCTTGACTTCAACAAGTCTAGGCTGCGTTTTTTCCGCCATACCGCCGTACCCGAATATCCGCCTGCTCTTTGTGGCCGGCAAAGCCCTCCAGCGCACACAGACGCGAGCAATATTCGCCCACCTGCACCGAAGCCTCTTCGCTGACCCGTTGATAGGTACACGTCTTGATAAATTTGCCAACCCACAGGCCGCCCGTATAGCGCGCCGCCTTGTTGGTGGGCAGGGTGTGGTTGGTGCCAATCACCTTGTCACCATAGGAGACGTTGGTTTCCGCGCCGAGGAATAGCGCGCCATAGTTGGTCATATTGTTGAGGAAATAATTGGGATCGCGGGTCATGACCTGCACATGTTCTGACGCGATATCATCGGCCTTTTCGACCATTTCTTCATAGGTGTCGCACACAATCACTTGACCATAATCGCGCCACGCCGCACCTGCCACTTCAGCGGTGGGCAGGATCGTCAGTTGACGGTCGATTTCCGCCATCGTGTCCCGGGCAAGTTTTTCGGAATTGGTCAGCAATACCGCGGGCGAATTGGTCCCGTGTTCGGCCTGTCCAAGCAGGTCCGCCGCACACAATTCCCCGTCTACGGCCTCATCCGCGATCACAAGGGTTTCGGTGGGCCCGGCAAACAGATCGATACCGACCCGGCCAAAAAGCTGGCGTTTGGCTTCAGCTACAAAGGCGTTGCCCGGTCCAACGATCATATCCACCGGATCAATGGTCTGTGTACCAATAGCCATGGCGCCCACGGCCTGCACACCGCCCATCACATAGATTTCGTCGGCGCCGGCCATGTCCATGGCCACCACAATAGCGGGCGCGGGCGCACCATTGAAGGGCGGGGCCGCTGCAATCACGCGGGGCACACCGGCAACCTTGGCGGTTACCACACTCATATGCGCGCTTGCCACCAGAGGATATTTGCCGCCGGGCACATAACAGCCAACAGAGTTCATGGGGATATTCTTGTGCCCCAGTACCACACCCGGCAGCGTTTCCACCTCCACATCCTGCAGAGCATTGCGCTGATGCTGGGCAAAACCACGCACCTGTTCTTGAGCAAAGCGGATGTCATCAATCGCCTGGGCATCGATTTTGTCGTAGCAGGCCTTGATTTCGTCTTTAGACAGACGGAACGACTCTGGCGACCAGTTGTCAAATTTCTCTGACAGACTTCGGACCGTTTCGTCGCCCTTAGCCTCGATATCTTTCAGGATGCCCTCAACGGTCGCGCGGACTTTGGCGTCGTCAGTGGCAGCTTTGGTTTCGGAAATACCGTCTTTGAGATAGCGGATCACGATCAATCTCCCTGGTCGTTTTCGGTTTTTGACGATGGGCCGGGCTCGTCTAATGTGGCCCTCATCGCTGCTGGTAAACTTGCAATCTGTGATCAGTCCCATAGATTGCATTCGAATGCAATCTGCCGCCAATGCGACCGTCTTACAAGACTTATTCTCAAGGCTTACCCATGGAAACTGCGTTTTCACTAACTGGCAAAACCGCCCTCGTCACTGGAGCCGGGCGGGGTCTTGGCCGTGCCATAGCCGAGGCGCTCCACGCCGCCGGGGCCCATGTGGTCGCCGTGGCCCGCACGCAAGCCGATCTCGACAGTCTTGCCGATACTCTTGGCGAGCGCGTGAGCGCCATGACCGGGGATGTGACCAGTGATGCATTTATTGAAGGCGTGGCGAAATTAGAGCGTCTTGATATTCTGATAAACAATGCGGGGGCCAATCGGCCCGAACCCTTCGCAGAGGTATCGCGCGATAATCTCGATTTTATCCTGGATTTGAATGTGCGCTCGATGTTTTTAACAGCGCAAGCCGCGACCCGCGTCATGGCCAAGAATGGCGAAGACGGCGGCTCGATCATCCATATGTCGTCGCAAATGGGTCATGTGGGCTCCCCGAACCGGTCTGTGTACTGCATGACAAAACACGCGATTGAGGGCCTGACGAAAGCCATGGCTGTGGAACTCGCCCCGCAAAACATCCGCGTGAACAGCGTCGCGCCCACCTTTATTGAGACGCCAATGACGAAGCCCATGCTGGCTGACCCGGCCTTTCGGGCGTTTGTGGAGCGGATGATCCCCATGCAGAAGATGGGGCAACCAAGTGATGTGGCCAATGCTGTCGTTTATCTGGCAAGCGGTGCCAGTGCCATGGTTACCGGTCATAGCCTGTTGATCGATGGCGGCTGGACGGCGCAGTGAGGGTGATGGGATCCGGCGTATTCTCTGATACGGCTCTGGCAAGCCCTCATCGCCCCTTACGGGGCACGTCCCTCACAGGTCGGGGAAGAGAAAATCGTAAGTCTTCCTTGTTTGGCCCTCCCCCGTTCGTGGGGGAGGGGGCCCGAAGGGTCGCAGGGGGCCCGAACGGGTACGCAAGAAAAAGGGGCCCACACGGGGCCCCTCAAGGTAATCTCTACACAACTCTTTTGGTGGCATTAGAAGTCGGCGCCAAAGCGGATGCCGAAGTTACGGGGATACAGGAAACCGGTCTGGACGATGTCACTCCCGTTATTGTTCCCTCGGGCAAGGACCGCTTCGTTTTCAAGGTTCTCAACAAACGCTTCAAAGCGATAATTCTCGCTTGGCGCTGTCCAGATCAGCCGCAGGTCGGTCTTCGTAAAGCTATCCTGCTGCTGCTGTGGGTCGGTCGAGAGAAGGTTCGACGTATTGTATCCGTCCGAATAATAAAACTGAGCATAAGGCGTCAGCGTGCCTTTATCGCCAAGATCAATATCATAAGACCCGAACAGAGACGCGGTAAATGACGGCGACCATGGGGTCGTCTGACCGCCCACATCAATGGAGGGAGCAACCTGACCATTAAAGAGCTGATACGGGTTGCCCTGGAAGAAGGGACCCACAAACTCCGCGTCAAGATAAGCCGCATTCAACCCAATTTTAAGCGCATCGGTTGGCGCCCAAACGCTCTCCAGTTCCACGCCAAAGGCGCGGAAACGGCCGCCATTGTCACTTTCAGTGATAACGATGGGGTTACCATCAACGAGTTCTTCACGCTGGATCTGCCGCAGCAGGTTCCGGTACTGGGTGAAGTGGGCCGCGAGGTTAAATTGCAGCGTGCCGTCAAGGATGATCGACTTGATACCCCCTTCGAAGACTCGCGAATTCAAAGGCTCCGTGATCGAACCACGATTGTTCAGCGAGCCTGACAGGAAGCCCGTGGACGAGGTGAAGTACAACAGGGCCGCATCACCGAGATCATACTCTAGCCCCGCACGCCAGGTCAGATCGCTTTGGGCGTCAGGGTCGGCGCGGATGGCATCGTCTGCATCGTTATTAAAGGTGAAAATGCCGAACACATCATCAAGCGCCGTTGGGAACGGGGCGAGGAAGGGACCGCCAGGCGGTGCCACAACCGGCGCTTCGCTCAGGCCATCGCCATCGGTGTCGCCGGTGAAGTTCGACCCACCGCCCACAAGTTCTTTGTCCTCAGTGTCCCAACGCAAGCCGCCAATCACCCGGAAACGGTCAGACACAGAAATCGTAGCCTGGCCATAAACACCAAAATAGGTGGTGTCGATTGGCGTGTTGTCAGCAAAAAAGCCGCCAATGACGGGATCATTGCTGACGAGCGGCGTTGCCGTCAGGACGGGCAGAAGAAGTTGGTTTCCGTCGCCATCCAAAACTGGGTTCCCGGCATTGTCCAGCACGGGCACCGGACCGCCTCGGCCCACGGCTTGTCGCTGGTTATAGATGTAGAAGTTAAAGTTGGTTTCGTCAGCGGAGAAATACGCGCCAGTGGTAAGCTCGATGGGCCCATCAAACTGCGTGTTGAACTGAATTTCCTGCGTGAAGTAACTCGCCACTTCGTTAAAGCCACCGGCCTGGAATGGCGTAGGCGAAAAGTCGAAGTCAAAGCCGAGATTGTTGTCAAAATCCGTATAGGACGTAATGGACTTGAACAGAATAGCGCCGAGATCGGCGTTCAGCTCAAGGGAGACAACCTGCTCGCGGTTTTCTTGATCCGGCACAAAGTCCTGATTGACTTGGTACGGACCAAGATCGTTGGCATTCGGCTGACCGCTGGTGCCCACATTGGGGTTTGCACAGTCTTCTTGCGAGCCGAGGGGATCGGTGTGGCCCGATGGTGTGACGTTGCGGCATAAGAAAGTGTAGCCAAACAGACCGGCGGGACGACCGCTTTTCTCTGTGTGAGACAGCCTCAACGTTGCGTCAAAAGTATCCGTGGGCGCCCAAAGCGCGGTAACGCGGACACCTTTATCATTCAGCGCACCAAGGTCGGGGCCGCCAAAATTTTCGATATACCCATCGGACCGGTCAAAGAACCCGGCAACCCGAATACCGAAGGTGTCGCTCACCGGCAGGTTGGCATAGGCATCAAACCGCGCAGTATTAAAGCGCTCATAGCTTGCATTAAAACCAGCGGCGTAATCCTCAAGATCGACGGTGTTGTTGAAGATATTAAGGGCACCGGCAAACGTGTTGCGGCCATAAAGTGTGCCTTGCGGACCCTTCAGGAATTCCAGTCGGCTCACGTCAAAAAAGCGCTGCGATTGCTGCGAGGCGCGCAATTTGTAGACCCCATCAACATAGGTCCCGACGATCGACGCATTGTCGGCAAAGGTATTGGTGGAGTTCGCACCGCGAACATTGAATTTCGCGTCATTACCCACAAACGCAAAGTTCACACCGGAAACCAGCAATTCCAGCCGCGACACGTCGGTGATACCACCCGCTGCCAATCCGTCTTCATTGAAAGCCTGAACCGAGAGACCAACGTCCTGGACGTTTTCTTCTTTTTTCTCGGCAGTAACGACGATGGTATCGATCTGCGCTTGCGCAGCGGCACCAAACCCGAAACAGAGCGCAGATGCACCGACGCCCCCTAATAATTTTGCTGTAAAAGTTTTCCGATTAGAATTCATGGCTTCGCTCCTCAAGATGAAGGTCGGGGGATGGATTTTTATGATTAATAAAGTGTTACGGTGCCACGTCCTCCCCCACAAGGGCGATTTGACTTCGCATGCATTTTATTTCCCATGTGGTGCAAAAGCTACTCAGGCTCGCGTCAATTTGCTTGCATTCCAGCTGGCATTCCTGATGGGATTAAGCGAAGCGCGGGACCATTCACCACTACATTTGCGGAAGAGATGGCGGATTTCGTTGCGGTTGCGTCAATATTTAGTCGATAACACCGGTTACGCCCGCCTGACCGCTGCAAAATCTAGATTGCATTCGCAGTACAAACATGCACACCCTAACCCTCCAAAATAAAGGCTAGATCGGTGAGTGAGCATAATTTGACGCGTCTTCGGCGCTGTGGGGCGGACTATGTTGCGGCGCAGCAACAGGGCGGCTTGCGCGCTGTCGAAGCAGCCATCAAGACCCATGTCGATCCCCGCGCTCACTGGTTTCTTCCCCATCCTTTTCAAGAACAGGCTGACGCTTCAGCGGCCCTTGAGACTTTCTGGCAGCCCTTGTTTACGACTTTTCCGGATCTTAAACGCCGTGACGACATTCGTATTGCCGGTTCCTTTGAGGGGAGCGACTGGCTTGCGTGCACCGGCCATTTTGTGGGTACCTTCCGCGCCCCGTGGTTGTCCCTGCCGCCGACCAATCAGCTAACATTTATCCGCTTTGCCGAGTTGATGGCATTTGAAGGCGACAAAATTGCGCGCACCTATCTGCTGCTTGATCTCATCGGGACTGCGCGCCAAGGCGGGATTGATCTGATCCCCAAAAGCCGTGGCGCGGAAATTATTGCACCGGGCCCCGCTGATCAGGATGGCTTGCGTTCAAACGATAGCCCGGGCGCCCAGACGCAACAGTCCATCACCCTTATCAATGCGATGATTGCCGGGTTGATGTCTTACGATCGGATCAGCTTAGAGAGTATGCATCAGACCGATTTCTGGCATTCGGATATGTTGTGGTACGGACCAAGCGGGATTGGCGCGACCCACGGGCTCGACGGGTTTGAACGCTACCACCAAAAACCTTTTCTCGACTTTGTCCCCGACCGAATTGGCGGTGATCATGTGACCCGATTTGCCGACGGGCCGTTCGTCGCCTCCGGCGGATGGCCGAGTATTCGCGCAACGACCAGCGGCGCCCCCTGGATCGATACACCGGTGCCGGCCGGCCTGCCAGTGACCATGCGTGTTATTGATTTTTGGCGTCGCTCGGGCGATCGTTTCGCAGAGAACTGGGTCTTTATTGATATTCCAAACCTGTTTCATCAGTGCGGGATCGATGTCTTTGAAGGGCTAGGCACTTAAAAACGATAAGACAGGCGCTTTGCGCCGGATGGGAACGACAATGGTAGGATTTGGACCACTAAACTGGGCTATTGTCCTTGCCTATCTGTTCGGCAATCTCGGCCTTGGCTTTGCGTTAAGCAAGCGTGTTCAGTCTGCGGAGGATTTTCAGCTGGGCACCCGTATGACCCCCTGGTGGGCCATCGGCATCTCCGTTATTGCCACCTATGTGAGCGCGCTTTCATTCCTTGGCGGACCGGCCTGGGCCTACGGATCGGGCATGGCGGCCCTCGCCATCCACGTAAATTACCCCTTGGTGATCTTCGTCGTGGTGGTGGTGTTCCTGCCATTTTTTTACAATAGCGGCGTCGCCTCCATCTATGATTATCTGGAACGCCGGTTTGGCGTGGCCTCACGCACCGTCATGTCCGGGCTATTCCTCATTACCCAGACGATTACCTCAGCCTCCATTCTGACCGCCACCGCCATCGTGGTAACGTTTGTCACAGGCATGGAGGTGCGCACAGCCATCGTCGTGATGACGGTCATCGTTCTCGGCTATACCATGCTAGGCGGTATGAATGCGGTGATCTGGACCGATGTCTTGCAAGGTATCATCCTGTTCATCGGTGCCGGGATTATTCTTTACAACGCCATGACGGCAACGGCACCGCTTGATGATGCGTTTGCGCGGCTTGCTGCCGACGGCAAACTGAATCCCATCAATACCGATCTCGATTTCTCGGTTGCGCCCACCATTTGGGCGGGCGTCTTTGCCATGACGCTGTTCCATATCACCGTTTATGGGGCCAACCAGATGATGGTTCAGCGGGCGCTGGCAGCCAAAAATATTGGCGATGCAAAAAAATCCTATCTGATGATGGGCTATGCGGCGTTCTTCATCTATTTCTTGTTCTTCTTTATCGGCGCGCTCCTTTATGTGCATTTTGATGGCCAGCCGTTTGAGCAGTCAAACGCCATTATCCTGACCTTCGCGCGCAGTCTTGCGATACCAGGCTTGCTGGGCGTTATCGCGGCTGCGGTGCTGTCTGCCTCCATGTCGAGCCTGTCGTCGGCGTTCAACTCCCTGTCGACGGTCTCTATTACTGATTTCTATCATCGCTTTTTCAATAACACCGGGTCGGAGGCGCATTATCTGTTGCTGTCACGGGCGCTGACCGTGGTCTGGGGCATCATTGCGATTCCCATCGCGTTTGCGTTTATCGAAAGTGGCGGATCGATTCTCGAACAATTGACAAAAGTCGCTTCCTATTTCGTGGGTGCAAAACTCGCCATGTATTTCCTGGGCTTTTTCTCCAAACATGCGACTGAGCGTGGTCTTCTGTGCGGTGTGGCCGCTGGATTTATCGCCCTGATCGTCGTGGTGAACGGCATCGCGCCCCTGAATATTCCAGCATTGACGATTGCCTGGCCCTGGTATGTGGTCATTGGCGGCGGGGTAAATATCGTCGTTGGGTGGGTTATGAGCATTGTGCTTGATGGTCGCAAAACCGACTGGCACCCGCAAACGGTAGCCGGGCAATTGGCGCGCTTTCGTAATGAAGGCCTACCGTTAAAGTCCGGTGGTTGGTATATGGCCCCGGGCAAAGTAGACGCCCTGTGTTGGGGCCTGCCGGTATTCTTTGTGGCGACGATTGCATTCCTGATGATGTTTGGCCGCTTGGGTTAAGCACGCACCCCATCGCCAAAAACATCACATACCCAGTCCCCACACCGGGACCTCCTGGGCCGGGTACGGATAGTGTCGGACCGACTTCAGGTTGGCGCTGCGCTTGCCCGGAAAGACGATCCTATTGACAGTCTCGTTGAGAAAAGTGGTCGGGGCGGCAAGATTCGAACTTGCGACCCTCTGGTCCCAAACCAGATGCGCTACCAGGCTGCGCTACGCCCCGACTGAGGCACGCGTAATGGTGGTTTTGGGTTGAAAATGCAAGCGAAAATTCCGCGAGATACCGTTAGAATTGCGTATTTACCGTAATGCCAGTTATTGATCTGCGATCATGGCCTCGGTGACGGCCCAGAGCCGCTCTGCGCCAGCCTCATCAACAGCAAAGGGAGCAACCTGTCCGTAGGGCGGGCTGTCGGGGCCAGCAACCACGGCAATATTGCAGTCCTCGCAATAGACACCGCCAATGCCGTCGAGGTCAGGGCTGACGGCACACCAGAGCGAGGTTGCCGCCCCCTGGGTAGGGGTTTTGAAGAACGGTTTTGCTGCGTCGGGTATCGCCCCGCTTTCATCAATCCAGCCAAGCGCAATCATTTCTTCTTTGGGCAAATGGCGTTGGAGCGGGGTCAGGATACCGCCCGGATGCACCGCAAAGGCACGAACACCATCATCCTTCAAACGACGATCAAGGCCGACCGCATGCAGCGCGTTGGCGGTCTTTGATTGAGCATAAGCCTCCCACTTGTGATAGGCCGCGCGCTCAAAATGAATATCCTCCCAGTGCACATCGGTGCGTTTATGGGCAACCGAACTTAGACAGACGATCCGCGCGCCCTGCGCCGCCCGCAAAAGCGGGATGAGGGCTTCAACCAAGGCAAAGTGGCCCAGATGGTTCGTGGCAAATTGCGCCTCCCACCCCGGGCCTATTCGTGTTTCGGGGCATGCCATAATCCCGGCATTACTGATCAACAGGTCAAGCGCCGTATGCTGATCACCAAGGGTCCGTGCAAAGGTATGCACTGACGCAAGATCACTAAGATCCATGGTCGCTGCGGTTACTGAACCCTCTACGCAGGATAACGCCTCTCGCGCTTTTTCTGGGGAACGGACCGGTACGATCACGTGAGCTCCGGCGCCAGCCAGCGCGCGGGTTGTCTCCAGACCGATCCCGGAATAACCGCCGGTAACAATCGCCACCTTTCCCTGCAGGTCACAGTTGCCTAAAACCGTCTCAGGCTCTGGCTTGGCAGGCAGTCTTGTATCGATGGGAACCTGATATTCCGATGCCATGGCTTACCTCCTGTAGCCGAACCGCGCCGTTCGTTTAGCCCCAGCTTTCGCCCGTGCTGGAATACGCAACGCCGCCATCCACGGCGACCGTTTCACCAACCACATAGTTTCCAGCGCGCGAAGCAAGATAAACCGCCGTACCCGCCATATCGCTATCTTCGCCAATCCGGCCGGCTGGAACCATCTTACCTACAGCATCACCGGCGTCGCGTGCGGCCCGGTTCATGTCCGACGCAAAGGCACCGGGTGCAATGGCGCTCACCGCAATCTGATCCTTGATCAGACGCGCGGCCATGCGCCGGGTCAGATGGATCATTGCCGCCTTGGAGGCTTGATAAGAATATGTTTCCCACGGATTGATCCGCACCCCATCAATAGAGGCAATATTGATAACCTTGGAAGGCGCAGTGCTGGATGCGCGTTTTTTCAGATGCGTATGAAGAGCTTTGGTTAAAAAGAAGGGCGACTTCACATTCAGATCCATCACCTTGTCCCAACCGCTTTCGGGGAAGGTCGTAAAATCTTCTCCCCATGCCGCACCAGCATTGTTGACGAGGATATCGAGGCCATCCTCATGGGTGCCAAATTCCTGCACAAACTGATCAATCCCCTCCAGCGTCGAAAGATCGTGGGGCAAGGAAATGCAGGACCCACCCAGCTTTGATAGCTCTTCGGCGGTCTGATCACAGGCCGGGGCCTTGCGCGCGGTAATATAGACTTTTGCCCCTTGCTCCAGAAAGCCCTGCGCGATCATTTTTCCAATCCCGCGCGAGCCCCCGGTCACGACCGCCACACGGTCTTTCAGCGAAAACAGGTCTTTCATGATCATCGGGTTGCTCCTCGAATTGGCATTAGCGTTGGGCTTGTCCTAACCCACCAGCCCGCCCCAAACGAGACTTGAGCGCAGTTGGCTCGCCTGCTTTTTCAGGGCGCGCGATCAAGGGGATGGTAACGCTGCGTTGCGGCCGCAAGGACGGCGTCGGGGTCGATATTCGCGCGGCGAAATGCCTGGCGCGCAAACAACGGGGCCTGATCCGCATAATGCGCCGAGGCGGGGTCGCTGGCATTTGATCCGTAATTGTGGATGACCTCCGCAGAAATCTCACCCTTAGCGTCCCACTCCACAAGCGCAGTCCAACCATCACCAGCGGTTGCATGCAACGTCCCATCGCGGCGTAGCGCCGCCGGATAAATTGCGCGCAGGATATCGGGCCCACCTGCAACAGGCCAAGACGCCTCACCGCGCACCAGCCGGTTGACCATGCCCCAAGGCACATCAAGCCGCCCGTGGGCCCCGCCTAGAATTTTCACCGCCTCAATAAACGCATCGCCGCGGTCTGGCGGCGTAACTTTTGTAAAAGGTGCCGTTACCTCCGGCAGAATTGTCAGTACCCCGAGCGCTGCATGTTGATTATCCAGCGCCGTATCAAAATTCCAGCCGCGAAGGTGCGCTGCTGCAGCCTCAAGATCCGGATCAGCGGACCAGTCACGTGCCAGAACATCGTCGATTATCTCGCGTGCGAGGGAGCCTTGCGCATAGGCGGTATCAAACTTCATTGCCAGAAGGCGCTCGCGTGAGACAGGCTTTAGCGTTTTACCAACATCACTCAACTCGGCAATCCGCAAGGACCGATTGGTGCTGTTTGTTTGCAAACCCATCGTGACGGGAAAATCAGCCCTATCAAGATTGTCATCGCCATCGGTCGCCATGGTCGGGGCATTATTGGCATTCCAGATAAACCCGCTTTGCGGGTTTACGAGGATGGGCACCGCGTCATAGGGCCGATAGTCTTGCCAGATCAGGGCCCGGCGATCCCCCGGCAGTACTTTTGCCCAATCCCATCCCGGTATACGGTCTGGATACTGACCATTATGAAGGAACAGGATATTGCCTAACTTGTCAGCATAGATATAATTGATCGAGGGTAGCGCATTGAGCGCCATGGCGTTGATGAAATCGCCAATATCCTGCGCCTTGTTGAGCGCATAATACTGCTCCATTTGGCCAATCTCATCCATACCCGCATAGCGAATCGCGTAAGTGCCGTGCTTTGCTTCAATGACGGGGCCATGTTCACTGCGCAAAATGCGGCGTTTTACCGGGAGCGCAAAAGGCCCGAACAAACCAACCCGCAGCGTGATTTCGCGCTCTTCAAACGCGGTCCAGTCACCGTCTAGTTGATAGGTCTGCGCATCATTGGGGTTTCGCACCAGCCGGTAGACATCGACAAGGTCGGGTTTGTTCACGGTGTTGGCCCAACCGTGGTTTGGCGTAAAACCATGAAGAATGAGGGGCGCGCCGGGAAATGTGCCACCCAGAATATTGAGGCCGTCGGCCGTCATTAAATGCGCTTCATACCACGCGACGGGCCCGGCAAGGGGTTGATGAGAATTGATCACAAGCCGCGTGACACCGTCGCCGCTGCGCTCCGGCGACACCGCAAACGCATTTGATCCACGCTCGCCCATGGTGCGTTTGCCTGGTGCCCAAACCTGCTGCCCGCCACCCGGATCAAGGGCGAGAGCCGGCACCTTCCCATCGTCAAAAAGCGTCATCAGTGTCTCATCAAGGCCGTAGAAAAATGGCGTCTTGAAAACAAATCCCGCCACGACGTCCTGCGCCGTCACGGGCATCAGACCAGGCCAAGAGGTTTCTGGATGATGAACCGCATAAAGATTGATTCCGTCGGCATAGGCTTGAGCAATAGCCTTTACCTCACCTGGAATATCGCTGTCATACCGCGATTCAAGTGTCTCCCACACACCCAGTAGATTGACGATATAATCCGTAGGCGCCGCATCAACCCCGCGGTAACGGGCCAACACCCCGCGCGTTGCGGCCGTTGCCTCCTGAATAGTGGCAAAATCATCTTCCGCATGGGCATAGGCAAGACCGAAGACAGCGTCGGGCGTTGTCTCGCCAGCCAGATGGGGAACACCCCACTCATCGCGCAGGATCAGTGTTTCGTAGGTTTGCGCCCGGGCGATGATCGCGTCACGGTCAAGGACCGTGCGACGCGGTGACCAGGTCAACAGCGCGAGCAGGATCACCGCAATTGCCAGAAGACAACCGCTAATCGTCAGGATACGGCGCACCATTATTGATCGTCCGCGGGCTTACCTGACAGCTTGGCTTTGAGAATTTTTCCAGCCTGGCCAAAATCCATGGCACCCTGATGTCGCGCTTTTAGCGCGCCCATGCATTTGCCCATATCTTTCAGGCTCGTTGCTTCAATTTCGGCAACCACATCGGCCACCGCAGCTTCCACTTCGCTGGCGTCCATTTGGCGCGGCATGAAGTCACGAATGATTTCAATTTCGGCCCGTTCCTGTTCGGCCAGTTCGGGGCGACCTCCGGCCTCAAAGCTCGCTGAGCTTTCCTCACGCTGGCGCACCATTTTGGTGAGGATGCCCAAGATCTCTTCTTCGGTTGCCCCGTCGCATCGATCTTCCCCGCGCGCGGCAATATCGCGGTCTTTAATCGCCGCATTGATCAGCCGCAATGTTGCCACCCGGGTTTTATCGTCCCGGGCCTTCATGGCCGTCTTCAGGGCCGTATCGATACGCTCACGCAAAGGAAGGGGCTCGCTCATGGTGATCACTTTCTCTGTGGACAAGGTCAAATGACGGGTCTGGAGGCGACAAGATGACAGGCGTTTTAGGCCAGGGGCAAAATCCTGTCGCTTATGTTCTTGACCGCGCGTATGCGTTTCCATATGCCTCGGACAATTTGCGAGCGGGTCACTCCAATTTGCTCTCGCACCCGCGCCGGGCCCTGCAAGCGGCCCCGACCGAGGCCGAAGGACATATGCTCTTATGAACCGAAGTCAACCCACCCCAACCCTCGACACCGGCATCCTGGTTCTGGCCAATGGTGCGGTTTTGCGAGGCCGCGGGCTCGGCGCCGCGGGTAGCGCCGTCGGCGAAGTCTGCTTCAACACAGCCATGACGGGCTATCAGGAAATCCTGACCGACCCCTCCTATGCCGGGCAATTGGTCACCTTCACCTTTCCCCATATTGGCAATGTGGGGGTCAATAATGACGACATGGAAAATGCGGGGCCGCAGTCGGTGTCTGCCGCGCGCGGGGTCATTTTTCGCGCCAGCGTAACCAGCCCCTCCAACTATCGTTCCCAATTCGACTTACCGGGCTGGCTCAACCGCAGAGGGATCATCGGACTTAGCGGTGTGGATACGCGGGCCCTTACGAATTTTGTGCGTGAACAGGGCATGCCCCACGGCGTGATCGCCCATGACCCGGCAGGCCGATTCGATGTGGAGGCCCTTGCGGCACAGGCCAGGGGCTGGAAGGGCCTTGAGGGGGCCGATCTTGCCAGTGATCTGACGACGCCAGCACCCTTTGATCACCAGACAGGGGCGTGGGACCTGACCAAAGGCTATCGCCGGGTCGACACCAACCAAGCGGGTGCCCCGCATATTGTGGTGATCGATTATGGTGTGAAGGAAAACATCCTGCGCCAGCTTGCCCAGTGCGATGCCCGCGTGACAGTGCTACCCGCAACGTCATCCTATGAGACAATCATGGCGGCAAAGCCCGATGGGGTTGTTCTTTCCAACGGGCCCGGTGACCCGGCCGCGACGGGGACCTATGCTGTTCCAGTCATCCGCTTACTGATTGATGCGGGCGTGCCCCTGTTCGGGATCTGCCTTGGCCATCAAGTGCTGGCCATCGCGCTAGGTGCAAAAACCGTAAAAATGGCGCAAGGTCATCACGGCGCGAACCATCCAGTGAAGAACCTTGCCACGGGTAAGGTGGAGATTGTCTCCATGAACCACGGCTTTGCGGTTGACCGCGACAGCCTGCCCGACGGGGTTGAGGAGACCCATGTGTCCCTTTTTGACAATACCAATTGCGGCATTGCCCTGACCGGTAAGCCCGTTTCCTCTGTCCAACATCACCCCGAGGCGAGCCCCGGGCCACAAGACAGTTTTTATGTCTTTACTCAATTTGTCAGTCAGCTGAAGACAGCCGCATGACGATCAGCACACCGCACCCTATTGCTGTTATTGGCGCGGGGATCACAGGAATAACCGTGGCGCGGCGGCTGGCAGCTGCGGGTCACCAAGCGGTCATTTTTGAAAAAAGCCGAGGCCTTGGCGGGCGACTTTCCACCCGGACAAGCCGAAGCGGTGTCCAGTTTGACCATGGCGCACAATACCTCACCGTCCGCGGGGACGGGTTCAAGGCTTTTCTGGACGAGACGGTCCAGCACGGAAGCGGCGCCATTTGGGAACCGGATGGCAAAGCCGATAAACCAACGAAAATCGTCGGTACACCCCGGATGAATGCCCTGCTGGCGCCCTTTGCTGACGGGCTCGATATCCGTTTTGAGCACACGGTCGCACCGCTGACCCGCGATGGCGACCGCTGGGCCGTCACCGTGAATGAAACCGGTGAAACACATTGGTTTGATTTTGTCGTGAGCACCGTGCCGAGCGTGCAGGCCCGGGCGCTGGTGGGCGGCGTATCGGGTCTCACCGCTGCGCTTGACCGGGTGGCGATGGTCCCCTGCTGGACGCTGATGGCGGCGTTCGATACGCCGCTGACAACGCACATGGTAATCCACCGTGATCACGAGGGTGATATCGCCTGGATTGCCCGGGACAGCCACAAACCCGGCCGTGATCTTACCCGCGATCAATGGGTCATTCACGCCAGCCCCGCGTGGAGCACGGCAAACCTGGAGGCGAAAAAAGAGGATGTGGCCACGCAGTTGCTCGCGATGAGTGCACCAATTCTCGGCGGCAATCTGCCGACGGCCCCATACCTCGCCGCCCATCGCTGGCGCTATGCCATGGCATCAACGCCGCTGGGTAAGGCTTTTCTGCATACAGATGACCAGCGTATTCTCGTGGGCGGGGACTGGTGCCTTGGCGCGCGCGCCGAGGATGGGTTTGACAGCGGAACGGCCATGGCCGACCGCTTGTTAACCCAGCTTTAGCGGGGGCGATGGCGCCAGGCATCAACGCTAAAGATCACCAGTGCGGTCCAGATCAACCCAAAGCAAACGGCGTGATACACCGTAAAGGGCTCCCCAAAATAGAGGGCGAACACGAACTGCAAGGTCGGCCCCAGATATTGGGTCAGGCCAATGGTCACCATGGTCAGCCGCCGCGCCGATAAGGCAAACAATAAAAGCGGCATCACCGTCACAGGTCCCGCCAGCAGCAATAAACCATCCGTCTTCCAATCAAGAGTGGTAAACACCATCGACCCACTGACCATCAAAAAGGCGAGATAGGCCAGTGCAAACGGACCCAGTAAAGCCGTTTCCACAAATAAGCCCGGCATGGCGCCCACGGGAACGGTTTTGCGGATATAGCCATAGCCGGTAAAAAGCGCCGCCAGCACCAGGGCAACCCAGGGCAAGGTCCCAAGCCCAACGGTGAGCACCAATACACCGAGACTAGCGATACCCACAGCAACCGTTTGTGTGGTCCGGAGTTTCTCTTTCAGGACGAAAACGCCAGCGGCCACATACATCAAGGGATTGATGAAATAACCAAGGCTTGATTCCAGGATGCGCGCTTCCATCACCGCCCACACATAGATCAGCCAGTTGAGGGAAATGAAAATGGCGGCCAGCGCGAGCGCCAGCAATGTGCGGCCATGGGTAAAAGCGACCCTGACTTCTGCGCCCTGCCCGCGCGCCCAGATGAGTACCGCGCCAAACACGATTGACCACACGATCCGGTGCGCAACAATCTCGAATGGCGGCACGTGGGAGAGCGCACGCAAATAAAGCGGCATCATCCCCCACAGGAAATAGGCGATGAATGCAAAAACAAGTCCCGCACGGACGGACGCAGGCAAACCGTGTTGCGCGGGCGATGCCGACGGCTTATCCGTGAACGGCGGATTTACAGGTATAGTTGAGGAAGGCCCAGAATTGGAGGCAGGCGCTGGGGCGGGGGCACGCCCCTCGTCGCTCACGCGGCGGCTTTCAGGTGGCCCCTATTGAGCAGAACCTCGGCAATCTGTACCGCGTTGAGGGCGGCGCCCTTGCGCAAATTATCGCTCACACACCACAGGCTCAGCCCATGCTCAACTGTGGGATCCACCCTTATGCGGCTGACAAAAGTGGCGAACTCGCCGACACACTCAACCGGCGTCACATAGCCGCCATCCTCGCGCTTATCGATCACGAGGAGACCCGGCGCTTCCCTCAGGATATCTTGCGCTTCCTCATCGGAGATCGGCTTTTCAAATTCGATATTGATGGCCTCGGCATGACCCACAAAGGTCGGCACCCGCACGCACGTGGCGGCAAGCTTGATCTTCGGATCAAGGATTTTCTTGGTCTCCGCCATCATCTTCCACTCTTCTTTGGTGTAGCCATCCTCCATAAAGACATCGATATGCGGAATGACGTTGAAGGCGATTTGCTTGGTAAAATGCTCCGGCGTTGGCGCGTCGTTCACGTAAATGTCTTTGGTCTGATCAAACAGCTCATCCATCGCCGCTTTGCCTGCGCCAGACGTGGACTGGTAGGTTGACACGACAACCCGCTTGATCACTGCCGCCGCATGCAACGGCGCCAGCGCCACCACCAGCTGCGCTGTCGAACAATTGGGATTGGCGATGATGTTCTTTTTCGAATAGCCCGCCACCGCATCGGCGTTCACCTCAGGCACGATGAGCGGCACGTTGGGGTCCATGCGAAAGTGGGAGGAATTGTCGATAACAATGGCCCCCGCCGCTGCGGCCCGGGGCGCGTGCTCCTTTGCGATGGCACCACCCGCCGCAAACAGGGCGATATCCACCTTGGAAAAGTCAAAGGTTTCCAGATCAACACATTTCAGCGTTCGGTCCCCAAACGACACCTCCCGGCCCAACGATGATCGCGACGCAATTGCATAGGCCGTGTCCACGGGAAATGTCCGCTCGTCGAGGATCGACAACATCTCCTGGCCCACATTCCCCGTGGCCCCCACAATGGCAACATTCACGCTCATAACCGGCTCCTGCGCTATTTATAGCGTGTGAGACGCCGCCATGGAGAAATTGTCAAGCGGGCGATGGCACGATGGGGTGCGCATTTCCCTCGCCGAAACGCCGATTGCGCCGCCATCATCCTCATTCAGTGGATACTCTGTAGCGGTGAGTAACAAGCCAGTTTCACGGCAAAAGGGTGTGCCGGTTCCAAATAGAACGCAATACCACACGCTCCAGACCCTATTCACCCAGCGTCATGTCTTTCACCGAACGGTAACGGGCATACAACGCTACGAAACCGGCTTTGGCGGCCAGGGGAAAAAGCCGCTCACACGCTCCTTATACGCCTCATACTCCGGATATTTCCGCGCCATGAGTTTTTCCAGGAGGCCTTTGCCCGACAGGAAATAAAGGAAGATAAACATGACAACAGGGCTCAGCACTGTGACGTAGCCCCACCGACTTTCAACCGCGATGAGGAAGAGGCCAAACCACACGGCGCTGTCGCCGAAGTAATTAGGATGCCGGGTCCATGCCCAAAGACCACGATCCATGAGTTTGCCTTGATTAGCCGGGTCTTTCTTGAATGCCCGCAATTGGGCATCACCAATGGCCTCAAAACCAAGACCGATCATGAATATCACTGCGCCGAGCATAGCGAGCGGCCCGAGGCCCACTGATCCATTGGCAAAAACCGGATGGCTCCCAAACTGGCCGACCTGAACCGGCAGGGAAACGAAAAACGAAATCACGCATTGGAGAAAATAGACCCGCACCAGGCTCTGGCGCGCAAAGGCAGCGTCACTGCCCGCCTTTTGCCGCATCGCCTGATAGCGAAAATCCTCACCATGACCAAGATTACGGACGGCCAGATAGCTACCCAACCTGAAGGCCCAGATGCTCACCAGAACGGTCAGCAATAGCGCTCTTGGCCCCTGTCCGGCTTGGAAAAAATAGGTGAGTAACGCCGGGATCGCAAGAGACGGACCCCAAAGAATATCAACGATACTGGCATCTTTGATCGTGACACTGATCAACCAAACACCAGCGAAGATCAAAAGCATGATCGCAAAATTCTGTGCCAGGATGGTTAGCATAGAGTATTCTTCCCATTTATGAGTTCGTGCGCCTGGCCCACAATAAAGGCGCAATTCGTTGTGCCGGACCCACCGACATTATACGTGCCGACCCGGCGCGCACCCGGCACTTGCATAGCACCGGCGGTATCGGTCACCTGACGGTAGGCATCAAGAAGCATCCGCACCCCCGTTGCACCCACCGGGTGCCCCAACCCAATCAGACCGCCAGAGGGGTTCACCGGCAACGCCCCGTCGCGGTCCACGGTCCCGTCTTCAATGGCGCGCCATGCCTGCCCCGGCGGGGTCAGGCCAAAATGCTCCAATGCCATATATTCAGTAATGGAAAAGCAATCATGGGTTTCAATGGCGTCCAACGCTTCAGGCCCGCTGACCCCGGCGCGGGCATAGGCATCGGTGATTGCCTTGCGGGTATGCGCAAATAGATACCCCTCACCTGAATGTGCATCGAGCTTCGTGGCCAGTTTCATGGGCCCGTTGCGGTGCCCCCATCCCTCAATCACGGCTTGTGACCGATTTGTTTTGCCGGTCCGTTGAGCATGTTTGCGGGCGAAAGCGGGAGAGGCGAGGAACACGACGGCGGCGCCATCGGTCACCTGTCCACAATCATGCTTGCGCATGTGCCCTTCGATTACCGGGTTGAAGGCGTCATCAGTGGAAAAGTGCCGGTCATCAAGAGACCAGCTGCGGGTCTGTGCGGCCGGGTTCTGACGCGCGTTTGTAAAATTCTTTCGCGCGAGCGCCGCAAGATGCGCGCGGTCTAAACCATAACGCTCCTCATAGGCTTCGGCGAGATCAGAAAACAGCGCAGGCCAAACGTAGGTTGCGTCTTGCGCCTCTTCGCCCACAAACGCTGCCGCACCAAGATAGTCCGCCGCCGTCTTCCCGGGCACATTGCGCATCATCTCGATACCCAGGACGCACGCGACGTCATAGCGGCCGCTTTCGATATCGGCCATGGCGGATAGGATTGCCAGCGAGCCGGAGGCGCAAGCCCCCTCATGACGGCTGGCGGGCATCCCGGCGAAACGCTTGTCCACATGGGCAAACCAGCCCCCGAGCATTCCCTGGCCCGTGAAGAGTTCACCGACGAAATTCCCCACATGGGCAACACTGATCTGCTCAGGCTCAAGACTGGTGGCGCCCAGACCCGACTCCAGGCACTCTGTGAACAGATCAAAAAAGCTCAAGTCTTCGCGGTGCCAATTTCGGGCAAAATCGGTCTGCGCGCCACCAAGAACGACTACAGGAGAGATTGGCATGGGTCTATGCTCCCTTTGCGCCGCCAGGCTCAAGCTGCGGCCAGCATATCGCGGGAAGCCCACGCCGCATGCGTGCCGCTGGAAATCCGATGTGGCAAGATAATGCGCGCCACCGGACCGGCGCTCACATTTTGCGCGTCAATGATAACGCATTCTGATTGATCCGTATCAAGATCGGTAATAAATGACAGAAGATAGCCTTCATCCTCTGCGGCAGCACCGGGGCGGGGTGCAAATGGTGCTTCACTGCCAAAACGGTTTTCCCCGAACATCAGGGTTTCACTGTCACCGGTCTCAAGATCATGTTTGACAATCCCATTAAACAGGAACCAGCCCGGTTTCGTGGTCGTGGAGTAAAGATAGCGCGACCGTCGCCCGGTATAATCCGGATTAAAGGTCCCGAATTCCAAAGTGCGGTTGTCAAGGCGCTCCTCCACGGTTTTGCCTGTCTCAAGATTAAACCGCCAGCGATGCAGTTTTGGCTTGAAGGAATGCTCATCAATGTTGGCAAGCAGCTTGCCAAACCGCGGATCAACACCCGGAATATCCAGGGGCGCTGGGTCAGGGTCATCCTGAAAATACCCATCAAGGATAATCTCATTGCCCTCCTCCCATGCATTCATCCAGTGAAGCACATAGGTTGGTGCCGCCTCAAACCAACGGATATCATTGGCGTTGCCATGGCGCGGTATAATCGCAAATCGCGTTGGCAGGTGTGCGTGCCACTGCGCCGAATGGATACCGCGCGCCAGTAATTCTTCATCCCAGAAAAGCGGGCAATCATTCAAGATTGAATAATTCTCCGTGAACGCCATATCATGGGGCAGACGGGGACCGGGAAGCTCAATCGGCACAAGAGATGTGCGTTCACCGGTAGCACTTACGACGCCGTAGTGCATGTAAGGTGCGTCTTTCCCATAATTGAAAAACAGCATTTCGCCCGTATGCGGATCAAGCTTTGGATGCGCAGAAATTCCGGTTGGCGGTACATACGCTGCAGTCCCGAGTGTTTCCAGCGTTTCGGGATCGAGGCGATATCCCTCCCCGCACATGTAAAAGGTCGATAAAATCTCGCCGTTATGAAAGATAACATCCGTCGAGGACGCATCTTTCATATCTCCCCGCGCCCCCCAACCCGGGCGTTCCGAGTGTTTCGGGTTTGCAGCAATTCCCGCCCAGAGCGACCGATTGGCTTCCTGCTCAGCGAGGAGACTTTTCGTGCGCACAAACCGGTTTCGATAGGTTGCCCGGCCCCTGGCGAACGTCATGGCGTGAATCATCCCATCACCATCAAACGGGTGATAAACGCCAATCGCATCATGCAGCGGATTTTCCGTATTGCGAATATAAATGCCGTTGAGGTCGGTGGGTATCTCCCCAATAACCTCTAATTCGTCGCTGACGACCTCCTCATGCTGCGGTGTCCATGCGCCGTTCAGATAGGGGTGCGGGCTTGGCGACAGGGTACTTTGAAAAGGTGTTTGGCGGTCATGCATCTGTCATCTCCCCTGGCCTGCGTTCCTTTTTTGTTGTACCAAAAACGCATTCTAGATTTTTTTAAGGTTCGCGCGTTCGAACCGGGGTCGATGGATGGGAACCATCGACGAACACACTTTTTGTGAACGCGCTCTCAGTCTGTCGTAGGAGAGAATAGAGTGCTTTGGCCGTCCTGTCGCGGCACGCGCGCAGTTGGAAAAATGGAGGCCTAAATAGCCTCCCCCGCGAGCTCGCGTTTTGCATCCTCGCCCCAGGCGCGCATAGCGGGCAAGGTCCAGACTGTCTGGCAATAATCAACCACATGCTCATTCAAATCGAGCGGGCCGTAAGTGCGAAACCGCGAGACAACCGGCGCATACATGGCATCGGCGATGGAAAACTGACCAAACAGGAACGGGCCATGATTGCCAAACCGTTTCCGGCACATGGTCCAGATTTCCACGATGCGCAACGCTTCGCGGTGCACCGGCGGCGGGCAAAGATGGTTCATGTTGGCCCGGGAGAAATTCATCGGCCAGAATTGCCGCAAATTGGAAAAGCCCGCATGCATCTCCATGGAAACACAGCGCGCCGCCGCCCGGGCCTGCCGCTCCGCCGGCCATAGCTGCGCGGCGGGAAACTGCTCATTTAGATATTCCGCAATGGCCATCGAATCCCAGATGGTCTGGCCCGCATGAACGAGGGCAGGCACCTGTGCCGACGGGGAAATTTCGCCGAGGCTTGCGCGCTCTTCTGCCACATCAAGGCGCACCAGCCGTTCTTCAAACTCAATGCCCGCCTGACGCATCAATAACCATGGCCGCAAAGACCAGGAGGACAGGTTCTTGTTACCGATATAAAGGATAATGTCCGACATGAGCGCGCCTCTATACAAATCCACATACAAATCTATCGGGCAAAACCGGCCCCTTCGGTGGTCCCCCGCATATCACGCGCGCGCCCCACGATTCAGCCCTCTTCGCTGATTTTAAGGACAACTTCCTATCTTTGGCTGATCAAATGTATCCCGAATGCATCAAACCGTTGGCATAATCTGCTGCGCGAGGGAATGAAGAGCCGAGGCGCCTCATCGACATCGACCTGATTCTCTCGATCTGATCGGGCAAATCATAGGCGCTGAAAACCCGATGGGATAGGCGGTATACGCCCTATTGACGCGACAGATGGCGTACGCTGACCACTGTTGCAAAACGCGAATCACAAGGTGTTCAGTTCGCCCGTGAGCGTCTGGACCGCGGCACAATCGTAAACGCTAACGAAGCATCACATTGGGACAATCTCGAAGGGTTTTTCCCAACTAAGCGCATCAATCACAGCGAAGCTTACTCGCTTGACGGCGTTCACACTAATTTTGTCGAGAGCTATTTCTCACGTCTGCGCCGCATGATCCGTGGTCAGCACCATCATGTTTCACCGAAATACCTTGCGGCTCATGCGAACCACGCTGCGTTTTTGGAAGATCACCGTCGTGAAAGCAACGGAACCCTGACAAACCGGATCGTACGCAATGCCATGTGGTCGCCAGTTAGTCGGGATTGGAAGGGATATTGGCAGCGAGCAGCATGAAAAAATAAGTTTGTACGAAGTTGTCGAACGAACTATATGAGGGTTCCCATATCGACGGATTTTACAATGAAAAAAATTGCGCTTTTTAATCACAAAGGTGGTGTTGGTAAAACAACATTGACAATCAATATTGCAAGCTCACTTGCAGCACAGGGCAAGCGCGTATTGCTTGTAGATGCCGATCCGCAATGCAACTTGACGTCTTTCTATCTGGAAGAAGCTGCGCTTGAAGACTTGCTCGGGGATTCTGATGACGATAGCACAGGTGAAACACTTTGGTCTGCAGTTAAGCCAGTCGTTGAGGGAAGGAGTGGAATTTCCACAATAGATGTGTGCCCAGTAAACGAAAATTCTACTGTGAATTTACTGCCCGGTGACGTTTTGCTTTCTGAGTATGAGGAAGAGTTACCAGCTATGTGGACCGAATGTTTTGCCAGAAAAACGAGAGGATATGATGTCACCACGGCCCTTAGTCAGGTTACCAGTCGTACTGCCAAAAATCTTAATGCTGATGTTGTCTTATATGATGTAGGTCCAAATGTTGGAGCTTTAAATCGAAGTATTTTATTAGATTGCGATTCTTTCATTACGCCAGTTGCTGCTGATTTATTCTCTTTACGTGCACTCAGCACCGTCGGAAGATCAATTTCAAAATGGGTACGAGATTGGGAAACCATCCGCGGCTTGGCCAGTAATGCCGATAAAGGCAGAATTTTTTTGGGGCAGCCGAAATATTTAGGGTACATCACGTCAGCATTTAAAGTGAAAGCCGGTAGAAATGCGGCCAATCCTCATGCTGAATGGGAAAGAAAAATTGCACCTCGAGTTACAAATCGGATTGTAAAAGACCTTCGGCAGATTAATCCTAAGCTAGTTCCTCAAAATGGATCCTTTAAGATCGGAGGGATAAAACATTTTCAGAGCTTGGCTCCGGAAGCCCAACACCATGGTGTTGCAATAGGAGAACTTCGCGGATTGGTGAATCCAGGGCACTACATGCAAGTAGATGAGGCAAAAATTCAATTTGACAAACTGGCCTCGGAAATAATTAAACGGGCTGGAATCTAGTTGCTGAAGCCCGCCACACGCCTACAGCTTCATCCCCGACACGCTCGACTATTTTCTTCATTTTCTGTTGGTCCAGCGTTCGCGACACCTTAACCCGCAATTCCGCGTTAAATCGCTCATCGTCGATATCCCAACCTTTACGATGGCATATCGCTTCAACGATATAGCGAAGCCCAATGCCGTCCGGTTTCTCGCGCAAGATCGACATTACAAGCCGTGGCATCTCGCTTTTATAAAACAGCCCCGCGCTCATTTGCTTTTTGGGGTCAATTGCGCCGTCTGGGTAATAACGGAGATGGCGAAGCGTGGCGTCAGTATGGGTAAGAGTGGTTTTCAGTTCCCGGCATATCTTCTCATGATCGCGCAACCGAGAAACTACGTTCTTGCGCTCGTCAATCAGATTTTTAGCAACTATCTCCATGCCCCGTTTTTACGATTCACATGGGGCTTCCGCCATTTTATTTTTGATGCGCGTCCTACATAAGTCCGGACAAATTGAAAATTGGCGACTCCGGCAGGATTCGAACCTGCGACCATCGGCTTAGAAGGCCGGTGCTCTATCCAGCTGAGCTACGGAGCCATGCCCGTCATTATAGGTAGCAATGCTGGCCGGGTATAGCCTCAGCGCCTATCGGCGTTTCGGTTTGATGCGCTCGCCATTGACCTCAATGACGCCATCGCGGTGAGAGGTCTTCAAGGTGCCTTCATTACGCGCCACCTTGATGCTGCCATTGCCGGATATCGACGCGTTTAGATTGGTGGCTATCCCGCGATGGGTGAAATGACCATTGCCAGCGATGGAAACTTTGAGATCTTGTGCACGACCATCATCAATCCGCACGCGCCCGTTGCCGCCGATAGAAACGTCAACAATGCCGTCCACGCGGTCTATATCAAGATCGCCAGAGCCGCTGATCCGCACGGTGGCGCCGCCAGCGACGGCGCGGGCCCGGATCTGACCCGATCCACTAATCTGGGTACTGATATCTCCGCCGATATTATCAAGACTGATATTGCCGGAGCCGGTAATGCGCGCCGACACGGGCTGGCCCACATCGCGGGCCGTAATATTGCCGGAACCGGTCAGCACCATGCTGGTTTCTTCCGTTGATTTTCCGCTCGACCCACCGGGCGCAGCCGCGATTGCGCCAACGGTCAGATTACCGGAACCGCTCAGGATCAGGTCACCACGCCCCTTGATATCGTCCGTATCAATATTGCCGGAGCCGCTCAAAACCAGACGCGCCTCACCCAAGGTGCCCGCACGAAAGTTCGCTGAGCCCGATAAGGCGCCCTTTAGCGCGCCATCGACATTGCCAATCGCCACATCGGCGATACCGCCGACCGTAATATTGCCAGAAGCAAGATCGCCAAGCGTTGCGCCGATCACGCCGCGACCCACTTTCACATGTCCCAATTTTATCTGTTCGGAATCGGCATTTTCGGTACCGGGATCTGCCATCCCTACAATCGCGATGGAACGTTCAATGGCAATGTCTGCCCCCATCGGCATCGTGAGGGTTACCGCGGGGGTATCCGCCAGATAAGAACGCAGAATTTCGTTGCCGCTTTCGCCCCAATTATCCCGTTGGTATCGGTAAAAGCCCCGGAGGTCATCGTCGGTGAGGGGCGCGCGACCGGCCATGGAAAATGTAACACCATTATCGCTGGCGCGAAGACGGGTCACATAGGCCTGTTCCGTACGCTCTTCAGCTTGCGGATCATTGATGGAGACCGTGTCCACATCGGCAAGTTTGAGGGTGATGCGACCCTGGAAATCTGAGATTTGAACGCGAGCGCTCGCCGGGCTGGCGATTTCCCGATCCGCGTCGTCGCGCTCGTGTGCCTCGGTTTGAAAAGATGCGGTGTCGGTGGCTGTTGACGCTGCCGTCGCCCGGGAGACCACAAAGCCGAAAGCGGCAAAGGCCGCCGCCCCAATGACGAACGCCCCCAAAAATCCTGTTTTCGTCACACCAATCCAGCGCATGGTCACCTCCACCTCTCTCGTTGGGGGGAGCATAAGAAAACGGCACGCCAGACCCAAGGCGGTCTATCGATTATCCAGAACTGTTTATCGTGATTGAAGCCGTCGGGGCAGAAATACCGGCTTAGTGCGTCCAGGGCTTGCGTCGATTCGCACTGAAATTATCGGCATATGCCTTGATCACGGGCTTGGCCGTGCGCGCCTCAATCACCTGGTGGGCCACACCATGCTCGGTTGCGTATGCAACGGCCTCGTCTTTGGTCTCAAAGGTAAGGCGCACTTGGCCTGGCCGGGTGTCGGAGGCGCTGGTCCACCCCATTAGGGGGTCAATCGACCGCGCAGTCTGCGCATCAAATTCCAGAACCCAGGCCGCTGACTTTGCGCGGCCCGACTGCATCGCGGTGCGCGATGGTTTGAAAATGCGTGCAACCATAGTGCCCTCTCTTCACCTTTGTATGGCGCAAAGGCCCGACTTTGTGAAGAGGCCAAACCCGTCACCGTGAGTGAAAGACGACGGCCAGATTGTTGGCGGGCATGTCGATCACCGAACCCAGCCGAAAGCCCCGCTTTTCAGCAACAGGGATAACCTCCCGGTCGAGATCCCGAACGCCCCAATCGGCATCGCGCGATTTTAGACTGGCATCAAAGTCGGCATTGGAGGGCGCCGTGTGCTGCCCATTGCGAGCGAAAGGGCCGTAAAGAAAGAGGGAACCGCCCGGCGCAAGGGTGGCCGCTGCGTACGCGAACAACCCCTTAGTGGCCGCAAAAGGCGCAATATGGATCATATTGATGCACGTCACGCCCTGAAAATACGCGTGATGATCCGGCGCAGGGTGATCGGTGATGACATTAATCGCGTGGCATGGGGCGATATTGACGAGCCCGGTATGGTCAGCCCACGCCATAATCGATGCCCGCGACGCTGGGTCAGGATCACCGGGATAGAACGTCACATCGGGCAACCGCCTTGCGAGCGTAACGGCATGCTCCCCCGTACCGGACGCGATTTCGAGGATCGCACCGGTGGCGGGCATATGAGCGCAAAACACATCGGCAATGACATCGCGATTTCGCGCCACCGAGGGGGAGGATAACCGCGCCTCCTCCGACGCACGGGCCTCGAGAGCAATCTCCCGCCCGTCAGTTCCCTTCTGGTAAGTCTTTTCAGACGGCATTTTTTTGCTCCGCAACCGCGCGGCGGGTTGGCTTCATTCGTTAGGGTCGTTTAAGCGGCGCACCGCCCGAAACATCTTCGTAAATGGGGTCGTCTTCATAGCGCGGCTCCACCGGCACGCCGCCACGCAGCGCGGGGATTGAACCGCTTGTCACCGGCGCGGAGGAGGCGTTGTAGCTTGGCGTTCCCGGGATTGGCTGAGCCTGACCCTGCCTTTGTCCGGGCGCGGTATAAATCCGCCCGGCAGGCGGGGTCAGCGTCGCCGCGTCGGGCAAAGGAGCCCGTCCGGGCACTGATTGATCCGCCGCCTGACTGATGGCGCGGCTGCGATTGCTACGGCTTGATAACGCCAGCGCCGCCTCTCGCAGGGGGATCGATACCGGATTATCCTCAACCCCGCGAAAGACAACATCGAGGGCAGAAACATCAGCACCATAATACGCGCGGTTCCACCGTTTCTTGGTATCAAGGATCGAGCCCTCAAGGCTAATCCCGCCATACAGACCACGCGTGCGGGCAAATGCCAAAACATCAACCGTTTGTGCCTTGGCACCGAGCCCCACAGGTCCCGCCGCTATGGTCACGTCACCACCAAGCTTTACCGATGAAGCAAGAAGCCCCTCCTTGCCGCGATCGGTCATGGCCAAAAGAACAATCTCCGAAACCTCGCCGCCCGCCTGAAGCCCGAAGGATACCGATCCTATGGACAAAAATGTGGGTCCTGACCACGACCCGTCAGCGTTGCGTGCAACCATCACGGCTTTGCCGCCTGACCCCCCAAACAAAAACCCTGCGCGATAGGAGGCAGGCACAACCACCATCGCTTTTGCGTCAACCGCGCTGTCCCACAGGCCGCTAAACTCCGGCGTGTTGGCAAAATAGATCAGGGTTTCGGTGGCATCACGCACCAGCTCTTCTGCTTTTTCTCTACGGCCTTGCGCGTGCGCCGGGCAGACGAATGCGGTGGTGAGCAGAATCGACAGAAAAGTAAGCAGTACAGGGAATAAACGCGTGCCGGTCATGGGCGGCCTCCTGTTGGTTTGGCAAGTGTCGTGTTGCGGCTGAGCGAGAAAGGGCTCGCTACACCCTGAGTCGCACGTCAGATAGCACGGATCACCCGGCAAAACCGAGGTCAGTTTGCGTCCACAATGGGGAGGCAAGATGAAGGCTTGGAAAGATACGCCGCCTGTGACCCGCGCCCATCTCCTATTGAAAGGCCTGCAAACCGGTTTGTGCCCGCCCGAGGATCAGCGCGTGCACATCGTGGGTGCCCTCATACGTATTCACCGTCTCAAGATTGAGCGCGTGACGCATCACAGGATATTCATCGGAAATGCCGTTGCCGCCATGAATATCGCGGGCGGTGCGCGCAATATCGAGCGCCTTCCCGCAATTGTTTCGCTTCATCAGAGAAATCGCTTCAGGTGCCCACACCCCGTCATCGAGCATCCGGCCAAGCTGCAACGCGCCACTCAGACCCAGAGCAATCTCGGTTTGCATATCGGCAAGTTTTTTCTGGACCAGCTGTGTGCCAGCGATTGGTTTGCCAAAGACGACCCGGTCCATGGCGTAGGCGTGGGCGGCAAACCAGCACGCTTCCGCCGCCCCCATGGCGCCCCAGGCAATGCCGTAGCGGGCTTTGTTAAGGCAGGAGAATGGTCCGCGTAATCCCTTCACATTGGGCAGCAGATTTTCCTCCGGCACGAAAACGTCTGCGAGGGAAATCTCCCCGGTGACGGACGCCCGCAGGGAAAGTTTGCCTTCAATCTTCGGTGTTGTGAACCCATCCATCCCGCGCTCCACGATGAAGCCGCGGATCGCACCATCGAGCTTGGCCCAGACAACCGCGAGATCGGCAATCGGTGAATTGGTGATCCACATTTTCGAGCCATTGAGGATGTAACCGCCATCAACGGGTTTGGCCGTGGTGCGCATGGCTCCAGGGTCAGAACCGCCATCGGGCTCGGTCAGACCAAAGCAGCCGACCCATTCGCCGCTGGCGAGTTTTGGCAAAAACTTTCGCCGTTGGGGCTCATCGCCGAAGGCATAAATCGGGTGCATCACCAGCGAAGACTGTACTGACATGGCCGAGCGATAGCCGGAATCGACCCGCTCCACTTCGCGCGCAATCAGCCCATAAGACACATGGTTCACATCCGCGCCGCCATAGGTGTCCGGCAACGTTGCGCCGAGCAGCCCTTGCGCGCCCATCTCCGTCATGATCTCCCGATCGAACCGCTCCTCGCGATTGGCGGAGATCACGCGCGGCATCAGCTTGTCCTGGCAATATCCATGGGCAGCATCGCGGATCATACGCTCTTCATCGCTGAGCAGTTGATCAAGCATGAGGGGGTCGCGCCAATCGAGCGTTGGCGTTTCGGCTTGTGGTTTGGGCGTCGATGACATGGCACATCATCCTTTCGAACTTTACGCTACGCTATCACTGCAGCGCCCGGGACCACAAGGCTGCGGACCGTCGCGGGCACGTCTCAGTTTGAAACTGGAGGGCGGCTACTGGCCCGGAGGTGCAGTAAGATTACTCTTCAGCTAACGGCAGGAAGATCCTCAAACCGGACATTGGCTCACCATAGTGAAAATGTCTGCCCCGCTGCTTACCAGTCGACACGCTGATGAATACAAAAAGAATTAACGCGCCGGAACGCTGATGTAGGGTCGACTTATTGATTGACCAAACGCCAGTGACTTGCGTGATTCAAGATGCATCGTTTTTTGACCTGCGATTCTCTATTTTGTACAAGCAAAATTTTGAAAAACATCTTTTGAATTGATGGTTGATCCATTCTACAACGAACCTATTTCCTAAACATGGAGCAAAGCCAATCGGAAGTGCAAAAGGTACTCTCGGCCACGACGGAGCCGGTGATTACATACATCCCACAATCAATCAGTCTATCTGACTGGATAATGATTGGTTCCACGCTTACGCTGGCACTTGCCACGATTATTTTGGCGCTTTTTACTATTGGCCTCTACCGTCAAACAAAACGAGCAAATCGCCCCCACGTAAGCATTAGTCTCGATCATGCCTCTGAAATGGGCGCTTGCGTGTTATCAGTCGAAAATCATGGCCCAGGTGTGGCGTTTGACATCGAAGCTGTCCTTGCCAAGGACTACCATTCATCGAACAACGTTGTTTTGGTCAAGAATAGCCCGGATCTGAAAATTCCCTTTTTGAAGCCAGGCAAAACCCACAATATCCGGATCCCCGGTGCGGGTTCGCTTGAGCCATCTGAAAATACAGCGAGCGTGAACTACAATGACGTATTCAAGCAGAAAATGTATGGTAGCTTCAATTTAGCAACGTCCACTATTTCTCGCGACGACGCCAAAGCAGACGAGTCTGAGCGTTTGTTTTGGGTGGCCCAAGAAATGACACGGGCCGTCTCAGAACCGCTCTCGAAACTTCCGGGTGAGATTGAAGCGCTAAGGAGGGAGGTGGCGCACGCCTCTCATATGTTTCGTCAGATCCACTGAAAACAGGCATCAAAAAATGCAAGATCAAGTTAAAAAACTCGAGGATCGCCTCAGGCAGCTAGAACAGAGAACGCCGCCGCCGATATATCCTTCATTAGATCAAGTCGCAGATGTCCTTTCTGCTGCTAGGGTTTACCGCAACATGTACGCATCAACAGCGCCCGGGCACGAAAAACTCAAAGAGTTCATAAGGCACCTGCCGCGTGAGGGACGAAAAGAAATTGAATATCTTGCCAAGCTTGTTTCTGAAACCGAAAACGAGAAGCCTATTTCCTAGCGTACGGCAACAAATTTGACTGTTCTTGGCACTCCACAAGTAAGGAGAGTAAGGTGTTAATTATTGGGTCGAAATAAAGAAAGCCGCCTTGTTGTGAATGATCTACTCAAACAGCTTTCATCATACCACCTTTTTAATTTTATTCTGCCCGGTGCTGCGTTTAGTATTTTGGGAAACTACTTGTTCGCATATAATCTAGTAGTAGAGAATTTGTTCGCTGCATTGTTTTTCTATTATTTTGTCGGACTCACGATTAGCCGCATCGGTTCTATTGTTTTGGAGCCGGCGTTCAAGAGACTTCGTATAATCGAGTTCGGTTCATATAACGACTTCATTGATGCAAGCAAGAAAGATGAAAAAATTGATACGATCTTTGAGATGAACAACGTGTATAGAACGATGGTTGCGTTACCATTATGCCTATTGATTTATCATGCGGGACTTCAAATTGCTGAGGCAATAAACCTCGCGGGTTGGGTCCGCGCTACAATCTTGCTCGTGACAATTTTTCCGCTTTACATATTGGCTTGGAGAAAACAAACCAACTACGTCTATAAAAGAGTATCGATTGCAACCAACGATGAAGTCGATACCGGCGGGGAGGCGCAATGAGCCAACTTACAATACACAATGTAGAACATGGTAATTGCATCACTTTAGAGCATGATAACGGGAACGTGCTTATGTGGGACTGCGGGGCTTCGGAGAGCTTTTCACCGACGCAATATTTATTGGAACGCGGTGTAAATGAGATACAACACCTTTTTATATCGAATTTTGACCAAGATCACTTAAATGATCTCCCAAATTTGAGAGCAAATATTAATATTCGCTCTTTATATCGCAATAAGTCTATCTCTGCCGATCAATTGCATTCACTTAAGTTGCAAGGCGGTTCATTGACGAATGCAATGACCTCCATGATTGCCATGATCGAGAGTTACAACAGTGGCCCTATTAGCCCTCCTCCGCAATTCCCAAATATCACTTGGAAAATATATTGTAACTCATATGGAAGCGCTTATCCGGATACAAATAACATCAGCTTAGTGACCTTTTTAACTTGCGGTCGTATCAAACTAATAATACCCGGCGACATCGAATCATCGGGCTGGGACGGATTACTCGCACAATCAGGTTTTGCCGACGAACTAAGGGAGGTTGACTATTTCATTGCTTCACATCACGGGAGGCAGAACGGATATCACGAGGCCATAATGAATTTGTGCAGTCCTTTGGCGGTCATAATGTCAGATGGTCAGAAAGTACACGCTACCCAAGAGCAAGTTCAAACATACGCCAACCATTGTAGAGGGATTCAATTCAATGGTGCGACGCGATACGTTCTCACAACTAGAAACGATGGTAGCTTGACATTTTCAATCTAACAAAAATTAACCTGCCTCATCGACATAAATTTAAGCCACGATACGCCCGCATTTTGGGATCTCGGATCATTCCGGCTCAACCCATTACATATGCAATTTAGCCTGACCAGTACTGCAGATAATGTAAGCACTTTGACTGCACATTCGCAGTGATCACTTCCACCCATACCGCGCATCATGCGGGGACCGTCGCCTTTCGGTCAAAATCACGCGGTCGACAACACCATACCTAACGTCAGCTTATGCTCGCATTGCTACCGTCAATCTAGAGTAGCCGAAGGGCAAAAAGATGGCGATTAGCTGCCATCGAATTCAAACTGGGGCACTGCGGGCCGTCGCGGGCACGCAACACAGATCACGAAAAAAGTCCCGATCAGTTCTTCTTGCGCCGGCCTAAAATCCCTTCAAGGGCATCGCTGGGTGAGGGGCCCCCCTCCTCACCACCCGGCAGGTCGATGATATCGTCCACACGTTTGCGCGCTTCATCCTCAACGCGTTTGCGCGCTGCCTGCCCCACATCAAGGCCCACCTTGGGATCGTTAAAAGTACCCCTGATCCGGATTGGGACACCAAGACCCTGGCGGTCGCGGTCTCCCCCCTGACCACGTAGGGAAGCAACAAGGCGCGGGTTTAGCTGAATGTCCTGACTTTGCGATGGCAGCGTCACGGTCCCCTCCCCTGTGAGACGGAAGAGCGGGCTCAACATGGTGACATCATCGGTTTTGATCACGCCGCGCCTAACGGTGAATGTCGATTCAAAAGCGGTAAAGGCCGTGCGATCCTCGCCCTCATAATCACGCTCATATTGCCCGGTAACGAAGATACCGATCTGATAGGCAAATTTCAGAAAATCAAATCCGATGAGCGACCCGTCCCGAACCGTAAAAGCGCCATCACCATTCAGGGTACTGACAAAATCTTTCTGGCTGCGCCCGTTTGCGGTCACATCAAAGGATAAGTCCCCGGCCCCTTCGAGCCGGTCGAGCCGCGCCGCATCGCGCAAAAACGCACCTGCTGCCATATCTTTCAGCGCGAATGTTGCCGCAAGCCGTGGGCGCCGCCGGCTGGTTTGTAAGGTCAACGTCCCCGAACCGGTCCCTTCATAAAGACGCATCTCTTTGAGTTTCGCGGTAAGCGTACCCTTGGTGAGGGTCATGGAGAGTTTTGTGTCATCAATCTCAAAGCGTTGAACCAGAAGCTTATCTGTCGCCACCTCGAAATCCATATCGACGATAGAGAGCGGGGTAAAATTGATCGCAGTCTCACTCCAGGGCGGGAAGCCGGTTGTTTGTGCACCGGGCTGTGGCGGCGTGTAGGGGCGCAGGTCCAACCGGTCGAGCGTGAGATCGCCAGACAAGAGCGGGCGATCTCGATCCCAGGTGGCGGCAAGACGCCCGCCACCAAGAATATCATCGAACTGCAGCTGCGCATTACGGATTGCGATCATGCCAAGGTCGCCGGTCACATCGCCTTTCACAGAAAGGTTCTCGAAGCCGGTTTTTACGGCAATAGGCCGCCCCAGCCACTGCGCCACCCGCCGCACAGAGGGCACGTTGGCGTCCAGCAAACCGCCATAGGTCAACGCCGGACCATTGGAAACCTCTCCGTCCACAGACAATACTGCGTCCAGAAACCGCAAACCAATCTGCGCGTTTGCCCGCTCACCGGCACGCAGCGCGGCCAGCGTTGAAACCCGCGCATCGATGACGACTTCTTGCGCATTGTAAACAAAATCCCCGGTGAGCGAGGTTGGCGCCGAAAGGCTCGGCAGCGTGAGAACCACATCAACCGACGACAAAACGGTTTCTTCACCCTGCTGCCCGTCAACATAAGAAATAGTACCGTCAATGACCCGCACGTCCCCGAGACGCAGATCGCGCACACGGCGCGAAACATCAAACGAACCACCATTTTCAGTGTCGGTGGCCTCTCCCGCTGCATCACCGCCTTCCAGCGACCAGTTAACGACGCCATCGCGGCGGCGTTCAAGATTGATCATTGGCCGCGTTATGACGAACTTCGAAACTTCCACATTGCCGGTCAGAAGCGGCATAATCTTGAAGCCGATAACGGCGCGATCTGCGGCCAGCAGATGGTCCGCCGTCATCCCTGCGGTATTGTCAACAGTGAAGTCTGTGACGGTGACACCCAGTACCGGAAAAAAAGTGAGCTTTGCATCATCGCCAACCGTGACTTGACGGCCGATGACCCCTGATGCGCGGTCCGCAATGGTTTGCGGATCAACCCGAAACTGCACGTCGTTTTGATAAAAAAGGATGCCGATACCGGTTACCGCCATCGACAGATATACAATCACTCGCCACAAAAACTTGCCCATAGCCCACCCGTCGTCTTCACGCCCAAAAGCCGTCACACCGCGATTACAGGCATCGAACGTGCCCGTACAAGTGTGGTTAAGGAAGTGTAAACACTTTCTTTTGGGTCCGCATCCGCCTTCCTCATGCTTTTGAGACACGCATGCCAAAAAACGGACCTTGCCGCCGGGTGACTTTGGCCGGTACGATTGAAGCCTCAGGTTTGAACGAAGGGTTGGTCATGACAAGGACTTCTGTAATGCGGTCGCGCGCCCTGTGGGTTGGTGTTCTTGCCCTCCTCACATTTGGGCTTTCAGCCTGCGCTGCCAGTGGGCCCGCAGCCTATGGTCCTGCGGAAAAGGGGCGGTTTGGGTATAGCGAAGTGCCCCTTGAAACCGGGCGGTACCGTGTCACCTATGCGGGATCCGCGCGGATGACACCGGACCAGGTGGAACAGCTTGCCCTGCGCCGTGCTGCGGAGCTGACGATAACTGATGGGTTTGACTGGTTCCGTGTGGTCACGCGGGACATAAACGGGGACGAACGCGGCGGGGTCAGCGTCGGCGGCGGCGTTGGATCAGGCCGGATTGGCCGACGCAGCAGCGTGGGCGTCGGGGTTGGCGGCAATCTTGGCACCGTCGGCGCACAACGCTATTTCACGGTTCGGCTGGAAATTTTGATGGGCCGCGATAGTCCGCCCGATGATCCGGAGATTTACGACGCGCGCGATGTGCTTGCCGCCGCCGCCAATGCGCCCTTCACCGAAACCCCATGATCGCATCAAAGGAAAGTGCAGCGGACAAAGGAGCGGAAAAACTGAACCCGCACCCAAAACGCGGGCCGCGTCTGACCAGTATCCTGCTTGCAATCCCGCTGGCCATTATTATCGTTCTGGGTACGGTCTTTTTCCAGTCGCTGCGCACCACATCTGACCCGTTTCGCACGGTTTTGATCGATCAGCCGGTTTCAGCGTTTGACTTACCGGCGATCGCACCGCCAAATCCGGATAAAATTCCCCCACAGACGGTTTTTGATCAACCACCCGGACTATCGAGCGCAGATTTGCGCGGACAGGTCAGCCTCGTCAATATTTTTGGCTCCTGGTGCATCGCGTGCCGGGTTGAGCATCCCTTGCTCATGGATATAAAGCGCAGGGATATCGTTCCGATTATGGGCATCGACTGGAAAGACCCCCCGGGCAACGGCGCAGCCTGGCTTGCGCGTTTTGGCAACCCCTATGCCCGGGTTGGCGATGATTTCAAAGGCAGAGTTGCCATCGATTTTGGCGTCACCGGGGCGCCCGAAACCTTCGTGGTCGATCATCGCGGGACAATACGATACAAACATGTGGGCCCCATAACGCAGGCAGATTGGGTGGATACGCTCTTGCCGCTTGTCCAGAGACTCCAAAAAGAGGCGGGTACGGACAGGTCAGCGCGGGAGGAATAACGCCATGGAACCAACGACACCAACCGATAGCACGCGCATCGGCGACGAAGCGGTGCAAAAAGCAACGGGACTTGGCTGGCAAGCCTGGATTGACATACTCGCGTCCAAGGTAAAACCGGGCGCCAGTCATGCGGAGATCGTAAGAACAGCCCACGATTGCGCAAAGATTTCCCCCTGGTGGGCACAAACCATTGCCGGGCATTACGAGCGCGAATGTCGGGGCCGCGCGACCCACGAAATGAAAGACGGGTTCCAGGCAACGGCCAGCAAGACAATGACCGCCACGCCGATGACCATTTTCGAAACACTGATCAGTGGGGAGGCTGACTGGTTTCCTGGCGGTACAATCGAAGCCTCAACAATCAATCCGCCAACAGATGAAACCCCGAATACGGTGCTCAGCGTCTTGCGCGGCAAATGGACGGGCCCCGACGGTGGACGGATCGCGATTACTCTGACGCCGAAATCAGAAGGCAAAACCATGATCGCGATCAATCACGAGCATCTTGCAACCGCCGCCATTTGCGAAGCGCGCAAATGCGACTGGCGCACGGCCCTATCGACATTGAAAGACAGTCTCGAAAACGGCTGATGGGTCCTTGCCTTATCGATCACCAAACTTTTCGAACCACGTTTGGCGCTCGACCGCCCAGATATCGAGCGAGTAGACCCTCCAATGAAAAACCTCTTCGGTTTTGACCTCTCCCACTTTTTTCGCCACCGCTTGAGAGTTCGCATTTGTCGGTTCAATCACACTAATCAGGCGTGGCAAGTCCGCAAACCGTTCGAACGTCCACCGCATGGTGGCAAGCGCCGCCTCCACAGCATAGCCCTTACCCCAATGATCCGGTGCGATTGACCAGCCCACTTCCAAACCGGGCCAGCCCTCCGGCTGCCATGGCCCCACACGGCCCAGCCAATCGCCGGTCTGTTTATCGAGCACGGTAAAAAAGCCAAAGCCGCGAATTTGCCAATGGCCTAAAATACTGGCCGCCGCCCGCCATTCGGTCGCTCTGTCTCTTGGTTTGCCGGTATCGGAAAGAAACGCCGCCACACGCGGGTCTTGCATAAACGTGATCAACGGCTCCACATCGTCGGGTAGCATTGGACGCAGGATGAGACGCTCGGTTTCCAATTCTATGCGATGGGCCATTGTTTCTTTTTACTCTGATAGTGTTAAGACCAGGTTCTCGATCCGCCTCGCGTTTTGTGACCACAGATAGCCTCGCGTTTCAATGGTCTTGCGGGCAGCATGGCCGAGACGATCTCGCCTGTATTTATCCTCGCAAAGCAACCGTAATCCCTGATGAAAACCCGTCGCCGCCTCCGGATCAAAAAGTTGGCCATCATGGTCGTGGGTCAGAATTTCCATAATATTATCCGTAGACGGCGCTAAGATTGGTTTTCCCAGCGCCATATATTCAAATAGCTTTAAGGGCGAGGCATAGGCAACAACAGCTGGCTGCAACGCCACATCGAACGCTGAGACAGTATCGGCAACATCCTCGCGCTGAACAGTACCGGTTACTGTCATCCGGTCCGTAAGCCCGAGATGATCGGCCTTTGCCTCCAGCGCACTGCGCGCAGGGCCATCGCCCACCAGCAACAGATGCGCATTATGGTGTGGTTCTGCGGCCATAAAGTCGAGGACACGGTCGACGCCGTGCCAGTCGCGCACAAACCCGGTAAACCCCAGCACCAGACGGTCATCCACGCCATACCGTATACGGATTTTCTTTCCATCGTGGGGCGTCAGCAGGCTTTCATGGACACCATTCTGGATAACATGAACGCGGGCCGGGTCGGCTCCCGCCGCGATGACCTTTTCCGCCAATACGCCCGTTACCGGCAATACAAGATCGGCTGAACGCCACAAGGTTTGCTCACTATGACGGGCGAGGGCCGACCATGCCAAACCCCCATGGCGCGCACGTTCCTCCATCAGCGGAGCATTGACCTCCAGAACAAAGGGAAGATCGGTTTTACGTTTGAGCCATAACCCCGCATGGAAAAAGAGATTGTAACGCTCATAAAGAACGTCCGGTTTGAACTGCGCGTGGGCTCTGGCAAGACGCCCATAAGCGGGTAGTGAATACCCAAACTCCGCCGGTTCCAACAGGGCACGCGGCAAACGCACAGCGCGTTTGGGTGTTTCTGAGCGTCCGTCCGCAGCGCTCAGGTCGCGGTCTGCACGGTCCTGCACCCCGTCTGGACCCACAAGGCACAAAGCGTGCCCCTGGGCGCGAAACGCATCCGTCAGGGCACGGATATGCACATATTGCCCGTCCGCAGACTTGGTCCGATGCGAATACAAAATGCGCATTACGCCCGGTACCCCTTTACCGGGAACCGCACGAAGGGGAAACGCGCAAAGCGGTTTCTTGTTGCGCGGCGTACGCGCGGCCCGCAGACTGACATTAACAAATCCTTAACAGGTAAAGGAGCGTTGCAATGATCAGTCCTGTTTCTCAATGGCATGCGCGGCTGCTTCGCAATTTGGCTTTTTTGGTAGCGGCTGCGCTGCTGGTCGGGCCGTTGGTGACGCCCCATGCGCTGGCGGCGGGCGCCGTGCCCGAATTGGGCAAGACCGTGAAAAAAACCACCGAAAAGGGCGTGACCGTCTGGCGCGTCATGCCGGTGCGCGCACCGACGATGGCACCGCGTGCCAGCGATAAGAGCACGGCTATTCCAACCTTGCGCGGGAGTGAAAATGTGCGTGTCGAACAGATTGTGGAGATCAATGTCTTTGTCCCCAACCCTGATTTTGCGGTGGGTAAATTGCGGGTCAGCGGCTTTTATTCCGGACAAGGACAATCCACTAATCCCGTTCGCGGCTTTTACAGCGGCAAGCGGCGCATCCGCCCCAGCACTCGCCAGGGGTTTTACAGCGGTTACCGGCGCAACAAGAAAAGACGCTTCCCGTCGGAACGCCCCAATGGGCGACGGGCCGCGCCCCTGCCCCCCGGGGAATACGCCTTTTAAGCATCCCCGGTGGTCAGAACGCCTCCCGCGCTTAACCAAGCGAGGGGGCCAGTTTAATACAGCTTTCAATCAAGTCTTCGACCGCCGCAACGGAATGATCGAACATGGCTTTCTCCTCATCGGAGAATGAAACCTCGACAACCCGTTCGCACCCTTCCGCGCCAAGGACGATTGGTACACCCACATAACGGTCTTTGACGCCATACTCCCCGCTTAGATAGGCCGCACACGGTACAACAAGCTTTTTGTCTTTCAGAAAGCTTTCCGCCATCTGAATAGCCGATGCGGCGGGGGCGTAATAGGCTGACCCGGATTTCAACAGACCAACGATTTCGCCGCCCCCTTTGCGCGTACGTTCAACAATGGCGTCGATTTTTTCCTGCGTGCTCCACCCCATATCGATCAGGTCAGGCAAAGGAATACCGGCCACGGTTGAATAGCGCGTGAGGGGCACCATGGTATCGCCATGGCCGCCAAGCACGAAGGCGGTGACGCTTTCCACAGAAACGTTAAACTCTTCGGCGAGGAAGTGACGGAACCGGGCGCTATCGAGAATACCCGCCATGCCGATAACCTTGTTATGCGGCAGGCCCGAGAATTTCTGTAACGCCCAGACCATCGCATCCAGCGGATTGGTGATGCAGATCACAAGCGCGTTTGGGGCATGGGCTTTGATGCCCTCGCCAACGGATTTCATGACCTTGAGGTTGATCTCCACCAGATCATCGCGGCTCATTCCCGGTTTGCGGGCAACACCAGCGGTCACAATGCATACGTCAGCGCCGGCAATATCGGCGTAATCCTGGGTGCCTTTCAGCCGGCTGTCATAGCCATCAACCGGGGCGCTTTGCGCGATATCGAGACCTTTGCCTTCCGGGATCCCTTCAACGATATCAAACAGGACAACATCGCCCAGTTCCTTTTGGGCGGCGATGTGGGCAAGGGTGCCCCCGATCATGCCTGCGCCGATGAGCGCGATTTTATTCCGGGCCATGTCTATCTCCTGAATTTCCTGTTTGGGTGTGTTGTGTTGAGGTGCGTTTAGCGCAGAACCCGCAGAGGCGCAAAGCCATTGGTCACCCTATTGGTCGTCTTCAAACAGACCGGGTCTTTGCGCCCTGAGGGTAGCAAAAGCCTGTGGGTCGTAGGCCGCAAGACGCGCCGCGGTGACCACGCTGGTATGGATAGAAAAGACAATTGCGCGCGCCACGGATGGGACGTCGACCGGGTACAAGGTTTGGCGTTCCACCCGCACATACCGCGGCCCGCCCGCCGGTAGAGGTTTGCTCTCGCCTTCGGCGCGCGGCTGGTAGAGGTCGGGATCAGCATAGATCAGCACGTTTGCCCGCGTCAGAAGGATGCCCGGCCTTAGTGCGGCAAAGATACGGTTCAGGCGAGCGGCCAGCCCCGCATCATAAGCAGCTACCGGCCCGTGCAGCCCGGTGAGGCTGCGCCCGATTTTCTGCGCCAAGGTCCAGCTGGCGGGGAAACAGATAAGCCCTGCAATCAGGCGATAGTGTCCGGCCTCATCGGGCGTCAGGATCGCAAAATCTTCCTGAACCAAGCGGCCAAGCGTTACCAATGGATGATCCTTATCAGGATCAATGAGCCGACCGTCCGGGGTGGTGATGACGCCCGCGTTTTCAGCGCCGATGAAACCCGAGTCAGCCTTCAGAATGCGCAGGACGGAGTCAAGCAGAACCGTTGAGACCGCATCGGCTTCAGGCTCAACCGCCGGTGCACGCTGAAAAACATCGTCACGCGCGTCGCATAGCAAACGCTCCCGCAAGGCCATCTGCTCACCATAACGCCCATCGCGGAGGAGCCAGTCTGCCTCCTTGATTGGCGATAAGCCCGGCAGGCGCGCGCGTTGCGGGTCCATCCAGGGGTGACAAGAAAGCCGGTCGTGGAGCACGGGGCTGGACATCCCTCCGCTATAGGCGCACGCGTGTTGGCCTGCAAAGAGGGCGCGGATCAAAGACGCACGATTTCATGACTTCAGCCCCCACACCCCCGGCGCCCCGCACGCTTGACTGGGCGCTGCTGACCATCCTGATCCTTGTGGGGGGTACCTCCTTTGCCATGATCCGCGGCGCTATTGAGACGATTGAGCCTATTGTCGTGGCGGTCGCACGGTTATGGATCGGCGCCGTCATGATGCTGATCATTATGGCGTTGGCAGGCCGATCCCTGCCTCCCTTGTTTGAGCGTGGTGTTGGTGGCAAGACCTTGTCTTCAGCCTGGATCGCGATGATCGCCTGCGGCGTTATCGGCAACAGCGTGCCGTTTCTGCTCTTTCCCTGGGCGCAGCAATATGTGCCCACCGGCCTTGCTGGCATCTATATGGCCGTCATGCCGCTCTGGACGATTGTGCTTGCGGCACTCTTTGCCGGTGAGGCCCTGACCCTACCGCGAATTGCCGGATTTGGTCTGGGGTTTGTGGGGGTTGTCGTGCTTCTGGTTCCAAGCCTCACAGCACTCGATACGCCGAGTTTTGCAGCCGCCACACGCGGCGAGGCAATCCGCGCGCAGCTTGGGCTGATCCTGGCGACCCTCGGCTATGCGGGCAGCGCGGTAATCGCCCGCCGGGCACCGCCAATCCGCCCCCGGGCGTTTTCCGCTGGCATCCTTGTGAGTGCAGCCATCGCTGCGACCCCCGCGCTCTTCTTTACCGAGCATGATCCAGCGGGCTGGAGCCTGACCAGTATGCTGTGCGTGGTTGGTCTTGGTGTGTTCAGCACAGGTCTGGGCGCAATCATCATTATTGTGATTATTCAGCGAAATGGTGCCGGCTTTATGTCCTATGCAAACTATCTGACGCCAATCTGGGCCGTGCTGCTGGGCACGCTCGTGTTTGGCGAGCGCCTGCATCCCCTCGTGTTTGTCGCCCTCGCGATCATCACCCTCGGCTTATATGTGAGCCAGCGGCGGCGCGTGAACTCATGATCACACATTGAGCATACCGCTGGCGACCTTTACCGCCTGTCCGCCAATCTCAACCTTGTTGATCGCACCATTCGTCAGGGACGCACTTGTGTGGATCAGGCTCGGGCGGTTCATCTCAAACCCCTGCTCCACAATCCAGTGATGCTCGCCATCGCGCAGAGCGCTACCAGCGGCAATCGCAGACATGACCACATGGGCCGTCAGACTGGTTGCAGCAGAGCCAGTTGCCGGGTCTTCGGCCACCCCGGCTGACGGGGCAAACATCCGCGCGTGCCAGTGTCGCGCTGCATCTTCACACTGATCCGTATAAAGATAAATACCGATAGCACCGTCGAGCGCGAGCGCATTCCACCCGGCACTATCAAGCTGCGCCCGGCGCACCGTATCGCCATTTGCGCGCACATAGAAAAAATCGACACCACCCGCACCACAGCGGCGCGGCGCATGGTCTGCCTGCCACAGATCAGCCGGGTTCAGCGTCAAGGCACGCGCCAACGCCTCAACCGATGGCGGCGGACCAGTTTCGGCTGGAAGTTTTGGGCTTGTAAAAATTGCGCGTTTTGCCCCGTCATCAGCCTCCACGCGGATGGGAAACAATCCGGCATTGAGCGCCAGCGTAAACCGGTCAAGACAGAGTGTCCGGGCAGCAAGCGCCAGCGCCGTGCCCACGGTGGGGTGGCCTGCAAACGGCATTTCATAAGCGGGTGTAAAAATCCGTACCCGTGCCTTATGCGCCGGGTCTTCCGGCGGGAATACAAAACTTGTCTCGGAGAGATTGAACTCCGCCGCGATGGCCTGCATCTGCGCAGTCTCTAACCCTGCAGCATCAAAAACCACCGCCAGCGGATTACCGCTTAGCGGTCTATCGGTAAACACATCCCAGATTTCATAAGCACGCGGCATTTTCTAGTGGCCTTTCTTAGGATCTACCGAAAACGGGTCGATGGCAAAACTGTGGTTGAGCGGCCCATTGCCAGCGCCAAAGCCAGGGGCATTGTCTATCGCACCGTGCACATAGGAAACCGCCCGTTGAAACGCCTTTTCCTGCGTCAACCCTTGGGCGAGGCCCGTCGCCACGGCGCTTGCAAGGGTACATCCGGTACCGTGGGTATGCGGTGTGTTCAGTCGCGGCGTTGTAATGACCGTTTCAGTATCGGTACCCAGAAGTATATTAATAATTTGATCGCAGTCTTCGAGGTGGCTTCCCTTCAGGATAACCCGTCCACCGGTCATTAACGCCAATAACCGACGCCCCGCCTCGCGCATCGCCTCAATGGTGCTGACGGGCCGGCCCGAAAGATGCGCCAACTCGTGGACATTGGGTGTGACAATCGCCGCGCGCGGTATCAGATCGTCGCGGATCACATCGGCGAGCGCAGTGTCTCCCAGCGCATCGCCGCTCGTGGCGACCAGCACAGGGTCAAGGACAACCGGGATATCTGGTGGAAGACAATTGGCAAGACGGTTAGCAACCACCGCACTACCGATCATACCAATTTTGATAACATCGGCACCGATATCACTGAGGCAGGCATCAATTTGATCACGGATGATCTTTACGGGGATTGGATGGATGTCAGTCACACCGAGGGTGTTTTGCACCGTCACCGCCGTGACCGCCGTCATAGCGTAGCCACCAAGCGCGGTAACCGTTTTGATATCCGCCTGCAAACCGGCACCGCCGGAGCTATCAGAGCCTGCAATGATCAGTACCCGCCCTTGCATGGCCAATCTACCCCGCGCCTATGCAGGCGTTTCAGCCTCTATGGCGGCGCAGATATCATCAACTGCGCGATGGACGAGCGCGTTATTCTCGCCTTCCGCCATAACACGGATAACAGGCTCGGTTCCCGATTTGCGGATCACAACCCGCCCGCTTTTACCAAACGCCTCTTGCGCGCTCGCAATGGCAGCCTTCACGCCGGGTGTGGATAGTGGATCACCGCTTTTGTATTTTACGTTTTTCAAAAGCTGCGGAAAGGGTTCAAAGTTACGGCAGGCTTCGGAAACCGCTATCCCTTCGGAGGCGATCACAGCCAGAATCTGTAGCGCCGTACCCAGACCATCACCGGTTGTGGAGAAATCACTCAGGATCACATGACCAGACGGCTCACCGCCAATATTCATGCCCTTTGCCCGCATCGCCTCGACCACATAGCGGTCACCCACCCGGGTACGCTCAAGCGTCAAGTTTAGGGATTGGAGGTACTGTTCAAGGCCAAGATTTGCCATGACCGTGGAAGCAACACCGCCACCTTTCAATCTGTCCCGGCGCTGCCAGAACTTTGCGATCAATCCGATGATTTGGTCGCCATCAACAATGGCCCCTTTTTCATCGCAAATGATCACCCGGTCAGCATCACCATCCAGCGCAACGCCAATATCAGCGCGATACTCCAGCACCGCATCGCGCATGGCCTTCGTTGCGGTAGACCCACACTGACGATTGATATTGAAGCCATTGGGCTCAACACCGAGGGTTTTCACGTCGGCGCCAAGCTCCCACAAAACCGTCGGAGCCACTTTGTAAGCGGCTCCATTGGCGCAATCAATCACCACACGGATGCCTTCCAGTGACAGGACCCGGGGGAACGCGCTTTTGGCAAACTCAATATAGCGTGCCGCCGCATCATCAATCCGCTTGACCCGGCCGAGCATATCCGATGGTGCCAGACCACTCTCAGGGTTCTCCGTCATCAGCGCTTCGATACGCGCTTCGGTATGATCGCTGAGCTTGAACCCGTCAGGGCCAAAAAATTTCACACCATTATCATGGTACGGATTATGGGAGGCAGAGATCATCACGCCGAGGTCAGCGCGCATGGACCGCGTCAGCATGGCCATGGCCGGCGTGGGCAACGGCCCCAGCAAAAACACATCCATGCCTGCGGCGGCGAACCCTGCGGTCAGCGCAGGCTCGATCATGTACCCGGAAAGCCGCGTATCTTTGCCAATCACCACCCGGTGGCGGTGTGTGCCATTTCGGAACACGTGACCCACGGCCATGCCAAGGCGCATCAATCCCTCAGGCGTCAACGCCCCTGCATTGGCCGGGCCGCGCACGCCATCGGTACCAAAAATTTTCCGCTCGGTGGGAGCCTCAACCGGGGTTTCCCCCGCGATTTCATCGCCGCGCATGGCACTGTCCTTTCTGACATCAGGGCCTAAAAACGCCGCGCCCTACCCTTGCCCGCCATTCGTAGCACAAAACACTAGAGGCGAGGGGATACTACAAGGTAAAAATGCGGGCGCCTGGTCTAGCGATTCAAGGGAATGGACGCGTCCGTACTGGCCTTGTCAGCGTTGGGCTTGCCCGCTTTTGCCAAAACACCCTCAATAAATTTGTATCGACGCCGTCCAACCGGTACCGCGAGGCCGGAGGCCAATGTCACTTCATAGGCCGACCCTGCTCGGCGGATCGCCTCAATCTGCTCTATCGCGACCCACCAGGACCGATGGGTTTGCACGCCGGGTATGCCCTCCACCGACCGCAACGCATCGTCAAATTTTAACGTCACCAGCCCTTCGCCTGCATCCGTGTACACCCGCACATAATGCCCCTCCGCGGCCAGCGCGAACGGTCGCCTTCCGCGCAATTGTGGCGGCAGCTTCTCAGTGAGAAAACGAATGGCGTCGCTACCACCCTGCGCACTCGCATTTCTAACCAGCCGTTTAGCGAGATAGATCGTCGGCAAGACCACAAGGCTCGTGAGTAGGATGTGGCCGATGAAAAAGCTCGACCAGTTGGTGGGGAACCGTGAAGCCAATAGCGCATTTGAGGCGGCGTGCATTGCAACAAGCGCCAGCGAGTTTACGATAGCGAAAGGCACCATGATCACCGTTTCCGATGCCTCATACGGCCAATTGCGAATAAAGCGCTCTCCAATGGCCTTGATGGCCGCCCAAATCGCAAAACTCAGCGTGATTGTGACGATCCAGTAGGGCAACCGGAAATAAAGCGGGGCGTAATTATAGGTACCAAATGGGCCCACATACCCCGCACCGACGCCCAGAATGAGCGCGAGCGCCCAACGGTAGGCACCCCCTCGGTTTAACTGGCGTTCTAAACCCGTGACCGTTCGTGATTTATGAGCGGTCAATTCCCGCCACCGGTGAAATATCTGTCGCCATTGCTGCATTGTCGCTTCCTTTTCGGGGTCGCTGCGTGGACCGTATTGCTGCCAAACCAATACCGCCAACCCGACACGGAGGAAGACTCAATGTATTCTGTAGGAAGACGGAGAAACACAGATCAGAAGAGACGTCAATTGCCGCAATCAACACACCCCCGCGGTCGAGATCCTCGCACCTTTGTCAAACTCGCCGCATGCTGTGCCGCTATGGCGTTCCCCGCTCTGGCGGCCGATAGCACCGAGAGCAACAAAGACGACACCCACACGGTCACTGTTATTTTTGAAAATGTCACAGCGCCCAAAGAGATGATTTGGGCGAGCCTTTGTACGAAGGCGCAATATGCAAAGCTTGGCGAAGAGCCGTGCATGATGAACGCGCGTGTGAATGCAGCAGAAGGCGCGGCGATAACGTTTGAGGATGTCCCCTCAGGGGTTTACGCAATCAGCGCTTTTCACGACACGAACGGCAATCAGCGTCTGGATTTCAACAGCCGAGGTATCCCTGACGAGCCAACGGGCAACAGTGGAAACGCGCGCGGTTTTTTTGGCCCGCCACGGTTCAATCAAATGAAATTCACGCTTTCAGAGGCAACGGCTGGTGAGGAAATTACCATTGTGATTGCCATGATGGGCTATGGTTCGTGACGCGCCAGCGACCGCGTCGAGAGAAACGACCTCCAAACCCTTCGGGTGCCGTCATCCGGACCCTGATCGTGGTTGCTGGCGGCACGCCGCTATTGGCTGGCGCGGTGCAGGCACCGGAGGAGGGCCCTAATGAAGACAACGATGCGATCATTGTTGAGGGTCAGGCCAGACGCGGCTTAGCCCTGACTGATATTGAGCCGGAACTATCGCTCACTGAGTCTGACATCGCAGCGTATGGCGTTTCAAATCTGTCGGAGCTTCTTGCGATCCTTCAGGCCGAAACCTCTAGCGGTCGGGGGCGACGCAATGAGCCGCCCGTGGTGCTCATCAATGGACGGCGCGTTTCAGGCTTTCGCGAACTCGATAACTACCCCATAGAGACCATTGCCCGGGTTGATATCTTGCCCGAAGAGGTTTCGCTTCAATACGGTTTTTCGGCCAACCAACGGGTTATCAACTTCATCCTCAAGCCCAATGTGTCGATTACGCCAATCAATACCCGCACACAGGCACCGGTGCGCGGTGGCGCGATCTCAAATCGACTGGCGGTTTCTCGCGTCGTTATCAATGGCGAAAAACGAAATAGTCTTGACGCATTTTTTGATCGCAGCCCCGGGTTGCTTGAGGCTGACCGAAACATCATTCCGGTAAATGGTCGGCCCGAGGAACAAGTATTCAGATCCCTCACACCCGACAGCCGGGCGTGGCGTCTGGGGGGCTCGCGAAGCACAGATTTGCCAGCCGGCGCCGTTGCAACCTTGAGCGGGTCACTGGAAACAGGACGGAGCGACAGGTTGAATGGCTTTGCAAGCGCAGCGGATGTGCCGTTAACCCAGAACACCCGAAACCGCGATGGCTATCTTGGTCTTTCCGTCAATTCACAACTCGCACCGAATACATGGTCAGTGACCGCCAGCCTTGATTATGATCGCATACGCAATGAAATCGACCTTGATGACGTTGACAGTCTTGATCCATCCCTCGTGTTTTCGCCGCGCAGCCTACAGACGCTGTCGGTAAACTGGATCGGTCAGGCTGATTTAATCGTCAATCGCCGCTTATTTTCCACCAAAGCAGGCTACGCAAGTTTGACCGGGCAGGTTGGTGTACAAACCGAGCATCAGCGTGCTGATCAGTCGGTACAGGATGATCAACCCTCATTCATCAGTACCCGGCAATCACGCCAAACCTATTCAGCCCGCGCAAGTTTTACCTATCCTTTTCTTTTACCATCAAGTGCCCTTGGCGATGTGGCGTTGAACGCGAACATCGAGCTCAATCAGGTTTCGGATTTTGGCCTTCTGACAACTGTTGGTTATGGTGCCACCTGGCGTCCCGGAACACGCTGGCGGATCATCGCTTCGGCAACCCATGAAGAGGGTGTCCCCGATCTTTTTGACGTTGCCTCCCCCGTAGTGACGACCCCGGCAGCACAGGTCTTTGATTTTTCGCGGCAAGAGAGTGTATTAGCTGCGGTTGCCACCGGGGGTAACCCGGCGTTGACCGATGATAGCCGCGATGTCTACAAAATAGGCCTACAGTGGAAACCGTGGGAAAAGCGCAAGATTACCCTCAATGCTGATTATACGAACTCCAGTATCAGAGGCGAAACAAGACAGTTTATTCTGTTGACGGAAGAGTTTGAGACGGCATTTGCGAACCGGGTCATACGCGATGAAACTGGTAGCCTTTTGTTATTTGATCGGCGGCCGGTCCAGGTGGCGCAAACCACGAACCAGCAACTGCGCACCGGTTTTTCCTGGTCAAAAGAGGTTAAGGCAAAACGCGCAAAGCCGCGAAAACCCGCCTCAGAGAACACCAGAGCAAGACCGCCACGCCGGCGTAGTGGCCGCCCGGGGGCCATTCGCGCCTCGGTTTACCATCGCTGGACGCTTGAGGACCAGGTGATCATCCGTGATGATCTTGCCCCTTTTGACTTTTTGAACGGGGCCGCAACCGGAGCCTTTGGCGGAACGCCAGCTCATGTGGTTGATGCCAGTGTTTACCGATGGAACAATGGTTGGGGGCTATACGCCGGTGCGCAATATCGTAGTGGTACACAAACGATTGGGCCGAACGGCACACTGCAGTTCTCCGGTATTTTTCGGGCCGTTCTCAGTCTTTCCTACGAATTTAATTACTCAGATCGCATTCTTGATCGCTTGCCATTTTTATCGGAGACACGGATTTCCACCGGCGTTGGCAATCTTTTTGATGACGTCATCACCGTCCGCGATGAAGCCGGGCAAACCCCGCTGACCTTTCAGCCCAATCTAATTGATCCCATACGGACCGGTTGGCGCTTCGAAATAAGAAAGCGGCTTTAAAAAAGCTTCCCGTTACCGGCAACCCGCCCCAAGCGCGCGGTGAATGGCAAGTGCCTGCCGGGTTTGGGCCACGTCATGAACCCGGAGGATTTGGGCGCCATGATCGGTGGCCCACAACGCCGCGGCGAGGGATCCGCCAAGGCGCGCATGGGCCTCGACCTCCCGGTCAAGCGCAGCGATAAAGCGTTTGCGCGATGCCCCAAACAGAACAGGATAACCCAGCGCCGCCAGGTCCGGCAGGCCGCGCATCAAGGCCAGATTGTGGTCAAGCGTCTTGCCAAAGCCGATACCCGGATCCAATATCAATCGGTCGCGATCAATGCCCGACAGCAGACAGACTTGCACACGCGCCTCCAGCGCAGCCATGACCTCGCCCACGACATCGTCATAGGCCGGATTATCCTGCATGGTCTGGGGCGTTCCTTGCGCGTGCATCAGGACAATCTGGCAATCGAGCCGGGCCGCAACAGACAGACTGTCAGGGGTATAGGTCAGCGCCGATACGTCATTCCAGATGCTGGCACCCGCCTCCATAGCGGCGATAGCGACCGCTGGCTTGCGCGTATCGATGGAGATTGGCACCGAGACCGCACGCGCGAGCCCTTTGATCACCGGCAAGACGCGATCGATCTCCTCAGCCTCTGGAACGAGAGCCGCACCGGGGCGCGTCGACTCGCCGCCCACATCAAGAATGCCAGCGCCGTCCGCCTGCAACGAAAGCCCGTGGCTAATGGCGGCGCCGGGATCAAAATAGGTCCCGCCGTCGGAAAAGGAATCCGGCGTCACATTGACAATCCCCATGAGGGTTGGCGCAGGAGAGACATCGGGTGAAAAATTGCTTTTGGACATGGGCGAAATTCATTGGGACAAATAAAAAGCCCGGGCGCGGCGTGCGCCCGGGCTTTATCGATTGGGGATGCCGATCAGGCCCCTTGGGGTTCGGCGCCCGGTGCACCAAAACCGGGGTCGGTGACAGGCACCGAACTTGCCGGCGGCTGGTCAGGGGTATCATCCGGGTCCGGACGAACAATTTTTTCTCCCTTTAACAGCCGGGTAATCTCATCGCCTGTGAGCGTTTCATATTCGAGCAGCGCCTGAGAAAGTCTCTCCCAATCATCATTACGATCAGTCAGGATCTGCTTGGCGCGGTTATAGCCTTCCATCACGAAGCCCTTGACCTCGTCCTCGATCAGCTTTGCGGTGTCGGTCGAAATCGACTTTGACCGGGCAATGGACTGGCCGAGGAACACTTCGCCTTCATCTTCGGCATAGGCGATGGGGCCGAGTTTTTCCGAAAGACCATATTGCGTCACCATGGCGCGGGCAATTTTGGTGGCCATGTCGATGTCTGACTGGGCGCCGGACGTCACATGCTCCATCCCGAATTTTAGTTCCTCGGCAACCCGGCCACCCATGGCCGTGGCAATCCGTGCCCGCATCTGTTGCAGGGAGAAGGACAGCTTATCGCGCTCCGGCAAATATTGAACCATGCCAAGGGCCCGGCCGCGCGGAATGATCGTGGCTTTATGGACAGGATCACTGCCAGGCACGGAGATACCGACAATCGCGTGGCCAGCCTCGTGATAGGCGGTGAGTTTTTTCTCATCCTCGGTCATCACCATGGAGCGGCGTTCGGCCCCCATGAGAACTTTGTCTTTCGCGTCGTCAAATTCCCGCGCGGTCACAAACCGTTGGGACCGTCGCGCCGCAAGCAACGCGGCCTCATTAACGAGGTTGGCAAGGTCGGCCCCGGAAAAGCCCGGTGTCCCGCGCGCAATGGTGCGCACATTCACGTCGGGGGAAATTGGCACTTTCTTGATGTGCACCTGCAAGATCTTCTCGCGGCCAACAATATCCGGGTTTGGAACGGTTACCTGACGGTCAAACCGACCGGGTCGCAGCAGCGCCGGGTCAAGGACGTCGGGCCGGTTGGTCGCCGCAATGAGAATGATCCCCTCGTTCGATTCAAAGCCGTCCATTTCCACGAGAAGCTGGTTGAGGGTCTGTTCGCGCTCATCATTACCGCCGCCAAGACCGGCACCGCGCGAGCGACCGACCGCATCAATTTCGTCGATAAAGATGATGCAAGGCGCATTTTTCTTGGCTTGCTCAAACATGTCGCGCACGCGGCTGGCGCCCACGCCCACAAACATCTCCACAAAGTCCGAGCCCGAAATCGTAAAGAACGGCACATTGGCTTCACCGGCGATGGCGCGGGCGAGGAGCGTTTTACCGGTACCGGGAGGACCCACCAGCAACGCACCTTTGGGAATTTTTCCGCCCAGACGCTGAAACTTCATGGGATCTTTGAGATATTCGACAATCTCTTCGAGCTCTTCTTTCGCTTCATCAATACCGGCCACATCGTCGAACGTGACCCGGCCCTGACGCTCGGTGAGCAATTTTGCGCGCGATTTGCCAAAGCCCATGGCTTTGCCACCTGCACCCTGCATTTGGCGCATCACGAAGACGATAAAGGCGAGAAATATAAGGAAGGGTAATACCTGCACCAGAATGGACAGCGCGAGGGGCAATTCCTCTTTCATTTTTACGGTCGTCTGCACGCCGGCATCATTCAGGCGTTTGGCGATATCGTTTTCTGCCCCGACATTGGTCACATAAGTGGTGCCATCGGCGAGGGTGCCTTCGATCTTACCACCGTCAACGGTGGCGCGGCGGATATTGCCCTGATCAAGCTGCTTTGAAAATTCGGTATAGCTCAGCTTACTGACTTTTGTGTCTGTGGAGGCATTTTCAAAAAGCTGTAGCGCCAGCAAAAAGAAAAAGAAGACAAGGCCCCAGATAAGCAGGTTACGTCCCGTCATACGAAATCAACTTCCTTACGGTTAGAGCCTATCAATCGATACCAATAGGCCCGGAAATAGCGGGCAAAAAGTGCCCATGAACTCTATACGCAGCGTTTTCCAAAAGGATTAACGCCGCGATCTGTCTGAAGATAGGGACTTCGAAACCCCAGCGCCAGCCTCAACCCAGAGTAAAGCCGGCGTTCGACCTTTGCAAAAACAAGGTCTGACGCACAATGCCCCAACTTGTGGCAAAACGTCGACGCTAGGCGACCGTCTCTTCCGGCATCACAAAGCGGTGAACGGGATCGAAGATCGCCTCTTCCACGATACACCGCATGGTCAGGGTGTGGCTCCCAAGATCGAAAGTCCCCGGCGTTATGAGGGCCCCGTCATCGGGCAGGCCATCACCGACGAGTACGGGAAGCGTCCGTAATGCTATGACAGGAATAACACTTTGTTTTGATTGATTTTTACGACTTTCAAGATACCAGAGGGGACCCGGTTCAGCTTTTGCGGCGGTGCCGTTGCGCATAACCTTGATCAAAAATCGCTGATCCCACATCACCGCGCGACCGTCAGCCGACAAAGCACAGCGGTGAGTCCCAAGCCCATCCCGGCCAAAAAATGCCGCCGGCTCGCGGTAAAAATGAACCACGCCGTCTTTGTGCTCAATCAGGCAACCGCCGAGCGTTGCCTTGCCGTCACCAAGAGCCGTGTCCACTGAACCAAACGCAAGGGCCGGATCCACGGCCCCACGTTTTTGGCCGACGGCGCCAATAATCTGCCCTGCCAACGTCGCCAAATTAGCCTCGTGTGATGCGCCATGGCGGGCCCAGCGCGCGGCGCACATGGTTACCCCGCCCCAGCCCTCCACGGTAAGGCCAACAGCACGGGCGAGCGCCGGGCGGGTCTTGACCTCTTGATCACACTGCCGGACACAGCGCCTGGCTGTCGCGGCCAACTGTTCCGGCGCGATGATGGAGCGCGCAGCGAGCGCACTCAAAAGACCGCGCGTGCGCACCCGTTCGAAATCGGCGTTGACGTTTGAAGGGTCATCGAGAAACGGTTGGTGATGCGCCTGTAGGACCGTCGTCAAGTCTTTTCGCCGGGTCGACAGGAATGGGCGAACCAGCCGAACGGTCGCCCCCGCATCGGCCGCGATCAGGCGTTCATGCCGCATACCGGCAAGACCCGACGGCCCACTGCCACGCATCATCCGCATCCAGACCGTCTCGGCCTGATCATCAAGGGTGTGCCCGGTAAGGATCGCCCCAGCCTCCAGCGTGTTGGCCAGTTTGCAGAGCAAGGCATAGCGGGCGTAGCGCGCCCGCGCTTGCACTGCGCGTTCGGGACGAGCCCCCGCCCGCTCCCAGCGCACCGTGCGATGGGCAAGCCCAAGCGCAGTGCACCAGTCTTTGACGGTGTTGGCTTCGGCGGCACTGGTTTTCCGCAAGCCGTGATCAATAGTAACCGCAATAAATTCTGTACGCAGAGCACCAATCTTTACTGCGTTGCCGCACAAAAGCGCCAGCGCCATGGAATCGCGCCCGCCGGAAACTGCTATCAGCGCACGCGGCGGCAATGACAGTCTTTTCAGCGTCTGGGAAAACTGATCAAGGGTGATCAAGTCGGCGCCCGCACCTAGCGGCAGTTGATGCGGCGCATCTCCACATCCGTGCGCTGCAGGATTATCGGTGAGGCGTTAGGGAATTTCCGGCGGACCTGTTTGAAAATGTTACAGGCCTGGGTTGTTTCTTCCATCCGCGAAAACGCCGTCCCCAGTTTCAAATAAGCTTCCGGCGCACGCGGATTATTGGGGTACAGCTTAATATGATTGATAAAGGCCTGTGCAGCCTCGCTGTTTGCTCCGGTGGCAAGATAGATTTCGCCAAGCCGAAAGCGCGCATCCGGTGTCTGCGGTGCGCTCGGATGCGCCTCAACGAACAGTTCAAAGGCGATGCGCGCACGGGTATAATCACCGGTCAACAAAAAATCTGAGGCATATTTGTAGGCTGCTGCCGGGTCCGCCGGCAGGATGACCGTACCCGGATCAACGCTGCGGCTGCTTGGTTTATCGGTTGCGGCGCTATCGTCAGCCGTCGCGCCGGACCCACCGTCACCAGCGGTCCCCGATTGGGCTTGCGGCGGCGTTGTTGCCCGAGCGGGGCCAAGCCCTGTGTCGAGGCCGGAGAAATTTTCCCCTGCCACCACCCGCGAGAGCGTATCCATCCGGCTTGTCAGTTGGCGCACTTGATTGCGCAATCCCTCGATCTCTCCAGTGAGCCGCTGATTCTCAGCCTGCATTTGGCTGAGCTTGACGGTCATATCGGCATTGGCGCGACCGGAATTCTGCGACAGCGTGGCAAGCGCGGCCTGTAATTCTGCAACCTGCTGCTGCAGCAACTCAATATCCTGTTTTTTGCCGGCATGGGCTGGCGCTGCGCACAGCATCAAGCTTGTAAGTGCAGCAACAAGAAAGGGCGTAACAATCAACGTTGGGCGCATAGTCAGTGTCCTGGTCAGTAGCGATTGCGATGGCAATGTCGGCCGTGCGTTCAAACAGTCTACCGCACCCGGCAGCGATTTCCCATTACGCCATCACGCTAAATAACGACATGCCGATTGAGCAAAATTAAGGCACAAAAAAGCGCCTCCCAGCATTGGAGGCGCTTTTTGCGACCTATGATCACTGGCACCACTGACCAAAGTCACACATGGCAGCCAAATCACCAGCGCTTATGCGCCAGCGCCGCGAATAGCCGTTGTGGCGTTGCGGTTCAAAGACCACGCCGATTCGTTTGATCGCGGGTCAATGGGGCGATCCTTACCAAAGGAGATTGTCTGAATCCGAGAGCCATCAACACCAAGACTTGTCAGATAAGCCCGGGCAGCTTCGGCGCGCCGCGCACCGAGGGCAAGGTTGTATTCGCGGGTCCCGCGCTCGTCGCAATTGCCAGAGATCAGGATATCGGCCTCAGGATATTGCTTTAGCCACGCGGCTTGACGGGCCAGGACGTCCTGCGCCTGAGGGGTCAGCGTGTACTGATTGTAGCCGTAAAAAACGCGGTGGCCGGCGGTTTGTTCTAGATCGGCTTGCGAGCCGGGGATCGGGCCGGTTGGCGCTGTGGCTGTGCTGCGGGTCGTATCTACCGCATTCACCACCGTGTCATCGACACCCGTGGTCGCACAGGCGGAAAGCATCATGAGCGCGCCCAAGGCCCCTGCCGTTTTCATCGTCTTTTTCCCAAACATCGTTTCTGCTCCATTCTGCTTTTTTTAAGCCTGATCTTGCTGGCCATCCCGGCGAATTCGACTTTTCAGAATTCAATCCCCAAAAAACCTGTAATTCCAAGACCTGCGCCCCACTGACGCTCGCCAACCGTGTTTGACCTCTTTTTGACTGCGCCAACGGTGATCGCAATCCTTACCTTTAGCAAGACGCTGTTTCGGTGAGCCCCCACCAATTCATTGCCCCGCCGCTTAATTTCACCGACCGTTTGGCCGATTATCGTCATAACCACAATCATGTGACAGCTTTAGTAATGCCGCCACGATACTCGCAGTTTGCCCCGAATACTCCGTATTCAGCGGCCAAAGCGTAGCCACGTCCGTGACAGGTGGCAATCTTTGGCTTATGGCCTCACCCGTGAAAATTCCGTTATCCTAACACCATAAAAGGTTAACAGCAGGTTTTTCGCGCCTGTGTTGCCCGCGCAATACAAGAAAACTGGCGAGCCCCAAGGCAGAATCTGGCCACGCTATCGACTCAACCTGGGCTCACCGCGTCGGAAAGCCTGTCTTAATACCCCGCTTCCTAGGGCAGTGTTGGGGACCATGCCGGATCCGAGGCCGCCGCCGGGGTGCGCACTTGGCGCAAATTCCGGCCCGTCAAATCCACCGACCATAGCGAGGGGCGCCCGCCCGAACCATCGCCCCGGGGTGCTGTTTCCCGGAAAAACATCAAAACCCGGCCATTGGGGGACCAGGTGGGTCCTTCTACAAGATAGCTGCGCGCCAATTCACGCTCTCCGGTGCCATCGGGGCGAATCACACCAATAAAAAATTGCCCTTGATGCTGACGCGTGAACGCGATCAGGTCACCGCGCGGGCTCCACACCGGGGTCTGGTAAAACCCATCCTTAAACGTGATACGCCGCTGATCGGTGCCATCGGCATTCATCACATAAAGCTGCGGGGTACCGCCACGATCTGAGGTGAAGGTAATCTGCTGGCCATCGGGCGAGAAGCTTGGGCTTGTATCAATTGCTGGGTTTGTGGTCAGCCGGGTTAACTGACGGGTCGACAAGTTCATGGTGAAGATGTCGGAGTTGCCGCCCCGCGCAATGGACATAATCACATGGGTGCCATCGGGCGAAAAGCGCGGCGCAAAAGTCATTCCTCGGAAGGTGCCCAGCTGTTCCTGCTCACCGGTTTCGATATTGAACAGGAAAACCTGACCCGGCTTATCATCAAAAAGCGCCATATAGGTGATCTGTTGCTGCGTCGGGGAGAAGCGCGGCGTTAGCACCTGGTAACGCGAGCCATCGGTCAGTTCCAGGGGGTTGTCGCCATCCTGATCCATGATCATCAGTTTTTTAACCCGCGCCACTTTTGGGCCAGTCTCATGAACAAACACGACCCGGGTGTCAAAATAGCCTTCTTCACCGGTCAGGGTCCGGTAAATAAAGTCAGCAACCTTGTGCGCAGCACGACGCCAATTATCCGCAGGCGTCTTAAAAGCCACCGCTGCCAGTTGATCGTCAGTATACGGATCCCAAATCCTTGTCGAGACCTGAATCCGCCCGTCAGGCAACTCATCAACCTGACCCACCACAAGCACTTCGGCATTGATTTGGCGCCAGTCCACAAACCGCGGGCGGGTATTTACCGTCTCGAGATTTTCGATATAGGCGCGCGGGTCAATCACAGAAAACAACCCCGAGCGATCGAGATCAGCCTTCACAACACCGGTGATATCGCGCCCAAGATTTTGCATGCCCTCATCACGGCCCACAAAATCCGGCACCGCTGTGGGCGTTGGCTCCACATTGCCCTGCGTCACGTCGATACGAATTTGCGCCGCTGCGCCTTCCAGACCAGCTAACCCGATAAACCCCGTCGCGGCGAGCACCACAAAAACAACGACCCATCGCAAAACATTCATCACCACGTCCTTTATTCGTCAGCGCCCACTGCGTTTGCGCTTGTGCACCCTGCCATCAACAGTGTGATCATTTAAGGGCAAGACCTCAATCAACGGCTCAAGACCGCCCCAGCAGGGTCGGTGTAAAGTTCAAAATGAATTCTTCGCCATACCGCTCAGGCGCAAAAAACGTATAGGGCTGGCATTCGATAACCGCTTGCACGGCGCGTTGTTCCGCTACTTTCCAATAGCGGTTTGGCGAAATCGCGATCTGGGTTGCATTCAGAACCTTTGGCCGTTCCTGCAACCTGCCGTCGGGTAATAACCGAAAACTCACCTCAACGCGGAGTTTTTCCGGATTGGGAGCTCCATCGAGGGGTTTCCAGCAGCGTCGCATGGCCGCGAGAAGTTTCGCATTTTCGCTTGCCGTAAGCGTGCCAGACCCGCCGCGCACATTGGCCGGGCCTTTGGCGGCACCGGCGGCTTCCTTCGGGTCACGGACCGCATCAGCTTCCTTGTTTTTCTTCGCAAGGTCGGCAAGCGCATCAAGATCAAGCCCGTCATTTGCCGGCTTTTTCTTTTTCGGCGGCTTTGGCGGCTCTTTCTTTGGGGGTTCGGGCTCAGGTTCGGGCTCTGGCTCAGGTTGGGGCTCCGGTTCAGGCTCATCGGCGGGCGGCGCAGGCGGCGCCGGGGTCTCAACGACGTCAGGCTCGATGATTACGGGCTCTGGTTCAACAAGGGGCTCGGGCTCATCGGGCACGTCGGGTTCAGGCTCTGGTGCCTCATCCGGCTCGGTTGTCAGGCTCGGGATGTTCGTGCGTTCGGCAAGGACCGCTTCGGTCAAAAGCTCAACCGGCAGCACCGGCTCCACAAACACATCCCCACGCCGCGACCAGTCCTGTCCCCAGACGATAATCGCGCCGAGGATAGAAAGGTGAAACAGAACCGATGCGAAAAGACCAAAACGCATGGGGTTTGGCTGCCTTTTGCTGAACCAGCGACCCTAGGTCGGGTCAGTTACCAAGCCGACACGGCGGAAACCGGCGCCATTGATCCGGCCGAGCACCCGGCCCACATCATCCCATGACCGGGATTTATCCGCCCGCAGATAGATTTGTTGCTCATACCCGGCGGCGGAAACCGCCTGCAGATGGGGAACAAGATTATCGAAATCGATGGCTGTTTCCTGCACATAGATGGTGCCGTCACCAGCGATTGTCACGGTCAGGGGCTCGCCCTCATCGGTGAGCGCTTGCGCGTCGGTATCGGGACTGTCCACGGAAATGCCCACGGTTAGAAGCGGCGCCGCCACCATGAAGACAATCAGCAGAACCAGCATCACATCAACAAAAGGCGTGACGTTGATTTCCGCCATCGGGCGCACGCGCTGGCGTCCACCGCGGCCATTGGAGTTTAGCGAGGCCCCCATCAGCGCACACGCTCATCAAGCTGGCGCGACAGGATCGTCGAAAACTCGTCGGAAAAGCCTTGCAACTGCACCGCGAAGGAATTCAGTGCCGATGAGAAGCGGTTATAGCCCACAACCGCCGGGATCGCGGCCAAGAGGCCGAGGGCCGTGGCGAAAAGCGCCTCAGCGATACCCGGTGCCACGACGGCGAGATTAGTATCTTTGGTGACAGCAATCGCCTGAAACGCCGTCATAATCCCCCAGACCGTGCCGAGGAGACCAATAAAGGGCGAGGCCGAGCCAATGGTGGCGAGCGTGCCCAAATGCCGTTCGGCCCGGTCAAGCTCTCGCGATACGGCCACATTCATGATCCGGTCAATGCGATCCTTCGCGCTCACGGCGAGACCGTCGCTTGCGGTAATTTCTTTGTTGCGGCTCCATTCGGCCATGGCAGCGGTAAAGACCCGGGCCATCGGGTGATCGGCGCGTTCGCCAATCTTGCGATAAAGATCATCCAGCGGCTTGCCGGACCAGAACTGCGCCTCAAACTTGCGAGACTTGGAACTCAGGCGACCGAACAGAAGAAACTTGTCAAAAATGATGCCCCAGGACCAGAGCGAGGCGACGATCAGGATGCCCATGACAACCTTGACGATAATGCCCGCACTTAAAAAGAGGCTCCAAAGGCTGAATTCACCCCCGGTAACATCCAATTCGGAAATTGGCGTGATGGGCGCCGCCGTCGGTGTCGCGCCCGCTGGGGCGGCCGCCGGTGTGTCCTGCAGCAAAGTCGCGCCAGTGAAAACGGGCTCGAGTGCGGTGCCGAGTGCTGATGTTGCTTCCAGTGAGACGGTGCCCCACATCATCAAAATTTCTGGTGCCATAACTGGTCTTGAACCCCGTTGAAACGCCTTACGCTGCGATGCCCTTTGCCAGCCTCTTTGGGCCAGCCTCATTGGGCCAGCCTCATAGGGCCGACCGTGTTTCTATCTTTCGGTGCGGCCGGCGGCCCAGCCGAACCAGTAAGAGTGGACGAAACCTCACCCCTTCTCGTCCCCTGGTTAACAGAGTTGGGAATCCTTTGACACGTCTTTTTGGCCGGAAGACGGCGCTGACTTAATTAAATTTTTCGCATTTGCGTATTCGCAACGCCAAAGCCGCTTTTTTGACCCTAGCCTGCCGCGAGCCGCGCCAAGACATCATCGGGCAGGCGGCGCGGGCGCCCGGCTAGTGACAGGCATGCCGCTTCAACGGTTGCTTCGGCCAGTTTTTCCTGCCGGTCCAGATGCCAGAGTGTCTGATCCAGAAACATGCGGGCGCCCCTCACCGAGACAAACCGGGTTCGCACCTCCAGCAAATCATCGATTTTTGCCGGGACGAGCCACGCCACATCCATTTTGCGCACCACAAAGACAAGCGGCGCCTCCCGGCCCAACAAATCGGTATGGCTAACCCCGCAGGTGCGCAGCGCCTCCGTGCGTCCGCGTTCGAAAAATTTCAGCGTGTTGGCGTGATAAACAATCCCAGAAAAATCCGTATCTTCATAATACACACGAATCTTGTGGCGGTGCGGCCCGGTGATTGCCTGGCAAGGTGCGTCGGTCATAGAACAGCCTTTGCGTTTTGATTGGTATGCGCCACACCATAACCCGGAAAAAGCGCCGCTGAATGAACGAAACCCGACTTTACGCCGCGCCTTTGCCTATTTGACGGAGCCATCATGATGACCATTTCAGACCCCAGCCAAGGATATATTTTTCTGGCCACCGGGCACAGAAAATATTTCGAAATGGCCATCAGCGCGGCTATGTCGGCCAAATGGATGGACCCGGACAAAAAAGTCTGCCTGATCCATGACGGGGTTGGCGCAAACGCGAGCAGTTTGCCTGACTATGCGAGCGATATCTTCGATGATCTCGTGGTGTTTGAACCCGAAGATGGCTTCGTCGGTGTGATGAACAAAATGCTGATCTATGATCTGTGCCCCTATGACGAAGCTTTCTTTGTGGATGGCGATTGCTTTGTCATGAAGAAGGATATGGATCGCCATTGGGCAAAGTTTGGTCGCCATGACTTTACCTTTGCTGGCGAGCCAGTGAGCAATGGCTCCTGGTATGGCTTCGATATCGCCAAGGCCTGCACCGACGCGCAGGTGCCCTATCTGGTGCGCGGCAATACCGGTGTCTTTTTCTTTCGGAAAAGCGATACTGCCCGTACCGTTTTTGATACCGCAAAAACCTTTGTCCGTGAGAAACCCGCAATCCTTGGCGTCACCCATCAAAACCGGGCCGGTCAATATTCTGACGAGCCTTTTCTGGGCGCGGCCATGGGGGCCACTGGGGTCACCCCCGTCAGCTATACCGCTGCGGAAGGCTCTATCATGGTGACAACGCTCTATGCGCGGTTTTGCAAAGGGGATCTGGAAAGCGAAATTTCACAGCTCAAAAAACCCTCCAGTGGTCTGCCCACAGATCGTTTCTGGGCGCTGAAATATGTGACCCACTCGCCGAGCATTATGCATTTTATCGGCCTGAAACCGCGCAAGCTTTTTGACAAACTGTCAAGACAGGCGCGTGCGCGGTACGGGGTGCCCGACTACGACTTTTTCGCGTAAGGGCTTTTTTTTCGAAGTTGGGTCTTTAGGAATTCGGTAATACGCATCGTAGACGGTGGTTTCCTATTCTCTTTTTTCGTAATGGTAACGCAAGTCTTGCAATTATCCTTTTCCGCTTCGCGAAAGATCGCGCTATGAATAAACAGATCATTGAGCCACCGCGTCTTGCCTCCGACCATGTGGATGTGACCGCCGCTATTACCGAGCCCGTCAAGGATCGCAAGATCCAGATCGTTGTCGTGGGCGGCGGTGCTGGCGGTCTGGAACTGGCGGCCAAACTTGGCAAGAAGCTGGGGCGCAAAGACTACGATATTATTCTCCTGGAAAAAAATCAGACTCATATCTGGAAGCCACTTTTGCATGAGGTGGCGGCTGGCTCTCTCGATGCCAATCTTGATGAGGTGGGCTATCGCAGCCACGGACACCAGAATGGATATCGCTTTTTCCTAGGCGCACTGGAAGATATTGATCGAGACCGCGGCGAGGTCATTGTCGCCCCGCTTTATGATGAAAATGGCGTCATCATCATGAATGCGCACCGCATCCGTTATGACTATCTGGTGATTGCGGTGGGCTCGGTTGCCAATGACTTTGGCGTGGCCGGCGTCAAAGAAAACTGCATGTTTCTGGAAAGCCGCAAAGAGGCTGATCGCTTTCGCCAGAAACTCCTGAACCAGTGCCTGCGCGTTTCGCGGGCGATGATGACGCGTCCGGAGGCGGATGAATTCGTCCGTATCACAATTGTTGGCGGCGGGGCCACGGGTGTGGAGCTGGCCGCAGAGCTTTATAACGCTGCCGGCGCTTTGAAGCATTACGGTCTAGAAGTCTTCGATGAGACGCGGTTGAAAGTCACCTTGCTGGAGGCGGGCCCGCGCATCCTCCCTGCCCTGCCGGAGGAATTGTCCGAAGCCGCGCACGAAGAGTTGGAAGCGCTCGGCGTTGAGGTCCGCACCGGTGCGCAAGTCACCGAAGTGACCCCCTACGGGATGAAACTCGCCAATGGCGACGATGTGCCGGGCGACCTGAAAATCTGGGCAGCGGGCGTCAAGGCACCATCCTTTCTGGAGAATATTGCCGGGCTTGAAACAAGCAGAAACCACCAGCTTGTGGTGCGCAAAACCATGCAGACGACGCGCGATACCAAAATTTTCGCCATCGGAGATTGTGCTTTTTTTCAGCCCGAGCAAGCAGAGCGCCCGATCCCGCCTCGCGCCCAGGCAGCACACCAGATGGCGGATACGGCCTTTGATAACATCATCCGATCTATTCGCGGTAAACCGCTCAAAGCGTTTGCCTATCACGACCACGGATCAATCGTGTCCCTCTCCCGCTTTTCCACGGTGGGTAGCCTGATGGGCAATTTAATTGGGGGGCGGATGGCCATCGAAGGCCGTATGGCGCGGGTGATGTATGTGTCGCTCTACCGCATGCATCTTTTGGCCATACATGGCTGGCTACGCGGTCTGTTCATGATCTTTGTGGGCCACGTGAACCAGGTTGTCCGCCCGAGGCTAAAACTGCACTAAAGCGCATTCACAAAAACTATGTTCGTCGATGGTTCCCAGCCATCGAGTTGGGTTCGGACGCGCAAACCCTAAAAAACCGAGACTGCGTTTTTGAGGCAACAAAATGCAAACGCAGTCCAGGCGTTTTGGAACGAAGAGGAAAAGCGGGCATTTGCCACCTCTTTTTCATCCGTGTCTTAATTTTCAGGGTCAGGACGCACTTCAATGGCGAGAAGGCCTTTGCCGCCGGAGGCATAGGAAACCTGAATGCGCTCACCCGTGGTAAGCTCGCCCATGCCACAGCGGCGCAGGGTTTCCATATGAATGAAGATATCTTCGGAACCCTCGCCGCGTGTTAAAAAGCCGAACCCCTTGGCGCGGTTGAACCATTTTACTTCTGCGCGCGTGAAGTTACCGGCAGGTGTCTGGTCCCTGGGGCTTGCGTTGAGCGCGGGCAAGACAGCGGCGGTTGTTTCGTCAATGTTGAGGACTTTGAGGGCTTGCATGCCCTTGGCACGGCGGACCACCTCGCAGTCGATGGTTGCGCCTTCGCGTGCGGTGGTAACGCCAAGCTCTTTGAGACAAGACGAATGCATCAGGATATCGCCTTCCCCATCAGCAGCGATAATGAAGCCATAGCCTTTGTTGGGATCAAACCATTTGAGAATGCCGGTGACCAGGAAGGTTTCCTCGTCTTCACTGGTCGTGGTCTGGCCCAAGGACACGTCGTTTTGCCCTCTGTCTACCGTCATGTCGTCCCCATTTACTGCCAAGCGGCCCGTTGCCATGCCGGCCACGCCTATGCGCTGAGCCGGCAAATTTCGGTCTAAGCCCCCTACCGGCCCCGACATTTCCGGTCCTCACCCGATTAAGGCGCGAACCCCAACGAAAAATGGAAGGATGAGTTCGGTTTCCAGTCCCCAAGACCTGTTGGAAACACCCCTTGACTGCACGCGAAACGCGCGCCCTCCAATCGCGTTAACCAATACAGTAGCCCTGACACGTTTGCGCCGTCCAGCCTCGACCCCCCTTGAAAAGGACCGAAATGGCAAAAAATTACGGTTTTATGGCAGTGCGTTTGACGTTGCGCCGTGTCAATTCGGCGGTCACGGGCCCCGTGCTTATCACTCTTCAGAATAGCAAAACGCCCCACCGTGAGGCGGGGCGAAATGGATAAGAAGCGCTGCTCAGTTTCCGTCAAGCGATACAATGATCACTCGGGCAACGGGTGTCACGTGATGGAGATATTTTCCACATCCGACAGGAATTTCGCGATAAGGATCAGGAATACATCGAAATCTGACTCGACATTTTCTGACGAGACACCGCCCGCCGCGTTTCGGTCCATTTGCAAGGCGATGTCACCGTCCTGGTCCACATAGGCCCGGCCAAATTTCACTTCACTGTTGAACTGACTCAGGAATTCGTAGCCCAGAAGCTTTACGCTCACCCCATTGATATAGGTGATGTAAGAAATATCGCCGTCGGCACCGTCAACCGCGACCAGGACAACGTGATCGCCCACCACAACGGCGACCATCCGCTCGTCAAAGTCTCGCACGGCGTAGCCCTGCTCCTCCAGAATGCTGGTGATCTGGCGCTTGGTGATATTGCCAGCTTCTGCCGGCGCGGAGGCCAACGTGGCTACCATAACCAAGGCCACTACAGCGATGAAAGTCCTGACCATACCCATGGGACAACCCCTTATTTCTGCCGTCGATGAAACATTACCAAATACTTAATCTCACCAAAAATCACTGGCAATTGCAATTGCCGCACGCGGGCAAAGCTGTCTTAACCCGTGCCTGTGACTTATCTGCCCCGACTGTTCGCTGGGCCGGACAGAAATAATTCGAAGGTGGGGAGGATAAGTGGCAGTCCCTAGGGCTGCCAAACTTATATTCGCACCTGTTCGACAGTGTTCCTCATTGAATCTCAACCCAATGAAATATATATAATTTTTGCATTTTTCATATGCGCACTGTCCTGCGACGTTCCACGCCATCCGTCCGAAACCGGGAAAAAGTGTGGGACCAAATGAGGGACCAAAGAGGATCAAGTCATTGGCGAAACACCTATTAACAGATCAATTGGTGAAGAAGCTGGTCAGGACGCCAGTGACAAAACCAGTTCGGCACAAAGACGGTGACGGTCTGTTCCTATTCTTGCGCCCAAGCGGCTCGGTATCCTGGGTCCTCCGTGTTCAACGCCACGGCAAACGCCAAGACATCGGCCTAGGCCCCTATCCCAGAACTACTCTGGCGAGCGCTCGCAAGGCAGCAGACAAGATGCGCAGCGACTTGGCGGAAGACAAATCGCTTACCAAAATCCGGCAGGCCGAGATCCCACCGAGCAGTCCACCGACTTTCGCAGAAATGGCGGTAGCGACCCGAGACACACTTGCTCCTGGCTGGGGAAGCCGCAAACACACAACCCAATGGTTGAGGTCCCTAGAAGACCACGTTTTTCCAGCGATGGGGCATTTTCCCGTAAACGAAATCAAGCCAAGGGACGTCGCTGATGCGATCGGTCCAATTATGCAAACCCGTTACGAGACAGGAAAACGCTTGCGGCAGCGGGTACAGGCGGTCTTGGATTACGCCCACGCAAAAGGGCATAGAGATGTGGAAGCCCCGCGCCGAGCGATAGGGAAACTACTGGTCGACAAACGCCGGGGCACAGACGGACATTTCGCATCGATGCCCTATGATAAAGTGCCCACTTTCCTCGAACGCCTCCGCGGGTCATCGGGCATGAGCGCCATGGCACTGCAATTCGCTATTCTAACCGCAGCGCGTTCGGGCGAAGTGCGCCACGCAACGCGAGACGAGATCAGTCTGACCGAAAAAACATGGCACATTCCGGGTACACGAATGAAAGAGAAAAAGGATCACGCGGTCCCACTATCAAAAGAAGCGCTAGCTCTGGTGCAAGAGATTCTGAGATCGCACGAACATCGACACCTTTTCCCGAATCGGAAGGGAATGGCTTTGTCGGATATGGCGTTGCTCAAGTCTCTTAAATCGAACGGTGGCGAAAATTATACCGTTCACGGCTTCCGGTCGACGTTCAAAGTTTGGTGTGCGGAACAAACCGACCACGCCGACGAACTGTCTGAAGCCGCTCTCGCGCACCAAATCCCAAATGAAGTGGTCCGAGCTTATAAACGCACCACGTTTTTTGATCGTAGACGGACCTTAATGGAGGACTGGGCAGGTTTTCTTAAAACCCCGTAGGGATTGCAGGCCCAAACGGATCAATCGGGGCGCACGTCACTCATCAAAAATGGGATGGTTACCGTATTAGCACGCATGTTCAATCAATTCGGTGAGAGCTTTCTTCGCTTACCACCTCGCAAATATCGTCGCTTTTGGTCGAGACGAGTAGTTTTTAAGTATCCATATCTAGAAAATTCAATACCCCAACCTTCGTCCGCACGCCCACTTACTGGATCATATCGCTCATTTATTGCGGCGCTTACTCCCAAAAAAATTGTATCGTCAGAATTTGTAGTTGAGAAGTCAGTGCTTGCGAGGCGAATGGAACACTTATTCGCTCTCCGGTCTGAGGAAGTATCTCGTGGGACCCGCAATTCTTTTGACAAATTCTCTGACGTTGTCTTCAATAATCGCCCGTGTTTGTCAAAAAGTGAGAATGTTGGGCAAGGATAGGTTTTCGTTCTGTTTCGGCTGGTGCTTATTTCAAAATCACCGCGTTCACGAACAATTTTGAACATGCTCACGTCATCTGAGGTCTTTAGGTTGAAGTACACCCCCCTATCATTTTGCTCTTTGAAAGGCCGCGCTTCTAGTATTTGATCGTCCTCATCAATATTGAAAACATTTTTCAAGGTGCGTGCATTCTTTGAGCGCGTCTCCTTTGCAAACTCTCTTGCTTCCTCCATCATTCGGTCCGCAACGTAGGCAAATCCATAATGGTTTGGATGAAAGATGCCTTTATGTGATCGTGCATTTCCGGTCTGAAGGAAATAAACAGCAGACGGGGCGTTGAACCAAGCGCCACCACTACCGTAGTCGAGGGCAGCGATTGGGCCAGGAGCCTTCAAACGATCAAGACGCTTTGCGCAAATTCCGTGTGAGTTAACGGCCATATCATCGTAATTTACGATGCGCCAATAGTTCTTTAGTTTCCCTTCACGATCGCTGGCTTCACTGTGCAGCCGCACGAACATATTCATTTTCTCAATCAAAGGTTCATAGACATCGTAGCGGGTCCACGCTAATTCTAAGCTTGTCAGTCCTGTAAAGGCATTGTTTATCGATCCTGGAATGTCAATGTCAACTTCACAGTACCAGTATTTGTCGCGCCTATCCCAAACAGCGAAATCACCATTGATATCGTTATAATTGTCGAGATCGCCTCGGTCCAAGGTTCCACCAAAGAATGGTGGTGGAATTAGGGTAATATCATTCATTCTATGACTAAACAACGACTCCAGTCTGAAGTCTAATTCTTTGTATTCATCAATTAAGTTATCTAGCCCAACGAGCGGTGTTTCTCGGTCAGTCTTTGAAAGCGCCTGGGTTCTGAAGTAGCCCGTTCCATATCCAATAAAATTAGAATAATCAATGAGGTCCCAACGTCCGGATCGTACCGCTTTCCAGAGTTCAGCGATCGTATTTTCCTTCCCAAACAAGCCGGAAGGCAGGAAAAAGCTCGTTCTGTCATTGATCGTTGCACTCTTGTCGGCCGGATCAATCTCATAGGTTCCTTGTATATCGCCATTGAATGCGACGGTCAAAAGGGCGAGAATATTGCCAAAGCCAACATCGTTTCCGCCAATACTGATGTACGTTTGATCTATATCTCGTGTTCCCAACATCTCATCGAGCAACAAAATCTGTGGGCACATCATACCTTGTGCGTTTTCCAGAAGGGGACACTCCAGCCCCCTCAAACGCCAAGGCCGAGCGTCGTCATTGCTTTCTTTGCAGTTATCTTCCTCCTGACACGAAGTGCCAGACATCACCGAAGGCTGCCAATTGTTTGGTGTCAACCACCAGCCGTCACAGTCTTTTTCATCGGCGCTACCGTTTTCTGAGCATCGGTATACGCCAGTGGGAACGTTATTGAGACCGCGATACGGCCCAAAAACGCCAGCTTTCATCTGGGCCCCAGATTGTGCGACATTGACGAAGGTGACAGACGATTTGGTGTCCATCTCTTCCAGCATCAATGCGTACCGCGAGCCATTGGTAAAGGACGATCGATGACTGATAGTATTATCGATAAACCGACGATAATCAGAATTAGACTTGTATTCCCTCAGCATTTTAGGCCAGTCTGGTTGAAAAAAATCGATTGGCCCTTGGTTTCTGTTCGGATCAGCCGCCTTACCATGGCGCTTTAATGGAGGGTTAAAGCCAGGATCGGCCCAAACTCCGACGGGTAGTGCAGGCCGGTTTTTTCGGTTTGCCAATGGAAAGTTTGGATATTGCCTTTCTGGTGCCCCTTCGCCAGATGCGAACGAATCTCCCATCAATGCAACAAGGTGATCGCTGACCTCGATAAATCGTGTCAGCCCTGCATCCCGACCGTTGACTGGCCCAAGAGAAACGCGATGAACCCCCTCTTCAAGAAACGCCGTCAGTTTTAGTCCACGATGCTTTAGGCGCGTTTTTAAATTAGGAGATTTTACCGTCCACTCCAACTCCTCTGGATTTTTGAGGTAATACGGATCAATCACCTTCTCATCAGCAAATAAATCAACACGAAATAAAGCTTTGGAAGATTTTTCTGCAAAGGGATTACGAACTCTTGCTGGCACATGACCGGTATTCATCACATATTGCTCTGAATTTGGTAAATCCAGAATGCCATTGCGGTTTACGTCGAAACCATAGCGGTTTGGCATGACCCAATCGAAAGCAAAGTTCTGAGAGATAGAACGACGTTCCAGATTATTAATCCATTGCCGCAATGGTTCGTTTATACCGTAAAAAGCCTTCTGATAGCTGGACCTGTTGTTCGTCAGGTACTGCGTAATTAAGGTATCGTTACGCGATACGCTAAAATACCGCCCAAGACTATTGGCCACAGAAAGTGGGCTGCGGTCAAACGGGTTACTAGTTACCCTGATTTCACCGCTCAAAATTTGACCTGTCTTGTCGAGCTCAGTTTCAAACACTCTCAGCTCTGGCGAGGTCGGGACATATTTCTGCGACTGCGGATCGCGTGGTATCAAAACGCCACGAGATAATTTTCCGTTGGTCCGTCCAAAAACGCCATAGGTTTTCGTCTTATCTCTTGCATTACCCCAAAAGAGCCATGTGGTAGCATTATCCGGCTGATCGGCTAAGTCAAAGCTGTATTGAGCCCCAATCCATGATCCACCCATTCTGAGATTGTCAGCCAGCTCCAGCGCGCCTACCAATTCACGCGAACTGTCAAGAGGAGGCACGCCCACCAAATTCGAGTCCCGACCAGCAATGTAGATATCAAAGGTGCCTGTGGATGGCCGAAAATTTATATATTCTGGCTCGCCGAAACCGTTTAGCTGCCCAACAAGCGGAATGTCACCATCTCTACCCCACCGTACTGTAGCAGAGATATCTGCGAGCATCCGCCCACGCTCACCGCTAGCTGTGAACGGCCTTGCAAAACGCCAGTCACCGTCCCTCGGACGCCAGCGCCCTATCTTTTTACCAAAAATAAGGGGCAAATCATTGTCGTCGCCAAAGGGCGCACCATCAATAAGCGTCGTTCTTTTTTTTCCCGACTTGAATGAAATTGAACCAAAGGTGACCTCTGCCTGGTCGCCAATCAGGCGAGGTGACGCAATATAATACTTTTCGAGTGATGCGCGCCATATGATTAGCTCAGCCCTTCGATTACCCAACACATCGGCACTAAGCGGAAGATCTCCTGCTGACCCCCATGGGACGTTAGACATCACTTGTTTGCCAAAACGATCCCAAGCTGACCACCCCACCTGACCAGCATCCCATGTTACAAGATCGTCTTTCCCATCACCATTTATGTCTGCCACAAGCGGGACGCTTTGCAAAGTACCCTTTCCAATTTTCCGAAATTGCACGCCGTCTTCTGTTCGTTGCCGCTGATTCCATACATTCTTCTTACCTTCCCAACTAAAAAAGGCACCTACACGTGGTCTATATATTATTAATTCATCGATATAATCGCCATCAGTATCGCCAATCAATGGTATGTCGCCCTGATTCATTCCCCAAGTTAGACCGTCCAGAATAATGGCGTTCCTCGGGATTGCTTTCACCATTTTACCATTATTCGCCTTCACAGCATCCTGAACGCGCTGTATGTCCACAGCATACCACCGACCCGAGTCTTTTTTATAAATGATCAGATCGTCACGTGCATCGCCATTGACATCCCCAATTAATGGTATCGTGTCTTTCAAATGTATGCTTGCGTAACGCTTCCACGGCTGAGCATTTGCAGAAGGCGCGTAAATTGCAAAAATTAAACTGACCGCTAGCGATAGAATATTCGTCATTACACCTCCATACTCCACAACATTTGACGTGATAAAAAATTTATACATAACCTCTCCCTCTCAAAGGATATCGCGAATACACGTCAGGTTAACTTTTATTTTTCAAAAATTGAGCTAATGTCAATAAATAGTAAATAAAAAACATACTTTCTATCTAAAGGGCTATCAAGCGCCATCCTGCCGGATTGCCGCTATTTCAGTTGACGTTCTAAATTGTAGTGCAGCTGCACATTTGCTGAATTTGCATTTGCATTCTTGGGAGAGAATGGTCCTAGCACACCGTTGGGACCATTTGGGTCGGGGCGTCTCCCGGTTAGAACCTTCCAGTTGTTAGTCTTGGTTCCGCGGCCGTTTCTACACGCACCACAGACCGGAAACTCCTTGAGAGGGACCCTGACAAAACGCTCTCCCAGATATTGACTGCGGACTGTCTCAATTGGACCGGCGCCATCGGCGTCAAACATCATTGCACTCAGTATGAATTCAGCCTCCGATTTCTTCTCAAACTCAGGTATTGAGCTATACCCAAAATCTTTTGCGTCGATACTGAATTTTCGCGTGATGCCCATGTTGCGATTGCAGCTTTTTTCGCCAATTCCGTAATAGCCTGCCTCTTCAGTAATACTCGACCAGATTCGAGACACATTACGCTTTAGCTCGATAATACCCAAGCGCGTTTTAACATTCAACGTCATGCCGTTAAAGCGAACAAATCCCTCCGTTTGCGTATCATACTGTTTTGGAAATCGATCAACGTAGACTGCCTTGACTTTACCCCCAGCCGTCCTTCCGATAATTGCGGCGCTTGCGCCGCCAAATACATCTTCATTATTACCCGAAAGCCCCCAATCATCGACCTTCTGCACGCAGATATGTGGTAACTCCAGAATGTAGGTCGCTTTGGTGGGACCACCGGCCGGCGCATCATCGGCTGCGGTTTTTTTTGCGGGAGCCGATTGGCCTTTGCGCGTTCCGTTCCACGCACTGGTTCGAGAGCTATCATTACCCTTCCAGTACCATGAGCCACGCAGTTTTGTCTGTGAGCCCGAGAAATTTACATTGCCCAGTCGTGCAGCATTCGTGAATGAGCCAAAGTATTTTGTTCCGTCCCCACTGCCATAAATAATCCCACGATTTCCGTAGAGACCGGCCACAGCGCCATTGCTGGATACAAGCTTGATGTCACCGTAATTGGTATCCCAGGACCCCTCAAAGATCCGACCATTTGATCCGTTGCCAAAATTCTTTAATTCCGGAATTTCTTTATCTTGTCGCGTTGCGGTCCACTTCGACGTCGTCGTGCCGTCGACCCATTTCCACTCTCCTCCAAGGGACGCCCCGCCGCCGAAGACACGGAACTGGACGGAGCCAACCCGATCTCCCCTGAAATTTACGAAGTAGCCATCAAGATTCGTGCCTTCGCGGCTTGCGACAATTACGCCCCTGTCGGCATAGTCGCCAAATACGACCCCGTCCTTCTCAACGAGGCGGAGTTCGCCATAGGTTGAGTTATAAGTACCGGCTATCTCTTGTGCCGTAGCGGTTGCTGTGACACTGCAGGAGGACAACAATCCAATAAAAATTGCCTTCCGACTTCGGATTTGGAATGCGCGCCGCATAAAACTCTCCCGTTACATAAGCGGTTGCTGTGTATTTCGTGAGGAGATTGTTGAGCCCTCCTCGATCAATCTGGGAAGGAATGTCTCAGGTTTGGTAGCAGCGCGCATACGACAAATGGTGTATGGTCAACGAAAATTTTCATTGATCGGCCAGGACATTGGCGTCCTCAGACGCGGGGGATTTTATCTGCTATGAAGCGCACTCAGAGCGACTTGCAATTCATAGAAGCGGCCTACAAGGCTGTTGAGGGCCAATACACTTTTGTTCAAATGGCAGAAGCCTGGGATGGTGTTATGGCGTCTCTACTCGCCGAAGATTATGTGGAGGAGGCCGTCGCTGCCCATTCTCGTGAAACATTCTATGATCATTTTCGCCGTGCCTTGCATCTGTTTGAGAGTACTCAGTCTGATCGTCAGGTAGAATCGAACATCAATGCAGTAGGACTTGTCGCAAGCCAACCGACCGCTGCGTTGGCAGCCGACGCGCAAGGACGCGTTATTGCTGTAAATCCACTGGCGCAACAGATTACAGGTTTGCAGAACCAATCTCGGCTAGACGCACTTCGGATCGAAGCAGATGGTCATCGCCGATTACGAGACGCGCTGCACAATGATCTAAGCGAACCGATTGTCGTCCGCGGCGTTCGAAGTGATTCTGATCACGTGTTAATCTTTGTTGTGCAGGCTGTCGAATTGCAATGCGGTGGCGGCAAAGGTGCTCCAAGCCGATGTCTACTGATTAAGACAACTGAAACGGCATGGCGGGAGTCTATCGGATCGACATTACAATCTGCATTTCAACTTACCGATACTGAGTGCGACCTCGTCCGCAACCTCAATGAGGGGAAAAATCTCGATGAGATCGCTGATGCGCGGGATCGCTCCATCTATACTGTGCGTACACAAATTAATAGTATTCTGCAAAAGACAAGAACACATACTCGTAGCGACTTAATGCGCTTGGTGACAGCTTTGCTCCATGTCTTACCTGAAACGGCTACCAGCGAAAGTACTGACCAAACGAGACCCCTTATAAATTCATACACCAAAGCTGCCGGTGATGGTAGGCAGAGTGATCAAGCGCCATGGCTTCATCGAAATGTCGTTACATACAAGACGATCTCACTTGATGATGGACGGTTACTGGAATTTGCGGAGTGCGGCGCGCCAAATGGCGCGCCCATTCTTGGCATTTTTCCTACTACACCGCCGGTATTTCCAACAGCCTTCACTGATCAACTAGCAGCCGAACAAGTGCGGTTAATTGTACCGATAAAAGCAGGAATAGGCAGCCTGACAACGCAGGTCGCTGATGCCGGTGCGTCGCTTCGCACACCGGATATTGCGGGCGATCCCCGGCATCTCGATTATGCCACCTTACTTAAAAGACTCAAGATTAAGCGGTGCGGGCTCGCCGCGCACTGCTCAGGCGGACCTCTAGCACTCCACTTTGCGGATAGATATCCTGATCGGGTGAGTCGCCTTCTCCTGATCGATGTTGGATCCCCCATTGTGGACCTAGAAGCGTTTAAGCTTATGACGCCAAATGCAGCTAGGACTTTTTTTGCAGCACGAATTGCACCCCATGTGCTGTTTGTTCCGCATGCGATCGCCCGCGACGAATTTTACACAAACAAAAGCCAAGCAGACGCGATAATTGACTATTTCTATGCCGACCACGCCGCAGATGTAAAAGCTCTGAAAAACTCATCAATCAAGAGTTTCGCCCATGACATGCTCGGTTATAGTTTTAGCAGTGTTGAGCAACTCATACGCGATATCAGTATCTGGGTATCAGATTGGCATGCTATCGCTAATCGCATTATTGCTCATAAACAGACCCGCTTCGTTCAAGGCGATAAAAATCTTCAAATGCCTGTCGACAGCATTCGAAGTTTTATCAAGAATAAGTCAAACGCGTCTTTATCTGAGACAGAAGGGGCGGCCCAGTTGCAACTCTACACACATCCCGAAAAGATCGCGGAGCAATTCGTCTGGGTCGCAGCGAACTAGGTATGGCTTGCATGGAATGGAACGCCTCGGCGACGGCGGCATCCGCGGTTTGTCAGATGAAGCGCTAAACAAGGTGCTATCCGCCGCTCGAAAGGCTGGCCTCTAACTCGGTACGGAAGATGTATCAGATAGTGAAACCCCGGCATCATGCTCTCGCAGAATCGCGATACGCTGTTCCTCGGCGAATCGTGACTGCTTCATCAGGTGTTCTCCTCTTCCCAGTGTGAAGTGGAAAATTCCAGTTCGCAATGGCGCAGTTTACGGGGAGACGGTCAGAGGTAAAACACAACACTCAGTCGGGTCGGTGACCGGTAATGATCTCCCTCTGACGCTCGCGGCTTAACTGCCCATAGTTCCGCAGTGTGGTGAGAACATCCGAGTGCCCTAGATTTTGGGAGTTTGCTACAAACTCAGCTACCGAGTTCGCATTGTTCACCGCATGCCTCGCCAGCATATGTCGGAACGCATGCGGACCATAATTGGGCAGGCCAGCGCGCTCGAAGGCTGCACGAACAATTCTGCGGATCGGGTCGGCGGTTTTCCAAGGGCGCCTCTTAAATCCAACCGGTGAGAATCCGGTATTTGATACAGGAACAACTTGCGTCGGCGGAAAAAGTGGATCATCCGGACCAAAGAGCTCGACTTCTTCAAGGTGCTTCATCCATTCCGCAAGAGCCGTTTCAGCTTCGGAAAAACCTTTCACAAAAAATGTATCGATGGATTTTCCTGCCTTGGTGGCGACTTCTCGTGGGTTCTGGGCGACAGACTTTTCTCGCAAATTGACATGCTTAACACTTAGCGACGCGAGCGCGCCGACCCGGATGCCAGAAAGGCAAAGCAACGCGAAAATGGCTTTGTCCCGCAATTCGCGCGGCGTGCTGGTGGGCATCATAGCGAGAACATGTTTCGCCTGGGTCACGCTAGGCGCCGCACGTGGTGGGGCCGCCCGTGCCTCGGCTTCATCACGACGGGACAAATTAAAGTAGTCAGCATCCGCCGGTTTAATCCGACTCCGAAATCCGTCTTGCTGCGACAGCCAAAGGATAAATTCGCGCAATGTTGCCAAAATCCCGCGCATGGTCGATTTACCCAAGGGCTTGCCCGACGAACTCTTTGCGCTCTCAAGATGATTGCGAAACCCCATGGCCTGTTCGATATGAAATCGCTCAAAGTCTTTGCGATCGTTCCACGCGTCGAACCGCTCTAACGCAGAGATCTCTTTATCGAGCGACTTCTCCGACAGTCGCCGGGCATATTTCCGATATTCGAGGAACCTTCGCTTGATCCGCTCATTGCCCTCGTTTGGTCGCTTTGCCATCATTCACTCCTTTGGGATGGGGGTAGACGCAGAGAAAATACTGCGAACATTGGTCTCCAAACGGAAAATTACGGGGACCTCAGTCGACTACTATAATCCCTAGTCATGTCGCCTCACTGTGAGATCTACAACATGCGAAACTTCCTCAAGAAAAGCCTCCGCCACGGGCTTGGACATTATCGCTTCGCAGGTCTCGCATAGCGCTTTGAGCATCACCCTGCCGGCTTTGATGTTACAGTCCGCAAAACCACCCGCCGCTTTTCGGGGAGCACGACATCGACAACAGTAAAACTCATCGATCTGTGTTTTGACTTTCCGGCTAGAGCGTTGGTCTTTGAGGAAACACCTTAGGTCGTCACCTCGAATGAGAACCGGCCGAATATCGTCCATTACGTATAGGCCATTGGCAATCCAGTTTCGGACGGTTCGAGACGAGACGTCCGTGATGGCCGCGGTCTCGTCGATCGTGTAGGTTCGCAAAGCCTTAATTCCGCTTAAACGCGCTTTTTTGGGCATATCGCGAACCTCACCCTGCGGGATTTTGTTCGTTTTGCTTCAGCCATATTTTGAGGGCCTCGATCGTGATCAAACGACGAGATCCAATCTTGATGCTTGACAACTCCCCCCTAGAGAGTGCGGAATAAAGCGTAGTTCGACCAATTCCACACAACCTGGCCGCCTCGGTCGGTGAAACCGCAATTGGCAGAACTGTCTCTGAGCCGTTTTCCAACGTGTTCGTCATATCCCATACTCCTTTGCTTGGGTACGGACGGACAATGACGAATAGCTCCTGGATCAAAAAAGAGGTTCAGTTTTGAACCAGTTATGATCCACCTCGCACTTTCAATACATAACGCTTGGCGGAAGACAGCGACGGCGGTGGGTCGCTAGGATGCTTTAGTTTGAACGAAGACAAGACGGCCATCGCTTCCTCGTTAACCCCTTCGAAAGCCTCCCCGGCAGTGCGACGGCTGTCTATTATCCCGATCAAGCGCCTACCAAACTGATTCGGGCGCCCACCGGATCTAGCTATCGGGATTCCTAAAATCGTCTTGAGGTCTGAAATGGAGACCACGCCGCCGGTCGATAAATCGATTTCTGCCAATTCGAGGACTGGCACCGCAACGCCATTCTCGATATCAAATCGTCCGCCAGCGGTCACCACAACCTGATGGCTCGACCTGACCTCCCGCCGAAGAGCGTCATTCAAGACGTTCAGATCGTCGATACCGTTTAGCTGAGGGTGGAACATGAGCGTGATATCCGCCACGTCGGTCACCACAGATCCGATACGCCAAGTCTCGCCAAAAATTGGGGACGACTTTCGGCGTTTGCATCTAAATGCATCAGCAAGACGATCTACCAGTGAACTAATATCGGGAACGATGAACTCAATATCGGATTCAGACAAAGGCACAAAACCGAAGTCCGGGCAAAAATATCCGTATTGCCCATCGTCATAAGTAACCTCCGCTTCATGCGGTGCGATACATTCCTCGCAAAAAAACGAGGCAACGATACCAGCTTTTCGGAGATAGCCATTATTCAGTAGAAACGCACAATCCGGATTATCGACAAGGAACGCGGAAGGAACGCCACGGCCCTGGACGATAATCTGACACAGCGTTTCGAGCGGGCTCACGCAGCAAAAGCCGAGGTTTCTTCCTCCGCATCAGCCGAAGCAATAAGTTGCCACCGTTCCAGCAGATCAAGTGCAAACTGACGGTCTTCTTCCGTCTTATTCGGAATGGTTGTTGTGTTCGGTGACCTTAGCGTGACCGTTAAAGTCCGACGTCGCCGCCCGCGGTTGCGCGCGAGAACAATGCGTAAAGTTCCACTCGTCAGATGCCAGCCATCGGTTTTCAGCGGTGATCGATTCCCAAATCGCCGATCAAGAAAGGCGTACAATGTCTCGTCTTCTCCGCGCCGCTCAAATCGCGCAAAGCCACCGCCGCCCGAGAAAAACTCAAGCGCGGACACTTCGACGTGGTCAATGCCGTCAGCAGGCAGAGTTTCAAAAGGTCTTTCTCGCCTCAGCTGGTCAAGCATTACATTGCGGCGCGGTGCTTCAAACGGCGGATCAGAGTGAGGCGCAAAATGCTCCGCAAACGCCATTGCATATTCATCGCGAACTTTCTTTCCACCCCGGGCGCAGATTTCGAGAATTCGCTCCTCAACATCGCAGACGATCCCAACCTCAAGGACCTTGGGCACAACACGGCGCTCAAGCGCAGACGATGGTCCAAAAGCTAACTCACTTTCGGCCCGCTCTTCAACGTAGATCGTCGCTTGAACAACCTCCCGTTCCTCACCGGTAACCGGGTGTACTCTGACCGACGTGAACCAATCAGCTTCGCGTTTACGGTGATCCGGCAGTTCCAGAATTTCGATCGCATCACACAGGAAATTCGCGCGAGCCTGTTCGTCAGCAAGCATCCAAGGCCGATTGTCATCTTCAAATTGAAACACCGACCAATTTTTGCCGCCTGATCGCCGCATCAATGACGCCTGGGACGAAATCCGGTCGACAACCTTGGGATGCTCGATCGCCAGCATCAACAGCACATCCTGAACACCTTCTGACCCTTCGAGATCGATGCCTTCCCCGGCACAGACTTGTTCCGCACTCAAAGTACCGTTGGCGTCAGCGAGGCTGGCGAGATGGTCCAACTCCGCCCTGGTGGTGTCCGCTTGGTCGGGCGCGAGATTGGCCAACACCCCCTCCACCGACCTTACGAAAGCCGTTCCTTGACACTCGCTCGTCCATCCACAGTCGTCGGGAATGTCGACACCTCTTGAATTTAGGAACTGCCGCAGCCGGGCAGACGGTGCTTTTCGGATAAAACCGCTGAATGATGCCATATGTAGTACCCATCCTAAAAAATTTACCTGCATGTAGTTGTGCGCAGCATTCGGTTCAAGCCGTTAGTGTTCGGACATGTTCGCGGCCGATGGGTATTCACTTGCCGTTACATTGCGCATCATGAGAAATCACGTAACAAAGCCCGCCTGACGAAAGACAAACTGAATGACAAATGACACAAGAAACGCCGATCTCGACTTCGCCGCCGACCTCTTCAAGGCAGCAGACAAGATGCGGGGGGGGCTGGAGCCGTCCGAATACAAACACGTTGCGCTCGGCCTGATCTTCCTGAAATACATCTCCGAAGCCTTCCAGGCGATGCACGACCAACTCGCCGAAGACGACCTCGCCGACCCCGAAGACCCCGAAGAATACCTCGCCGAGAACGTGTTTTGGGTCCCTGAAAAGGCCCGCTGGTCCCACCTCCAGCAAAACGCCCGCTCCGAGAACATCGGCAAGATCATCGACGACGCGATGGAGGCCATCGAGGCCGAACCCACCAACGAAACCCTCAAGGGTGTGCTGCCCAAAAACTACGCGCGACCCACGCTCGACAAAACCATGCTGGGCGAACTGGTGGACCTCTTCTCCAACATCAAGATGCACGACAGCGCCGACCGGGCACGCGACCTGCTGGGCCGGGTCTATGAATACTTCATCTCAGGCTTTGCCAGCGCCGAAGGCAAGCGTGGGGGCGAGTTCTTCACGCCCCGCTCTGTCGTCCGCACCCTCGTTGAGATGCTCGAACCCTATCAAGGCCGCGTCTATGACCCGTGCTGCGGATCGGGCGGTATGTTCATCCAGTCCGAGAAGTTCATCGAGGACCACGGCGGCAACCCGCTGAACCTCTCGGTCTATGGGCAAGAGATCAACCACACCACATGGCGACTGGCCAAGATGAACCTTGCCGTGCATGGCATCGACGCCGACATCGCATGGGACAGCGCGGGCAGTTTTCACAAGGACGCGCATCCGGGGCTAAAGGCCGATTACATCCTCGCCAACCCGCCCTTCAACATCTCGGACTGGGGCGGCGAGCGATTAGTGGAGGATGACCGCTGGCAATACGGCATCCCGCCCAAGGGCAACGCCAACTTTGGCTGGATACAACATATCATCCACCACCTCGCCCCGCGCGGCCATGCAGGCGTCGTGCTGGCCAATGGCTCCATGTCCTCGCAAACCAGCGGCGAGGGAGAGATCAGGAAACGCCTGATCGAGGAAGACCGCGTCGATTGCATGGTCGCCCTGCCGGGGCAGCTTTTCTATTCCACGCAAATTCCCGTCTGCCTGTGGATTTTGAGCCGGGACAAATCCGCCAACGGGCACAGGGACCGGTGCGGAGAGGTGCTGTTTATCGACGCCCGAAGCAAGGGCCATATGGTGGACCGGGTGCGGCGCGAGTTCTCGGACGAGGACATCGAGAGTATCGCAGGCACCTACCGCCGCTGGCGCGCCAAGCCCGAAACGCTGGAGGAGAAGGGCTGGGAGGCCTACGCCGACACGCCGGGGTTTTGTAAATCCGAAGGAGTGGAGACCATCCGCAAGTTCGACCACGTGCTGACGCCGGGGCGGTATGTAGGAGCGGCGGATCACGACAGCGATGCACTACCCTTCACAGAAGTTTTCGCAGGCCTGCAGGAGAAGCTAGACGCGCATTTCGATGCCTCGGATGAGTTAAGCGAAAAGATCAGGCGCTTGCTAGGAGCTGTCGGCCAATGAGCAAAGTTCTCGGTGACATCGCAAAACTCCAAGGCGGATATGCCTACAAGAGCCGAGATTTGGGATTGGTTGGCCTGCCTGTTGTGAAGATCGGCGATGTAACTGGGGGCGGATCGATTAGCTACGGCACCATGCAGAAGATACCTTTGCCAATTGCTGCTGAAACTAAACGCTTCGCAACCAGTGCGGGTGATACGCTGATTTCAATGACGGGAGCGAATGTTGGCAAGGTGGCGCGCGTAGGAGACGATGATCCTGAAGCTCGAATAAACCAGCGTGTCGGGCGCTTTGTGCCAATACCTGAAGCAGGCTATTGCAAGGACTATATTCACTACGTTGTGTCGTCGAAACCGGCCTATCAGTTCTTCGCCAATGCAGCTTACGGATCGGCTCAACCTAACATTAGTGGGGCTTTGATTGAAGCGCTGCCTGTACCCGGGATTGAGCCGGGCACCGCAAACAAAATTGGAGAAATGTTGGCCTCACTCGACGACAAAATCGAGCTGAACCGGCGGATGAATGAGACGTTGGAAGAGATGGCGCGGGCGTTGTTTCGGGATTGGTTCGTCGATTTCGGCCCCACCCGCCGCCAGATGGCCATAAAAGAAGAAGGCCTTGCAACCGACCGCGCCGCCATCATGGGCCACGCCTTCCCCCCCGAAAAAGCCACCACCCTCGCCCCGCTCTTTCCCCAGAAACTAGGCGATGATGGCTTGCCTTATGGGTGGAGAAAGACTTCGCTTAAGAGTCTTGGAAATGTCGTGACAGGGAAAACGCCAAGCACGAAAAAACCAGAATACTACGGCGCGGATATTCCCTTTCTAAAAATTCCGGACATGCACGGAAAGTCATACGTGCTCAAAACCGCCTCTATGCTTAGCGCACTAGGTGCCTCCTCGCAGACGAAGAAAACCGTTCCGGCGGGCAGCGTTTCAGTGAGTTGCATTGCAACACCGGGTTTGGTGGTTTTGAACCATCGTGATGCTCAAACTAATCAACAGATTAATACAGTAGTTCCGAATAATCCGTCCCACCAGTATTTCACGTTTTGGTCTTGTCGGGAGATTGCTTCTGAGGTGATGATCGGCGGCAGCGGCGGTTCCGTCTTTCACAACATGAACAAGACTACATTTGAAAACTTGGAAGTCGCTTTTCCAGGGAACGATGGAGCTGCCCTGTTTGGTAAAGTTGTTGAACCGCTTCACCAAAAGATCCTCGCCAACGAACAAGAAAACCAGACCCTCGCCGCCCTCCGCGACCTCCTCCTGCCCAAACTCATGTCCGGCGAAATCCGCCTTATAGAAAGCAATATAGAGCATGTATGATTTTCTCAGTACGCTATTGGATCTCGCGGACACCACATCGCGAAACCTGCAGTATGCGTATGATCCAGAAGTACATGTCAGCTTTGGCGAAGAAACAATTACTGAAATAAACTTGCTGGAGTTACAGAGGCGACACCCGCAAGCGGTCCAGTTGAAAACTTTCTCTAGACGCGCAGAAGCAACAAATGGCGCTGACTGGGAGTGGCACATTATTGGCAGACACTGGGTCTTGAAACTCATGGTCCAAGCCAAGCGACTCGCCGCCAACAACGTACTGAAAATTAAATACACCGTGAGATCTACTGGTGCTGATCAATTGGATACTCTTATCGCTGCATCCGCAGCCGCCAACTGTCGTCCGATTTACTGCCTATACTGTACAGAGGCGCAAAGACGGGCCTGGGCAATAGAGAATAGGCAGCACGATGATCAGCAGGAATACAGTCAATATGGCTGCCTAATCTGCGATGCGAATGACGTAAGAGGGATCAGTCCCAAAAGCCTCCAGGAGATCGAGGACAAGTGTGTACCATGGCACTACCTCGCCTTAAATAAACATGCCTCATATAATGCAGTCAAAAATTGGGATCAATTTGGAATAAGGCAACTCCAGGACATTGTATTTTTGGCCTCATTCCAGCCTGATTTAATAATTCAATCAGGACTTGGAACACCGAATGTTCCACAGCTTCCCACGTTTGAGAGCTTGAACAAGGAGGAATTAGTAGACAGCGTGGGCTTAGTGCGACGTCGCGAATATAATCTCAAGCAAGAAACGATCCGTATGGAGGACACTGGCTCTAGTACCCTCGTGACGACATTTCTTGAAGAACTCGGAGTACAATTAACATGACACCATTAGGCCGCTAACATGACACCATTAGGCCGCCTCGAACGTATCGCCCTTCGCACCGCATGGGACAAAGAAGACCGCGACTTTACCCCTTGGTTGGCGCGAGAAGAGAACATCGCCTTACTCGGCGACACACTGAATATGTCGCTCGAAGTCGAGCAAGAAGAACGGCGCGTGGGTCGTTTTAGCGCTGATATTCTGTGCAAAGACATAAATTCTTCGGACGCCCACTGGGTCGTCATCGAAAACCAATTGGAGACGACGGACCATTCCCACCTTGGCCAAATCCTGACATATGCTGCGGGGCTAGAAGCGAAAACCTGCATCTGGGTCGCGGCGAAATTTCATGAAGAGCATCGAGCTGCAATCGACTGGCTCAATGAAATTTCGAGTGAGGAGTTTCAATTCTTCGGCCTGGAGATTGAACTCTGGCGAATTGGCGACAGCCCTCCCGCGCCAAAGTTCAATATCGTGGCCAAGCCCAATGACTGGAAGCGGGAAGTGGGCCGGTCTGCCCGGTCGATGGAGCCTGCGAACCTGACCGAAACCAAACGCCTTCAGCTTGAGTTCTGGGAAGCGTTGAAAGTGAGATTGACAGGGCACCCGACGCTGCGTTCCCAGAAACCTTCCCCGCAACACTGGACCACGTTCTCGATTGGTCGCTCTGGCATGCACTTGGGCGCGATCATCAACACACGTGAGAACCGCATTGGTGTCGAGCTATATCTTGGCGATGATAATGCGAACTCGTATTTTGAACAATTAGAGCTGGATAAGACGACCATTGAAGCCGAGATCGATTTTGAGCTCGTCTGGATGCCTTTGCCTGAGCGCCGGGCTTGTCGGATTGTTGGATACCAACCGATATCGGACCTGTCTAACAAGGGCAGTTGGGACGAGTTGCAAACATGGTTGGTGTCTGCGCTGGAGCAGATGCAAAAAGCCTTTGCGCGTCGCGTCAAGAACCTGACGAGCGATGCGCCATGAGCTTCAATGAAGACCTTGTCGAACAGGCGGTTCTAGCGATTTGCCAAGAGCTTGGTTGGCGTTTTGAAAACCCCTTAGACATTGCCCCAGATGGCCCACAAAGGCGACGTGGTGCTTATGCCGAAGTGATTTTGTCTGATCTGTTGAGGGAGACTGCACATCGTCTGAACCCTGATATTCCTGAGGAAGCTATAGAGTCAGCCCTGAAACAAGTTCAGGTTTCAGAAACCCCCTCTCTCATTGAAGAGAACCGGCGCATTCACCGGCTGCTGGTCGACGGGATCGACGTGGAATATCGCCGCCCGGATGGCTCGATCAAAGGTGACAAGGTTCGGCTGATCGACTTCGCCAACCCGGCGAACAACGATCTGATGGTCACGAACCAATTCACGGTTGTTGAGGGTGGCCAGAACCGCCGCCCCGACGTAGTCGCATTCATCAATGGCCTGCCCATGGCCGTCATTGAACTGAAGAATGTCGCGAACGAAAACGCAACCTTGCACGATGCGTTCAATCAGCTGCAGACCTACAAACACCAGATCCCGTCGTTGTTTCGTACTAACGCAGCCCTTATAACTTGTGATGGCATGTACGCTCGCGTCGGCTCTTTGAGTGCAGACGAGGACCGCTTTATGCCATGGCGCACGGTGACCGGCGCCGCTGACGATTTTACCCCTGAAGGCCCCAAGGAACTGGAGACCCTCCTCCGTGGCCTGATGCAACCGGAATATCTCCTACAGCTCATCCGCGATTTTACGGTGTTCGGCGACAAGGGCGACGGCGTTTTCAAAATTGTTGCAGGATACCATCAATTCCACGGTGCACGGAAGGCTTTGGTGAGTGCGATCAATGCTGTGCGCGAAGATGGCGACCGAAAGGTCGGCGTGATCTGGCACACCCAGGGTTCGGGAAAGAGCTTTCTAATGGCGTTTTTCGCCGGGTTGCTCGTACGGGCAGAAGAGCTGAAGAACCCGACGATCCTCGTTGTCACAGATCGCAACGATCTGGACGATCAACTCTATGGGACCTTCTCGCTGTGTCGTGATCTTATCCGTCAGACCCCCGAACAAATCGAAGACCGTGAAGACCTGCGAGAAAAACTGAACCGCCTATCCGGCGGCGTCATCTTCAGTACATTGCAAAAGTTCTCTCCGACCCGAGGAGAAGAAAACTTCCCCATGCTGTCGGATCGGAGAAACATCATTGTCATCGCCGATGAAGCACACCGCAGCCAGTATGGTTTTAACGTCAAATTTACCGATGAGGGTGAACGCAAATACGGCTACGCACACTATCTGCGGCAAGCATTGCCCAATGCCTCGTTTGCGGGTTTCACCGGCACCCCTATTGAAGCCGCTGACGTCAACACCCCTGCGGTGTTCGGCGAATATGTCGATATCTACGACATCAGCCGCGCTGTCGAAGACAAGGCAACCGTCCCAATTTATTATGAGAGCCGCCTCGCGCGTGTCGAACTAGAGCGAGACAAATTGCCCGAAATCGACGCCGCCGTGGATGCGCTGTTCGACGACGAGACGCTCTCAGAACAAGAGAAGGCGAAATCCAACTGGAGCAGCGTCGAGCGCCTTGTGGGCGCCCCTCCCCGCTTAGACAAAGTGGCCCAAGACATTGTCAGCCATTTTGAAAATCGGCTCGAAGGCATGGCGGGTGGAAAGGGAATGGTCGTGTGCATGAGCCGCGCAATTTGCGTCGATCTGTACAATCGCTTAATTGCGATCAGGCCCGACTGGCACAATGACGACGACAAAGAGGGCGTTGTAAAGATTGTCATGACCGGGTCCGCATCTGACCCACTGGATTGGCAACAACATATTGGCAGCAAAAAGCGTCGCGATATGCTGGCAAAGCGAGCGCGTGACCCCTCTGATCCGCTCAAACTCGTTATTGTCCGCGATATGTGGCTAACCGGTTTTGATGCTCCAAGCATGCACACAATGTACATTGACAAACCAATGCGCGGTCACGGCCTGATGCAGGCCATCGCCCGTGTGAATCGAGTGTTTAAGGACAAACCCGGCGGACTGGTTGTTGACTATATCGGCATCGGTCAGAACCTAAAAAAAGCCCTGCAGAGTTACACGGCAACAGACCGCGAAAAGACCGGTATTGACGAAGAAGAAGCGGTGGCGACGCTTCAAGAGCTGGTTGAGCGGTGCCAGGACTTTTTTTCCGGCTTAGACTATAGCCTCGGCATTGAGGGTGCCCCGCAACAACGCCTGCAGGCCTTGGCCAGTGCAATCGAATGGGCGTTAGAGAAACAAAAATCGCGAGCTGACGAAGTTACTGACGATAAAGCGAAGAAGGCTGAACTGAATTACTATGCCGATCTTGTCGCAAACCTATCTAAAGCCTTCGCCCTAGCCTCAGCCAGCGACTATGCCCGCACAATCAAGGACGAGGTTGGCTTTTTTCAAGCCGTTCGAGCGGCTCTCGCCAAACCCACCCAGAAATCCGGCAAAAGCCACCGCGATAAAGAGTTTGCAATCGGACAGCTCATTTCAGAAGCCATCTCCGATGCTAGCATTATCGACGTGCTGGAAGCCGCGGGGATGAAGACACCAGAAATTTCTGTATTGTCCGACGAGTTTCTATCTGAAATCCAATCGATGGAGCACAAAAACCTCGCGTTGGAAGCATTACGCAAGCTTTTGGCCGGTGAGATTAAAGCGCGACAGAAGCGCAACGTCGTCGAAGCCAAGGCCTTTTCAGAAAGGCTTGAGGCGGCGGTGGCTCGATACCACGCGAATGCTATTACCAGCCTGGAGATGATCCAAGAGCTGATCGATATGGCGAAGGATCTGAAAACATCTGTCCAACGGGGTGACGATCTAGGCCTTAGTGAAGAAGAGCTCGCGTTCTACGATGCGTTGTCGAAAAATAAGAGTGCTGTCGATGTTCTGGGCAATGAGGAATTGCGGAAACTGGCTCACGTTCTTGTTGAGCAGCTCCAAGAGCATGTCACGGTCGATTGGCACCTGAAAGAAAGCGCCCGAGCGAAACTACGGGTGCTTGTTCGACGCATTTTGAAAAAACACGGATATCCGCCTGACCTTGCCCCCGTTGCGATCAACACCGTCATCGAACAAGCAGAGACATCGCTGAAGTGGGCTGGGAAATCGTGAGCCGACAGCACCTTCAAAGCGCTAGTCCAATGTGGGACCAAATGAGGGACGAACAATTTCCGTTGAGCTAAATTATGTTTTAAAACAACATGTTATAAAAAAATAGTGGCAGTCCCTAGGGGAATCGAACCCCTCTTTCCAGGTTGAAAACCTGGCGTCCTAACCGATAGACGAAGGGACCGCACCGGAATTCGTGGTATATGCAGGGCGCAGCGGGGATGCAAGCCAAAAAAATGCCGCAGAACGTTTGCGGGGCACAGCGGTGCCACGACAACGCAAACGCCGCGCATCCCCTTCCTCTTCTTCCCCTCAACACCGACCCTACCCCCATGACATCATGGCCCAATGACAAAGGTCTCTGCGCATTATAGGGTTAAGGGCTGGTCCGGCCTCACGCGCAGGGTCCAGCGTTGTGTGTGTCACCATCTTTAATTGCCTGGGCTCTTCATGACCACGTCTTCTTTTCGTGACCCGAACACCGCGCATGCCATCGTGTGGTTCAAACGCGATTTGCGCGTGGCCGACCATGCGCCGCTGGCCGAAGCGGCGGCGCTCGGCCCCGTTATTCCCCTTTACGTGATTGAGCCCGACTATTGGCAACTGCCCGATGTTTCGGCGCGGCACTGGCGGTTTTTGCGCGCCAGTCTAGAAGATCTGAACACAGACTTAATGCAGCGGGGACAATCGCTGATTATCCGTACGGGGCGCGTCGTCGACATACTCGCTGATCTGTCACGGCATACACGAATCGATAGCCTGTGGTCCCATGAGGAGACCGGCAACAACTGGACCTATCAACGCGACCGCGCGGTCATGGCCTGGTGCCGGGCGGAAGGTGTGCCGTGGCGTGAGATCGCCCAGCATGGCGTCATCCGCCGCTTGCCAACGCGTAATGGATGGGCCCGCAAATGGGCACACCAAATGAAGGCGCCGGTTGTGAAGGCACCACAGGGTCTGAAAGCTGCCGCGCGCCGCATCATCAGCGAGCCCCTCCCAGACGTGCCGTTTGCAGGCGCTTTTGCCAATGCGCCCGCCTTCACCGATGAACAACCGGGCGGGCGGGCAGCGGGCACGCTCTTCCTGAAGTCATTTCTGGAAAAGCGCGGGCGCCCCTATCGCGCGGCGATGGCATCACCGGCCAAGGGCCGTGTGGCGTGCTCGCGTCTGTCGCCCTATCTCAGCTATGGATGTCTTTCCATGCGCGAGGTGACCCACGCCAGCGACAAACGCGCCGCCGAGGCCCAGGCAAAAAGCGAGCGCATGTGGGCCCACTCCATGAAGTCATTCGGTAGCCGCCTCCACTGGCATTGTCATTTTATCCAGAAGCTGGAAGATGAGCCGCGCCTTGAGTTCCGCAATCTGCATCCCGCCTATAATGATCTGCGCCCGGACGAAAAGACCATGGGCGAGCGTGATCATGCGCGCCTTGCCGCCTGGCAACGCGGCGAAACTGGCCTGCCTTTTGTGGACGCCAGCATGCGAATGCTGAACACCACTGGCTGGATGAATTTTCGCATGCGCGCAATGCTAATGGCGGTGGCAAGCTATCATCTGTGGCTCGACTGGCGCTTGCCGGGGGAGCATCTGGCCCGCCAGTTCACCGATTATGAGCCTGGTATCCACTGGCCGCAGGTGCAGATGCAATCGGGAACCACCGGTATCAATACGATCCGTATCTATAATCCAGTGAAACAAGGCCATGATCAGGACCCGGACGGTACCTTTATCCGCCGGTGGCTGCCGGAATTGGCTGAGGTGCCGGATATCTTTATTCACGAGCCGTGGAAATGGCCCGACGCACGCGAGGTTCTGGAAGACCGCTACCCCGCGCCGATCGTCGATTACCTGGCTGCCGCGCGCCAGGCCCGCGAGCGGGTCTGGGCCTTGCGCAAGTCGACACCGTTTGCGCGCAAAGCCCAACTCATCCAGAACCGTCATGGCAGCCGTAAGAGCGGTATTCCCTTTCGGGGAAGCGGCGCAAAAGACCAGGATCAAACTGTCATACAAAGCCCGCGGCGCCGTGGTCCAAAGCCGGGCGACGCGCAATTGGCGCTTGATCTCTGATAGACTGTGACGCGCCCCGCCCTTTTGTTCAGGAGCCGCAATGCAGACCACCTTTGACCTGACCCCTGATCACGACACCGCGCCCGCCGCAGGCTTCGTGCCCACCAGAGCCCATGCACGCGCCACGCTGGAGGCCTTTGTGCCGCAGGCAGGCAAAGCCTATGCCGGGCGTCGCAACTTTGATCTTGGCCCTGGAAGGCACCAGCATGTGTCCTGCCTGTCGCCCTATCTGCGGCTGCGGCTCCTTACCGAGGCGGAAGTGGTGAAGGCCACTTTGGGGGCCCATAGTTTCAGTACTAGCGAAAAATTCGTACAGGAAGTCTTCTGGCGGACCTATTTCAAAGGCTGGCTGGAACATCGCCCGGCGGTCTGGACAAGCTATATCGAAGACGTGGCCCGGTTGCGCGATGACGCGTCACAAGGCGGATTAAAAAAAGCAGTGGAGGAAGCCACCACGGGACGCACCGGTATCGACTGTTTTGATGCGTGGACGAGGGAACTCACACAAACCGGCTATCTGCATAATCATGCGCGGATGTGGTATGCGTCGATCTGGATTTTCACCTTGAACCTGCCGTGGCAATTGGGGGCGGATTTTTTCTTAACCCATTTGCTGGATGGCGATCCGGCGTCCAACACCTTGTCGTGGCGCTGGGTTGGCGGCTTGCACACCAAGGGGAAACACTATCTGGCGCGTGCCTCCAATATTAACAAATTTACCGAAGGTCGCTTTAACCCTGGCTATCGGCTGGCCAATAGCGAAACGCCGTCCCTTGACGAAGACGAAAGTTTCGACATCACCCCCCTTGAAATGCCCCGGCCCGTGCCCGCCAGTGCAGACTGTGGTTTGCTGCTCACCATGGAAGATTGCTACCCGGAGAGCCTCACGGGTTTGCCAGCGCTCAAGACGCTTGCACTTGCCGATGCGGTGGGTACGGACCGTAATATTCAACTGGACGACAAAGTGAAAACCTTCCGCGCTGGCGCGCTAGATGACCTTGCCGAGCGAGCGGAAAGCCATTTTGAAAAGCCGGCGCAGCGTCTATCCCTGGAGGGGAGTGCCCAACCGCTGATCGACTGGGCAAAACAAAATAACATCGACACGATTGTTACGCCATTCGTCCCGCAAGGCCCCGTGCTCGATCGGTTGGACGGTATGCGCCAAAGCCTTCGTGAGGCCGGACTTACCCTTGCCATGCATAAACGGGACTATGACCAGCTCAGCTGGCCCCACGCCAAAAAAGGCTTCTTTGGCATGAAGAAGAAAATTCCTGATATCGTCCGGGACCTATCGCTCGCGTAGGCGTTCTTCCTCATACTGAATACCAAAACCGATAATCATTCGCCACAGGGATTCGGCCAGTTCCGCCGGCATGCCATGCTTTTTGGCGCGGGTTGAAACCTTTGTGATGACATCTTTATTGCGCCACGGCACAGAGGCCTCTTGTGGGGTGCGTTTGAAGAACCAGGCACGGTCCACATAACCCCAGCGTTCTGCCAGAAGGTCAATCAGCGCCCGATCCACCCGGTCAATCTGTGTCCGGACATCATCCATGGTGGCACAGTCTGCAGGCGCCAGGACGGGTGTTTGCGGGTCACCCGTTTCGGGCGTGTTGGTCGGCTCGGTCATGGATCGGTCCCTATTTTGGATGCCGCAACCCCGGACCTGTTGAGCCTCAACGATTAGCGGGCAAAGACGATGTCTCTTCGACGGGCGCGGGCGTATAGCGGATTGCCTGCCGGTCCGCCACATACCGTCCCCAAAGGGCGTTATAGGGATGAACATAGCCTGTGGGCAAGGTCGACCCATCGGGCCGTGAGACCGCCAGCGGTCGCTCTTCATTCCGCCAACGGAAGATGCCGCCCACAAGGTTGTAACTCGGATTTGTATCCGCAAGCTGCGAGGCAACCCGTTCGGCCATGATAGAAGACCGCCGCCCCACCGAACAATAAAAGACCACAGACCTGTCCCCAAGCTTCTCGCCAAAGGCCGCCACGAAGGCGTCGGCGCTCATGTCAGGCGGGATATTGATAGCTCCTGGCAGGTGACTAACCGCATATTCACTCGGCTTGCGCACATCAAAAACAAGTATCTCGTCACGACCAAAAGCCGAAAAGCGATCGGCATCTAGATGATTGACCCCCGGATAATCGCTGACAATATCCCCATGTATGGTGCGAAGCCGCTTATCAGCTTTTTTTTGCGCGCGGGTGAGCGACGGGTTTATGGCCGCGTCCTGTTCATTCATTTTATCAGCCGACAAGATTGCAAGCGCAGGTTGCGACGAGATTGTTAGGAGCGACCATGCAAGGACGAGTACAAAAGAAACCCTATATTTGATCATGGCGTCATTTCCCGGGTTTATCCCCGCAACCGGGACGGGTCAGATGGCTGTTCATTGGTGCCTTGGGTCGGTCGGAATGGCGCCATCAAGCTCCACGCGAGCGCATCGGGCTGCGCCGTAGCCCGGGTCTTGGCAGGCCCTGGCAGGCCGATGAGCATATCATCATGACCATCACGGGGTTGTGCCTGATAAGTGCGGAACAATCGGTCCCACACCGACAGAAAAAAGCCGAAATTCCGATTTGCCTCGCTTCCGTGTACGGAATGGTGAACGCGGTGCGTATCGGGCGTTACAATCAGCAGCCGCAAAATCTGATCCAGCCACCGGGGCAAGGCCACGTTAGCGTGATTGAAGATTGCTGACCCATTCAACAACGCCTCAAACAGGATGACCGCCACCACAGCGGGGCCAAGGGCCACAACGATGAGGCCTTTATACAGCATGGAAACAATGATCTCGACCGGGTGAAATCGCACGCTCGTGGTGGCGTCAATATCGCGGTCGGCATGGTGCACCTGATGAAACCGCCACAGCATCGGAATATGGTGGGTGGCCACATGCTGGGCATAAATCGCAAGATCCAGCAGCACCACCGCGACCAAAACCTCGAACCACAGCGGGGCCTGAAGAAGGGACAGCAAACCAAGGCCATTCTGACTGGCGAAGGCCGCGACGCCGACCGCCGCCAAAGGACCGAGCAGCCGCACGAAGACGCTGTCGAGCACAACCAGCAATCCGTTGGTGCGCCAACGATCAAGTGCCGGTGCCACTGTCTGCTTGCGCGGGAACAGGGACTGCAAAATCACCATGATAACCATCACGCCCAGAAAAGCGGACAGACGAATGACGGGTTCGTTGTTCAAAATGAAGTCCATGGTTGCCATTATATACACGATCACGCTTACCTGTTGATAGGGTTCAGATTATGACGCTTGCGTGAGCGGGTGCGACTTTTTGGGCTGATTTGCCCAGTCTTCATGGGCCTCGAATTGGCTTTTAGTCTGCCTCAAACGCCACCAGCAGGTCGCCTTCGCTCACCTGTTGGCCCACGGCAAACCGGAAGCCGGTGACCGCGCCAGCATGGGGGGCTTTGATGGCGTGCTCCATTTTCATGGCTTCCATAACCAGCAAGGTCTCCCCCGCCTCGACCGTGTCGCCGGGCGCTTTGACGTGGGCCGTGATCGTGCCGGGCATGGGCGCGGTGAGCGATCCGGCGGCGGCCCCGGCATCGGCAGACCCGGCGAGGGGATCAGCGGGTCCGAGGTCAACGGTCTCCCCCCCGGCCCAGACCCGCATGCCGATTTTGTTTGCACCTGACTGATGCGGCGCAATGGCCCCGGCCACCACCGTGTCATCAAGGGTCAGAGAAAACCGCGTGCACAGGGGATCATCATCGGTAATATTCCCGGTAAAGACGAAACTGGTGGGCTCCCCCTCGGGCTCGCCCTGACGGCGCAGATGGGCCGTGGCGTCAGGCGTCATGGCCACTTGCCATTCGTCCCCCTGCTTAGTCACGTTCAAAACGGTGGGACGCGCGTTGAGCATGACCCAATATACCGAACGGTTTGGCCGGTTTAATCGCCATCCGGTCAGTTGATCCCACGGGTCATCACGTCTTGCGCGCTGGCGCCGATTATCCGCCTGTAAAATCCATGCCGCCACACCAATCCGGTAATCGGTGGGTTGCGCAAACAGCGCGTCGGCATGGTCTTCAATAAAAGCCGTGGACAGATCTTCAGCGAGAAAATCAGGATGACGGCAAAGCCGATGCAAAAAAGCCGCATTGGTTTCAAGACCTGCCACATGAACATTTCCAAGGGCGCGGGCCATAGAGCCCATGGCGGCTCGGCGGCTTGGCCCGTGGGTGATGATCTTGGCAATCATGGGGTCATAAAACGGAGAGATTTCGGCCCCCTCCGCGACCCCGGAATCAATCCGCGCCTTACCCTCCGGCAAGCGCAAGGTCGTCAGGGTACCGATGGAGGGGCTAAAATTCTGTTGCGGGTTTTCCGCATAAAGGCGGGATTCGACCGCGTGACCGGTTTGCATAATCGCGTCCTGGGGGCATGGTAAGTCCTCCCCAGCGGCCACGCGCAACTGCCATTCCACGAGGTCATGCCCGGTGATTTCCTCCGTCACCGGATGCTCAACTTGGAGGCGCGTGTTCATCTCCATGAAAAAGACCTGGTCTGCGCCATCATAGAGAAACTCAACGGTGCCCGCCCCGCGATAGTTCACGGCCTTGCCCGCAGCCACGCCCGCATCCAGCAACCGCGCCCGCACCTTAGCGGGCAGATTTGGGGCCGGGGCTTCTTCGATAATCTTCTGGTGCCGTCTTTGGACCGAGCAATCTCGTTCAAAAAAGTGCACAACCTCGCCGCGGCCATCCCCAACAATCTGCACCTCCAGATGGCGGGCATGGGTGATAAATTTCTCAATCAGCAAGGTGGGGTCGTTAAACGAAGTGTGCCCCTCCCGCTGGGCGGAGGCCATAGCTTCGGCCATGTCGTCGGCGCATTCCACCACGCGCATCCCCTTGCCGCCGCCGCCCGATACCGCCTTCAACAGGACCGGATAACCGATGCGCGTGGCTTCACGCTGAAAAACCTCGAGTGATTGATCCGTGCCCTGATAACCGGGAGACGTGGGCACGCCAACGGTCTCCATCAGGTCTTTGGCCGCCGACTTTGAGCCCATGGCCTCAATGGTTTGCGCGGTCGGCCCGATAAAGACGATCCCCGCCCTCTCACACGCCCGGGCAAAGGGGGCATTTTCCGATAAAAAGCCATAACCCGGATGGATCGCCTGTGCCCCGGTGCGCCGGGCTGCCTCAAGGATTGCGTCGCCCACCAGATAGCTTTGCGCCGCCGGAGCCGGGCCAATCCTGATCGCTTCATCAGCCATTTTCACATGCGGGGCCTCGCGGTCTGCATCGGAATAGACCGCCACCGTAGCAATACCCAGACGATGGGCCGTGCGCATCACCCGGCAGGCGATTTCGCCGCGATTGGCGATCAGGATTTTTGAGAACATGGACTTTTCCAATCAGACCTTACGCAGCCGTGAAGTCATCACTCAGAAACGGATAATCAGTATACCCCTTCTCATCACCGCCATAAAAAGTCTTCTCGTTGGGCTCATTCAGCGGCGCACCTAGGGCAAAGCGGTTTGGCAAGTCAGGATTGGCGATAAAAGCCCGCCCATAAGCAACCGCGTCGGCATAGCCCGACGCAATCGCCTCGGCCCCGTCGGTGGCGCTATAGTCGCCATTAGCAAGGTAGAGACCCGACCACGCGGCGCGGACTTTTTTCAGGATAGCTTCATCGCCCGCTGACAGGTTCTGGGCAAATTTTTCCACCATATGGAGATAGGCAAGACCCTTGGCGTTCAGTCGCTCCACGAGCGTCGAGAATGTCGTAACCGGATCATCATCGGCGATATCACCAAACGTTCCCGTGGGTGACAGGCGGATACCGGTTCGCGACGCACCCACTTCGCTCGCCACGCCGTCAACAATCTGCGTGACGAACCGCAAGCGGTTGTCCAGTGAGCCACCATAATCATCATCACGTTCATTGGTCTTGGAACGGATAAATTGGTCGATAAGATACCCGTTAGCGCCGTGAATTTCCACGCCGTCGAACCCGGCGGCCATGGCGCGCCGCGCGCCCGCCACATACTCCTCAATGGTGCCACTGATCTGATCAAGGCTCATGGCCTCAGGCTTAGCGGTGGGCTTGAATCCCTCGCGCGTAAAGGCTTTAGCGTCCGCCTGCAGCGCTGATGCAGAAATCGGTGCACAACCCCCGGGCAGCAAATCCGGATGACTGATCCGCCCCACATGCCAAAGCTGCAGGACCATACGCCCGCCCGCCTCGTGCACCGCATCGGTGATCCTTTTCCACGGCTCAATAAAGGCATCGTCGTGGATACCGGGCGTGTCAATATAGCCCTTGCCCATGGGCGAAACCTGACTGGCCTCGCTGATGATCAAGCCTGCACCGGCGCGCTGGCGATAATATTCAATGGCCATTTCATGGGGCGTTCCGTCCGGGTGCGCCCTATTGCGGGTCAACGGGGCCATAAGGATACGGTGGGGCAAGTTCAGCGCGCCCAGCGTGAGCGGCTCGAACAGGGGACGCAGTTCGGCATTTTTTGAGGGTTGGGTCGTTGTGGCACCAAGGGCCATAAAAATCTCCTGAGGTTGATGAGCGATGGGATGAAGCCAACACCGCTACATCCGGAAAACGCCAAACTTTGTATCTTCTATGGGGGCATTCAGCGCCGCCGACAGACATAAACCCAGAACATCGCGTGTTTGCGCCGGGTCGATAATACCATCATCCCACAGACGCGCCGACGCATAATAGGGATTGCCCTGCGCCTCATACCCGGCGCGGGTTTTGTCCATGAAGGCTTCCTTTTCCGCCGGGTCCCAGCTTTGGCCCTTAGCGGCCATGCCGTCTTCGCGCACTGTGGCGAGCACGTTTGCCGCCTGCTCCCCGCCCATGACAGAGATACGCGCATTTGGCCACATGAACAAAAAGCGCGGACCATAGGCGCGCCCGCACATGCCGTAATTCCCCGCGCCATAAGACCCGCCAATGATCACGGTGAATTTCGGGACCCGCGCGGTGGAGACAGCCGTGACAAGCTTTGCCCCATCCTTGGCAATACCGCCCGCTTCCGCACTGCTCCCCACCATGAAGCCAGTAATATTCTGTAGAAAAACGATCGGGATTTTGCGCTGACAGCACAGCTCGATGAAATGCGCGCCCTTCATGGCGCTTTCGGAAAACAGAATGCCATTATTGGCGATAATCCCAACCGGAAAGCCATGCCAGTGGGCAAAGCCCGTGACCAGTGTTGTACCGTAAAGCGGTTTGAACTCATCAAAGACCGAGCCATCAACCAGCCGGACAATCACCTCGCGCACATCGTAGGGTTTGCGTGCATCAGCCTCGATGATCCCGTAAATCTCCGCCGGGTCATAAGCCGGTGCGCGTGGGGCAAGCCGCTCGATCACGCCCAGTTTTTGCCAGTTCAGCCGGCTGATAATCCGCCGGGCAATGCCCAGCGCGTGGTCGTCATCTTCGGCCAGATGATCCGCCACGCCGGAGGTGCGGGTGTGCACATCGCCGCCGCCAAGATCCTCCGCACTCACCACTTCGCCCGTGGCCGCCTTGACCAGCGGCGGGCCCGCCAGAAAAATCGTCCCCTGATTGCGCACAATGATGCTTTCATCGGCCATGGCCGGCACATAGGCCCCGCCCGCCGTGCAGGAGCCATGGACAACCGCAATCTGGGGAATATCTGCCGCTGACAGATTGGCCTGATTATAGAAAATGCGTCCGAAATGGTCCTTATCCGGAAAGACCTCATCCTGCATGGGCAAAAACGCCCCACCGGATTCGACCAGATAGATACACGGCAAGCGATTTTCCAGCGCAATTTCCTGCGCCCGCAAATGCTTCTTGACGGTCATGGGGTGATAGCTGCCGCCCTTCACCGTGGGGTCATTGGCAACGATCATGCATTCGGTCCCGCTGACCCGGCCGATACCGGCGACAACCCCGGCGGCCATCACATCACCGCTATACATGTCCCACGCCGCGAACTGCCCGATCTCCAGAAAGGGCGAGCCCGGATCAATCAGCCGCGCCACCCGCTCACGCGCCAGTAATTTACCCCGCGCTTTATGGCGGCTCGCATATTTCGCCCCGCCACCGCCAGCAACCGTGTCCATATTCGCGTGCAGATCATCCACAAGCGCACGCAGCGCCCGGTCATTGACTGCGAACCCGTCGCTGAGTGGGTCAATCTGGCTTTGAAACTGGCTCACCGTTTTTGACCTTTTTGATGGTGCTCTTTTTTGTCGTGCCTTGACGGCGTTGCTGCCATCACGAGTCCTTTGGTAGCATAAGTCCTATTGTCCGACAATCGGATATCTGTTATTTGGCTCCAAAATCAGGAGAAAACCATGCGATCGAATTCCATGACCATGAATTTTGGGCTCGACCCGGAGATTGAGGAAATGCGCACCATGGTTGCGCGCTGGGTTGACGATAATCTGGCTCCGCGTGCTGACGAGATTGACCGTCTCGACAAATTTCCCCGCGATTTATGGCCGGCTCTGGGGGAGTTGGGGCTTCTGGGTATTACCGCCGATGAGGAGTATGGCGGCACCGGTCTTGGTTACCTGGCCCATACGGTTGTTCTCGAAGAGATGTCGCGCGGTTCCGCTTCGGTGGCGCTCTCTTATGGCGCACACTCCAATTTGTGTGTGAACCAGATCAATCTGAACGGATCAAAAGATCAGAAAGCCCGCTACCTCCCGAAGCTCTGCTCGGGCGAGCACCTGGGCGCTCTTGCCATGTCGGAACCGGGCGCTGGCTCGGATGTGGTCTCCATGAAACTGCGCGCAGAGAAAAAAGGCGATCGCTATATTCTGAACGGGACCAAAATGTGGATTACCAATGGTCCGGGCGCTGACGTTCTTGTGGTTTATGCCAAGACCGACCCCGCAGCAAACTCGCGCGGCATCACCGCCTTTCTGGTGGAAAAAGACTTCGACGGATTCTCGGTCGCGCAAAAGCTGGACAAGCTGGGGATGCGCGGCTCTGACACTGGCGAGCTTGTGTTCGAAGACTGCGAAGTGCCCGAAGAGAACATTCTTGGCGGTCTTAATGATGGTGTCCGTGTCCTGATGAGCGGCCTTGACTACGAACGCACCCTGCTGGCTGCCGGACCACTGGGGATTATGCAGGCCGCCATGGATGTGGTGATGCCCTATGTGCATGACCGTAAACAGTTTGGAAAACCAATTGGCACGTTCCAGCTCGTACAAGCCAAAATCGCCGATATGTATACCACGATGAACGCGTGCAAAGCCTATGTGTATGCGGTTGCGGCGGGCTGTGACCGGGGCGAAACCACCCGCCAGGATGCGGCGGGCTGTATCTTGTATGCGGCGGAAAAAGCCACGCAAGTCGCGCTCGACGCAATCCAGCTATTGGGTGGCAATGGGTACATCAATGATTACGCCACAGGCCGTCTCCTGCGCGATGCCAAGCTTTATGAGATTGGTGCGGGCACCAGTGAAATCCGCCGTATGCTGATCGGTCGTGAACTGTTTGAGAAAACGGCCTGATCCCTCGTGACCACTGCGCCCTTAAAGTCTGACCATCGATTTCCGCCCATTCGCAAGGTGCCGGCGTACCTGAAGGTACGCGACGCCATAGAAGCGGAAATCCTCGCCGGGCGTTTGGCCGAAGGGGCGTTCCTGCCCACGGAAAGTGATCTGTGTACACAGCTTGATGTAAACCGTTCTACCGTACGCGAGGGTATTCGTCTGCTGGAAACGTCGGGCCTTGTGGAACGCGGCGCGGGCAAACGCCTCCGGGTGCGTCGCCCCGGCACCGGTGATGTGGCCCTGTCCACCAGCCGCGCGCTCACCTTCTCCGGCGTTACGGTGCTGCAGGCATGGGATGCGCTGGCGCTTTTTCAACCGCAAATGGCGGCCAGCGCGGCAACGCGGTTTGGCCCGGCGGAAATCAAGGCGCTGGAGGCAACCCACACCCGCCTTACCGAAACGCCAGCAGATGACTTTGAAAATATCGTTCTATATACTGATGATTTTTTTGCGTGCATCGCCGTCGGTTTTGATAATCCGATCACCACGGCCCTCCTCGCCGCTCTCAACCGCCTGACTGAGGCGGGTTTGCGCCAGGTTGTTGCCGCCGTCCCCGACGCCAGAACCCGCATCATTACGGCTCAAGCGAACCTGATCACTGCCCTTAAAAAACAAGACGCTGATACCGCCCGTCTGTGGATGACCCGGCATATCGACGACTTACGCCGCGGATTTGATGTGGCTGGTCTGAGCATGGACACGTTGATCGTTTAAGGTCGAGCGTGTTGAGGTCGATCTGATCCGGTTTGTCTTGTCTTTGGGCATCACCCAAAAAGATTCCCGTGCAAGCCGGGGTAGATGGAGATTGAGTTTTGCACCCGCTTCCCCCGGGCTTGACCCAGGGCCTGGATTACCGCGTTGAGAGGCCTTCGTGCGCGTTTCCGGGTCGTCGCTTTCGCTTGCCCGGGAAGGCGGTCATCAGCGGATCATTTACCCCGCTTGCTCCCGCGCGTTGGCCACGCTACCTCCCCCCGCATGCTTCACATTAACGACATCACTTATCGCATCGAAGGCCGGATGATTCTCGATCAGGCGACTGCGGCCATCTCGGAGGGGTGGAAAGTGGGCTTTGTGGGGCGTAATGGCACCGGCAAGTCGACGCTGCTGCGGTTAATCCGCGAAGAGATTACCCCCGATGATGGGGAGATCAATATCCGCAAGAACCGCCGTCTCGGCTGGGTGGCCCAGGAGGCCCCGGCCACACGCGACAGCCTGCTCGACACTGTGCTCGCCTTTGATACCGAACGCGCCAGCCTGTTGGCCGAGGCAGAGACCGCCACCGATGGCGCGCGGATTGCGGAGATTCAAACAAGACTATCAGACATTGATGCCTATTCGGCGGAGGCTCGCGCGGCAAGCATTCTCCACGGGCTTGGCTTTTCCGCCGCCGCGCAGGCGCAGGCCTGTGCTGATTTCTCTGGCGGTTGGCGCATGCGCGTGGCGCTGGCCGGTGTTCTGTTCTCCGCGCCCGATGTTCTCCTCCTCGACGAGCCCACAAACTATCTCGACCTTGAAGGGGCCATATGGTTGGAGACCTACCTTCAGCGTTATCCGTATACGGCGCTTATTGTGAGCCACGACCGCGAGTTTCTGAACCGCGCCGTGACCCACATCATGGCGTTGGAGCATGGCAAGCTCGATTTGTGCCCCGGTGATTTTGACAATTGGGAACGCCGCCGGGCCGAGGCGCGGGCGCTTGCCGTTTCCTTCAAGGCGAAACAAGAAGCCCAGCGCCGCCATATGGAAGCGTTCGTCGAACGTTTTCGCTACAAGGCGTCGAAAGCCAAACAAGCACAAAGCCGGCTGAAAATGCTGGAGAAAATGAAAACCACCGCGATCCCCATTGAGGAACGCTCGATCCCGTTTCATTTTCCAAACCCAAAACCGATGGCCCCGCCCATCATCCGCCTGGTGGAGGCGGACCTCGGCTATACCGAGGGCCCGCCCGTTCTGAACAAGGTAACCTTGCGCCTTGATCAGGATGATCGGATCGGCATCCTCGGCCCCAATGGCGAGGGAAAATCAACGCTTGTCAAATCCATTGCCGGGCGCCTGCCAACCCTTACGGGTAATCTGTACAAGCACAAAAAGTTGAAGATTGCATACTTTGCTCAACATCAATTGGATGAGCTAAACCCCAAACAGTCCGCCTACGACCACGTGGCGGCCCTGATGCCTGAGGGAACGCAAGCGCAAATCCGGGCACGGACGGCCCAGTTGGGTTTTGGCCCAGACAAGGCCGATACCGCGGTTGCCAAACTTTCTGGCGGGGAAAAGGCGCGGCTTTTGCTAGGCATCATCACATTTGACGGCGCTCATATGCTGATCCTTGATGAGCCCACCAACCATCTCGATATTGATGCGCGCGAGGCGTTGGTCGATGCGCTCAACAGCTTTGCGGGCGCTGTTCTCCTGATCACCCACGATTCCCACCTGGCGGAGGCGGTGGCCGACCGGTTGTTGCTCGTCAAGGATGGTGCGGTCGCCCCTTATGACGGGGATATGAATGATTATCGCGCTCTTGTTCTTGATACGAATAAAACAGCCGGCAAGGAAACAAAAGCCACAACCCGGAAGAGTACTGGCCCGAACAGTACTGGCCCGAATGGTACCGCCGACCTTGGCGCAGGGCGCAAACAGGCGGCACAGGCGCGCGAGGCCATAGCTCCCCTGAAGAAAAAAGCCGAGGCCGCCGAAGCCAAACTTGATGCGTTAGGCACCATACTGATCAAACTGGACGAGGCACTGGCCGACCCTAACCTATATAAAAACCCGGCGCGTATGGCGAAATTGAATAAGGAACGCGCCGCCCTGACCGATGCCATGGAGACAACCGAGCAGCGCTGGCTGGAAGCGCTGGAGGCTTATGAGGCGGCTCAGGACAGCTAAGAATCATTCGTCATTATACTAATGTTTTCACGCAACCATTCGCGTATCTGCTGGCCTCGAATGGTTTGAAACATTGCCGTGCGTTCCCAACGAAAAAACCGCCGCGTAAAGGACGGATCATTACAAACTTCGCTTAACGGCTTTGCGAGTTGAATTTCGCGTAATGCGGCGCCAGTGTCTGATATCTCTTGAGCTAATGGCCCATGAGCTGTAGCCGGATGATCTTCAATATGAGCAGAAAACGGATATTTCTCGAGCCAGTCTAACGTATCCTGCGCTTGAGCGAGACGACGCTGAAATTCCTTAATGCGCTCACGCTCCTCTTCAGTCTGTAGAGACAAGAAAGCATCATTAGACGTTATTGCATGCAGTGCTGTTGTGCGTAAGCGTAAGGTCGCAGTACCGCGGATCGCATTCATCCCATCGGTAATCTCGCCATGCGTTGCCTCATCTTGTTTACAGACGTTAAATTGCTTAATCGCCTTTCGAACTGTCGGTACACGTATTTCGATGAATTCTAGGAATGTGCTTGTCGCGTCAAGGTTCGCCTGGCTCTCTGCGATCAATCTCGCCTTGGCTTGGCCAAAAGCCAGGCTGGTTTTGCGGCCCTCGTTCCATTCAGAAACTTGTAAACCGATGAACACACCCGTAACGACAATGAAAAAATCTAGAACAACCGCCACCCAATTTTGATCTTTACTATGTTCCATCAACCGACGCAGTCGCATGTAACTTTCCCTTTTATTACTAAATTCTCATATTTCGCCATTGTCATCAAGGTGCTCTTACTTTTAGGTCTCAGCGAGACCTAATATCCCAATACCATGAAAAAACACGAACCCATGACTATTTGTTACCTCTCCTTGAAAAACACCCTGCCAGGGACACCTGACCGGCGCAGTGATGCGTTTGAACACGACCAAATGATGGATTGCTTACGCCCGGCTTTAGCTGCCCATGGCCTGACCTTCGAGGCTGCGGTATGGGATGATCCCGACAAGGATTGGTTGCGCGATGATTTAGTTGTCATTGGCACATCTTGGGACTATTGGGATCAACTGGAAAACTTCCTGGCAACCCTTGAGCAGATTGCGTTAGCGTCTCCAATATTTAATCACCCTGCGTTGCTGCGCTGGAATCTCCATAAACAATATCTATGTGAGCTTGCGGAAAAAATATCTCGACAATTCCAACTCATTGGGTTGATCAGGTGACGCCGGCTGTAATCGAGAAGGCTAAGATAGCGTTTACTACTGATGACCTTGTTTTCAAACGACAGATCGGCACAGGCGCGCGAGGCCATAGCTCCCCTGAAGAAAAAAGCCGAGGCCGCCGAAGCCAAACTTGATGAGTTAGGCACCATACTGATCAAACTGGACGAGGCACTGGCCGACCCTAACCTTTATAAAAACCCGGCGCGTATGGCGAAATTGAATAAGGAACGCGCCGCCCTGACCGATGCCATGGAGACAACCGAGCAGCGCTGGCTGGAAGCGCTGGAGGCCTATGAGGCGGCGCAGGACGCCTAGCGCTATTCCTTTGAAAAACACCTCAAAGGCCGCCCGCTAACTGACGATCGACGAGTTGGTGCCTCGCGCTGACCAAAATCGACAGCTGTTTGTGGCAAATACCGACAGATATCTTCCCGCCTATGGTGGCTATTGCACCGAAACGTTGTCCATAGGCTCCCTGGCCCCGGCCAGTCCCACGAATTGGACGATCCACGCAATCCGGCTCGCGTCTGGCACGTATCAGTTTTGCACTGTCGACGGGCATAAATGGGCCGGTCTTGGGCACTTGTGATCGCGGGCACAGATTTTTACGAAAAGGCCATGAATTCACCTTGCAGGCTGGTTGGCCACTCGCTATACCCACTCCTCGCCTGTCAAAATGATATCCGTAATGACAGGATTTGGTGTTGCGGGATGGAGCAGTCCGGTAGCTCGTCAGGCTCATAACCTGAAGGTCGTAGGTTCAAATCCTACTCCCGCACCCAATTTTAAGCTTATATTTCAACGTCATACTAATTTATGTTTTGTGATGATTAAAACCTCAGATAGGTCATTCAGGTTTAATCGCTGATATCAGTAAGGTCTAATTTTTTAATATAGCAAAATCAATATTTTATAGAGTCATATCGCTAGAGCGCATCCACAAAAGTGGGAACCAGTTTTGTGGAAAAGATGCGCCTAAAAACAATAAACTAGAGCACGTTTGCGATTCGAAGAATTGTAAACGTGCTCTAGTCCTTATGTACACATATTGTGCACATTATCACATTCCTCGATTCTATAATTTCAAAACAATGTTTTTGTCAAATATGCACCGCCATAAAGGCCAGCATCATCGCCAAGGCCTGATGTTACAATCAATATTTTTTTCATCAGCAAACTGATTTAAACTATCACCCAACAATTTATTGTAATCTAGTCTTACCACTTTAATTGAGTATGCTGCATGCATTCTTTCCCCTTCGAGTACGATACACTTTGGCAGAGCACTAACTGATAGCACGTTATCATTTCCATTGTATGAGTTAGATAGATATAAGGAGATGGGTAATGTAAACTGCTAGAACACTTAAACGCCCCGAGACCTCAACATACTCGTACAATGCTTTTTGGAGAATTATATTCTATCTGGGTCAGCTATAGATAGGTACGATAATCACTTTTATAAACGAACAATCCATCGAAAACTTCGTTGGGGTATAAATTTTATAATATTCCCAATTCTGCTGCTGCTGAGATTATTTTCTTATTGCTCGTTACACCGAGTTTCTTTCTAATCTCAGATAAATGAAAAGAAACTGTCGGCATCGCGATACCTAACTTGTAAGCGATCTCTTTGTTTGCTTCGCCATTTACCAGAAAATGCAAAATTGCAGCCTGTCGCGGGGATAAATTGATATCAGCGCTAGCACTCATATCAAGTTTTTGCTGAATGCTAGGTGAACAATAAATATGACCATCCTGAACATGACCAAGAGCCTTCAGGATTTCCCTGCTACTATCCGCTTTTCCAATAATTGAACGTACACCCATCTTTAAAGCAAAGGAAAATGCTTTTGGGTCATCCTTTCCTGTCAAAACAACAACAGTTTGATCTAATGTTCCAATAAGCTCAGCCAATAAATTCAACCCATTGACATCAGGCAAATCCAGATCAAGAAAAACAATATCAACTGGTTCACTGCGGACAAAACACAAAACTTCGCCACCATTATCAAGCATACCAATTATTTTTATATCGTCTTGCTGTGATAACAACAAAGACAAACCGGATCGGGTAAGTTCGTGATCATCAACAATAAGAATATTTGTGGACATAATATTACGTGTTTACGTGTAAATCACTTTATCAAGTTAAAATCGGAATATCCGTAAAATAGCCCTATGATCGATCAAATTTCCTTCACTGGGCTGAAAACTGAATAGCTTCATCTCACTCATTAAAATATGAAATCGCTTTCTACAAGTTGTCCCATAGTCACACCATTGATTGTGATTGTATTTACACCATCCGTAATCACTGCATTTCCATTACCATCCATCGTAAGGTTATTCTGAACATCCATAAAGTTCGTAATGTTTGTCACTCCAGAAAGGTCGATCCGCTCAAATGCATTTGGTTGATCAAAATCGGTAATAACGTCATTCCCAAAGCCGTCTTCAAAGACAAAAGTGTCAGCATTGAAGTTACCGCTAAGTTCGTCATCACCAGCGCCGCCATTTAGGGTGTCAAATCCAGCGCCACCAAAGAGGCGATCATTGCCTTCATCACCATTGAGAACGTCATTACCCAGATCACCAAACAATGCATCAATATCAAGGCCGCCATTGAGAGTGTCATTACCAAGGCCTCCAAACAGACGGTCAAGACCCTGATCGCCATTCAGCGTGTCATCCCCAAAGCCACCCAAAAGATTGTCTGCATTATTGCCGCCATTCAGGACATCATTTCCATCTTCACCGAAGAGAGAGTCGAAGCTTACGCCGCCATTGAGCGTATCCCCACCAGCACCGCCGAACAGTGTGTCATTGCCTAACTCACCAGACAGATTATCGGCATTAAAACGCCCCTCCAACCGGTCATTGCCATCGCCGCCCTCGAGTGTGTCGAAACCTGCATTGCCGATGAGCGTATCATTGCCACTATCTCCGGTAAGAAAATCGTTCCCGAGGCTCCCTAAAACAAAATCATCGCCGGAGTCTCCAAATACAAAATCATCACCAGCTTCACCATTGAGGGTGTCATTATCACCGCCGCCGGAAATAATATCACCATCGTTGCCGCCGTTGACTGTGTCTGAGCCTATAGATCCGTCAAGGCTGTCTGCGCCATCACCGCCTTTCAAGAAGTCATTGCCGGCGCTGCCGAACACAGAATCCTCACCAGCGCTTCCCTCCAGCGTATCATTGCCAAGGCCGCCGAAAATACCATCATCACCAAGGCCGCCCTGAACCAGATCGTTGCCACCACCGGCATTGATGGTGTCATCACCGTCGAGCGCAACAATCACATCAAAATTATCACTGCCATTAATCAAATCGGCAAATTGTGTGCCGTCAAGGCCACCAGTCTCGACATTTTGCGCCTCAAAAGCCCCGAGGTCCCGCAAAGCCGTATTGGCTCCGGTTGCCGCAACATCAAAAATAAACTGCCCGCGCGCATCATCTGCGCGTGTAAAGTTAGACCCGCCGAAGGTTCTGTCTAGCGCCGGGTTTGCATTATCGGCAAGCAATGCAACCGTTTCAACGGGCCCGCCATTGTCTGCAAGGAGACCACCCAGTGTGGCGGGATCAACTTCTGCGAATACATCGGAAGGATCAAACCCACCGATAATATTCGGTCCACCAATGAAATCGAGCACATTGCCATTTGTTTCACTAAAGGTTGAAAAACTACCATTCACCACGGTGAGATTACCAAGCACGATTGAGTTTTCGATGGCAAAATTAGCAATGTTAGCATTTGGCCCATCAGCGAAAATACCCGCCCCGACATTGCCGCCCTGGAGCACCTGATTGCCAGTAATTGTACTGGCTGCAACAAAGACGCGATTGCCAAAAATACCACCACCGCTAACATCGGCTGTGTTGTTGGCGACAGTCACGTTGGAAAGTGTGGTTAGGATTGTACCATTCTGGGGAGAAGCGGCAGACAATCCACCGCCGGACCCACCAGCGGTGTTATTGCTAATTGTTGAATCTAAAATTGTAACTTGAGTGACACCAAACGCACCGATCCCGCCGCCATCACCGCTTGCTGTATTGTTATCAATTGTGCTGCGGGCAATATTCAAATCAAGTCCATTGACACCGCCCGTCAAGCCGATCCCGCCGCCGAGTCCATTCGTATTGCCCCCAGTGATGACCAGAGATTCCAGTGTGACATTGTCATTATCACCAACGCTGTTGCCAGAGACAACTATGACACGTGACTGATTGTTACCATCGATGATGATATCGGGCGTGCCATCGCCATCAATATCACCATTGATAGATAGACCAGTGTTTATAGCAAGCGTGCCGTTGGTTAAAGTGATTGTCTGTTGATCAACGCGCAGCACATCCTGGAATGTATTACCATCCGCATCTTGAATAGTGACAATTTCGTTCAACAGATTATCGCTAAATGTAATTTCCGCCCGATCACCGGGAAGCAAATTGGCCAGTGTGATCGCCTCGCGCAGGGAAACAAGGCCATCGGTTGGATCAACAATATCCTGTCTTGTGGTGACTAAAAATGAGCCATCGAAAAACTCAAAATTATCCGCTGTTAACGGTGATGCTGTTGTTTGAGTAAAAACGATATTAAAGGCTTGCCCAAAGTTAGATAGGTTTTGCGAAAAACCGGAAACAGTGGTGGTGTTACCGGATGTTGTGATGGTCAGTTGCTCCAGTGATGTAATATCAAGCCCACTGACATCAATACGATCTTCTGCGGTATCGAAATTTATGATAATTACATTGGAATTGTTGTTTAATGTCGGGGTAAAAACATCGCTGCCCGCGCCGCCATCAATAAACAGTGCCCCAGACACAAGATTGAAATTCGCCGCCTCCAGCAAATCAAATCTGTCATCCTGATTTGAACCGGTGATGATTTCAAAATCAATGAATCTGAATGCGCCAGACGCATCATTTTCAACAGTGTTGACGAAAGGATCAAAGTCCGGGTCAATACCAAGGCCGGAAAATCCAAAAGTTGGGTTTTCAAAGCCGACCACACCAGGCACTGCATCCAGCAAACCGAAAGTAAGGTCAATCTGGTTTTGAGAAAATTCAAAGCTGATCGTATCGCGTCCCTCGCCGCCCAGCGCTACAAAATTATTGCGATCAACCCCTGCAAAGACAATATCCACGTCGGAACCGCCATTGATTTCTTCAATGACATTCACATCACCGCCGAAGCTGTAGATTTGGTCAGAGCCGTCACCGCCAAAGATGCGATCGGACCCGCGACTGCCAAATAAAATGTCATTACCGCCAAAACCAAAAATATCTGTTTGATTACCAAGAGCATCAGGTGTAATATTTTCAAGTCCAGGCGCTACAAATTCTTCGCTCGCTGAGATTAGATCACCAAAACGCGTACCCACAACGATGCCTGGACCTTCATTGGATTGCGCATTGGAGGTTAGTGAGTCCAAAGCACCAATAGCCTGTACAATCGCTTGTGGTCCCTCCAGGGCCTGATCAAAGTCTGCGGTTATTTCACCATCGGCAGTGGAAACACCGGAACGATTAAAATTCACAGAATTAGCGACAACATTTTCTAGAATGCTTTGAACAGCAGGGGCATTCGGATCAGTGATGCCGACAGACGCCAGAAATTCATCGCTTGGGTGTATCACGGCAAACAAAGCCGTTTCGCCCTCTTCGGGGTTTAGGCGCTCAACAATAATGGCTGTGCGTTCTTCTGCGCCGCCAGAAAGTTGCTCTGGAACTTGACGGCTTGCAGAACCAACTCGCACGCCAAGTTCGGCAGTATCGTCGGTTCCAAGTGGTACAAAGATCAAATCTTCCACCGGATTAAAATCAAAAATCCTGATTGTATCTTCTGAACTTGGTGTTGCATTTGTTATCAAATCCACCACCAGATCAAGAATGGCACTCAACACAGCACCTAAAGGCCCGGCAACCGAGGTCGCCAAAACCGACGTAGCAACTTCTGAAATATTGGCAAAAATTGCTGCGGTAGAATTCATGACGGCTTGCTCAATGGCTCCTTCAATCGCTTCAGAAACAACATCAACAATTTCGCCAGTCGTTGAGCCGACAAAAAAATCGCCAATTTCACCGGGAACCGAAGAAGGGTCGCCATCGGTTAATTGGAAAATATCTGCACCAGCACCGCCTATGAGAAAATCTTCATTATCCATAAATCCACGTGCACCGGGATTGAGGAGATCATCCCCAGCGCCGCCGAAAAGGGAATCTGACAAATTTCCCCCAAAGATCGTGTCATTACCGGCCCCGCCATTTACAAAATCCCGGCCGGTTTCCGTTATTCCGCCCTGAATTTCCTGTAAAAAGAAACCTGTTGTCGGTGTATTTGGATCACCATCACCCACTTCAAGTGCGGGGAGAACTGTATCGCCATTGAGCCCACTGGTGTTGAACAGAAAGATGCCGTCTGCATGGATAAAATCATCACCAGCGCCACCGAAGATTGTATCATCTTCACCGCCGCCAAAAAGCAAATCATCACCGCCCATACCATTGATGACATCCGAACCTGCACGGCCATCAATAATATCGCGCCCGAACCCGGTGATAATTACATCAGCTCCAAGCCCAGTACGGATCACATTGTTGCTGCTGACATCATCATCCAAAGTAATGATAATATTATTGGGATTGGCAAGTGAGGTGAAAAGAACAGGGATGTTATTGTCTTCGATAAGATCAATGACCTCATCACGCAGAATAGCAAAAAGGGCCCCTTGGGAAATAAGCCTGAATTGAGGGACGATGTTCAGCCGCGCGAATAAATTATTTTCTTCATCAAGAATAGGATTGATAAGATCGTCGATGAAAATTGTATTGGACATATTGTTCTCCCGGTTTGACAATAATGAAGACTAGTGTCCTGCCTGATACTAATTTGATGGACTAACATTCTTATGGATAGATTGCTATTGCTTGCCCCCTATGAGATACCCTAAATAAGTTTGGGGGTGGGGCGAAGTCAAATTGTCTTGTATTGTGCGCAAGATATTCATATCATTGGTAAATTTTGTAGCTGCTTGAATGACATGAGAGCATGCTACGCCGAGAAGACAATCCGACTGATTTAGCTTTAATGATCACACTTTTATCGCGGGAAATGATGTGGCCAGTTTGCGAATATCTGTATTTTCACAAAAGCCCAACGCGATGAAAGTCCGCAAGATCACTTTGACAAGAGCTATCGCGGAAATGGGTTGGCTCATGGTTACGAGCATTGCGTTATTGTTCTTTTTTTCACCAACAGCGCACGCCTTTGAACCCTTTACCTTTGAGCCGATTGCCACTCCTCATCTTAATCCTGTAGCGTTGCTTGCCAATCAAGATAGCCCACCGGTTGGACTTCATGTCTATTATACAAAGCCGTTCAATGGCGAGATGACCCCTAGTAATATTGCAAGCTATGAAGGCCAGCTGCAACATCTTGACCAGACTACCATAAATTTTGGCCCGCCCTTTGGGCGTATTATGGCAGTGTTCAGTGTAGAGAATTCTGATAATGCACATGGAGAATGGGTGTTAACAACAGGACGCGGCGCGTTAAAGAAGTTCAAACTTGTAGAGTTAACCGCTAGTGGCGCAGAATTGATTGTAGATGGCAGTGATCAAAAGTTTGTTGGGGAGATGCTGCAAACTTATCATTCTTTCACCCACCGTTTTTCATTAGCGCCGGGGCAGAAAAAACAGTTTGCCCTCACCTTTCAGGGGCGCCATTCCACATTTTTGCCTTTGCAAGTGTTGACGATTGAAACTTTTTTTAAAAACCGCTTTGCCAATATTGCTCTCGTGACAGGCTCTTTTATTGGCATGATCGTACTAATTTTCATCAGTATGCAACTTTATAGCTCCACTGGTAGAGAGGCGTTTTTGTGGGTGGGTGTTGCTGAAATATTTCATGCCATGCATGTTCTACATATTGAAGGGTATACGACGTTTTATGTACTCTATAAAAGCGGTGATTGGATTTACCCGATTGGAAATATATTTCCCCTTGGTTACTCCATTGCCATGGCGCATTTTGCGCGTCGATTTATCAAAACTGATGAAAATTTTCCGATTCTCAATCTGTTTCTTCGAGGACTAATCTGGGGCGGTCTTTTCATGCTTGCCGTATTGATCGTGTTTGGTTTTTTTGAAACCAGCAATATTGACCCATGGATTAGCCTTTTTTCAGGTCTGCCTTCCTGTTTTGTGCTGATTATCTTGCCTTATGTTTCTATTGTGGCCACCTTGCGTCTTGATCGTCAATATTGGCCGCTGATTGTTGCCTGGGGAACGCTCGCACTATTTGTGTTTTATGCAACGTTTGCGGCAACCGGGACCGTGCAGTGGCTTCCCTTTAACTGGCATATCACCGGACCGATGGCCTTATTTCAAACCTTCTTTGCGGTTCTTGCAGTGACTTTACATGTGCGTAAAATACATGATGATAGTCTCAACAATGCAAAAGCTTTAACGCAGAGCATGCAAAAACAATTGATGGTGAGCAATGAAGCCGCTCGTCTTGCAGAAGAAAAAGCCACTGCCTTGGCAACAGTTCACGACCAAGGGCATTTGTTACACGCCTCCGGCCACGACAGCAGGCAAGTGTTGATGGCCCTGAACAGCGTGATCGATTACTCGGAAAGCTCGGACAGCGTTGAACTGCCAGATAATCTTTTAAACATGCTAAAATCATCTTCAGCATATCTCAATGACATTGTTTCAACAACTATGTCTGCACCGCTTGCGAGTACGGATAGCGGGAAATTGATTGTATTGAGCCATTTTCAGATACAGGAATTAATCCGTCCGCTGGAGATGATCTATCGCCCTATGATTATTAAAAAAGGCCTCGCATTTTCCATTGATGGCAATACTGAATTATGGCTCACCAGTGATCGCGCAAACCTATCGCGTGTCATTTCGAACTTACTCAGCAACGCTCTTAAATTTACATCCACCGGCACTATATCAATTCATATAGAAGAAAAAAACGCACAAATAATATTATCCGTACACGATACCGGACAAGGCATGAAAGAGGAAATGATTGAACGATTGCGGAACCCGTCTCAAATGCGCATCTTATCAGAAGATAAAAATAGCGGTAGCGGCTTTGGACTTCGCTCCAGCTTAAAATTAATTACAGCGCTAAAAGGTGAAATAGATGTGGCATCTACAATAGGAGAAGGCACAAGAATATCCGTGCGTTTACCCGCGATCACCCTCGATAACCCGAAATATGAAAGCGGAGACGAAATCACAATATTGCAAGCAAAAGAAATAATGACGCAACACTATCTATTCGATGCAGATCGCTCACCAAAAAGTAAGCTCAGTGAAAATACTGAGTTGAGAAATTTCAAAAAAGCGCAAATCATTCCTGTCACCTATGATGACTCCTCACAAATGCGCAATTGGGCCAACGATATTTCAACTCTGATTTTTCTGAAACCAATGCGTATTGATTATCTCCATCACCCTCTTTTAAAAGAATAAATATGTGATTTCTTGGGTGAGCGCTTACTGTCCGACTCAAAAATCGGAAAATGTCTTTAAAGCTGATAGGCAGACGTTCGTTTGCTTAACATTTATGCGTCTCAGACAGTTAAATTATATGATGAAGAGCCTCAGCCGTATCGATTTGGCGCAAACTGACGTCTGATTCATTAAATTTCATGACCTGTCCGGCTTTTTCGGTTAGGCTCTTAGAGAGATTTCAGACACCTGACAGATCAACAAAACTAACCAATTAACCCATAAGCGACGTTTGGCACCTGTTGACTTACTTTTATTCACCCTGTGGAAAAAAGAAAAACATACACACTTTTGTGCACACTTTACATAAATATGAACTTTTATCTATTGATATCAATAGGTTATTGTATCGATCCAAAGGCTCATAACCTGAAGGTCAGAGGTTCAAATCCTCTTCCCGCACCCAATATCTCCGATTAATTTTATCAAAAAAGCCTCTAAGGCGTGACTGATGGAATTTTGATCGGCCTACCGATTATCTAATATCCTCATGATACAGCTTTGAACACCCCGAATTCCCGGGCAAGCGAAGCGCAGACCCGGGAACTGTTTCCACATCCTCCGTACCCCAATTGGACGACCCCGGATCAAGTCCGGGGATACGGTATAGGTGTCTAATCTTTATGCCGTATTCCCGGGCAAGCGCAGCGCAGACCCGGGAACTGTTTCCACATCCTCCGTACCCCAATTGGAAGACCCCGGATCAAGCCCGGGGATACGGTCTATGTATCTAATCTTTATGCCGTATTCCCGGGCAAGCGAGGCCCCAGAACACAAAAGACAAACCATCTGCCTAACCACCAACAATCTGGGTAAAGACGGATTTTACAAACGCTGCATCGTCCTCCAAAACGCGCTCCGTCTCAGCAACCGTCCGCACCCCGCATGCCTTGGCGATCAAGTCACCCAACACCGGGCCATCGGCAATTGGAGAAAACACCTCGCCATTGCCAAGCCGGCCATATTGCATAATCGCTTCATTGCGCCCGTAACAGTCGGCAAGCTTTGCTGCCTCATTACTGGTCAGCACCCCCTCATCTGCAAAAAATACCAACTGTGCGGGTACATCAGACGGAGGCAGGCCCAAGGTGTTGGCGTGAGTTAAAGTCAAACACTGCGTGAGAAATTCAATATCGGTTTGCCCACCCGCCACCAGCTTGCGGTCCCATACGGATATCGCAGGTCGTGCCGTGCACAGGCGTCTGCGCATGTCACGAACCGCACTGGCTACCTCTGCCCCATCACGGGGTTGTCGAAGAATTTTTTGAATCCGCTCGGTGAGGTGGGCGCCAAGCGGTTTTGCCCCCGCGACAACACGTGCTTTTGTGAGGGCCATGAACTCCCACACCCACGCATCATGATCATAATATTGATGAAAAGCATTGAGGCTGGTGGCTACGGGTCCGGCCCTGCCTGACGGGCGTAATTGCATATCCACCGGATAAAGGACGCCGTCACGCATGGGTGTCGTCAGAACTGTAATCATCTTCCGGACAAAGCGGGCATAAGCCGCGTTACCCGTTTCCTTTTGAGGATCAAAGACAAAAACGAGATCGAGATCCGACTGAAAACTCATACGCCCTGCGCCAAGCCGGCCAAAACCGAGTACCGCCAACCGCTCTGTATACGGGTCATCCTCGCTGACCCCTGCCCCTGGCATCGCAGCCGTAACGAACGGCATTAGCGTTTCGAGGCAGGCGCGCGCCACCCGCGTAAACCGTAAACCAGCCTCCGCCGGGGTAAGTGACCCGCCCACCAGATCAGCGGCAATCCCAAACCGCACCTCCCCCACATGCCGGGCGAGCGTGTACATGACCGTTTCAAGGTCACCGTCCGGCACATCATCGCCAATCGCCTCGGTCAAGTACCGGGCCATGGTCGCGGTACTGACGAGATGGTGATTATCTGAAAACGGATTATTCTCGATCAAGCTTTCAATAATATGGCGATAACGAGACAGATCAGTTGCGAGCCGTGGAGAGGCCGTGAGTAACATCATCAGTTTTTTAAGAACGGGTTCGTGATGGTTCAGCATTGAAAAGAGTTGAACGCCCGCCGGTAGGGTTGCAAGGAAGCGATCAAAGGCCAACAGTGTCTGATAGGGATCAGGAGCGTGCGCCATCGTGCCCAGAATATCGGGGATCAGATTGCGCAGGAGGCGGCGCGCCTGATCAACGCGTGTTGCGGGCAAGTCGCCGCGCATCCATTGCCTGATGATCCGGTCAACCTCCGCCGGTTGCTCAAAACCAAGTGCCGCCAGTGCCGATAAAGTCTCCGAACCCGGCGCAGGACCCACAAAATCGAGGGACGAAATCGTGTTTTGATCCGCCCCAACTGCTTCTCGTTTTGCTGATCGTATCAGGCTCTGGGTCACGGAAAAAAGGCCGTCATAAGCCGTCCGCGTCATGGTGATGGCACTGGCATGGACTTTTTCGAGGGCGCTCACCTCCTCAAAACCGCACAGTGCCGCCAACTGCTCCAACGCTACCTGATCCGTACCTACCGTATGGCATTGTTCGTCATTGATCATCTGTAGGCGGTGTTCCACAAAACGCATGAACGGGTAGGCCGCCGAAAGCGCGGTTGCCGTTGGTGCGGGTATAAGACCCGCCGCAGCCAATTGTGTGAGCGCCCTCAGCGTATCGCGCACACGCAAATCAGGGTCCTTTCCACCGGCAATGATTTGGTGTGTCTGCGCGAAAAATTCAATTTCGCGGATACCGCCCACGCCGAGCTTGACGTTATGACCCGCAAGGCCAGGGTCACCGTCCAGCCCCTGACCGTGGGTGCGCATAATTTTTTCGCGGATCTGGTGCACATCCTCAACCGCCGCGTAATCGAGATTGCGCCGCCAGATAAAGGGCTGGATCGCCTTTAGAAATGACTGGCCCAGCGCTTTGTCGCCGCCTACGGGACGCGCTTTGATAAACGCAAGACGCTCCCAGGTTTGTCCGTATCCTTCATAATAATGCTCCGCCACCCCGACAGAAACGGCTACGGCCGTAACACCAGGGTCGGGGCGAAGACGCAAATCGGTCCGGAAAACATAACCATCGGCAGTTTGGTCACTTAGGAGCGCTAGAAAAACCCTTGTAATCCCTACACAAATGGATTTGGCATCTGCGCCGTCAACAAGGGTCAGCTTTTCAGGATCATAAAGGACGATCAAATCGACATCGCTGGAATAGTTAAGCTCGCTCGCACCAAGCTTGCCCATGGCCAAAACCGTAAGCCCGCGCACCTGATCGCCCAGCGTATGGCGATGGGCTCGCCACGCCAGCGTAAGGGCGGTATCAATTGCCGCGCACGCAAAACGAGAGAGCGAGGCGGCCGCCGTCATCACAGGCGTGAGGCCCGCAAGATCACGCAAGGCCGTGCGCAGGGCCCAGCGATCTTTTGCTTGACGCAGAGCCCGCGCGTTTGCGGCTCCATCGCTGGTCCAACAGGGGCCGGTCAGGGTGCTCAACCCATGATCGTCTTGTGGCAAAAAGGCATCCACAACGAGTGCGGGTTTGCGCGCCATTAATCGGCGCAAATAAGGCGCCGCGCCCGCCGCATTGGCTATTTCATCCGTATAGGGGGCAATTCCTTGCCAGTCTTCCACTGAAAGACGGGTACGGAGCGCCTCAACGGTCTGCTGCCCCAATTCCCGATCAAAAGGCAAGCATGGCCCGGCACGCCAGGCAAGCGCGGGGCCAAAAGCTTCGGGAAAAGATGGACCAGAAGACGCAGTCATACAGGCACCCTATCCCAAAGAGCCGCCCATAGACATGGGGAGCAGCGAAGGAGACGCAATTGAGTTTGACCAACAAAAAACCACATGAGCGGCGTGCTCATGTGGTTTCCATTCTCAGTCCGGGCACACGTTTCACGCCACCACGGATTTATGTCAGTGTGCTTTAGCAGCCCGCCGCTTCTTTTAGGGACGAAGACGGACGGAACCGCAGGCTCTTCGATGCTTTGATTTTGATCTCTTCGCCGGTGCGCGGGTTACGGCCTTTGCGGGCGCCACGTTTGTTGATCGTAAACGTACCGAATGTGCCGATGGTGTATTTGCCGTCTTTCTTGCTGCGCTTCAGGCCTTTTTCGATTTCACCGAAAACAAGTTCAACCATGCGTTTGGCTTCGGCGTTGCTCATGTCACCGGCCTTGGCAACATTGTCGATAAATTCTGCTTTGCTCATTTTTACTTCCTCAGTTTTGGGCGCAAGGCGCGCCGCGCATGAACCTTTTTGGTTATACGCCATGAGAAAGACGTGATTTTTTTTGATTCGCAAGTGGCGGGTTTGCAAAAACCTCAAGTTTTTGCTGGGTTCTGGGCGATTTTCGCCATAGCGGGGATTCGCGGGAAACGGATGACGACCTGCAGCCCCCTTTTTTCCCGGTCCGGATGGGTGGCGCCGAGGGTCAAAACCGCGTTGTGGGCACGCGCAATTGCTGACACAAGGGACAGCCCTAAACCATTACCAGTGGTAGTCCGGCTTTCCTCCAACCGGGCATAACGCTGGAGCACATGGTCATGATGTTCGGGCGGGATGCCGGGGCCATTATCGGCAACACCCAAAAAGACGTTACCATTGCGATCCCGCCGCACGGTCACATCAATGCATGTACCACCCTCGGCATATTTCATGGCATTATCGAGAAGGTTTGCCAGCGCCTGGGAAATCAGCGCCCGCGAGCCATTGACGAGCGGCACCGGCTTTGTGGTCAGCCTGAGGACAAAACCGGAGTCGTTTGCGGCGGGCTCATAAAGCTCCGTAACCTCTTCGGCGATTTCGGCCACATTGACGGGCTCTTTCTTACCGGTGACTTCGCCGGATTCGATCCGGGCAATGGAAAGAAGCTCGTTAAAGGTGGCAATCATCCGCTCCGCCTCGTCAAGGGTGGCGGCAAGCTCCTGATCTTTTGCCGGCCCCTGACTGTCCAGCGCCACGGTCAGCCGATTACGAATCCGTGTGAGCGGGGAGCGCAAATCGTGGGCGATGTTATCGCTCACCTCTTTCATGCCGGTCATCAACCGTTCAATCTGGTCGAGCATATCATTGAGGTTTTGCGCCAGTTCATCGAGTTCGGCCCCGCCATTGCCAAGCTTGATCCGCTGCGAGAGATCACCGGCGCGGATGGCCCGCGCCGTTTTATTGATGGTCTCCACCTGACGCATCAGTGATGATCCAAAGGCAGCGCCGAGGACAAGCGCCAGACCGCTGGCGGCAAAACCAACAATCTTGATGGCATCAAACAAGCGCTCACGCAGAACCTCGCGAATGGTAATGTCGCGGGCGACCATGATGATAAATCGCGGGTCTTCGCCTTCTGCCGGACGAAATCTGACAATCTTGCCCACGGCTTTGCGATTTGCTTCCTGGGTTGCGGGGTTGGTGGCGTCGATCGGGCGGCCGTCATACTCAAAGTCGAACAGACGCTCGCCAGCCTCCAGCGCTTTTTCCGGGAGCGACGACAAATCCCCTTCCAGCCGCGCGCCGGTTTGCGCGCCGAGCAGCATGTAAATCGAATCATCTTGCCAGAATGTGCGTTGCCCAATGGCCGTGCGCAGGGCACCTGCCCCTTCGGTGGCGTAGAGTTTGGCCAGAAGGGTAATTTCCTGATCGATCAGCGCTTCGGTATCGCGCTCAGCATTCCGGAACGTTGCGTTATACACGATCCACCCGAGGATCATGACCGCCGCGGCAAACAGCACAATATTGACGATTGCCACCCGAAAGGACGTGGTATTGAGAAGGCGGCGCATGGGCGGTGTTTGTCCCCCTGAAAAAATGGCAAGCCCGGATAAGCCCGCCCATATCCGGGCGTATCATAGTCCCAAAATCCAGGCCAGCGCGGACCCTGCCCCTAATCCCCGTCGGAAATGATATAGCCTGCACCGCGAATAGTTTTAAGCAGCGGCTTGTCAAAATCCTTATCGATCTTTGCCCGTAGGCGGGAGATATGAACGTCAATCACGTTGGTCTGCGGATCAAAATGATACTCCCAGACATTTTCCAGAAGCATCGTCCGGGTCACAACCTGCCCAGCGTGACGCATCAGATATTCGAGTAACCGAAACTCCCGTGGTTGCAGTTCAATCTTTGTATCGGCGCGCCGCGCCGTGCGGGTCAGGACATCAATCTCAAGATCACCAACACTATAGCGCGTCGTCACCTGCGATGGGGCGCGGCGACGGCCCAGCGCCTCAACCCGGGCAAGCAATTCCTGAAACGCATAGGGCTTGATGAGATAATCATCACCGCCGGCCTTTAACCCCGCAACCCGGTCGTCAACTTCGCCGAGTGCGGACAAAAACAGGGCTGGCGTTTCATCGCCATTTTCACGCCGGGTACTGAGTAATGAAAGCCCATCCATTTTTGGCAGCATACGGTCGATCACATAGGCGTCATAATCGCCCACATCGGCCATGTTTAATCCTTGCGATCCATCAAGGGCATGATCGACCGTATGGCCAGCCCCGCGTAATCCACGCGCCAAAAATGCCGCCGCCTCTGCATCATCTTCAACAACCAAAATTCGCATCTCTCACTCCTACCAAGGCCCCACAAAAAGCACTTACATTGCGTCATACGCCCCAGGGCACCATGGAAAATCCGAGGTGCCCGGGTAAAATTACTTCTCTGTCATAAATTGAGGGGGGATATCGCGTGGGGGTTGGTTATGATCATAAGCGCCCCACATCGCATCCGCAGGGTTTCGGGCAGACATCAATGCTGACCCGGGATCTGTTTCGGGAAATTTTGTCCCTAATCACGAGACCCCTGTATTGTCTGCCTATGCTAATTTAGGTGCGGGAAGGAGGCCGTGAGACCCCTGACGCGGTTGACGTCGTGATC
>JBCBRS010000006.1:0-134242 GCA_039819545.1 Pseudomonadota bacterium | reverse complement strand
ATGCGAGGTGCACTGTGAAGGCCCTCTTGCAACTGTTCAGGTTTGGGTACGCTAACAGCGGGAAGGGGCCAAACCGGGTCACGACGTCAACCGCGTCAGGGGTCTCACGGCCTCCTTCCCGCACCTAAATTAGCATAGGCAGACAATACAGGGGCCTCATCATTAGAGGACGGAGTTTGCCGAGACAGCTCCCGGGTTTGCGCTTCGCTTGCCCGGGAATACGGCGTAAAATTTTGACAATTACTCCGTACCCCCCGGGCGCAAGACCTGGGGCCTCATCATTAGAGAACGGAGTTTGCCGAAACAGCTCCCGGGTCGGCGCTTCGCTTGCCCGGGAATACGGCGTAAAACTTTGACAAGTACTCCGTACCCCCGGGCGCAAGACCCGGGGCCTCATTATTAGGGAACGGAGTTTGCCGAAACAGATCCCGGGTTTACGCTGCGCTTGCACGGGAATACGGCCTTGAAGAGTGTTTGTAAGTCTTCAAGACGGCTCCGCGATAGATCTGTTTAATCAGACGATGTCTTTTCTATCGCCAATCAGCGCGCGCGTTGCGGCTTCTATATCATCCTGACGCATCAGGGTTTCGCCCACCAGAAACGCTTTGGCACCATCGGCTTTCAGCATCGTGATATCATCGGGTGAGGTGATACCGCTTTCAGACACCAAAAAGCCTTCGGGCGGACAGCGCCGGGCGAGGCGTGCGGTGGTGTCAAGGCGGGTCTCGAACGTGGCGAGATTGCGGTTATTGATGCCAATCATAGCGTTGCGTGGTGCCGTCTGCGTGAGCGTGACGGCACGCGATAACTCTGCTTCGTCATGGACTTCGATGAGGATATCCATGCCATGGCTTGCCGCGGCGAAGGTCAGTTCCTCTGCCTGCTGATCACTGACACAAGCCATGATCACAAGAATACAATCCGCGCCCCAGGCGCGCGCTTGCGTACATTGATAGGGGTCAATCATGAAATCCTTGCGCAGAACAGGCAATCCGCAGGCCGCACGTGCCACCCGCAAATATTTGCTGTTCCCCTGAAAGCTCGGCCCATCAGTGAGCACTGACAGGCAGGTGGCGCCCCCTGCCTCATAAGCCCGCGCATGCGCTTCGGGCATAAAGTCGTCGCGGATCACCCCTTTGGAGGGGCTTGCCTTTTTGATCTCGGCGATCAGGGCCGTCCCGCCCGCACTGGCGCGTTCAAGGGCGCCCTTGAAGGGGCGGGTGGGGCCAGCCTCCTTGGCTAGGGCCTCCAGCGCTGCCAGCGGTGCGCTCGCTTTCTCGGCGCGCACTTCATCGGTCTTGTAGGCAATAATGGAGTCCAAAATCGTCATGGTACGGTTACCCTTTGTGACAGGGCAACAAGCTGCGCCAATACGGCCCTCGCCTTGCCCTTATCGATGGCGTTGGCTGCGCGGTGGGCCCCGTCCTCCAATGTGTCCGCAAGCCCGCAAACCACCAACGCAGCCGCGGCATTCAACACGGCCACATCGCGATAGGCGTTTTTTTCGCCGTCGAGTAGCTGGACGAGGGCTTTATGGTTTTCCTCCGGCGTGCCGCCTTTAATGGCCTCTATGGAGTGGGTGGCAAGGCCCGCATCACCGGGCGTCACTTCAAAGGTTGACGTCCCTTCCGGGGTAAAGGCGCAAACCTGGCTTGGCCCGGAAATAGACAGTTCATCAAGGCCGTCCATCCCATGCACGACCCAGCCATGGGTACCGCCAAGGGCGCGCAAGGCATTTGCCAGCGGCGTGAGAAGAGTTTCATCAAAGACGCCCATCAGTTGCCGCCGCGCGCCAGCCGGGTTCGTCAGTGGTCCCAATAAATTAAAGAGCGTCCGTACACCGAGGGCTTTTCGCACTCCGGCCACCTGCGCCACAGCTTTGTGGTGGAACGCGGCAAACATAAACCCTACCCCCGCTTGATCAATACAGGCGCTGATGGTTTCCGGCGATGCGGACAAGTTAACGCCAGCGGCGGCCAGTACGTCCGATGATCCGGACAGGGAGCTTGCTGCGCGGTTGCCATGTTTGGCAACTTTTGCGCCTGCACCCGCCGCGATCAATGCGGCGGCGGTCGAAATATTATAGGTTGCCGCGCCGTCACCGCCGGTACCGGCGGTATCGATCACGTCGTGGGGCGTGGTGACTGGCGTGGCGGCGGCCCGCATGGCGCGGGCGGCGCCGATAATCTCTTCTATGGTTTCGCCGCGTGCGCGTAGCGCCATCAAAAAGCCAGCTGTTTCCACATCACTGACCGAACCGGCAAGGATCGCGTCAATGGCCGCTTGCATATCACGCTCACCGAATGTCTCGCCATTGCTGGCACGGCGCAAATAGGGGGTGAACGGATTACTCATGGGCATTCATCCGGCGGCTCCGCGTTGTCGACGGGCATGTTCTGGCCGCACTGGCGTTGCTGAGCCCAGGCCAGAAAGGCGGAGAACAAGGCCGCACCATGGGTTGAGGCAATGCTTTCGGGGTGAAACTGCACCCCAGCCACGGGCAAACTTTGGTGATCAAGGGCCATGATTTCCCCGTCATCCGCGCTATGGGCACTGACGGTCAGGCACGCGGGCAAACGCTCGGGGTCCGCCACCAGGGAGTGATACCGCGTTGCCGTAAACTGTTGCGGTAGGGCTTCAAGGTAAGACGGTGCCCCGGTGCGCACCACCGTGGACGTTTTGCCGTGACGCAACGTTGGGGCACGGATCACGGTGCCGCCAAACGCTTCGGCAATCGCCTGTACGCCGAGGCAAATGCCAAACACCGGTGTGGCCGTTTTTGCGGCAGCCTCAATAAGGGGCAGACTGATGCCAGCCTGTTCCGGGCGTCCGGGCCCGGGGGACAGGATGATCCCTGTGGTTGCGGTCGAGAGCACGTCCGCCACCGAAATCTGATCATTCCGGTGCACACGCACCTCATGGCCAAGACCACCGATCAGATGGACCACATTCCAGGTGAAGCTGTCGTAATTGTCGATCAGGACGATCATCGTTATCTGGGGGTCACGGGCAAAGGAAACGGTCTTGCGCCGACATATACCAAACTCCCCTGCGATTGCATCGGCAAATGCGCCAGCGCGCGGGTCACCTTTCGCGCCGATGGCTTCACGAGCGCGAATCACCTGACAAGGACATCCTATCAAGGAGAGTTCTGTGTCCAGAACACACCCCATCGCCCCGGCGGATTTTCGCGCGCAACGCCGCCCAGACCGATTGCAGTCGAACGCAAAGGCAAAGGCAAAGGCTAAACGGCGCGCCAAGACGCAAGTCGTCCGGCGGAGCGCGGGCCGCGCGGGCTTGCTGGCGTCGATTGCCATGGCGTTTCTGGGAATGGGCGTTGGAGCGCTTGCCTCCTTTGTGGGTGGACACGCAAGCCAGAGCGCGGCCTTTCCGGATTATGACCCGGCGGGCCTGCCGCGCGTTGCCTTTGACCGCGTGGCAGAAACGGATCGGCCTCTCTTGCGTGAAACGGTGCGCCAGGAAAGCCCCTTGCGAGACGGGACCTTCGGTTATGCTTCTGCGGGCGAGGTGCAGTTCACAGAACTTCGAAAAAGGGCGCGGGCCCATGGACCAAACCCGGATGTAGCCGCAGCGGCGGTGCCACCGTCACCATCTTCCTTTGAACGTCAGGACGGGCAAGGATATGCGGCACCGGGCACCGCTCGCCCGCGTATCGCTATCGTTTTCGACGATGTGGGGCTTGATGCCGGGGCTTTTGAAACCCTGCTGGCGTTGCCGGGGCCGGTGACCCATTCCTTTCTCGCCTATGCCCCTGATATTGAGGCGATGGCGCCGCGCGCTGCCGCGCTTGGCAATGGGGTCCTCCTTCATCTTCCCATGGAGCCGGAGGGGCCAGAAGATCCGGGCCCCCACGCGCTCACCACCGGGGCGTCGCCGTCGGCATTTCGCCGCGACCTCGCCTGGAACCTCGACCGGCTCCAAACCTATAGCGGCGTTAACAATCATATGGGCTCGCGTCTGACCGCTGACCCCGCCCGGATGACTGCCGTGATGCGGGCCCTGCGCGAGCGGAAGGTTTATTTTCTGGATAGCGTCACCTCGGCCCGCACTGTTGGGGCGCAGGTGGCTGCCCGAACAGGCACGCTCTATTTGCGCCGCGATGTGTTTCTCGACCCCGCGGCGGGCCGCGAAACGGTGCGCCGCCAACTGGCTGAAGCCGAAGCCGTTGCCCGGCGGTCAGGCTATGCCATCGCCATTGCCCATCCGCGTCCAGACACGATCGCAGTCCTCGGCCCCTGGCTCGCCAGTGCCCGCGCGCGGGGGTTTGACCTGGTGACCACAGATGATCTGGTGGCGACGCTTTACGACCTCTCCCCCACCCTCCGCCAGGGTGAGCGGAGCAGTAAAGCGGCGCAAGTCCCGGAAGAGCGCGCGCGCGTGAACCGGGTATCGCTGCGCGGTTAGTCAGGCGAGCTTTTGATCCTAGCAAAGGCGGTGAGCCTCAATAGACCCGCATAATGCCCACAAGCTTGCCTTGCACATTGACCCGGTCGGGCCCGTAAATGCGCGTTTCATAGGCCTCATTGGCAGCCTCCAGCGCAACGGACGCGCCGCGTTTGCGCAGGCGTTTGAGCGTTGCTTCCTGATCATCGACCAGGGCCACAACAATATCGCCCGACGGCGCGTCATTACAGCGTTGGATCACCGCCATATCGCCATCATGGATCCCGGCGTCGATCATGGAATCGCCCTGGACCTCGAGAATATAATGCTCGCCCGATTGCAACATGGCCGCGGGCGTGGCGAACCGGTCCACTTCAAGCTGAATGGCCTCAATGGGCGTGCCGGCCGCAATACGGCCCAGCACTGGCAGGTTTGTCATGTCACCGGCGGCCGGTTCGCCAGCGGGTTTGCGCTCCCCCCCAAAGGCGCCCGCCACCACATTGGGTGAAAAGGGCTGGCGAACCGGTTTGACGGCCGGTTTGGGGCCCGGTGCCGGAGCGGTTTTGGCGGTTGTGGCGGTTTTCTCCGGCGACGGGTCGCCGGGCAAGCGCAGGATTTCCAGCGCCCGGGCACGGTGCGCGAGGCGGCGGATAAACCCGCGTTCCTCCAGCGCTGTGATCAGGCGATGGATACCGGACTTGGAGCGCAGGTTCAGGGCCTCTTTCATTTCGTCAAAAGATGGCGAAATGCCGGTTTCCTTGATGCGCCCATCAATAAAGATCAGCAGATCGTGCTGTTTTTTCGTGAGCATAGAAACTCTCTTTCTTGCAGGTCCGACCGCCGCATCCGCGACACGGACCCTCTTTTCAGCATGCGAACAAAACAGATACGTTCTATGGATGTTCTATTTCGCCGTCAAGCGGGGCCGCCTTACCCCCCAATCGGGGCCAGCAGCATGTCGAGGAGGCGGTTGAGGAGTTTGCGGCCCGTGTCGGTCGGGGTCAGGTGGGTGCCGGTGTAGGTGGCAAGACCGTCGTCGCAGGCGGTGGTCAGGGCGCGGGTGCGGGCGTCATCGCGAAAGAAATGGTCATCCGCACGCAGCGGAATGCCAGCGCGCAGGCGTAGGCCCATGGCAAAGCGCTCCTGCATCTGGGCTTCTTCACTGAGGGGGTCAAAGACCTCATGAAACTGTGCAAGGGTTTCACTGGCGAGAAAGGCTTCGGGCCGACGCGGCGCGCAGGTCTCCATCCGGGTCCCGCTCTCGCCCAGGGTCAGGCGTCCGTGCGCACCGGGGCCGATGCCGATATAGTCCTGGTACCGCCAATAGAGAAGGTTATGGACGGACTCAAAACCCGGCCGCGCCAGGTTTGAGATTTCGTAGCGGTCAAAGCCGTGGGCGGCGAGATGATCCATGGCAAGGTCATCAAAATCGGCCAGCACATCGCCCTCCTTGGGGATCATGCGGCCCCGCTCCACGGCGCGGCCATAGGCGGTGTGAGGCTCAATGGTCAGTTGGTAGACGGATAAATGACCCGTATCGAACCGGGTGGCCCGCGTCAGTTCGCGTTCCCATTGCTGGAGCGTCTGGTCCGGATGGCCATAAATGACATCAAAGGTCACATTCCCGAAAATAGACTGTGCTGCGTCAATGGCTGCGCTGGCTTGCTCACCGCTATGGTCCCGGCCCAGAACCTTGAGTAAATGATCATCAAAACTTTGTACACCGAGCGATAGCCGTGTGATCCCCAGCGCTGCCACATTCTGCATTTGCGCCCGGGTCAAATTGGCGGGGTTCGCCTCCAAGGTGATCTCCGCACTCGGATGAAAGCCGAACAGGGTATCGCAGTGATCAATAACCGATTGCAGGACTGAAAGCGGCGCGAGCGAGGGCGTTCCCCCGCCAAAATAAAGACTACGCAGGGGCCGCCGGGTAACAAGGTCAGCCGTCTGGGTCAGTTGCCGGTTGAACGCGTTTTGCCAGGCCGCGTTGTCCACATCGCGGTTTTTGTACACATTAAAGTCACAATACGGACAGATGCGCAGGCAATAGGGCCAGTGCACATAAACGCCCAGATCGTTTGGGGCCTCGCGCTGCACCGGCGTTAGGCTTGCGGAAAGCATGCGGCCACAAATTTTTCGAACGCATCGGCCCGGTGGGAAATGGCATGTTTGGCGTCCGGCTCCATCTGCCCAAAGCTTTGCGTGTGGCCGTCGGCCACAAAGATCGGGTCGTAGCCAAAGCCATTTTGCCCGCGCGGCGGAAAGTCAAGCGTGCCCTGCACGCGTCCTTCGAACAGGTGATCGGTCCCATCGGGCAGGGCAAGGCACAGCATACAGACAAAATAGGCTGACCAGTCATTGCGCCCGTCCCCGCCAGCCATCTGTTCACGGACGGCTTTTTCCACTTTCTCCATGGCCCAGCCAAAATCCCGGGTTACGGTTCCATTGGCGTCCTGCCGCTCGGCCCAGTCCGCAGAATAAACCCCCGGCGCCCCGTCGAGCGCCGCCACGCACAAGCCACTGTCATCGGATAGCGCCGGCAGGCCGGTTGCCTTGGCGCTGGCGTGAGCTTTCAACCGGGCATTCTGCGCAAAGGTTGTTCCGGTCTCGTCCACATCATCAAGACCCAGATCATAGGCGGAGGTAACGGTCATCCCGAACGGGTCGAGCAACGCCCCGATCTCCCGGATCTTGCCGGTATTCTTGCTGGCAATAACGAGCTTGCCTGCCTTACGGTAGGGGCCAAGCGGCGAGGATGGCGCGGGGGGCATAGACACACTCTTTATTGTTAGCATTCGCCCTCTTGTTTACGAGGACACAGCCCGAGAGTTCAACTGGCAAGGCGCCAATACGTCCCGACGCAAAGCGCCAGCCGCGTCGCGCCCTAGCGAAACAGCAAAAGCGGGATCAGGCAGGAGCGGATCATTGATGTGGTGGTCGACCCGATGATCATAGAGCGGATGCGCGAATGGCCGTAGGCCCCCATGATCAGGAGATCGGCGCCGCACTCCTCAACTTCCTGCGAAATGACTTTTTCGGCGTCACCCTGGCGGATGCGGGTTTGCGCTTCATAGCCCGCTTCTGCCAGTCGCTTCGTTGCAGCGTCTGCAGCGCGCGCGTGGTCTGACCCTTCGGTATCGATGATCAGGACAAAGATTTTCGGGCGGTCGGCCATGGGGGTGGTTGTCAGACTGTCCAGCGCTTTGCGGGCGCTGATGCCATCATCAAACGCAAACACCACGGTTTTGACCGGCTGATACGCGCGGCTGGCCACCAGGACGGGCCGGCTGACCGATCGCACCACGCGTTCGAGGTTTGCGCCAAGATGGAGCGTGTCAAAGTCAGCGCCTTCGCCCCGTTTGCCCATCACGATCAGATCGCCCGCGCGTTTCGTCAGCGTCTCGGCAATCTCGCCATGGCGCAGCGCGAGGCTGATCTCACCCACGCCCTGGTCTTCGAGGCGCGCTTGAGCAGCGTCGAGGATTGCGCGCCCGCGTTCCTTGGCAAGGTGAGCGGTTTTCGCGTCATGGTCGGCGAGGTCTTCGAGCAGGGCCGAGCGCGCACCAAGACCGATGGCGCCGGAAAGATCGGCGGGCAGCGATCCGGCTTTTTTCTGGCTGAGCACATGGAGGAGTTCGACGTCACCGCCATATTGGCGCGCGGCCCACGCCGCATGGTCGCACACGCTGTGGGTGTAGATTGAACCGTCAATCAGGGCGAGGATGTGGGTCATGGGCGGGGCGTCTTTCTAATGCGACAGCAGGTTATCAAGGGCGCCAGGTTTGTCGTGCAGCGCAAGTTTGTCGACGATGGTCTCGCTCGCCGCATTCAAGCCGATCAACTCGACGCGCGCGCCCTCCCGGCGGAATTTCAGGACGATCATGTCGAGCGCGGCGACGCTGGAGATATCCCAGATATGCGCCTCCTGCACATCGATCACGACGTCGTCGAGCGCTTCTTTCAAATCAAAGGCGGCGTTGAACGTCTCCACTGAGGCAAAGAAAAGCTGCCCTTCGACGCGGTAGGTGCGCTTGCGGCCCTCGGCGGACAGGGTCGAGGTGACGCGAAAGACTTGTGAGATTTTGCCCGCAAAAAACACGCCCGACAGCAAAACGCCGATCAACACGCCAATGGCGAGGTTGTGGCTGAAAATTACGCCCGCGACCGTGGCCAGCATAACGGCGGAGGAACTGCGCGGGTGGACCCGCAGTGCCTTTAGCGAGGACCAGCTGAACGTGCCGATTGAGACCATGATCATGATGGCCACGAGGGCGGGCATGGGGATGCGGCTGACCCAATCGCCGACCAGCAGGATCATGGTGAGCAGGAAGATACCGGCCGACAGGGTCGAGAGCCGACCGCGTCCGCCGGATTTTATGTTGATGATCGACTGGCCGATCATGGCGCAGCCCGCCATGCCGCCAAAAAAACCGGTAACCGTGTTGGCAACGCCCTGTCCGATGCATTCCTGATTGCGGTCGCTCGGTGTGTCGGTCAATTCATCCACGATTGACGCGGTCATCAAGGATTCGAGCAGGCCGACAACCGCAACGGCAACCGCATAGGGAAAGATGATCTGCAAGGTTTCGATGGTCAGCGGAATGTCGGGGATAAGAAATACCGGCATCGCATCGGGCAGCGCGCCCATATCGCCTACCGTGCGCACATCAAGGCCAAAGCCGATCGTGATTGCGGTCAGCGCCAGAATGCAAACGAGCGGGGAGGGGATCGCCTTGGTGATGAAAGGGAACAAGTAGATGATCGCCAGACCGGCGGCGACCATCGGATAGGTCAGCCACGGCACGCCGATCAGTTCGGGTATCTGTGCCATGAAAATCAGGATGGCGAGCGCATTGACGAACCCCGTCAGCACCGAGCGCGAGACAAACCGCATCAGCTGCCCAAGCTGCAGATAGCCCGCACCGATCTGGAGGAGACCGGCCAGAACGGTGGTCGCCAGCAGATATTGAAGGCCGTGATCCTTCACCAGTGTCACCATCAAGACGGCCGTCGCCGCCGTCGCCGCAGAAATCATACCGGGCCGACCACCGACAAAGGCCGTGATCACCGCGATGGAGAAAGAAGCGTAGAGCCCAACCTTGGGGTCCACACCAGCGATGATCGAAAAAGCGATGGCTTCCGGGATCAGCGCCAGCGCCACGACGAGGCCGGCCAGAAGGTCTCCGCGAATATTGAAGGCCCATATTTCGTTCACGCTTGTCAGACTGGGCAAGGCCTTCATGATCAAATCCCACGGGTACAAACAGCGCCGGACGCCCACATGCGGGTCGCCGCCCTATCCGATGTTGCTTTTCGGTGAATTAGACTGGGTACCCAGCAGCATGCTGCATCGCAACACGAAAAGGCGGATAGGCAGTTTTTCACCCGTTGGCAAGCGCGGCGTGGTGGCGATGGGGAAAGCCGCATCAGTCATTCAGATCGCAATCAAGGCAGCGTGATAAGTGATCAAGACAAAACTCTGTACTCAATCCACTCGCTGGGTACTTGGAAAACGAATATGCGCTGTCAGACCTTCTCCCTCGCGGTTAAAAAGTGTCAGTGTCGCACCGTGCGCGCTCAGCAGGGCGCGCGCAATCGTCAGTCCTAGGCCGCTTCCGCCAGTATTTCGGTTTCGGGAGGGTTCAACGCGATAAAATGGATCGAATATGCGCGCCAGATCATCTTCAGGGATGCCGGGGCCCAGATCATCGACAAAAATATTGAGCCCGTGGTTGTCAAGATGACTGCGTAAAGTGATCGAGTCAGCATAGATATGCGCATTGTCGATAATATTACTGAACGCACGTTTCAGCGCGTTAGGATCGGCCGCCGTTAGGAATTGTTCCGAACCAAGATCGGTACTGATTGAATAGGGTAATGCACCTGCGAACTCTCTGAGGAAGCTCAAGATATCAACCAATTCAGGTTCCGTGGTTGGCTGTTCCGCCCGGGCATAAAGCAGCATATCGCTGATCAACCGCTCCATATGCTCGACATCATCCATGATTAATGGGGCGGTTTTAGCATCAACCTGGTCAAGCCTTAGTTTTACATGAGTCAGGCCGGTTCTTATGTCGTGTGCCAACGCCGCAAGCATTTTTGATCGATCGGCCAACAGGCCTTGCACGCGCACTTGCATATTATTCAGGGCACGCGTGACACGGCGTAAATCTTCTGTTCCCTCTTCCTCTACGATGAATGGTTTGCTGGTCAGTCCAACGGAATGCGCCGCCGTTTCGAGGCGATGTAATGGCCTAAAGGCGAGACGTATACCCAAAATGCTGGTGAGCAAGGATAAACCTATCGCAAACATCAACAAAGCACTATTGGAAGCGCCAAAAATCGCCACTGGCGATGATAACACCGATAAGATAGATCCGTCTTCCATTCGAACGGAAACCTCCAGAGCAGAAATCGCTGTTATCGGCTTAACGTGATCACGCTGATTGATCCTGTGAAGTTCTCTGACGCCAACCATACGAAAACGGATATCGCGTTCTCCAATGAAATATTGCGATGGGACTTTCGTAACAAAAGGCCGTCCAAGTATTCTTGAACGCGTTGATGTTTCGGGAAAGCTTTCCCTGGTCAATGCTTTGCGACTAGAGCTTGAAAATGACGATAACAAAATAGGTGTTATGCTCTGTTCAGTATTGTTCTCCAGTAAAAAGACCAATTCAGATGTCGCGCGCGCATGACGCTCCATAACTGACGGAAACAGACGAAACACCAAAGATGTTTGAAGCATGAATTGCATCAGGACAATGAATAGAAATAGAGAAGTCGCAATTATCAACGACACCTGCAGAAACAGGGATCGCTGGAGTAGGGAATTCAATCGCATCATTCCGATACCTTTTCTACCGTTGCAGCAAAGGCATAGCCAAGATTGCGCACTGTTTTAATAAGCTCAGGGCGACGCGTATTTTTCTCTAATTTACTTCGTAGACGGCTTATATGCGTATCTATACTGCGATCAAAAGGGTTCGCGGCTGCACCGCGCGAATATTCTAATAGCTGGTCACGGCTGAGAATGCGCGGGGCACGTTCAACAAGCGCCAGCAAAACAGCAAATTCACCGGAGGTTAGCTCAACAATGGAATCGTCCTCTTGAAGGGTTCGCGTGTCTGGGTTGAGAGTAAATTGGTTGAAAGCAAATGAGACTTGTTTGTCATGGTGTTCGATTTGCTGAATTGCGGGTGCGCGCCGCAATATTGTTCGGATACGCGCAATAAGCTCTCGTGGGTTGAAGGGTTTTGCCAAATAATCATCTGCACCCATTTCAAGACCAATAATGCGATCAACGTCATCTCCCATTGCTGAGAGCATAAGGATGGGGATCGTGGAATCCTGGCGCAAGCGGCGGCAAAAGCTAACGCCATCTTCACCCGGCATCATCACATCAAGAACGATGAGGTCAATTTGATACGCGTTGAGGCTTGCTTCGGCCTCGCTCACTGAATTGGCTGAGTATACGCGCATATGATGGCGCTCGAGCAAATCAGCAACGAGTTCAACGGTCTTTTGCTCATCATCAACGACGAGAATCTGCGGTGTATCCATTTGATACTATTAGCCAAGCTCGGCCGATACGAAAATAGTTGTTTCTTTTCGATTTGTGTCAGCGAGCGCGAATTTTCAGCAGAACCATCCCCCAAATTTGTGGGCCGACTATGGATTGTAACAAACCGTAAAAAAACTCCTTCCTCCCGACAAATCCCCGAAAAGTCTGTCCCCCATCTTCATGGTCAACACCCCGGCATATTGCCAGGTGCTAGCAAAAAAGGAACGACAAGATGCCATACAGAACAACCCGTAAGTACACGGCCTTAGGCTTTGTCATGCTGGCCATGATTTCCACCCCTGCAAACGCAGGAAAGCCAACCGCAAAAATGGTCGCAAAACAGATAGAATTTCTGCAAACGTCAGACGCCAATGCGGATGGTATTCTTACCCAAGCAGAACTTTCAACAGCGCTTAAGGCAAGTTTTCAACGCGTCGATCGAAATAATGATGGCGTGGTTAACACGTCCGATGCCCCAAAATTCGCACGTGTTAAGTTCCAATCCAAGATTAATCCAATAATGGCGGAAAGAGATGCCAATAAGGACGGGAACCTTACATTTCAGGAATTCTCCGGCCCCGCGTTGGAAAATTTCAAAACTGCTGACGGCGACAATGATGGCCAAGTTGAATTGCAAGCATTGGTCGATGCCCTGTCATCAAAAGCGAAAACACAAGGAGCATAGACATGCCAGAGCCTCAAGGTATGCTCCTTTTTTTTGGGATCGTCGCAATTTCTATATTGATCGAGATTGTCTTAAGACGCCGATCAGGGGCGGGATATGATTTCAGCGCCATGGGCGCGTCGCTCTTCATCATGGTTGGACAGCAGATTCTGAATCCGCTGCTGACCTATGCCCTCACCGGGGCATTACTCTTTGCAGCGTATGCCGTTTCCCCCTTCCAAATGGAACTTGGCAACTGGCAACATTGGGCTATCGCCTTCTTCCTCGTGGAGTTCACCTATTATTGGCAACACCGCTGGGGGCATACCATCCGTTGGATGTGGGCAAACCATGCGGTGCATCATTCCCCTAATGAAATTGCATTGCCATCGGCCTTTCGCCTTGGGTGGACATCGCTCATAGCGGGTACTTGGCTCCTATTGATACCGTTGTCGTTTCTGGGTGTGCACCCTGTCATGATCGTCACGCTCATGTCACTAAACCTCCGTTTTCAGTTTTTTTTGCACACAGAGCTCATAGGCCGGTTGGGTCCGCTGGAATGGATATTCAATACGCCATCAAACCATAGAGTGCATCACAGTTCACGACCAGAATATCTCGATAAAAATTTTGGCGGTGTGTTGATGATTTTCGATCACCTGTTCGGAACCTATGCGGCGGAGGTACCGTCAGTAGATATGCGATATGGTCTGACGGAGCCTATTCATTCCAAAAATCCCTTTGTTATTCTGTTTACGGAGTGGGGAAACCTATTCCGCGATGTAAAACAAGAGCGGACAGTGAAGGGTGTCTTAACCTCAGCGTTTGGGCGTCCAGGAGCGCACCAAGACACCAGCACAGCCTTAAAACAAATTCCGGCTGAGTAAGGGCAAAGGAGGTAATAAATGAAAATGAAGATTGCCCTCTTTCTTTTGCTGCCGTTCGCAATCATTTCGCTTGGGGCGCTGGCGGCAATCAAGCCGGAGAGTAAAAAGGCTTGTCTAAACCAACCCCCTGAACTCACTGGACAAAACATTGGCTTTGAATTGATTGACGTATTGCGCCGGCAAGCATGGATAACGACAGATTGGACCCTTGAGGACTATTCAGACTTCTCGCCAAGCCTTGGTTCGCATGGCTTGATCAAGAATGAGCCTCGTGTGGGGTTCGCAACTAAGACGTCTGTCTTGCGCTCACCATCATGCGATGAGGACGGCCAGTTTACCTATCAAACTCGGTTCGGTCGTACTTTCTTTCATATTGCCGACATCTCGCAAATCGGCCCAGCATATGGTGAGAATCGCAAGATCAAGGCAGCCACCGTCACGAAGTATCATCGACTTCAATTTGATCCGGGTCAGATCATTTCTGTTCTCCTGTCGCCAGCGGGCGAAGCCTTTATCCGCGTAAACAGGCCAGTCGAGGTTACCTCAATTGATCCTGAGTTACCTCAAGATTGGACCATACAAGAGTTCGTATTGTCTGGTAGTTGGCAAGCTGATCTTTTTGGGAAGGTGCAAGTCTTAAGGCTTGAGGACGGTACATCTTACCAGGGGCCTGTGCGCCTACCGAAAGGTAATTCAGCTTAAGAGCTGAAAGGCGATTGGAACTTAACACCTGAGGGCAATCATCATGATTGCCACGCGTTCAAAAAACCAGTGAAAAACATCTGATTGTTCACCCTATTTTTGATGAAGGAATCGTCAAAATGCGTCTATATCTGCGTACGTTTTTAATAACTGCAACACTCATCTGTGCGCAATCTGCTCACGCTGGGGAAGAAAGAGAAGAGCGCAAACGCCTGTCGCTATCAACATTCGTCTCGGTCACCAATACGCCAGTACGTATTGATTCTATCGACGTTGATATTCCAGATGCGGCGTTTGTGGACTCTCTGGATGCCTCCATCGGTGATGAGGTCGACATATCAAATACCGCTTTCGGCGTATCGGCAAGATATTTTGTCTTGCCCTTTCTTGAGATATCCGCGAGCGGTAGCTACGTGACCACGCAATCAAATAGTGAGATACAATTGGCCGGGACATTCTCTGAGGATGCACTGCTCTTTGACGGCGACTTTGACTTTACCGTAAACAGTGAAGTTGAGAGTAATGGCTTCGGTTTTACCACTGGCGCGGCTGTTTATGTGCCCATCGCAAAGATCGGAGACACGCCCGTTATAGCAAGAGCGGGCGCACAATTTGGGTTTGCTGACCTTGGCGCGATTGATACCCAAACAATAACGGCAAATTTCTCCTTCATCAGCCAAAAAACGCTTTTTGGCAAAGATCTAAACCTTGCTATAGGCACTACTTATATCGAGATTGACCGTGAAACAGAGCTAACAACGGTCATAGGGCCGAGCAATGCCAATGTTTTGCTAACACAATCTATAGACCAGCCGTGGAGCCTCACATCAAGTGTGAATGTTCCCTTCAATGAACGTTTCAGCGCAACATTCAGTAGCGCGAATAACTTTGACGGCCTGAGATCTTTTTTGTTCCAAGTCTCGGTACGCTATTAAGCGGCAGGCTCGCTAATCGAAAATACACGAACAATCCCTCTCGAGTTTAAACGGCAAAGTTAGAGGCATGATCTCTCTTCAAATCGGACGTTCAGCTGCAAAATCCCTATGATCAAGATGGACCAACATCAGTCATCAGACGTCAACCTAACCCACACCCCCCACCCGTTCCCTCGCTTGCGCCGGGCTCCCTCGCCGGGGTATGCACAGGCCATGACAACGCTTGATCTTTCTTCTTCTTCTGCGCTGCCGGCGGCGGCTCCAGGGTTGACCAATATTATCGGCTTGCCGCGGCCTGCCCTGGCGCAGGCGCTGGCGGAGACGTTTGGTCTGGAGCCGAAAAAGGCGCGCATGCGCGCGGCGCAGATCTGGCGGTGGGTCTATCATTTTGGCGTCACCGACTTTGCGGCGATGACCGATATCGGCAAGGAGATGCGCGGTCAGCTACCGGCGCATTTCACGCTGGCGCGGCCTGCACTGGTGGAGCGGCAAGTCTCCAAAGATGGCACCCGCAAATATCTGTTGCGGTTCGGCCCCGGCATTGAAGTGGAGACGGTGTTTATTCCCGGCGTGGGCCGGGCGGGGGCGCTGTGTGTATCGAGCCAAGTGGGCTGCACGCTGAACTGTACGTTCTGTCATACGGGGACCCAGCGTCTGGTGCGCAATCTGACCGCGGCGGAGATTGTCGGTCAGGTGATGATGGCCAAGGATGATCTTGGCGAATGGCCCTCGGCCAGCGAGGCGCGCCAGCTTTCCAACATCGTTTTTATGGGCATGGGCGAGCCGCTGTATAATCTCGACCATGTGGCCACCGCCATGGAGGTGATCAGCGACAGCGACGGCATCTCCCTGTCGCGGCGGCGCATTACGGTGTCCACATCGGGGATCGTGCCGGAGATGACGCCGCTGGGCGAGCGGACGCAGGCGATGTTGGCGATCTCGCTACACGCGGTGCGCGATGAGTTGCGCGATGTGCTGGTGCCCATCAACCGGAAATATCCGTTGGCGGAACTGTTACAGGCCTGCCGCGATTATCCTGGGCTATCCAATGCGCGCCGGATCACCTTTGAATATGTGATGCTCAATCAGGTGAATGACAGCTTGGCCGAGGCGCGCGAGCTTGTGCGTTTGTTGAAAGGCATCCCCGCGAAGATCAATCTGATCCCGTTTAATCCGTGGCCGGGAGCGCCCTATGAATGCTCCTCATGGGAACGGATTGAGGCTTTTGCCGACGTGGTCAATCGGGCGGGCTATGCCTCCCCCATCCGCACCCCGCGCGGACGCGATATCGCCGCCGCTTGCGGTCAACTCAAAAGCGACAGCGTGAAAGAACGGGCAAGTGCGCGTCTGGAAACGGCGCAGTAGGCGATTACGCCATGGCTTCCTCAGGGGTCGGCGCTGCAGGCGTCTTCTCATTCCCTGTGTCTGATCTTTCCTTTTTCTCACGGATCACGAAACGCCCGACCGCGCGTAGCGGCGGATTCAAGAACGTAAAGAACCCGGCGAAAGGACCAAGGGGAGAGAAGAGGGCAAAGCCTATCGCGAGAAAGCAGGTGGAGATTTGTGTGTACTTGTTAAAGACCGAACGCCGCGTCAACACAATCTCGCGTGCCGATAGGTCGAGCAGTTTTTTCCGGCGTAATGCATGGCCATACATCTGTGCAAGGATGAAATAAACGATACTCATCGCTGCATTATACAGCGCAATGACGAGCGCCGCTTCGCGATAACCGCCCAGCATGGCGCTGAGACGATCCGGGTACCCCATTTGGAAGAGAACAAAACCAAACAGCGAGTCAAAGCAAAAGCGTAACGGATAGGCGGTAAACAGAATCAGCAACAAAAGGATCGCATTGAGAAAAATGATATAGCCATCGGCGAGGCCATATCGCCGAAAATAAACAAAATGCGCATTCCAAATGGTCAGCAAGATGGCAAACGCCACCGAAACCGGCACAATGTTTAGAACAAAGTTGAACAGATCGCTAAACGTCGTGGGCGGCTGTGACGAGGAAACCAGCATGCCAAGGGCAAGGGCGAAGATAATATCGGAGAGATTTTCAATCCGAGTGACGCTGCGTCCGCGCCATTCAAAGTCCGGATCATGATCAATACCGTCAACAATAGCCTGGCGCATGATGCCGCCCCCTCTCGTGTACCGCGTGTGGTTCCCCGCGCTACTATCATCGAAAAAGCCATGCACTTCAATGATTTCGCGTTCCCGTTCGCGTTCGTGAGGTAGAGAAATGAGGGGATTATGGCGCACGCCCATTGCCGGGCGACTGGTTTTTCAAGCCTGGTGCGCGGATGCGCGGCGCAAATATCGTTGGGTTGCGCCATGGCTGCCGCCCGGTGGCACGCTGTTGGAGGTGGGATCGGGACCTGGCAGTGTACTGAAGGAATTTCGCAGTGCCGGGCATCTTATCACCGGGCTCGATATTACCGACAGCAGCTATACGCCGTCCCTGGCCCCGATGCTTTATAATGGCGGTGTTTTCCCGTTTGACCGGGATCAATTTGATGCCGCGCTCTTGCTGACCATGTTGCACCATACACCAGCGCCGGACGATATCTTGCGCGAGGCCATGCGGGTGGCGCGGCGGTTGATCATTGTTGAGGATGTGTATGAAAGCCAGTGGCAGGAGCGAGCAACGAAAGCCACCGATAGCCTCCTCAATCTCGAATTTTTTTCTCATCCGCATACCAACCGTACCGATGAGGAGTGGCAGCAAGCATTCAACGCGCTCGGTCTCACCGTGCGTCATCGGGCCATCCATCCGGTGGCGGGCATTTTTCGTCAAGCGGTATATGTGGTTGAGCAGGCCGGAGAGACCGAGGACATGGTGGGCTCTTGACATAATTAGGAAAAAACCTAATTATTAGCCCATGGCCGATATTTACAAAGCGCTTGCCCACCCTGTCCGCCGCGAAATCCTTGCGATGCTCCGTACCCGGGCACACACGGCTGGCGAAATCGCCGAAACTTTTTCGATGACAAAACCAAGCCTCTCTGGCCATTTTGCCGTGTTGAAGGACGCTGACCTCGTCACTGTTGAACGATCAGGCACAACGCTCATCTATCGGATCAATCTGTCGGTGGCTGAGGATGCCATGGCCAGCCTTATGGCGCTGTTTCGGATCGGGGAGGCGGCCCCGGCGTCGGTGAAACCGGAATCGCTCACCAAACCAAAACTCAAAACCTGATCGAAAGGGACAAATCCATGGTCATGAAAGGCTTAAAGGTCTCTATCCCGTTTCTTCTTATCATGGTCGGTTTGACCGTCTACGGCTACTGGCGGGTCGGCTTTGGGGCTGAAGTTCCAAGCACCTTTGATCTCGAGGGAAATGTTGTCGGTACACAGAGCAGCACAGGGCTGTTTCTCTTGATGCCCGGATGCGCTCTTTTCCTGGTTCTTGTGTTTGCGATCTTACCGGCAATTGATCCGCGGGGGCAGAATTTCAAGGCGTCGCAAGGGCTCTTTTTTGCCAGTTGGTTTGGTGCCTTACTGACCATGCTTGTCAGTCATGCCATGATTATCTTCTCTGCCGTACACCAGAGCGAACCTGATATCCGTTGGGTTCTTGCAACGAGCGCGGTGCTGTTAATTGCTGTAGGGAACTATATGAGCAAGAGCCGGTCCACCTGGTTTATGGGACTGCGTACACCATGGACCCTATCCAGCGAGCATGCATGGACGGTGGCCAACCGCGTCACCGGTTGGCTGCTTGTTCTGTGTGGTCTCCTCAGCCTGGCTATTGGCTTTTTCAAAGAGCCCTTTGTGGGGACGCTCGTGATGGGCGTTGGCGCAGTTGTAAGTTGTGTGATCGGGGTTGTCGTTTCGTACTTTGCGTGGCGGGCGGACCCGGAGCGCGGTTAGGCGGACAAACACCATCGTGAGCATGCTGGCGTCCGGTACTGGTCAGGCTGGGGATTTTGGCTTAAGCGAGCGCGGGTCCCTTGCGGGGCCAGCAACACAGGAATGCCTTTCCCATGTCCACAGCCTCTCCTTCTCCCTCTGCCTCCACGGTCAAAAAAGTCGTCCTCGCTTATTCCGGCGGGCTCGACACGTCGGTCATCCTGAAATGGCTGCAAACGGCCTATGACTGTGAAGTTGTGACTTTCACCGCTGATTTGGGGCAGGGGGAAGAGTTGGAGCCCGCCCGTCGCAAGGCCGAGCGCGCTGGCGTCAAAGAAATTTATATCGAAGATTTGCGCGAAGAGTTTGTTCGCGATTTCGTCTTCCCCATGTTCCGGGCCAATACGGTTTATGAGGGTCAATATCTGCTTGGAACGTCCATCGCGCGGCCGTTGATTGCGAAACGTCTGGTGGAAATTGCTCGCGAAACTGGTGCTGATGCCATTGCCCATGGGGCCACCGGTAAGGGTAATGACCAAGTCCGGTTTGAACTGAACGCCTATGCCCTGAACCCGGATATCAAGGTGATCGCCCCGTGGCGCGAATGGGACCTGAACAGCCGTGAAAAATTGATTGCGTTTGCTGAAAATCATCAGATTGAAATCGCCAAAGACAAACGCGGTGAAGCGCCCTTCTCCGTGGATGCCAATCTCCTGCATACCTCGTCTGAGGGTAAGGTACTGGAAGACCCGGGCGTACCCGCACCGGATTATGTTTATCAGCGTACGGTTGATCCCGTCGATGCCCCTGATACGCCCGAAGATATAGAGATCTCATTCAAGAATGGCGATCCCGTCGCAATCAATGGGACGGCGCACAGTCCCGCCGAACTCCTCACGGCACTGAATGACTATGGTCGCCGCCACGGGATCGGCAGGCTTGATCTCGTGGAGAACCGATTTGTGGGAATGAAGTCGCGTGGCATCTATGAGACGCCAGGCGGCACAATCCTGCTGGCCGCCCATCGCGGGATAGAGCAGATCACCCTCGACCGGGAGGCGGCGCACCTGAAAGACGCGCTGATGCCGCGTTATGCGAACCTGATTTATAACGGCTTTTGGTATGCGCCAGAGCGCGACATGCTGCAGGCGGCGATTGATCAAAGCCAGACTCATGTGGAGGGCGATGTGCGTTTACAACTTTATAAAGGCAGTGCGCAGGTCATTGCCCGCACCTCCGCGAAATCGCTTTACTCCATGGCGCATGTGACGTTCGAAGAAGACAATGTCTATGACCAGGAAGATGCGGCGGGCTTTATCCGGCTCAATGCGCTACGCTTGAAGCTAGGTGCGCGCCGGTAAGAAATTGCTAACCCTAAATCCAGCATGCAAACGCGAATGTGACATGGCGTGGGGCGAATATCAGTGGCAATCGGGCGTGCATGTGCTTTGTTGGCGCCATGACACATATTCATCCGCTCCGCCTTGGTATCCATGCAGCGACGGCCACGCTATGTCTTGCTTTGGGCTCTGTTCATAGTCATGCCTATGAGCAGGCAGCAGGGGCGTTCGGCGTTCGTCAAGTCATCAAGTTTCCGCTTACTGATGAAAATGAAGAGAAACTGGCGGACGGAGAAGTCGTCGTTAATGTGTCGACAGGCGAGGCGGGATCGATAAAAACAACAAAGATTTCAGCGGCTATTGATATTCCAGCGGCGCCGGCAACCATCTGGGCGGTGATGACAGACTGCGATGCCGCGCTCGATATTGTTCCACATCTTCGTAGCTGCACGATCCTTGATCGCGGTACGTTTTCCGAGCCCACCCATAACACCGCTCCGGCCGAATCCATGTGGGATGTGCGCCGACATGTGGTGCGCTATTCGCGGTTGTTCCCGAAGACCATCAATGAGTTTCGATCAACCTACAACCGGCCACGCGCAATCTCTTTTGAAAAATCCGGCGGAGACCTCAAGGTATTGAGTGGTCAGTGGGTGTTGGCCCCTCAAAAAGGCATGCCAGGCGATACCCCGGTAACCCGGGTTTATTATCAGGCCGAATTGGCGATCGGCCAACCGGTGCCCCGCTTTATCCTAAAGCGGGTTACCCATGGGGATACGAAAACAATCCTCCGAAACCTGCGTATGCTTTCTGTTCATCAGCATAAAGAGCGGAAGAGGTCTTCGGCCAAACGCCATGCTGTGGCCACGCCGCGGTGACCGCGCCCACCACACCACCTCGCGATCCCCAAACGATTTCGGTTATCATTCCAGTTTGCGGGGATGAAGCACCGTTGCGCCGTTTGTTGGCACAGCTTGCGGGCCTTGAGATTGATGAGGTGATCGTCGCGCGAGCGAGCGCTGTCTTGGACGGTGCAAAGGTAAAGCTTCGCGAGACAATCACGGCTGGGTCTGTACCGGTCCGCTGGCTTGACAGCGCAAAAGGCCGGGGTATCCAGATTGCCAATGCGGCGGCGCAGGCGCGCGGCGATATCAGCTGGATTGTTCATGCGGACAGCAAGGTGCCCGATGATGCGCCCGGCCATATCCGCGCGACCATGGCAAACCCGGCTATTGCCATGGGGTGCTTTCGACTTGGCTTTGACGTTAAGCATCCGGCGCTTCGGCTCTACGGTTTTTTCTCCCGGTTTGACTGTATGCTGACGACCTTTGGCGATCAGGGATTTTTTGTGCGAACCGATCGCTTTGCTCAGATTGGCTACTGCCCACGCTGGCCCCTGTTTGAGGATGTGGCCATGCGCCAGTCGCTACGCGCGCTTGGCCAAATAAAAAAACTGCCCCTGGTGCTGGAGACATCTGCCCGCCGGTTCGTGGCGCTGGGGCCGGTGCGCACCCAGCTTTTGAATCTGTGGTTGGTGCTGGGGTTCTGGGCTGGCCGGGCACCTGCGCACCTGGCTCTAATTTATGAGCGTGAAGGCATGCGCGCGGGTCGGACCCAAAAGCCAGCGCAGGACGTGGCGACGATCCCTGCGCGAACGCCGCAGCCCCCGAGCTGACAGGCCCGACCTTGCCACAAGTTTTCTCATGCTTGCCCCATGCTTGAATGACCGACGACACCGGATATGATACGCGCCGGGGGTCAAGTCCCCTCATTTTTGCAATTGTTCATTCGCTGGCACAACCATCATGATCACCTCCACTACGACGCCTTACCTTACCATGGCCGATCACCGGTTTGGCGTTTTCGATCCTGCCATCGCGAACGATAAAGGCACAGAACTTGCCGCTGATTATGCTGGCGCCGATCCCTTTCCTCATATCGCCATTGATGATTTTTTGCCGCCGGCTGTTCTGGAGGGTTGTCTCAAGGCCTTTCCGGCCGATCCCGATCCCGAGGCCATGAGTTTTGACCGGGCACAGGAGCGATTCAAAACCAGTTTTAACCCTGATTATCTGTCTCCGGATCTTCGGGCTCTTTTTTACAGCTTCAATTCGCGGCCCTTTATCGGCTTTTTGGAAAACCTGACGGGAATCAAGAAACTTATTCCGGATCCGTTTTTTCTTGGCGGGGGCTTTCATGAAATCCGGCAGGGTGGACATTTGAGTGTGCATGCGGATTTTAACTTCCACAAGCAGCTGCATCTGGAGCGCAGGCTGAATGTGCTGATTTATCTGAATAAGGATTGGCAGGAAGACTATGGCGGTGCGCTTGAACTGTGGGACGACGGAATGAAGGCGTGCGTCCAGTCGATCAATCCGCAGTTTAATCGCTGCGTTGTTTTTACAACAACGGCCAATAGCTTTCATGGCAATCCGCAGCCGGTAAACCATCCACGCCAAGTGCCCCGGCGGTCCATTGCGCTTTACTATTACACTGCAACATGGGATGGAACTGGCCGGTCCTATACGACTGATTTTCGAACCCGCCCCGATAGTAGCGACAAAACCGATTGGCGGGTCAAATCCGATGCTCTTCTGGCGGATATTCTCCCCCCTGTTATCAGCCGCAACGCCGCAAAGTTACGTCACAAGTTAGGTCGAAAATGAAAAAACGCGTTTTTCTGATTGGTGCCGGTATCCTCAGCGCGTGGCTCGTTGGCTGCGCCACTGTTGCCACCCAAACCCTGGAAAACAGGCTGCAAACCCTCGGCTTGCCCGCGGGGACTGCCACCTGCATGGCCACTGATCTGGGTGAAAGTCTGTCTCAGGATGATTTGATTGACTTGACGCGCTACACCTATTCGCTCAGCCGGGCGGACAGCGCTGTTGCGATTGTCCGTTCTCTGATGGAGATTGAAAATCCGCGTGCCGTGACCGCCGTTGGTCAGGCCGGTTTTTCCTGTCTGCGCAAAAGCTTTCTTGGCTAGGCCATAAAAAAACCTCTGCATTAAAGAGCGTTCACAAAAAATGTGATCGTCGAAGGTTCCCATCCATCGACTTGGGTTCGAAAGCGCAAACCCTAAAAAGTCTGGACTGCGTTTTCTTTCAACAAAAAGCAAACGCAGTCCAGCGCGGAGTATTGAGTCGTGATTTTGCGATGGGTCCTAGAGTGCCGCCTCGCCATCGAGAACAGCCGCAGCGGCGTTGACGACGGCGCCAATCCGCAGGGCAGCCTGGATTTGCTCCGTTGTCAGACCATGCTTGCGCAGCTCTTTCTCGTGAGCATCAAGACACATGCCGCAGCCATTAATGGCTGAAACCGCCAGCGACCAGAGCTCAAAATCAGCTTTGTCCACACCGGGATTGCCTATAACATTCATGCGCAGTTTTGCGGGCAAGGTGCTGTAGGTTTTTTCATTCATAAGGTGGATGGCGCGGTAATAGACATTGTTCATGCCCATAATTGCCGCCGCCGCTTTAGCGCCGTTCGCAGCCTCGTCAGTAAGTTTGCCATCAACTTCTTGTGTAACCGCTTTGATCACTGTGGCGTTGCCGGTGGCCAGTGCGGAGGCGAGGAATGTGCCGAATTTTTGTTGGTCGTTCAGGATCGTCTCATTGACGAGGCTGCCGAGGTTGAGGCGAATATCTTTGGCATAGTCCGGGATTTCGGCGCGTAGGGTTTCGATTGTCATGGGGGGGTCCTTTCAGTCATAAAAAAAGCGTGCCCCCGGTGCCAATGCGCATCGGGGATGCCACACCGGTAAGGCACGCTTTTTCGCGCGGGGGGGATTTGCGTCCTTAGAGCGTGTCGCCGCCAACGGGACGGTTACAGGGGCATAGTTCGTCCGTTTGCAGACCATCGAGAACACGCAGTGTGTCCTGCGGGTTTCGGCCCACATTCAGATTGTTCACATACACATGCTGGATCACATTGTGCGGGTCCACGATGAATGTGGCGCGCAAGGCAACGCCTTCGGGCGAGCGGATACCGAGCCCGTCAATCAGGGCGCCGGTCGTGTCCGCAAACTGCCAGGCGTCGTGCTTGTCGAGATCGGGGTGATCGCGACGCCAGGCGAGTTTGACAAATTCATTATCTGACGAGCCGCCCAAAACGATGGCGTCGCGGTCAGCAAATTCAGAAGCCAAACGCCCGAATTCGGCGATCTCGGTCGGGCACACAAAGGTAAAATCTTTCGGGTAGAAATAGATGATTTTCCATTTCTCTGGAAAGCTCTCCTGGGTGAGCTCTTCAAAAGCGGAGTCGCCGCCTTCTTCGTGGTTGTTAAAGCCGGGCTTTACGCCGGTGACGGTGAAATCGGGGAGCTTATCGCCTACGCCAAGCATGCTAATTCCTTTCAAAGCGTGTGAATTTTTTTCATTGACCACTGAAATACGTGACCGAGGGGGATATAGGTCACGCTTGTAAATTGATCAAATGGATAATAACTAAATTTTCAATCGAAAATATCGATTACGCGGGATCGGTCCGGAAAAAGGAAAAACCATGCCATGGTCATTCTGCCCACGCTTCGACAATTGCAGTTTTTTGTGGCGCTTGCCCGGCGCGAATCCTTCTCCCGGGCCGCAGAGGACAGCCTTGTGTCGCAATCAACCCTATCTTCGGCGATCAAGGAATTAGAGGCGTTGATGGAATGCCAGCTTGTTGACCGCTCGACGCGGGTCTTTTCCCTCACCCCGGCGGGACAGGCCGTGGCCGAGCAGGCCGCAAGCCTTCTGGCGCGCGCGGAAGATATGGTTCTTTCCGTCCGGGATCAGCCGATTTTGTCCGGGCCCTTTCAGTTGGGCATTATTCCAACGATCGCGCCCTTTCTTTTGCCGACCTTGTCACCCAGCCTCGCGGCGACCTATCCGGCGTTGCAGCTCTATCTGCGTGAGGACTTGTCGGCCGCGCTCGTTTCCCAACTGGCGTCCGGTTTTCTTGATGCCGCCATTCTGGCATTACCGTACGATTTACCGGGAATGGACGTGATTAGTGTCGGGCATGATCCATTCTGGTTCACGTGCGGGCCGGAGCACCCGCTCGCCGACCGCAAGGCGATATCAGTGGATACTCTGCGCCAAACGTCCCTTTTATTGCTGGAGGATGGCCATTGTCTGCGCGAGCACGCGCTTGATGCCTGCCAATTGCGCAGTTCTGAGCAGGCGGCAGGCTTTGGCGGGACCAGCTTGATGACGCTGGCGGAGATGGCGCGCGCGGGGCTCGGCGCAACCCTGCTTCCTGATATGGCGGTTCGCCAGGGCATGGCCCAGGGCTCGGGGCTTGTGGTGAAAAAGCTGGCCCAACCGATGCCTGGACGCGATGTGGGCATTGCCTGGCGCAAGGGTTCCGGCCGGGCAGAAGAAGTGAAGGCGCTTGCCGAGGCGGTCAAATCTGCGCTCGCAACCCTGCAGGACCAGCCCGTACCCAAATAATTACGGCAAAAACTGCAATTTTTTGGGTCCACCTTGCGATTTTGTAAGGAAATTTAACAAATTCCTACCCTATTGGGGATAAAAAGGAACCACATTGATCGCCATACTGTCAGTATGTCATCGCAACGGGGACCAATGGGGGGACCATTTGTCGGAGACATATGGGAGAGAGAAATGTCTGGATTTTTGATTTTGTCGGTTATTTTGGGAATTTTCGGTGGCGGTACAGCGCTCGTCGGTATCGGTAACCTGCTGCGTGGCGGGTCGCGCTCTGGCATGGACTGGTAGGCTGCGTCTAACCCCAAAACCCTGATCAAAAGGCACCGCGGGTAATCCCTTCGGTGCCTTTTTTCGATCCGGGGCTTTGTTTGGGGCGCGGCATGCAGATTGCATCACTTCGACCGAATTCGCGCGTTTGCGCGCGTTTTCTGTGGGTCATAGGTGGGTGCATGTTCACGCGAAAAGCGAAAATCGGGAAGGAAGTCGAGCTGCTTCTCGAGCAGGCCGTGAAAAAGGCCGAAGAGGCTGAGCACTATGCGAATCTGAGCCGCAAGATCGTGGAGGATTCCATGTCCCGCCTTGCCGAGGCCGAAGACCGGTCGGTGAAAGCCTTCCGCGAGTCGCGCGAATGGCTCGAAGCGGCACGTCGTCTCGACGATAGCCAGCAACAACAGGAATTTCGCCTGAGCGGTATCAAATTCCGCGTTTGATGCCAATCTGCTGCTCGCGCAATTCCCGCCACTGCCGTCCTTGTGTCCCTCATTTTCCGCAGCTGTGCCAATAGGGAACAATAGGCCCTTGAGAATAGCCCCTAATATGCGACAACTGTCACACGTTAGGGGCTTTTGTCCTTAGCTCATTCTCTTCTTGTCCCCAACCTTGGCGCCGCCGGGAAGTCCAGTCGGTCCTTTGATGAAAAAAAATAACCCATCGAATTCTCAAGACCCCAATGGTCCGGGCGGCAATAATCCGTCCCCCGTTAATCCGTCCCCCACGGAGCTGTTGGTACTGCGCCCTCTGTGGCGGGACGGACAGTTGAGCGCGCGCGAGGTCCATGAGGCAACCGCCCGGCAAACCGGTTGGACCTACTCCACCACCCGCAAAACCCTCGACCGGATGGTGGCGAAGGACTTGTTAAGAGTGGAGCCGGTCCACGGTATGAAAACGTTCATCCCGACACGGAAGAAAGTCGTCACCCTCGCCGGACTGATCCGCAGTTTCTCCAGAACGGTGCTGGGTACAGACACGCCCTTGCCCGTGGCCACTTTCGTCAACTCGCCATTGATCAATGACAGTGACCTTGCTGAGCTGGAGCGTCTGCTTGAGACCCTCAGTGACGAAGACAGTGGTCATGATCCTGCTGAATAAGGAATATGCAAAACGTGCCGAGCAGCGCCCCCAATACATACGTTTCGTTGAAATGGCGATTTGCGTGACCCCATGCTGATCCTCCCGACACTTCTTATTTTGGCAATCCCACTAACCCTGAGTACAATTTTATGGGGCATTTGGCGCGGTGTAACGATCGTAACAACACCCCGCAAGAATTGCCGCGCCCTTCCCATACTTAACGCGAAAGCCGAAGGAGTTATTCTACTTGCAATGACCTTGCCGATGGTAATCGGTATGCTGATCTGCGTGGTTCCGCCACAAAGCGTTCCGGCCTTGCCCGATGAGTTTGCGCCAGCATTCTTTGTGATCGATAGGCCTCGCGCCGACCTCGAAAAATCGCAGGCAGTGTCCCCGCCTGTGGCTCCAAACCTTGATATCATCCTTGCGGGTGTGTGGATTATTTATGGTGCCGGGCTCTTGCGGGGTCTTCTTGGTCTCGGCCTCTCGCATTTTTATTTGCGCGGCGTGATCCGCGATAGCCGCCCCTGTCCACCCTATTCGAAACTGCTAGACACCGACGGTTCGCAGGTGCGCGTCACAGAAGCTGGCGTACCGCCCCTTGTCACCCGCTGCGGAATCATTTTGGTACCGCGCACGCTCATGGACCGGTTTGATCAAGGCGCTTTAGCGCATATTATTGAGCACGAGCGGTCGCACTGGCGGCGTGGCGACCCGCGATCATTTTTCCTTTTTGCGCTTTTGGCACGCATCTTTTGGTACAATCCATTCGTACACGATCAGATTTCTCGGTGTCGGATGGCTGCGGAACTCGCCTGCGATCGTGATGCGTTGACGCACGCGCCCCGAGCCGCGCGAAAAGCCTATGCCCGCGCCTTGTTACAGGCCGCACGCTATCTGCGCACAGCCTCATCCACCCAAATGATCCCTCTGAGACTGTTCCTTGTTTTATTAGCCGATCCCATAAAGGAGAAATTGAAATGCGCCTCAAACACGTGATGACGTCTGCCCGCCACCCTTCTGACCGCACACGGCGGTTGGTTATCTTAATCAGCAGCGCCGGTTTGGTGGCTAGCGCTGCGTTCGGCGCAAGTGCGCAGATCACGCTTGCCGATGCCCATCAGAACGCCAATCAACCGGTCTTCAGTGTTTCGCCTTTAGTCGGTAAAATTACGAGCCGGTTCGGCATGCGCCCTGATCCCATATCGAAGGAGAAGAAATTTCATCGGGGTACCGATATAATTGGAACGACGGATGATCCGGTCTACGCCCCGGCGGCGGGCCGGGTTGTCGCGGCTGAATTCAAACCGGGCTATGGCAATCTCCTGACCCTTGATCACGGCAACGGCTATGTGACCCGGTATGGTCAGTTGAACAGCTTCGCGGTTCGCAAAGGCGAGCAGGTTCCTGCCGGCGCCCTGATTGGCCGAGTTGGCGCCACGGGCCGGGCCACGGGGCCCCATCTCCATCTGGAGTTGCTCATCGATGGCGAGCATGCCGATCCGCAGGATCATCTGATCCTTGGGGTAAAGGCGGCGCCCGCCCGCTAACGGCCTTTTCAACTGACGGGTCAGCCGGTACACCCCGGGCCATGACACCACAACGACATGTATCGCGCATCGGTCAGGTCTTTTCCCGGTGCGCCGCCGAAGAGCGCGCGGCGTTTATCCCGTTTATTATGGGCGGCGATCCCTCCTTTGAGGTCTCGCTCGATCTGATGAAGGCCCTGCCCGCGGCCGGAGCCGATATTATTGAGTTAGGCGTATGCTTCACCGACCCCATGGCCGATGGTCCGGCCATTCAGGCGGCCGGGTTACGCGCGCTTGCCGCGGGCCAAACCCTAACGCGGACCCTTGAAATGGTTGCGCGCTTTCGCCAGGGGAATGCTGCGACCCCGATTGTCCTGATGGGCTATTACAACCCGTTCCTGGCGATGGGGGTTGACGCGTTTCTCGAAAAAGCGGTCGCCGCAGGCGTGGACGGGGTGATCATTGTTGATCTGCCTCCCGAAGAAGACGCGGAAATGTGTCTGCCCGCCCGCGCGGCGGGGCTCGATTTTATTCGCCTGACCACACCCACAACCGATATGGACCGCTTGCCGGCGGTTGTTCGCCATGTGTCGGGGTTTGTCTATTATGTGTCCGTTGCCGGGGTGACTGGCGCGGGCAGCGCAGCCTCGGGCGTCGTCCGCGAGGCAATCGGCACCATCAAGACCGCTGCGCGCCTTCCGGTGGCGGTCGGTTTCGGGATCAAAACGCCGGATATGGCCGCTGACATGGCCCGCGTCGCCGATGCCGTCGTCGTTGGCTCGGCCATTGTCGAAAAACTTGCCGCTGCCTATCCGCAAGGCCTTGAGAAGGTCCCGCCAGACCCCTTACATAGTGAAGAAGTATTAAACTTCACGCGGGCATTATCAGCGGCGGTGCGCACAGCGCGGCAGGCCTGACGACTGGAACAACCGGCCCATCGCATAATCGGTGACCCGCATCGCGCCCTCAGTTGGAGACGCTGGCATGAATTGGCTATCAAACCTGACCCCGCCGGGGATCAAGAACATTTTCAAACGGCCGGAGGATAATACCGACACCTTGTGGGTGAAGTGCAAAGGTTGCGGCGAGATGATTTTCCAGCGCGACTTGGAGGCTGCACTTTATGTGTGCCCGTCCTGCGGGCATCATATGGCCATCGGGTCCGAAGATCGCCTCACCATGATGTTTGACGACGGCACCTACACCCGCGTCCCGGTGCCCGACACGCCGACCGATCCACTGAAATTTCGCGATACCAAAAAGTACGCTGATCGGCTGCGCGATCATCGCAAACGCACTGGCGAAAAAGATGCCATCATTGTCGCCGAGGGTATGATTGACGCCATGCCCATGGTGATCAGTATTCAGAACTTCTCCTTTATGGGTGGCTCCATGGGGATGGCCGTGGGCGAGGGGTTTGTGACCGCTGCCAGCAAAGCCGTGGAGCGCAATGCGCCTCTCGTGATGTTCTCCGCCTCCGGCGGCGCCCGGATGCAGGAAAGCATCCTGTCCCTAATGCAAATGCCCCGCACGACCATCGCCGTTGAGATGCTGCGCACCGCGGGCTTGCCGTTCATTGTGATTCTGACAAATCCGACGACCGGCGGGGTGACCGCTTCGTTTGCCATGCTCGGCGATATTCATATTGCAGAACCCGGCGCCCTGATCGGCTTTGCCGGTCGCCGGGTCATTGAGCAGACCATCCGCGAGCAATTGCCCGACGAGTTTCAGCGTTCGGAGTTCTTGCTGGAAAAAGGCATGGTCGATATTGTCGCCGAGCGCAAAGACTTGCGGGAAACCGTGTCTAAGCTTGTTCGGGTCTTGCTGACCCAGACACGACGTCAAAGCCAGACTGACATGCTCGCGGCAGAGATGATGCCAGCCGATAACGACGGGAGCGAGCCCGAACAACCGGCGCAAAATGTCGACGATGACGTATCAATCCCTGTGGAAATTGATGATGTGAACACCGCGGCAAATGATCTGGCGCCGCGCGATGGTGCTAAAGAGGCTTCTCCTGAGGGGCCAAGTGAGCCCGCATCAGGGGCCACACTTACTGACAAAGCCGCCGAGTAAAAAAGCGGCCTGAGCCGGCGGGTTTTTCTGTACCATGACCAAAGACACTGGCGATAATGCGTCGTCCGACGTGCCCCGTGTGCCCGCGTCCCCGTCTTCGGGCGGCGCGGCAAATGGGCCCGACCAGGGTAGCGGCGGGCGTGCGTCGGTTTTGCTGGCGGCTCTGGCGGAACGCCGTCCGGCGCTGATCGACCTTGGGTTGGAACGGATGATCATGGCGCTCGGTACTCTTGGTGATCCGCATAAAAATCTTCCGCCCACGATCCATGTGGCGGGTACCAACGGCAAGGGATCAACCATTGCCTATATGCGTGCCATTCTGGAGGCTGCGGGCAAGACCGTGCATGTCTATACCTCGCCGCACCTTGTCCGGTTTAATGAACGCATTGTACTGGCAGGCAAAGAAATCTCCAACGAGGCGCTCATCGATGTGATCACAAGGTGTGATGAAGCGGTTCAGGATCAGGAGCTGACCTATTTCGAAGCGGTAACCTGTGCGGCGTTTTTGGCGTTTTCTGAAACGCCTGCCGATGTCCTCCTGCTGGAGGTTGGTCTTGGTGGCCGTCTTGATGCAACCAATGTGATCAGGGAACCGCTCGCCAGTGTGGTGACGCCCGTGGCGCTCGACCATCAGCAATTTCTTGGCGATGATGTGGCAACCATCGCTGGTGAAAAGGCCGGTATTTTCAAATCAGGAGCCCGCGCCGTCATTGGTCAGCAATCGGCAACCGCCATGGCTGTCCTTGAACGACAGGCCATGAAAACCGGTGCCGAGCCGTTCAAATATGGCGAAGACTGGCACGTGTTTGAAGAACAGGGCCGCCTCGTTTTTCAGGATGATGAGGGGCTCTCTGACCTCGTTTTGCCACGACTGACCGGCGCGCATCAGATTAACAATGCTGGTCTCGCCATAGCCGCGCTGCGGGCGGCTGATCTGTGCCCTGATGATCAGACCGTGTCGCAGGGCCTGGTCAATGCACTGTGGCCGGGACGTATGCAGCAATTGCGGTTCGGGCCATTCGTGGATCGGCTGGAGGCTGCCACCGGCGATACTGCCGATTTGTGGCTCGATGGCGGGCATAATCCCCATGCGGCGCGTGCTCTCGCCTCGGTGATTGCCGACCTTGAAGAACGTCTGCCGCGCCCTGTTTATCTCATTGCGGGCCTGCAGAAACAAAAAGACCTCGGCGGTTTTTTTGAGGCCCTGACCGGGCTTGTCGCTTGCGTATATTCGGTCAGGTCAGAGCAGGATAACGCCGCGCCGATCAAGCAGATTGAAAAAGCCGCGCGTGATCACGGCCATGTGGTGCAGACGGCGCAAACTGCTTCCACAGCGCTGGAACAAATCCTTGAACGGATAAAAGCCGACAAGACAATCCCGCGGGTCGTCATTGCAGGCTCTTTGTATCTGGCGGGGGAGATCCTAACGGATCATGGCTAACGCGCTCAGGCGCTTGCAGTTGCCGCAACGTCTTTCAGGACGCTGGCGATCCAGCCATCAATGTCAGATTTTGGCGCGGCGCCGACCTTGGTCGCCACAAGCTCACCGCCCTTGAAGATCATCAGGGTCGGGATACCGCGCACACCCAGTTGCCCCGGCGTGTTCGGGTTTTCGTCAATGTTCATTTTGGCGATTGTCACAGTGCCCGCCCGCTCGGCGGCAATTTCTTCCAGCGCCGGGCCAATCTGTTTGCAGGGGCCACACCACTCTGCCCAAAAATCCACGAGAACAGGATGATCCGCCTTCAACACATCATTGTCAAAAGAGCTGTCGGTAATTGCTTTGGTCGCCATGGTTGGCCTCCTTAATTTGTGGGGCAAAGGTGGCCCGATGTGAAGTCTAGCAAATAAGCGCCGCGCCGCGAAACTCAAGAGCCTCCTTCTAAGCGCGCGAAAGCGTGATCGAGGCGTTCAGGTGACAGGGGCATAAACCGCGCATCCCATGTCCATAACAGACCCGCATCAACCTCATGGTCGGGATAAAGTTGTTTCACGAGCGCCCGGTAGAGCGCCATTTGCGCCAGATAGGCGGGCGCTACGCCAGCCTCGGTCGCGGGTGGTGGCTGGTTGGTTTTGTAATCAATGATCAGTGCCCTACCGTCCCGCACCAAAAGACGATCAATCTGGCCGGTGATCAAAGGCTCGCCCGGCAGCTGGTCCAGTGTCCCGGCAAGGCTGACCTCCGCCCGGGAGCCGGGGCCAAACGCAGCAACAAGGGCGGGCAGGGCAAGGACCGCCAGAACTTCGTCCCGCCACTGGGCCCGTGTTTCGGCGGGCACATGGCCCGCGTGCCGGGCTAGCCACTGGTCGGCAAGCGCGCCGCGCGTGTCCGCCGCACAGGCCGGTAGCTTTTCCAGGAGACGGTGGAGCAGGCGCCCGCGTTCATAGCGGTCAGCGTCTCGCACCGGGTCATAGGCCGCCGCCGGCACCCGCTCGGATGTGTCCTCGGTAGCCTCGTCTTCGGCACGGCTCGCGCCACCAGCCTCCGGCACTCGGGTGTTGGCTGCTTTTTCAAGCGCGTCGGCGGCGTGCGATGGGGCAAGCCGCACCCTGGCCCGTTCTGCCGCCGCTGGCTCTGTCATCCAGACGGGAATAGCCGGCTCGTCGCCTCCCGCCATGGCCAAGGGGGCATCGGTAGGCGTAGGGTCGCCATTGATCTGAGCCGTTTGCGCGGCGGTTAGCGTCTGGCTTTCACCATCCCATGGGCAGGACGCTTCGCGCACGATCTCTTCACCGCCCGCGCGCAATTTATCAAACGCAATCTGTGATAGTTCGTACCAAGATGCTTGTTCAGGCTTGAAATTCTTTTTCTCCGGGTTTGGTTTTCCCCTGCCTTCGTAGCCGCAGATAAACAGCCAATCACGCGCGCGGGTCGCTGCCACATAGAGAAGGCGCCGATATTCCTCATAGTGACGGCGCTTTGCCGTTTCCTTCGCTATTGTCACCGGCGCGCTTGCCAGTGTCTGGTCGCGTAACAGGATCGGCATGGGGGTTGGTCGGTTTGGCGTCTCGCCATAGCGCGGCTGCGCCGGGACAACCCATTTGACGGGCCCATCCTTACCGGTGGCGGGCTTACGCGTTGCATCGAGCAGGAAGACGATATTACCCTCTAGCCCTTTTGCGCCGTGTACGGTCATAATGCGCACAGCATCACTGACCTGATCAAGGTCGCGCTTGATTTCGGTATTGTCCTGCGCAAAGGCCGTCACAAACCCTTGTAGCGAGCGTGTATGCGACTGTTCATAGTCAAGACACGCGCCGATAAACGCGTTGATGCTATCCGCGCAGCTTGTGCCTAACCGATCATAAAACCGCTGGCGACCTGATGGGGTACCAGTCTCCAGCAGGTGAGAGAAAAATGCGTAAGGCCCCTCGTTCAGGCCGATTGCCTGAGCCTCGCGTATTCTCTCTACACATTCGCTATAAAGAGTATTTTCCGTCGCTTTTTCTCTAAGTGATGACCACAGAGTACCCTCGCGTCCATGGGCAAGATCAAAGAGCGCGTTTTCGTCTAGCCCCAGGAGCGGGCTTTTCAGCGCTTCGGCGAGTGACAGATCATCGTGCAGCAACAGCGCTGTTTGGGCAAAAGACAAAAGGTCCAGCACCGCAATATCATCAAGCAGATGCAAGCGGTCCGTCCCCGCCACGGGAATGTTTTTTGCATCGAGCGCCTTGATCATCTGGTGAAAGGGAGCGCCGCGCGACTGGACAAGGATAACGATATCTTCTGGCATAATCCGGCGACCACGCGGCGTTAGCAGGGGGGCGGGATCCGCGAGCCAATCGGCGATCATACCCGCCACATGGGCACACAGCGTTGCCACGGGGTTCTCTGGCGGACTGGCGTCTAGCGGCGCGTCCCACGGCTTTGCCTTGCTGCGTCCCGGTTTGGGAGTAAAGGGCAGGAGGGTGACCCGCCCGGCGCTCCCCACACGGAATACCCCATGATGCAGACGTTCCTGATCTCCCAACCCTTCTGTGGTGCTGGCGGAAGAAAATACTGCATCAACAAACTGGAGGACCGGGGCGGTACTGCGAAATGACAGGGTGAGCGGCACATCGCGAAAAGGCGCCCCGCTCGCGGCGATGGCTTTACCAATCGTTGCCTGCTTTTCGGAAAAGAGGCTCGCATCAGCTCCCTGAAAGGAATAAATCGACTGTTTCTGGTCACCGACAGCGAAAAACGTGCGCGGCGCGCGGGCCTGTTCAAGGCCTGTAAAAAACTCGCCAAGCGGGCCCTCGATCACCTGCCATTGGTTGGGGCTTGTGTCTTGCGTTTCATCCACAAGGATATGATCGAGGCCCTGGTCAAGTTTATACATGATCCAGCGGGTACCGGTCTCCCCGCGAGAGAAGAGATCGCGCGTGCGCGAAACGAGGTCATCAAAGTCAAGGACGCCTTGAGCGCGTTTTCGGGTGGTATAAAGATCATGCAGTAACCCCGCGAGGGTGAGGAAATGGTGCGTATCCTCGTAATTAATTTGCGCTTTATACTGACTATAAATTTCAGTAAGGTCGCGCTGCACGGCGCTGATTTCCTCTTCCAGCGTTGGATGCGCCGCTTTGACGTCGGCATCCACGACTTTTGCGGGCGTGCCATCGGCTTTTAACAACACGTCGATGACAATAGCGACCACATCTGTATCGGTACCAGCATCGGCTAGCCTGAGGAGTTTGGTGCCACGGTCAGCAGCCTGTTTTTTGCCATCGGCAAGCTGCGCAGCCCAGTCTTCCGCCATTTGTGTGCTGACAAGCGTTGCCATGGCGCGTTGAAACGCAGCCGGTGACTGCGCGGGGTCGATCTCGGTTGTTTCGGCAAAAGCATCAAGCATCGCCTGCGCCGACCCGTAATCGTGGACAGCCGCCTCGAAGAGGCTCGATTTTGAAAGGCTTGCCTGCAAGCACTCGGTCAACGTCGTGGGGTTGTAGCGTTGTCCCAGATGCGTAAACGCGGCCGCGATGGCTTTGTCATCCTCGCTGCGACCATGGCGTCGCCGGGCGAGGGTGTCGAGCACGCCTTCAATCAGAGTCGTTGCGGCGGCTTCGTCGAGCACCTCAAACCCCGGCGCAACGCCTGCCTCCAGTGGAAAACGCTGCAACACTTTTTCACAAAAAGCGTGGATTGTTTGAATTTTGAGCCCGCCCGGTGTCTCCAGAGCCCGGGCAAACAAGCGCCGCGCGTGGGAAAGCGCATCTTCAGTATAGGCCTTTTGATCGCCCGCACCCTCTTGGCCACCCTCAAGATCGCGTAACGCTTTTTCCAGAGCCGTGTTTTCCGCCAATGCCCAGCCGCCCAACAATTCCGACAGGCGTGTGGCCATTTCGGCGGCGGCGGCCTTGGTGTAGGTGATACACAAAATCGCCGCAGGATCTGCGCCCGCCAGTAGAAGACGCGCCACTCGGTTGGTCAAAACCCGGGTCTTGCCAGAGCCCGCATTGGCGCCAACCCACGCCGACAGGGTTGGCTGCGCCGCGATCAATTGATTATTCAGGGAACGGTCGATTTCATTATCCACGATCAACCCTCCCCGTCGCTATGATCATCGTCGCTCATCCACTCGCGTCGCCGCGCAAGGTGGTCATAATCCCCGAAACGGTTCGCATATTCCGGTCGTGGCTGGGATAGATAAGGCGTCTCCTCGTCCCCAAACGCGGCGATGAGTGCACGCAGGCTTTCCTCTGCCTCCTGCATTGCAGTGGTAACGTCAACGCCGTGCAGGCTGGTGCTATCTTCCGTCTTGAAGTCAAGATCATCGGTAGACCGATTAAACGTCTTGATATAGGCCTGTCGCCCGATTGTGGTCGTGCCAAGATCGCCAAAGCCCCTATGGTGGGCAATCAGGGCTGTGAGCGCCAGTTGCGGACTAAAGTTCTTGTCCTGCTTCAGGGTTTTCAGCGTGCCGGTTTTATAGTCATAGATCGCCAGCATCTCGCGGCTGGCCCCATTGCTGCGCGCCTCCGGGTCAAAGAGGCGATCAATGCGGTCGGCGCGGGCGCGGATTTCGAAGTTTTTCTCATTGACCTCAAACTGCCACGTTCCTTCGCCTTCAAGGATAACGGGGGTGCCCTCGGCAAGGCGGGCCGCGTGCCAATCGGCAAACCAGTCAAGGCTCTTCTCAAAGGCTGGCAGCCATAGCGCTTGCGTGCGTGGCGGCAGGCGTTTTTTCTGGAATGCCGCCATAAACAAGTTTTGCAGCAAAGCGCGGTCAGCCGTAACCCCCGACGCTAATTGCTTTGTATACGCCTCAAAGGCGTCATGCATAATAATACCGAGATGACGCGCACTAAACGGATCATTCAACGGATCCAGCGAGCGCATAGTCAAAATCGACCGCGCATAGAAGCCGTAGGGGTCGCGCAGCCAGTCTTCGATCCGTGTGACGAAAAAGGTTGTGGGCCGCGCTGCGATCGGTGGACGCGGCGCCGGTGCCCCGATGGGCGGCATATGAGGCACGCTTTGCGGGGTATGCAGCTGTGCAGTTGCCGCTCGCCATTCCCTGCTATGGTCGATGGAAAGCGGTGCGTCCGGTTCGCTGTACGCCAAAGCGCTCGTTAAATTCCGTAAGCGGACGAGCCAGCGAGACCGCGTCGTGGGCGCGTTGTTGGCGCGTTTTGCACGGGTCAGGGTAACGGTTTTTTGGGCCGCCAGTTGGGCAAAGTCATGGGCCGAAAGACCGGTACGCCGCTCCGGTGCAGGCAAACCGACGGCGGCGCGCATCTGGCGAGATAAAAATCCATCCGTCGTCGCTTCACCGGGCCACACACCCTCATTCAAGCCCGAAAGAATGATCCGCTCAGCGGTGTGCAACCGCGCCTCCAGCGGACCCAGAATGGCGATACGCGGATGGGTCTGATAGGCCGGACGCACGGCAATACCGGCCATCAACTGCGTAAAAAGGGTCGGGTAATCGGCAACGCGCGCTGCGCGCAGATACGGTGTCAGGGAGCGGATTTGATCGGCACAGTCAGCGGCGGCCCGCCCGTCGTCGCGGCTCCACAGGGTCGTATTCCCCTCATCGCCGGTTGTCAGGACGCGCGCTGTTGCAAAATGCTGATCCACCATATCCGCCGCACACAGATCATCGCGGGCCGGGTGCCACCCCTCTAACGCTGCGCCAAGCCAAGCGAGAAGCGGCTCTAGTGTCGCGGCTCTTTGGCCGGCATCCTCCAGCACCGAGGCGGCAAGATCATCAAACCCGCCGATAGGGGCAAGCCCGCGCAATTGCCGCTCAAGACGGGACACGGCGACGCGCCCTCCCTTTGGCTGACAGAGTGGGTGTTTGAGCACAGACATGAGGCAAAGCGGATCGCTGGGCGCGCATAGCCACCGGGCCACAAGACGCAAGAACGTGCCGACCGGGGTGTTGGCGAGGGGCACCCCGCCTGAATCGTCCGCGCGGATTGACCAGCGCCGCAATTTCATACTGACCCGCCGCGCGAGCGTGCGGTCCGGGGTGACCAGCATGACAGTTGCATCCGGTTCCGTCAGGGTACGGCGGATGATCAGGGCAATGATATCGGCCTCATGCTCTTCATCGTCAGCCTCAATCAAGGTGAGGCCGTCAACAGCTTCCATGGCCATCTCGGGGCTGATATCAGCAACCTGGTCAAGCCAGTCATCAGTCTTTTCCGCCGGGCGCAAGGCCAGAGAGAGAAGTTGGTGGCGCGCTCTTGCCGTATCCGCGGTGCCTTTCCTTGATATCGCCGGCGGCGGCAGTACCGCGATGGTTGCCCTCGCAAGGCCGAGACGATCAAACAGGGCTTTCAGACCCGATTGAGGGTGGGGATCATCAATCGCCTGCCATGCGGCCTCATCAAGCGTTAAATCAGCACCCGGAAAAATCACATACCCCTGATCCATTTTTGTGACTGTCGCCATCAGGTCGGCAACGGCGGGCGTACTCCCGGTGGTCCCGGCGAGGATGACCGGCCCCGGCGGCGGGGTCTTCTGCCAGCGCTGGATGGTCTGCCGGATCAGGGCGATTCGCCGGGCCGCAGGATCCATCTGATCCTGTTCGGCCAATAGCTTTGGCCACGCATCGGTGATGATGGTCAGGAATTCACGAGAAACCTGCCAGTGGTCGGCAAGGGTCTGATCAATCTGCAAGCGTTCTTCCAGCGTCGCAAGATCGATCTCCTCTGTGTAAAGAGAATCAAGCAGCCTCGCCAATTCCCGCGCCGCCATCAGGGCGGCTGGCCAGTTTTCCTCGCCCGCAAATGCTTTGTTCTTGCGGGCAACAAACTGGGCCAGCAGCAGGGTGCGTTCCATTGCTGATATGGCGGGCGGCAGCGCCAACAGGTCCTCATCCGCCGACAGCTCATCAAAATCATCATCCGCGTCCATGGAGCCGATGGCCCGGATTTGCGGCAGAATCGAAACTTTGTGATCGGCGAGGATGGTCAGGCGATCTGTCAGGGTTCGGATCGCCCGCCGGGTGGGTAGAAAAACCTGCACATCAGAAAGCGCCAACCGGTCCGTTCCCTGATAGGCGAGCAGATGGCGCGCGAGACGATCCAGAAAATGCGCACCGGCGGGCACATTGAAATAATGTTGATCGGTCTGCAGGAGGATTGATTGATCAGCCGTCTCGCCCATCAGTTCCTACTCTTCAGAATTGGAGCTGCCTCGCTGTTCAGCGTATTCAGCATGGCTTCGGCGTCAGTAATCGCCTCCGGCGTGCCCACATGCAGCCAGGTGCCGGGATAAAGCGCGCCAAAGATGGCGTCCATGGCCGCTGCTTTTTGCCAGATTGTCCGCGTTGAAAAAGCCCCCGTTGGCATATCATCAAGCAATCCGGGGTCGAGGATTTGCAGGCCTGTAAAGGCGTAGGTTGCTGCCTCGTCCCCGGCCTTGGTGATCCGCCCGTCGGGTCTGAGATGGAAATCTCCATTGCCATCAAATCCGCGGGCCCGGTTAAGCGGTACCAGGAGCAATAGGGCTTTCATCCCGGGTTGCCATGCCGCCCGTAACGTCTGGGCAGCGGTACCGGGGAGGGTACCGGCGAAAATCGCATCGGTATTTGAACAGAAAAAAGGACCCGGCCCCAGAAGTGGGCGGGCCTTTACCAGACCGCCGCCGGTTTCCAGTAACGCGCTGCGTTCATCAGAAATAAGAACATCGCTGTGCTGATGATTACGCAGATGCGCTTCCAGTTGATCGGCAAGATAATGCACATTGGCGACGATGGTCGTGACACCGCCAGCGGTCAGTTCGTCAAGGGTATAATCAAGCAGCGGTTTTTTATTGACGGTGATCAGGGGTTTTGGCCGGGACAGGGTCAAGGGCTGCATCCGCGTTCCCAGACCTGCGGCCATCACCATAGCCCGTGACAGGGCAGTCGCGGTCATGCGTCTGCCCCTTTTGTGAGGTGGGGCAGATAAGGGGCAATCAGGGTACGGATCGGTGTGAGTAGCGGGTGGATCAGGTTGCGACGAAAATGGCCTTCAACCCGGGGCAGGAGGTCCAGATACCGGGTTTTGCCATCGCGGTTGGCAAGGCGGGCAAAAATACCCAGAATCTTGGCGTTTCGCTGCGCCCCCAGAATGGCATAGTGACCGGCAAAAGCTGCGCGTTCGGTATCACTGAAGCCAAGGCCGGCCATATAGCGATTGATCAAAATGGGGACGATTGCCGGGTTCACATCGCGGCGCGCATCCTCCAACAGCGATACAAGATCATAACCATGATGGCCCCACAGCCCGTCCTGAAAATCGATCACGCCAGTGCGGGCAAGCCCTTCGCGTGCTGCTAACCACAACAGGTTTTCCGCATGATAGTCGCGCAAAACCATTGTGCCCGGTTCCGGCAGGGATTGGATCAATGTGCGCCACGCTTCTCTCAAGGCCTGAGTTGCGTCCGGTGCTAGCGATGTGGCCGTGCAATGGGGCACATACCAGTCGGTTAAAAGCTGCGTTTCCGCCAACATGGCGGTCTCGTCATAGGTCTGGAGCGGCGTATCGCTTTTGTAACTTTCCTCGTCACCGGGACGGATCCTTCGCCGGGCGAGATTGATCAGCACATCGACAGCCGCTTCATAAAGGGTCAGTTCGTCCGCCTGCGGCCTATCCTGGTCCAGTAGGCGTGCAAACAGGTCATCGCCCAGGTCTTCAATCAGGGCAAAGCCTTTTTCCTCGTCATGGGCAAGAATTTGCGGCGCAGACAGCCCGGCATCGGTCAAGCATCGGGCAATCTCCACAAACGGGGCCATGCGCCCGCCGGCCAATCGCGCGCACGCATTATACCCCATGGCTTCGCGCATGGCCGGGCTGGCCGTGGGCGGACAGCTTTGCGTTTCGAGCGACGGCGGTGCATCCATCAATAGGGCGGAGCCCGGCGGGCCGTTGCTTTTGCCGTTGCCGTCGGTGGGTGTGCGGGTCAGGCGCCAATAGCGCCGCGTGGAGGCATCGTGTTGCAGGGCGGTGCGCGCGGCGTCCGCCCACGGCGTTGTGGCCAAAAAGGCATCGCGGTCGCCCGCGCGGTCGTCATTGGTCATGGGTATTCCGGGCATTGTTCGTCCGCCAAGCATACCTGCATTCAGGGGGCTTCATAGGGTAAAAGCGTGGCTGTTTGCGGGCGATCAAACCAGCCGCTTGGCGCAGCTATCGTGATCTGCCGCTCAGTCGCATCCGCAGGCGCGTCATGGCTATCCGGGGCGATGGCGATCAGAATCGTTTCCGCCGGGAGGAGATCGAGGGCCCGGTCTGCCCATTCTATCAGGACCGGCCCTCGCGTCATCGCATCCTCTAGGCCGAGCTGGTGGGCATCGGCTGGCTTGATCTGTCCATCTGTTGTGGGAAGCCGATAAAGGTCAAGATGGGAGAGCTGGCCAAGCGTTGTGTCATAGGTCTCCAGCAAGGTGAAGGTTGGGCTTGGCACCGATAGGGTGGCGGCTGCCTTTGAGCTCTGTGTACTGACCGGTCTGCCCACAAGGGCCCTGATTAGCGATCTGGCGAAAACTGACTTGCCCACACCTAGGGGGCCGATCAGGCCGATAACATCGCGTGCGATCACCGTTGTGGAGAGCGTTGCGCCAAAATCCTCCATCTCCTCTTCGCTTGCGATACGAAAGGCACGGGTTTGCGTATGCATGGGAGCAAGCCTTATGGCGCGCCAGTGCGGGGTTGCACTCTGCGCTGGGTTCCTTAAATCAACGCCCTGAGTTGTGGTACCCCGCAAGAGCGGGACGCAAAAGCGAGAGTGACATGCCGAAGATCATTTATGTGGACCATAGTGGCCAACGCCATGAGGTCGACGGCGAGGCGGGGCTATCGGTGATGGAAGTCGCCGTGAAGAATATGGTGCCCGGCATTGATGCCGATTGCGGCGGCGCCTGCGCGTGTGCCACCTGCCACGTCTATGTGGACCCGGCCTGGGTTGAGAAAACCGGCAAAGCCGAAGCCATGGAAGAATCGATGCTCGATTTCGCGTCGGAGCAAAAAGAAACCTCGCGTTTATCGTGTCAGATTACCGTACGCGATGAGCTTGATGGGCTGACGGTCCACTTGCCGGAGTTTCAGGGCTAAGGGCATTTGGCTCTCCCCCCTTTCCGCCAAATGGTGGCGGACAAACCCGAAGAAAGATGCGGGCATTAGAACGACTTTCTGGCTATAGCGCGTTCACAAAAAGTTTGATCATCGATGGACCCCATCCATCGACTTGGGTTCGAACGCGCGAACCCTAAAAAATCCAGGCTGCGTTTTTGGTTCAACAAAAAGCAAACGCAGCCCTGCCCCCCTGAAGCGTTTTTTCTCTCGCGTCGCTTGCTGCGGCCCGTTGTTTATGCTGCATTGAACAAATGCAGAACGAACTTTCGATGCTGGCGTCAGATCCGGTCACAGGCCCATGCAAAGACGCCGGCTGCCAAGACAACCCTCATCCGGGGCGTCCGTTGGTGACCCAAGCCATCACGCGGGGCGTTTGCCGGTATCTGATAGATACGGGGCTCGCGCCCCTGACCGAATTCACCCTTGCCAATGGTCGGCGCGCAGACATCGTTGCTGTGGGCGCCCAGGGTGAAATTGTCATGGTGGAAGTCAAATCCTGCCCGGCGGATTTTCTGGGGGATCATAAATGGACGGACTATCTGGGCTTTTGCGACCGGTTTTTCTTTGCCGTTGATATGACGTTCCCGCAGGAGATTTTGCCCGGTCATGCCGGGTTAATGGTGGGGGATGATTATGGGGCAGCGATTACCCGTGCCGCCGAAGAAGACCAGTTGAGCGCGGCGCGGCGCAAGGCCGTCACCATTCGGATCGCCCGCCAGGCGATGATGCGCCGGCTGGTCGTCGCCGATGCTGCCGGCGGTTGAACCCCCTTCAGGGATGAATAATCCCGGCAAGGATCGCCCGCACACAAGCCTGGGCGCGGGTGCTGGCGCCAAGTTTCTTGGCCGCGCGTTTGAAATATTCTTCCACCGTCCCATCGGCAACGTTGAGAATCCCGGCGATCTCCCCGGTGGTTTTGCCCGCGCCTGCCCATAACAGGCACTCAACCTCACGATTTGATAAAAGCGGTGCCTCGCCCTCGGTCGCAGCATCAATAGCGGCGCGCATCGTTTCATAAAAATAGGTTGTGGCGAGGGTAAAGGTGCTTTCCTCCGCTGCCCAAAGGGCGCGTGCCTCCTCCTGACTGTTCAGGTTCCACCAGCCGATGCTGGCAATTTGTTCTTTTTCCGGCGCATGGATGGGAAACAGCGCCCATGCCTTAATACCAAAGCTTGAATTCACCTCCGCAGCGAGGGCCCGCTCGCTGGGCGTTGCGTCCTTGATATCCCGGTCATTCAGATAGGTGATGGGTTGGCGCGAGGTGCGCAGCTTACGATAGGGGCGCGCCTGGGCTTGCTTGTCCGGGTTCTCCAGCACAAAATCGAGATATTCCGGGGAAACCACATCACCGAAAAGTCGGCTCCGTGGATCGCCAAGCGGGCTCTCAGCGCTGTTGCTCGACAGCAAAAACCCGCAGCTTTCAAACCCGGCACGGGCAAGCCGCTCGGAAAACCATGCCCAGCCTTCCGCAACGCTGGTTGTTGGCGTTTCGCTCAGAATGTCGCCGGGGCTCAACAGATCAGCGGCGACACTCCGCGCTGCCTTGCGCGGCGTCCTTTGCGGGCGGAGCTTCAAAGCGGGCAGCATAGGCCGTGCCCCGGCATTTCCGCTTGCAGCTATGGCGTTGTTTGGGGGTGTCACAATGGCCTGTGTCATCGGTTCGGCTCTCCCTGTCGTCCCTGGATCGATGCGAAACATACCTACCGTTGGTATTTTTTCAAGTGAAAAATAAAACCGCCAGTATCTTTTTGCAATTCGGTGTGTCTTTTGATCCCCAGTAAACCTGCAAGAAGGGGTTAAGTACCCGAAAATACGCGGCCTTTAAGGTTTATCGGTACGCGTCGCGCCTCGAAAATATGAGTAAGGAATTGGACGTAAACCGGCTATCACCCGGTTCAGGGGATAAAAATTCCCCCATTTGGGGGATAATGCCTTCTGCAGTCAGGCGCCGGCGGGGGATGTGGTAATGGAGGTGATGAACGCGCTCACAATATCACCCCACCGTTCGATATTCCCGGTCAGATGGTCGCGTGAGACCCCGCCATCAAGCTCGATGACATAATCAACGCCAACCTCGCCCTTCTCGCCGGAGGAGCGCAAGACATAGGCGCGGCCAAAGACCTGGCTTTCATTGAAATTGTTGATGGCCACAAAATCACCACCGGTAATTCGGCGGCCCAACTCGAAATTCGCAAAAAACATCAAGGTTGTGCAGCGTTGGGGGCGACCTGAACAATCGAGCGTGCGCACCGTAAAGCTGAATTCTCCAACCTGTCCGATGGCGACGGGGCTATTCGTGGTGGCGTCGGTCTTCATTTCCGGGCTCAAACCCGCTTCTTCAAGGATGGTTTCAAGCGTTTCGGCAGTGACCGCGTCAATGGTTTGCGCGGCTGCCGATGCGATGGGGAAGCGCGCAGCGAAAAGGGTGAGCGCCAGGACCATCAGTCCTACCCTTGTCCGTTGAGCCCTAAATCCAAACATCCCCATCATGATCTCAATCCCTTTACGCAAAAGCCTTTGGCATCATCATGCCCACCGTCGATCGCACGGAGCGTGTCGAAAGCACGCCATTGTGGCAAGTGCATGCTCGCCACAAAACCTTGCAAACCGCGCTCGTCTATTGTCGGGAAGCGCGCCCCCACGCGTTGACTTGCCGCACGGCAAATTTATTGTCCGCGCACAGGAAAGGCATACAAATAAACAAAGAATTTGAAAGATTTTATGTCCACAGCAACGCCCACACAAGTCGCGCGTTCATCGCGCCACACATCGGCCCGCCCCGTCGCGGCGCCGCCAACCGCAACCGTCTTGTCGCCGCATCTCCAAATCTGGGGCTTCACGGTGACAATGGCCGCGTCGATAACCCATCGCGGCGCCGGTATCGCGCTCTATACCGGCTCCATTCTGCTGACAGCCTGGCTCATGGCGGCGGCGTTCCATGCGCCGCTTTATGGCATGGTGTCCGCCGTCTTGTCGTCGCCCATCGGGATCATTGCGCTTGCCGGGTATAGCTGGGCGTTGCTTTTTCATATGGCCAACGGTATCCGCCACCTGTTCTGGGACGTGGGATACGGGTTTGACCTTGGCACGGCCAAAAAGACCGCGTGGCTGGCCTATGCCTTCGCGACAGTGCTTGCGCTGCTGGTGACGGTCATTGGCCTCACTAAAGGGGGCGTGTGATCACCATGGCATCAAAAGGGACATCAAAATTCATCGCCCAACGTGGCACGGCGGTCATCCTCCTGCCGCTGATGATCTGGTTTCTGATCAGTCTCATTGGCCAGTTGGGTAGCGACCAGGCACAGATGCAGGCGTGGCTGGCAAAGCCCTGGAATGGGTTGCCCATGGCACTCCTTGTCGTGGTCGGGGCCATGCATATGCGCATCGGTCTCTCTGAGATTGTGGAGGACTATATCCATGGCGGCTTGCGATCCGTCCTGATGGGGATCAATTGGGTTGTGGCGCTGGGTGTCGCCGCGGTGGCGGCAGTGAGTGTTCTGACGCTCGTCTTTGGATAAAGAAAAAATTCGGTCGGCGGTCCCGGCCACAGTTTGTTTAGGAATGCGATATGACAACGGCCTATGAGATTATCGATCACACCTATGACGTGGTTGTCGTGGGGGCTGGCGGTGCTGGCCTGCGGGCAACACTTGGCGCGGCGCAAGCTGGGCTGAAAACGGCTTGCGTGACCAAAGTCTTCCCCACACGCTCCCACACCGTGGCGGCGCAGGGCGGTATTTCTGCGGCCCTTGGCAATATGGGTGAGGATGACTGGCGCTGGCATATGTATGACACCGTCAAAGGGTCCGATTGGCTCGGCGATCAGGATGCAATTGAATATCTATGCAAGAATGCACCAAAAGCCGTGTACGAACTGGAACATTGGGGTGTACCGTTCTCGCGTACTGACGAGGGTAAAATATATCAGCGTGCCTTTGGCGGCATGACCCGGAATTTCGGTGAAGGCCAGGTGCAGCGCACCTGTGCCGCTGCGGACCGCACCGGACACGCAATCCTCCATACCTTGTACGGACAATCGGTAAAGCAGAACGCGAAATTCTTTATTGAGTATTTTGCCCTCGACCTGATCATGGATGATGATGGCGCATGCGTGGGCCTCATGGCCTGGAAACTTGACGACGGCACAATCCATCGCTTTTCCGCAAAGACCGTGATCCTCGCCACGGGCGGCTATGGCCGTGCCTATTTCTCTTGTACGTCGGCGCACACCTGCACCGGTGATGGCAACGCCATGGTGCTGCGGGCGGGTCTGCCGCTTCAGGATATGGAATTTATCCAGTTTCATCCCACGGGCATTTACGGGGCCGGCGTTCTGATTACAGAAGGCGCGCGCGGGGAGGGTGGCTATCTCACCAATTCCGAGGGCGAACGATTTATGGAACGCTATGCCCCTTCGGCGAAGGATCTTGCCTCACGCGATGTTGTTTCCCGCTCCATGACGATTGAAATCCGCGAGGGGCGCGGCGTTGGGCCGAACAAGGATCATATTCACCTGAACCTGAACCATCTGGACCCGGCGGTTTTGGCCGAACGTCTTCCCGGTATCTCAGAATCGGCAAAAGTTTTTGCCGGTGTTGACGTAACCAAAGATCCGATTCCCGTGATCCCCACCGTCCATTATAATATGGGCGGTATACCAACCAATTATCACGGTGAGGTCCTTACGAAAAAAGGTGAAGAGATCGATGCGGTGGTACCGGGCCTCATGGCTATCGGTGAGGCTGGGTGCGTTTCCGTGCACGGGGCAAATCGTCTTGGCTCCAACTCGCTCATTGATCTTGTGGTCTTTGGGCGCGCAGCGGGCCTGCGCTGCGGGGAGGTGCTGGACACTGATGCGCCGAACCCGGCATTGCCTGAAAATGCTGGTCAGGATGCGCTCGCCCGGCTCGACCGGTTTCGCTACGCCGATGGCGGAACGCCGACCGCAACGCTGCGTGGTCAGATGCAACGGGTCATGCAGGAAGACTGCGCTGTCTTCCGGACCGGCGAAAGCCTCGAGGAAGGACGTGGCCGCATCCGCGATGTCCAAAAAGGCCTTGAGGATATCGGCGTGAGCGACCGCAGTCTGATCTGGAACACCGATCTCGTGGAAACGCTGGAGTTTGACAATCTGATCGCCCAGTCCGTGGTGACCATGGACTCTGCGGCCAACCGCACCGAAAGCCGCGGCGCCCACGCGCGCGAAGATTTCCCCGATCGCGACGATGCGGAATGGATGAAGCACACCGCCGCCTGGTTCTCCAACGGCAAGGTGACCATCGATTACCGGCCGGTCCACGATTATACGCTCACGGACGAAATGGAGTATGTGGAGCCGAAAAAACGGGTTTATTAGATCACCGTAGCCAGCGGTTCCCTGAAATTGTCTTCACGCGGCCCACACAAAAAAGATGATCGTACCGGCATCGCTTGTTATAGTGCTGGAGGCGCCTTCGTTGTGGCTAAGGGATGCAAAGGCCTTAGCTAAGACGAAGAATAGGGATACGGCGTATTGATGTTCACGTTTTTCTTCAACGTTCTTGGGCTTGTCACGCTTGCTGGTGGTGCCTTTTACTACTGGGTCCGCCGCACGCATGCACAGATGCGTGATGCGGCTGATTATGAATGGGCGTTCCTGCAGAAAAATGACCCGGCCTTGATTGATCATCTGGAACAGCCTGCATTCCAGAAAATTTTCTTCCGTACCCATTATCCGCGCTTTCCGGTTTATGCTTTTGCCTGTGTGGCGACGTTTTTGATTTCCTTGCCGGTCACCCTGGGGTTGCTCGCGCTGGGCATGTGGGGGTTGGATCAACATGGACTCATTGTTGAGCCAGGTGATGTAACCTCGCAGCTGCGGCTTGATCCCGATAGCCTTGCCCTAATCACGAGGTCGGTTTCCGAGGTCGATCTCTATCAGGGGATGATGCACTATGTGGGCGCGCTGGGCGGGTTTTATTATTTTTTCGGCGTTCTTTTGATGTGGCTGTTGATCGTTTTCGCCTTCACCCGGCACTATCATAAAAACCGGCCAGGCTATCTGCGCGATGAAATCATCCGTGCGCGTTAAATCAGGAGCCTGAGATGCAATATTTGCACACCATGGTTCGTGTGGCTGACCTTGAGGCGTCGCTGGCTTTTTATTGCGGGGCGTTAGGTATGGAGGAGGTCTCGCGCACCGATGTGGAAAAGGGCCGGTTTACCCTCGTCTTTCTTGCCGCGCCTGGTGATGTGGCGGCGGCACGCGCCAATAAGGCGCCCATGGTGGAGCTGACCTACAATTGGGATCCGGAAGCTTATGATGGCGGGCGGAACTTTGGCCACCTCGCCTACCGGGTCGATGATATCTACGCGGTGTGCCAGCGTCTTGCCGATGCGGGCGTGACGATCAACCGCCCGCCGCGCGACGGGCATATGGCATTCGTCCGTTCGCCCGATAATATCTCCATCGAACTCCTCCAGGCGGGGGACGCCCTTGCCCCGCGCGAGCCGTGGGCAAGTATGGACAATACCGGCACCTGGTAGACGCGCCGGTACTGCCGCAAATTTTGCCGCTTTCTTTGCCCTTGGTGCGACACGCTAGGGTTTTCCTAACAGGCTGGCGATAGGCTGCGCCCATGACACACCCAATAGAAATGCCGCCTGTGGACGGGGGCGACGCTGATCACCAGACCGGTGCTGGGGCGCCAATTGTTGCGCTTGATCGCCTTTGCAAATCGTTCGGCGGTTTCCGGGCTGTCGATGATCTGAGCTTCAGCGTTCATCAACGCGAGATCTTCGGGTTTCTGGGCCCCAATGGCGCCGGCAAGACCACAACGCTGCGCATGCTGCTTGATATTATACAACCAACCAGCGGGCGCCTGACCATTCTGGGGGCCGAGGGGGCGATCCCCGTGCGGCGACGAATTGGGTATCTGCCAGAAGAGCGCGGGCTCTATCGAAAAATGCGCGCCGCAGAGACCATTGCCTATTTTGGTCAATTGCGCGGCCTGTCGGGGCGGGAGGCGCGCCGCCGGGCCCATGCCTTGCTGGAGGAGTTTGGCCTTGCGCCTTTTGCCCGCTCGCGCAATGAGGCCTTGTCCAAGGGGATGGCGCAGAAGGTCCAGTTGCTGGCAACGCTCGTCCATGAACCGGACCTGTTGATCCTTGATGAGCCCTTTTCCGGTCTCGACCCTATCAATCAGCACACGTTGGAAGTCTTGATCCGATCCTTGCGCGATCAGGGCCGGACGATCATTTTTTCCACCCATGTGATGGAGCATGCAGAGCGTCTATGCGACCGTTTTCTCATTCTCGCGCGCGGTCAAAAACAGTTTGAGGGCACCTTAGCCGAGGCGCGCGACCTGTTCCCGCCGCGTCTCATTATCCGCACCGCTGACCCCGTTGATCCCTTGCGGCAGGTGCCGGGTGTTCTTTCCATTGATCCGCGCGAGGCCAGGGGTGATCAAACCGGATCGCCCGAATATGAAGTGATCCTTGAACGCAATACCGACATTCAGACCATTTTGCGCGCCGCGTTTGAGATGGGATTGCGCCTCGAACGGTTTGAACAAGCCAATACCTCCCTCCACGATATCTTCGTTAAGATCGCTGGGGACGGGCAACACAGTGATCTTGCGCACCAGTCGTCGCTGCACAACGGGGAGGCAGCCTAATGCGCAGTGCTCTCCTGATTGCCTGGCGGGAATATCGCCAATATGTGTTTTCTCGCGGGTTTTTGCTCCTCTTGCTTGTCGTGCCGGTGGGGCTTGTCGTTGTTGGTTCGCTCTTTCAGGTTGCCTCTAACACCGTGCCGGTTCGCCCTTTTGTGGTGATCGAGACAGGGGATCGGTACACAAAGCAAGTTGATGCCTACCTCAACCGGGAGGCTGCGCGCACCACCGTGACCGCCTGGCTGGAATATGCCCGGTTCAGCGCCGCCGAACCCCTCACCGGCAGGGTGCCGCCTGCCTTTGATCCCGATACGAATTTTTCTTCGCTTGAGGCCCGTGTCGACGCCTATATTGCTGCGGGCGGGGCACCCGCCGCCAATGGGGCCATCGCGCCCTACCGGGTTGAGGGGGCACCCGCCTTTTCGGCGCCGCGTCGCCGCTTTCAACGGGTGACAACGCCTAATGATTTGCGTGATGCCACCGCCGGCAGCTTTATTGCCCGCTTGCGCGCTTACATGGACGGCTCAGCGGCGAACAGTTCTGCTGGGTCAGAGCCACTGTTTGCGGCGCTGGTCCTGCCGGCCGGATTTGGGGCAGAAACATCGCCCGGCGTGACGGCGCAATATTGGTCAACCAATCTTGTGGACGTTGAATTGCGCGCGCTCCTCCAGCGGGCCTTGACCCGGGCGCTTCAACGCGAGGCCGCATTAGGCGCCGGATTATCCGATGACGGTTTTACTGCCGTCGTTAACGCCCGCGCCATTATCGATGAATACCGCCCGGATAGAGCCGCGGAGGAGGCCGCCCTTGATCTGGGCGATCGGGTGGAGTCCGGGCTGCCAGCTCTTATGACATATGTCCTGTTTATCCTCATCTTTTCTGTGGGCAGCCTATTGCTCACCAATACAATTGAAGAACGATCAAACAAGATTGTGGAGTCGCTTTTGTCGTCGGTCACCGCCGGTCAACTGATGATCGGTAAGCTGGTGGGCATTGGTGCGGTGGGGCTGACCATCCCCACCATTGGCATTCTGGTGGCCTCACTCGCTGCCTTTACGGTCATGGCGGATAATGTGGTCCTGCGGGAAATCGTTTCTGCCCTGATTTTCTCGCCGCTTGTGTGGGTTTATCTATTCTACTTTATCTGTGGTTATGTGATTTTTGCGATGATCTATCTGGCGATTGGGGCCATCTCCAACTCGCTACAAGATGCGCAAACCTTTATCGGCCCGGTGACGCTGGTGGTGATGGCGCCATTTCCGCTGATGGCCTTTGTTTTTCAGGACCCGAACGGCCTGATCGCAAAGATCATGACCTGGATCCCTATCTACACGCCCTATGCGGTGATGTTGCGGGCGGCGGCTGACCCGCCCTTGTGGGAGATTATCGGCGCGACAATCTTGATGCTCGTCTTTGCCTTTTTCTTTGTACGGATCATGGGGCGGATTTTCCGCCGGGGGCTGCTCAATGATTCGCCGCCCAATCTGCGCAGCCTGATCCGCCTTGCTGGACGCGAAAAGCCCTGAACCGGTTGTGGGCACGGCGCTCCACTCAACCGTCCATGGGGTTTGGTTTTTTGCGCATGGCCTTGGCCTCGCTGCGGTGCTTTTTGCTATGCGCGCGGCGGGCAAGTGCCCCGCGGCTTGGTGTTGTCCGTCTGCGGATGACTGGCGGTACCAGCGCTTCGCGGATCAACTGTGCTAACCGCCGGCGTGCTGCCTCCCGGTTGGCTTTCTGGGTGCGGTGATTGTCAGCCTGGATCAGGATTTCATCGTCTCCCGTCAAACGCCGACCAGCGAGATGACGTAGCCTCTGTTTGACCGGCGGTGACAGCGCGGCACACGGGCCCACCGGGAAACGCAGCTGCACAGCGGTGGACACTTTATTCACATTTTGCCCGCCGGGCCCCGACGCGCGGATAAACCGCTCGGTAAAGCTCGTATCATCAAGGCTCAGGCGCTCATTAACAAAGATACTCATGGGCTGTGTCCCATCTCTGGAACCGAACAGTTATGGCGCGCCGCAATGGGCGTGTCGGCGGTAAAAAAATCACAAAAACGTGTGCACTCCCCCTTTTGGGGGAAGGCGGTTGGTGATGCAATCGCTTAGCTTCCCCTTATTGGTTGTCCGGGGGACAGCCAGTGGGGGGAGAGCGCAGTATCTGGAGGGAGAGCTAGATGCCGCACTGCAAAAGAATAACGGTGTACGACCCGGGGGTGAGGGATGGTTCGTACACCGTTTTTTTCTTTGCCATTTCGCTGTTTCTCCGGCCCCCGCCTTTCTTACCCATGAAGAGCACTTACCCGCGTAATAGCGCACCCGTTGCTTTTTCCACCTGGGCGATGATCTTGGCGGACAGGGTCTCAATCTGTTCATCGGTCAGCGTTTGATCCCGGGGCGTAATCTTGACCTCAATGGCGAGGGATTTTTTGCCGTCGGGCACGCCCTTGCCCTGATAGATATCGAATAGGGTGACACCATCGATCAGTTTTTTGTCGGCACCGCGCACGGCTTTGAGCAGGGTTTCGGCGGCCACATCCTCATCAAGGATAAACGCAAAATCGCGGGTAAGCGGTAACAGGTCAGACAATGCCAGCGCCGGGCGCGTTTTGGTGGCTTTTGCTTTACCGCCAGGGATCTGGTCGAGGGCAATTTCAAACCCATAGATTGGCCCTTCAATGTCCATGGCTTTCAGGACACGCGGATGAATTTCGCCAAACTCCGCCAGAATAGTTTTCGGGCCAAGCCGCAAAACGCCTGAACGACCGGGGTGAAACCATTTTGGCGCATCGGCTGTGGTTTGAAGACTGGCCACTGGCGCGCCCGCTGCAGCGAGGGCCGCGAGGCAATCGGCCTTTACAGTATAGACATCGGGGGCGCTGGCCTCGCCCGCGCTGCCTCCTGACCAGTGACGCGTGGGTACGGGTAAGCGTACGCCCGTTGCCACCACCATCTGGCCGTCCGGGGCATCACCGAAATAGATCGGCGCAACCTCAAACAGACCCGGCGCCGCGCCCGCGCCCACGAAGACACCGCGATCCTTATTCCGCGCCATCGCCGCCAGCAGGTTCGGCAGAATTGAGGGGCGCATGACGCCAAGATCGGCCGAAATCGGATTGGCAAGCTTCAAGCCCTGTGCCGCAAGCCAGTCTGCGCCCTTTGAGAACAAGGCCGCCTGACTTTCTTCGGTAAACGACCAGGTGACCGCCTCATCGAGACCGCGCGCCGCGAGCGCCCGTCGCGCAAGCCGGCGGCGGTTCTGGGCCGCCGTGATCTTGGGCATTTCCACCGCATTGTGGATGGGCAGGGTCGTCGTGGGCAACGCCTCAAAGCCCACAATGCGGATAATTTCCTCCACAATATCGGCCTTGCCCTCAATATCGGGGCGCCAGCTCGGCGCGGTGATACGCCAGGCTGAACTTGTATCTTCAACGGCAAAGCCAAGCGCCGTCAGGATTGTCATCATCCGGTCTTCGGACACCTTAACACCGGTAAGGCGCAAAACCTCTGCCGGGGGGAAATCGACGATTTTCTCCGTAACCGGAATACTACCCGATACAACCGGTGTACTTGCCTCCCCGCCGCAAAGATCAAGCACCATACGTGTTGCCTGCTCCATACCCGGCTCAATGTAGCCGGGGTCAACGCCGCGCTCAAAACGGTAACGCGCATCGGAATTGATGCCCGTTTTGCGGCCAGTCTTTGCGGTACGCAGCGGGTCAAAATAGGCGCACTCAATAAAGACATTCGTAGTTTCGTCTGTACACCCGGTATCTTCACCGCCCATAATACCGCCGAGCCCTAAGGCCCCGCTTTCATCGGCGATCACGGTCATGGTCTCGTCAATGGTATAGTCCTTGCCGTCGAGAGCGAGAAATTTCTCCCCCGTCTTGCCGAGGCGCGCATGCACCGTACCCGATAGCTTGTCCGCATCAAACACGTGCAGGGGCCGGGCACGGTCGAGCGAGATGAAGTTCGTCATATCCACCAGCGCATTGATGGGGCGCAAGCCCACGGCACGCAACTGATCCTGCAGCCATTTTGGCGAGGGGCTATTCTTGACCCCGCGAATATACCGACCCACAAAAACCGGACAGGCATCAGCCGTATCTTCGGTAAACTGAAGGTCAACTGAAACCGGGCTATCGAACACCCCCGCCACAGGTTCGGGTGTTGGTGTGATCAGTGTGCCTAACCCGGCGGCGGCAAGATCGCGGGCGACGCCATTCACGCCGTTTGTATCAGGACGGTTGGGCGTCACTTCGAAATCGATAACGGGGTCATTGACGCCCATGACCTCAGCCACTGGGGCACCTACCGCCGCATAGGCGGGGGCCTCTATGATGCCATCATGGTCGTCGCCCATCTCCAATTCGCGTACGGAGCACATCATGCCAAAGCTTTCGACACCGCGAATTTTCGCCTTTGACAAGGTCACATCAATACCGGGCACATAGGCCCCGACGGGCGCATAGGCGACCTTGATCCCGGCCCGCGCATTAGGCGCACCGCAGACGATCTGCTTCTCGCCATCCTTGGTGGCAACGGTACACACCTTCAACTTGTCCGCATCGGGATGCTTTTCGGCGGTCAGCACCTCACCAATGGAAAAGGCGGCGAGCCGATCGGCGGGATTATCAACGCTCTCTACCTCCAAGCCAACCTCGACCATGGTGTCGACAATTTCATCAAGTGTGGCGGTGGTATCAAGATGGCGTTTCAGCCAGGAGAGGGTGAATTTCATAATCGGGTACCTTACCAGTTCAGACGCGTACAAGTTTCAATAAGGGTTCAAACCCATACAGGCCAGCCCGGCGGCCCGAGGGGGGTACCAAGCAAACAAGCTGCTGTTTCTCAAGGAGTATATTGATAAATCGTCGCGCGGTCGCGGGTGCCACATCCGTGTCGCGTACCAATTGCGTCGTTCGAAATATCGGATGGGCATAAATAAAATCAAGCGCCTGAAAACTCCATTTTGATGCAAGCGCTTCGGAAAACACTATCTGTGTTTGCTGATACAAATCCTGAATTTTTTCAGCGAGATCGAGATTACTGATAGCTTGAGTTTCTACACCGGTCAGAAAAAACTCACACCACTGTGTCCAGTCATTTTTCTCAGAAACCATTCGCATACGATCAATATATTCGTCTTTATTGTTTTCAAAAAAACGACTGATATAAAAATAAGGTTTTGAGATCAAGTTGTCTTTCCATAATCCCAGCGTAATTAGCATCCTTCCCACGCGGCCGTTGCCGTCTTCAAACGGATGAAGAGCCTCAAATTCGACGTGAGCAATAGCCGAACGCAATAGGGGCGCATGCGCATCGTTGGCTGAAAATAGGAAGAGTTGATCAAGCCCGTCGCGCAAGCGTTCTGGTTTTATTGGTGTAAAGAGGATCCTTTTTTTAATCGGGTCCACAAGATAGTTCTGTTCGGTTTTGTACTGTCCGGGTGATTTGTGGGCACCCCGACCAAAATTGAGGAGTTCGTGATGCAATGATCTGATCAGCCAGTCGGAAACAGGCTGGCCGCCCTCAATCGCTTTTTGTCCCGCTTTGAGCGCCCGCTGGTAAAGTAGGGTTTCGTAAACATCGTGGCGAAAGTGTGAGGTTTCTTCACCAATGGCGATATCGGCTTCAATCCTGAGGATCTCATCCACGGTGCTCACGGTGCCTTCAATCCGCGAGGAAATAACAGCCTCCTGATTGCGCAGCGGAGCGAGCAGAATTTCGGCGTTGGGCAGGATCTTAAGGACCTGATCATACCGAGCGAGGGCTGATGAGGCCTGCCCAAAAACACGAAATAGGTGAGCCGTATCAATATCGCGAGGTGGAAATGCGCCATAATGATAGTCCACCACGCCGTCGTGGCTATAGTTTTGCAGGGCTTCGTGCATTCAGAATCCAGTATTTCCTATTTGGATCGGAGCCCCTGAGGGTGCCCTTGGGGACGCTATTGAGGGAACTTGGCCCCTGTTTAGCGAGGACTAGCCAAGTTGTCGATCAAAAGAGACGAAATTTGATCGATAAATCCGGTTGACGTCTATGAACCATCGCACAAAGCCGGAAATACCCTCCAAAGCCACTTCCTTCCCTTCGGTCTCAACAAACCTGCAACCCTATTCCCGCGCCGAACAAACCCATGGCCATCGCGGCGGTTCCGCCGTTGATTGCCATAATTGCGAACGCCAGCCGCTTGGTCAGCGCGCCGTCGTCCACCCTCGCAAGCGCGCGCCAATGGGCCTCCATCCGCGCCGTCCAGACAATGGCCAGGTGATAGACCGCCAAAAACAAAAATAAGCTCGCAAAGACAGCCAAGCGCGCGGGCAGGGTCTGTGTCTGACAAACCAAGCCGCCGCCGCCCACAAGATTAGCGAATGCCGTCACCTGCACCACCAGCAAGATGCCGATGACAAATAAGGCCGAGTGATAGCTATCGGCCCGGCGCAAGTAAAAGGCGCGCGCAGCGGACTCACGCTCGTTATCTATCTGCACCTTACCGCCCAAACTAACGGCTCAACCCCGTCGCCAGATTGGGCGCATCATAGGCGTCAAAGCCGTAATGCTCCAGCCAGCGGAAGTCGGCGGCGAAGAAGTCGCGCAGGTCGGGAATGCCGTATTTCAGCATGGCGAGGCGGTCGACGCCCATGCCCCAGGCGAAGCCCTGATATTCGTCCGGGTCCAGACCGCAATTGCGCAGCACATTCGGGTGGACCATGCCGCAGCCTAAAATCTCCATCCATTGTTCGCCCTGACCGATGCGCACTTCATTGCCCACTCTTTCATATTTCACATCCATCTCAGCGGAAGGTTCCGTGAACGGAAAGAAATGCGGGCGGAAGCGGGTCTCTACATTATCGACCTCAAAGAACGCCTTGACGAACGCCTCCAGCGTACCTTTCAGGTGGCCCATATGCGCCTCGCGGTCGATGACAAGCCCCTCGACCTGGTGGAACATGGGTGTGTGCGTCTGGTCTGAGTCACACCGAAAAGTCCGTCCGGGGATGATAATCCGGATCGGTGGCTTCTGGCTCATCATGGTACGGATTTGTACCGGGGAGGTATGGGTGCGCAAAACTTTTCGTTCGCCGCCCTCCTCGCCGGGTTCCAGAAAGAACGTGTCATGCATCTCGCGGGCCGGGTGATCCGGGGGGAAGTTCAGGGCCGTGAAGTTATGAAAGTCATCTTCGATGTCCGGCCCCTCGGCCACGTCGAATCCCATCGCAGAAAAGATCGCCGTCATCTCCTCCATCACTTGTGTGACGGGGTGCAGTTTGCCCGGGCGGGCCGGCGCCACAGGCAGGGTGACATCAACCTTCTCGGTGGCAAGCCGCGCGTCGAGCGCGGCCTCCTCCAGCGCATTTTTCTTCACCTCAATCGCAGCAGCAACCCGTGTCTTCAGCCCATTCAGCGCCGGGCCAAGCGTCTTGCGCTCCTCCGGCGGGACCTTGCCGAGGGTCTTCATCATCTCCGAGATGGTGCCTTTTTTACCAAGCGCGCCCACGCGGATAGCGTCCAGCGCGCCTTCGGTATCGGCGCCGGTGATCTGCGCAGTGAGGTCGGTTTCTAAGGTCTCGAGGTCGGTCATGGCGGTGATGGATGCTATATCTAGTGTGATTGACGCGTTCGTGCTTAGCCCAGTCAGGCCGGGGCGACTAGGCCTAATCAGGGCCGCTATCGCCGGTGCGGTGCACTTTCCCCGTGAACGGGAGAAGAAAGAAGGAGCCCGGTATTGTGTTCGAAATCGCCTACCCCTCCAGCTTCCGCGCGGCGCTCACCATCAGGCCGAGCAGCTTCAAAAATACGAATACCCCCACGAGCGCGGCGGCGAGGCTTATCCACAGGACGGTGTACCATTTTAGAGTCCAGAGGGCCGCGTTGAAGATCTTGGTGCTGAGGGGTTTGCTGGCGGCGGCTTTGCGCGCTTCGAGGAGGGAGAGTTTCACCGTGGAAAATTCATTCTCCGTATCGAAGTCGCCGAGGCTGACGCCGAGATTCTGGATTTGCTGTTCGAGATTAAGGATCTGGTTTTCGAGGTTGATCATCTCGTTGATCTTGCCCTCGCGTGCCTTCAGGGCCAGGAGGCTATCGCGGGATTTTTCCAGGCTGACTTTCTTGGCCTGTAGGTCGCGATATTCATTGGTCTTGTCGGTCTTATCAATCTGGAAACGGGTGAGCGTGCCAACGCCGCGCAGGTCGCTGACGAGGGCGTCAAAGCCCTCCGGCGCGATCCCGATGGCCAGCTGCAAGGTGCGGCGCCCGGCAAGGCCCGCGCGTTGTTCAAACTGGATCAGACCTTCATACCCATCGACAGCGGTGCGGATGCGCGCTTCATCTTCCGCAAACTGGGTGGAGGCGGCGGCCATATTGGCGATCTGCTCAAACTTTTGGTCAACGGCCACGGCGCCGCTGCTGGCGGTGGCGGATTTGTACCGTCCAGAGATAATATTGCGTTTGCCGCTGGAAAAATCCTGCGGGGCGAAGCCGCCAATGATTGCCGCCGGCGCAGGCGTCGGCACGCTCGTGCCCAGCCAGAAACGCAAACCAAAGATCGCCGCAAAGCCGATCAGGTAAATCAGGACCGTGTTTCTAATCAAGGTCATGAGGGGCTCCTCCGCCGTTTATTGCTTGTACTTCACGTCGCGAGGAGGGCAATTGTGAGGCAACAAGGGGTCCGTTCGATTGGCGGCAGAGGCTGGCGGTGCGGCGCGCGCTTTGCCCCCTTTGAACCGCCGCGCGGGGAAGGCTAGAACCGCCCCTATGAATGCGAACACATCCTCTGCCCTTGTGCTTCTTTCCGGTGGTCAGGACTCCGCCATCTGTCTGGCCTGGGCATTGGCGCGCTATGGCCGCGTGGAGACGGTGGGCTTTGATTATGGCCAGCGCCATGATGTGGAGCTGACCGCGCGCCAATCGGTACGCGCCTGGTTCGGTGCCCGTGACGAGGCGGGGGACGTCCTGGGGGACGATCATCTGATTGATCTTGCCGCGCTTGGCGCCATTGGTGACACGGCCATGACGCGTGACCGGGCCATTGCCATGCAGGATAATGGCCTGCCCAACACGTTTGTGCCCGGGCGCAACCTGATGTTTCTGGTGATGGCCGCCGCGCTTGCCCATCGCCGGGGGGCGGATGTGTTGGTGGGCGGCATGTGCCAAACCGATTACTCCGGGTACCCCGATTGTCGGCAAGCAACGCTGGATTATCAGATGGAGGCGATCCGCGCCGGTATGGCCATGGACATCACGCTGGCCACCCCGCTCATGGATTTGACCAAGGCGCAAAGCTGGCAGCTGGCAGCGGACCTTGGCGGTGAACCGGTGGTGGAGATGATCCGCGTGGAAACCCATACTTGTTACCTCGGCGTGCGTGATGCGTTGCATGCGTGGGGCTATGGCTGTGGCACCTGCCCGGCTTGCGCATTGCGGCGTGCCGGGTGGGAGGCGTTTGTGGCAGAGCGAGGGCACTCATGAAAACCTATGCGGTGAAAGAGGCCTATTACACGCTCCAGGGGGAGGGCGCGCAAACCGGCCGGGCGGCGGTCTTCCTGCGCTTTGCCGGGTGCAATCTGTGGTCCGGTCTGGAGCGGGATCGCGCTGGCGCCGTCTGCAGTTTTTGCGATACCGATTTTGTGGGGACCGACGGGCCCGGCGGCGGGCGGTTCGCCCGCGAGGCGTTGATTGCGCATATTGAGGGTTTGTGGCGCGCGGTGGCAAGTGGTCAGGGTACGCCCTATGTGGTATGCACGGGCGGTGAACCTGCACTGCAACTGGATGATGATCTGGTGACGACGCTTCATGGGGCGGGGTTTGAGGTGGGGATTGAGACCAATGGCACAAAGCCCTTGCCCACCGGTCTCGACTGGATTTGCGTTAGCCCAAAGGCCGATACGCCGGTAATTCAAACCTCTGGACACGAATTAAAACTTGTTTACCCGCAGCCGCTTGCCCAACCGGATAAATTTGCTGGTCTGGATTTTGAGCACTTTTTCCTCCAGCCCCTGGACGGGCCTGACACCGCAGCCAATACGCAAGCCTGTATCGACTATTGCCGGGCCCATCCGCAATGGCGGTTGAGCGTGCAGACCCACAAAGTGTTGGGTATCGAATGAGCGGCTGAGGCGCCGGCGGCCCGTCTTGCAATTGAAAGAGCTTTCGGTCACAACCCGCGCTTTGTAATCGCAAGGTGGATTTGACGCGCCATACCTGCGCTGAGGAGTTGGTCATGCGGATCAGGAAATCCGTGACATTTGATGCGGCACATTATTTGCCTGATGCCTTGCCGGGCGGTCCGAAGGATCATCGCTACAAGCGTATCCACGGCCATTCTTTTACGCTAACCATCACCATTGATGGCGAGCCAGACGGTGAGACCGGCTGGGTTCAGGATTTTGAAGAGGTCACGGCGGCGCTAGGCACGGTGCGCGCGCAGCTTGATCATCATTTCCTCAATGAAATTGAGGGCCTGGCTGTGCCGACGCTGGAGAATATCTGCCAGTGGGTCGCCGATGCCCTAACCCCCCGCCTGCCCGGCCTCACCGAGGTGGAGATTGCCCGCCCGTCAAATGGGGAGAGTTGTCTGCTGGCGATTTAGAGCCGGTTGGCGTGCGGGCTGCACAAACAGGGTCGGGGGCTGCGCCCTGAAATACTGACCCTAATTTGGAAGGATACGCCGTATCCCCAAGCCTGACTTTGGCAACCCCTCTGCGTATCCCCGGACTTGATCCGGGGTCTGGTAATTGGGGTACGGAGAATGCATCAACAGTTCCCGGGTCTGCGCTTTGCTTGCCCGGGAATACGGCCTTTACCCTCGAGACGCATTCCGTAGCCACGGCTCCTGACTTGGCAACCCCTCCCCGTATCCCCGGACTTGATCCGGGGTCTGGTAATTTAGGTACGGAGGATATATGCACAGATCCCGGGCCAGCGCTGCGCTTGCCCGGGAATACGGTTTTTTGCGGACCAAACCGCGCAGCCTGATCGCGGCGGATCATATGCCGTCCCTTTACAGCCAGCATATTGACTTGGGCCAGAATACCAAACGGATCATCAAGCCGTGCGGCGAGCGACCGCTCGCAATTGCGATATTCTCCCGCCCGTGAGGCACGTTGCGCACGCGGACGATAGGGCACAGGGTGGCTCGCATAATCGAGGAGCCGGCTGGAAATCACAAACAGCCGCATAAAGGCCAGTGAGAGAACAAAGCCAAGATCGTTCTTTAGAAAATCAAGCCGCATGATCCGGCGATGCAAGGTTTCGCTGAGGTCCATGCAATGATCCGCAAAGCGCAAGATGGCTTCGAGGCTATCGTCTATGTCAAAGAGGGGGCTTGAGTTTTTCATGGGCGGCAGCATAGCCGCGATGAGGCGGGCGGGGATAACTATCCCCGTAAAAATATCAGTATCCCCGGACTTGATCTGGGGTCTGGTAATTTGGTTACGGAGAATGTGGAAGCAGTTCCCGGGTCTGCGCTGCGCTTGCCCGGGAATACGGTGTAAAGCTTAGACACATATACCGTATCCACGGACTTGATCCGGGGTCTCGCAATTGGGGTACGGAGGATGTGGCAGCAGGTCCCGGGTCTGCGCTACGCTTGCCCGGGAATACGGCATCAAGCTTAGACACATATACCGTATCCCCGGACTTGATCCGGGGTCTTTCAATTGGGGTACGGAGAATATGCCAACAGATCCTGGGTCTGCGCTTTGCTTGCCCGGGAATGCGGTTTAAAGCTTAGACACATGGATCGTATCCCCGGACTTGATCCGGGGTCTCGTAATTGGGGTACGGAGAATGTAGCAATATTTCCCGAGTTTGCGCTGCGCTTGCCCGGGACAACAGGTCCAACGCGTTAATTGCGGGTCAGATAGCGATTGAGGTTGCGGGCCCAGCGGGAGAAGGCGCGGTCTACATCTGACCAGATGCCTACGCGCGGAAAGCCGTCATTTAGATTACCGCTATATCGATCCGACAGCGTGGCTAGAATCGTGTCATTCTCCGATATGATGATTGTCGCGGCGGCGCTGCCCGCATACAGACTATTGGGGCTGAGCCCTACGGCCCGGCCCAGATCTTCCTGCGTGGGGCGGGAGGACTGAAGTTCTGTCACCGTGGCCGCCACGGTGAGGACGCCTGGGCCCGCCGCATCCACAATCTCGAAGTCACGCTGGAGGCGTAAGACGAGGTCCTGATAAAAATCATCGGCTTTGAACGCCTGATCACGCTGCGAAACGCCGCGATCTTCATTTCCGCGCGAGCGGATAAGGCGGCGCCGCCCTTCCGGGATCATGATTTCAACGGGGGCCACATAAACCGCGTCATAATCGGCGAAGGGTTTGGTTTTCGCGCCGCTTTCCTCAATGGAATCGAAACGCTGCGCTTGCGCTGCGGGGGCCAGCGCGAGCGCAAGAAAAAACCCTGCCATCAGCACTGTACGCGCAAACAGACGCTGACCACGATCAAGAAACACCATGAAACCCTCCTTAACAGCTTGAGAAAAGCTATCCCGATCTGACACAAAGGGCAAATCAAGTTGTGGTGATCACACGACTCAAGAGAGGGCGAGGCCTATTCGGCGGCTGTTTGCTGCGTTTGGGCGATCGGTGCGAGGGTATCGATCCCGAAACTGGCGAGCTTCCTGTTGAGATCGCCGATACAGGCCATCAGGAATTTTGCATCACGGCAATAGGAGGCCGTGGCGCGGGTCACGCGGCTTGCGGCGTGGTCGAGGGCAAGATGCGTGTGTTCAATCTCGTCATCGTCGGCAAACGCGGTGAGGGGCGGCGGCAGGTTCAGGGCATGGTCGTCTGTACCAAGACAAAAGCCGGCAATGGAATAGCGCGCCCGACCGGTGAGCTCCAGATCAAGCGTCGCGCCGGGCCTGCTGGTCAAATCGGTGACCAGATCGTCATCGGCTTCGGCCAGCTTATCGATGGACAGGCGCAGCTCATCATATTTTTCCGCTAGCATGGCGCGCCCGCCCAGATCATCGGTGAGGTTCGCGGAATCGATAATCTCTGTGCAGTGCGTAATAATCTCGCGGGCCTGATCCATAGCGTAGAGAATGGCCTCAATGACGACCAGCGCGTTGCGGACTTTCTCTGTATCCTGCACGGCGTCTTCTTGGGCCTTGCGGGGCATATTGGCGGTACGCAGGGCGCGGCTTAGACCCACGGCCAGCGTTTCCGGCGCCACCACAGGCTCCTCAACGGTCTTGCGCTTGAAAAAAGAGCCGCGCTTTTCTTCAGATTTGGCGCGCGCTAGTGCGCTGGCTTTTTTGGGGGAAGGTTTTCGCTTCGGAAAAACCATATTTGTCTCCGCACAGGGTCTTGAATGGGTATTTTTAAGGTAGGAGATTTGCATCGACGTTAATGCAATTGGTTAACAGGGGCGGTTTTTGCGGGCGCAATTTTTCATCAAATGCAACCCCGTTACGGTACGGTACGGTTCGCCTCAACGCAGATTTACGATTGCTCCGTGGGCGAACGGCTTTCCAACGCCCAGGCAAGGATCAGGCATAAACCGATAAGGCCGAGCCAGGCAAAAGGCGGGATCAGCGGGCCGGACCGGCGGCCACGTACGTCGCTTGCCTTGTTCGACAAAATCCCTGCCCAGCCCGGTCCAGAGGCGGACCGCGAGACCGGTCTTGACCGGCCGGGGAGGCTGCCCTCAGCGGTTCCAGTAGTGAGCGCCGAGACACCTGTTGCTGCCTTTTGTTGGAGACGGCGGATAGTTGGCACGCGCGGTGCATCGGTTTCTCGCCGCGCATTATAGAGCCCGCCGCCGGTTTGAGCCGCCACGGGGGCAAGCTTGCGCCGGTCGCTGACCACATCCGCAAACTCCGGCGCCGCGGCGAGCCCCACGGCGCCGATGGCAAAAAGATCATCGGCCTGCGCCCGGTAAAGACCCGGCACCATGTCGGTCAGCACGGCCTCGAATTGGCCAGTGCCCGTGGGAGCAAGGGTCACCGTTTGGGTCTCGCCGGCCGGCGTGGTCAGGCTCACCGGCGCCGGGGTTTTTGCCATGGTCTGGCGCACGATGCGTAGCGTTGCGTCAGTGCTGGTGAGCAACAGGTTTTCCTCTTCGAGCTGCGGCTCTTTCATCAGCCAGTGGGCGGTTCGGCGTAATAATTCTGCATGCGGACCACCACCATCAAACCCGCGCGCCCATAGCCAGATATGATCAGACTGGATCATGGCAACTCGGCCCTCGCCAATGCGGTCAAGGATTAGGATGGGCACGTCATCGGGCCCGCTGATCAGCGTTGTGCCGGAGCGTGGACGCGTGGGGATAGCGCGCAGCCACCGTCCCCAATAGCCCCGGTCCGGCAAATCGGCGGTCACGGGGTGGCGCTCGCCCGCCTCGGTCACCACCGGGCGAAATGGTTCTTCCACGGTTCCATCAAGCGGCAGGCTCGGCAGGAGGTAGGAAATCGTCCGCCGCCGCGCGAGGCTAAGGACGCCATTATATTCAGGACCTGAGGCCACCAGCATGGCGCCGCCTTCCTCCACAAAGCGGGCGATATTATCGAAGTGATAGGACTTCAGAACATTTCGCCACGTGTACCGATCAAAAATAACAAGATCGAATTCTTTGAGTTTTTCGATAAAGAGCCGATCGGTGGGAAACGGGATCAGGGCAAGTTCGCTCGGCGGTGCGGCGTCAAGTTTTTCGGCCGTGCGCAAAATCGTAAAATGCACCACATCGATGGACGGGTCTGATTTAAGCAGGTTCCGCCAGACCCGCTCGCCCGGGTTTGGCTCGCCCGAGATGAGCAGGACCCGCAGGCGATCACGCACCGCCGTGATGGGTAGAACCTCAATATTATTCCGTGTGGTCAGTTCTCCCTCAAGGTCAGCAGCAGAAAGTTCGATTATTACATCGCCGGGCCGGTCGAGGGGGACATCAAAGCCCACATCCTGACCCACGGGCACATTTTGCTGGACGATCGTTTCACCATCGAGCCGCAGGGTCACTGCAACCTCTTGCCGGGAATTTCGGGTTGTCCCGTCAGGGCCCTGATCTTCAACCCGGAACGAAACACGCACACTCTCGCGCACAATCCCGTAACGCGGGGCATTCTTCAGGATGATCTTGCGATCAACCTCGTCTGTCCGCCCGGTCAGGAGGACATGTAAAGGAACATTGCCGGGCAATAGCCGTGTGATGGCCTCACCGCCCACCACGGTGCCATCATCGCGCCGCTGAAGGTCCGCCATCTGACCATCGGTGAGGAGGAACACGGCGCTAAGCTGAGCCCGCGGAATATCGGCAAGCGCATTGCCCAATTGCTCGGCAAGACGGGTTTCCTGCGTGCCGCTGAGGTCAACGGTCTGCACGCGCACATTACCGGTTTGGCCAAGGGCGGCTGCCAGTCGTTCCCGCACGCGCGCGGTCAAGCTATCGCGCCCATCAAGACCTTGGCTGGCCGAGATATCGCTCATCACAAGGACAATATCATCAAGCGGTGTGCGGTCTTCGGTCTGGAGTTGCGGATTGGCAAGGAGCGCGATCAACCCGCCAAGGGCGCCGAGACGCAAGAGCCCGCTTATCCCCTGCCGCCAGCAATAAAAAAGACCAAGGGTAAGGGCCGCAGCCCCCAGAATGAACAGCGCACCGGGCGGAATAAAAGGATCAAAGATCAGCGTCTGAGCCATGGTCGGTGCTATTCCCCCAGTCGGCGCAGGAGAATATCCGTATGCACCTGATCGGTTTTATAATTCCCGGTAAAGGCAACCATCATCATATTGATCCCCGCACGGAAGGCCATTTCCCGCGCGCGTGGGCCAGAGTATCGCTGACCGGGCGCCACCGGGCGCAAGGGCTGGCCACGGCTATCGCGTGCCCAGGCACCAATCCAGTCGCGCCCACCAATGATCAGCGGGGTGACCCCATCATTGATGGCCGAGCCAGCGGCGACCCAGACCGGGTTCTCCGCTGAGCGTCCGCGCAGGTCTGGTAGCAGATAATAGGACCGGGTGAGCACATGGTCACGGGGCAGGGGCGTCAGGGGCGGCACATCAATACGCGTCAGGATCTGGCGCAGGGTTGCCGCCGCCGGTGTCTCAATGCCCGCCACGGCGGCGTCCTCATCGCGGGTATCAAAAATGATCAGGCCGCCAAGACGCATGAAATTTTCGACACTGGCGAGGGTTGCGTCGCTGACTGTCTCCATACCGGGCTCAACGGGCCAGTAAAGAACCGGATATACCGAAAAATCATCCTGAGACAGATCAATACCCACGGGTAGCGCCGGGGATACGGTTGTGCGCCGGGACAGCTCCTGACTGAGGGCCCGCAATCCTGCTTCGGCCAGCCGATCGGTGGTGCTATTGCCCGTGCGCACATAGGCAAAACGGGTCGTCAGTGTCGCCTCCGCCGTACGCGGATCGATGGGCAGATCAAGGGGACGGGCCTTGTCGGTCGCTCCGCGCGTTGCTGGCTGTTGGGCTGCTGCCGGTGGGGTAACGATCACCAGCGCAAGGCTCAAGCTTCCGGTAAGGACAAGGGCTACGAGGCTTGCAGCGACGCCGTCCGAGGACCGGGTGCCTGCCGAGCGATTGAAAAGCGTACCCTTCAGGAACAAGGTTGCGAGAAGGTCCAGTAACAAAGCGATGAGCGCCAGAACAAAGACGTATGGCGCAAGAGAATGCGGCGGGTTTTCCGCATAGGGACGGGTCACATCCGCCGGGACCCATAAGGGCGCTAAATCTTCCTCTGGCTGCAGTGTATTAATGGCCAGCGGTGCCTCCGCACTGCCATAAAGGCCAGGCGGTGTTTGCGGTGTAGGCGTAAAAATACCGGCGTTGGCGTTGATGGTTGTATCCTCAGGCGCGGTGATGGTCAGGGCGCTGACTGAACCACTCGCCGGTGTGAATTGTCCGTACCCGTCTAATAGTCGCAGGGGTGGATACCGCACGGCCTCGCTCGTGTTCAGCTGGTCGTCAAGGCTATCGGGGCTGAGTGCCGACAGGAAGGTGAGTTTCTTCAGCATCTGGATAAAAATCTCCGCAAGGGGCAGGTCGGACCAAAGCGGCGTCGCAGTGATATGAAACAGCACAATCACCCCCTGGCCTTGCGCCGACCCGGTGACGAGCGGGGTGCCGTCGATCAGGCTGGCCCAGGTGCGTGCGCTCGCCTCACCGCCGGGCTCGGCCAGAATTTGCTGGCGGACCACCACATCATCAGGGGGCTCAAGGCCTTCAAACGGGCCGGTACTGGTGAAGGGGCCAAGCGGTTGCGGCGTGCCCCAGGTCAGCGTGCCGCCAAGCGCGCGCTCGCCGCGGCGCAGTTGCACCGGCAACAAAGCCGGTCGCCCATCGAGCGCTGCATCGGCAAGACGTGGCCCTGCAAAGCGGATCAAGACACCGCCCGCATCAACCCACGCGGTGAGTGCTTTTTCTTCCTCCGCACGCAGACGGCCAAGATCATCAAGCACGATGGCGGAAACCTGCGCCTCAATCAGGCTTAGAATATCGCCGGTCTGAAAGGCCGCGAACGGCGCCATGGCCTGACGGATATAGTGGTTACCGCTTAATAGCGCGGCGCTTTGCTCCCGGCTGCTGGCATTCAAACCGATCAGGGCACGGCGATCGCGGGCATCGGCAAGCCACACCGCTGAGGCGGTTCGCGCACCATCAAGACGCACACTCGCCAGATCGTTCTGGAGGGCAAGGGGCAGACTGATCTCCACAGAGACGGATTTTTCACCCTCGCCAAGGGTCACCGGTGTGCGGCTCAATTCGCGGCCGTCGCGCGCTGTTGCAACGAGCGTGGGGGTGAGACGACCCCTCAAGCTACGCCGGTGGATCCGATAGGTGAGGCTGGATAGGCCCTGTCTCGGCGCATCCGCTGCGGGGCTGATGTCCGGCGCAACGGCGAGGAGTGCCGTTTGCGGATCATTGTAGATGGTCAGGGCGCCGCGTGCGCGCAAGGCGCTGATAAACTGATCATCGGTGCCAGGTCCTTGCGGACTTGCAAGCCCGTCGGCGAGCCACCAGAAGGTTGGCGCGCCAGCGGCGTTCTGAAACGCTGGCATTGCATCCAGTGTATTGATCAGGGTACCGATGGTCTCCCGATTGGCTCGAAAGGGGGAGGGTGAAAGTTGCCCCGCCAGCGCCTTGAGGGCCGGTTGATCCAGTGGCCCGCGCACGCGTTCGGCGGCGGGGACGAGACCGGGTGCTGTGGTCATGATAAAGATTGGCCGTCCGGTTTGCCGGTTCTGGGCCGCGGCCTGTTCAATGACGGCCTCGCGTTGTGCCCACGCGGGGGCGGCGGCAAAACTATCATCGACAACAAGAACCAGCGGGCCGGTGTTCTCTTCAATGGGCGGCGCGTTGAGAATGGGCCCGGCAAGGCCGACAATCACAAAGGCAGCCAGCAGCAGTCGCAAGGCAATCAGCCACCAGGGCGTTTTGTCTGGCGTTTCGTCAACCCGGGTCAGGCGGCGAAGGATCACAAAGGCGGGAAACCGCACCCGGTCCGGCTGCGGCGGTGTGGTGCGCAAGAGCAACCAGAGTAGCGGCAATGCCAGTAACCCCAGGAGCAGCAAAGGCGAAAGAAAGCTAAGCGGGCCGAGTGCGGGCATTACACCCTCCGCTGCGGGGTAACCGCATTAATCAGCGCCAGCATTGCGCTATGGGCTGGCGTATCGGTCTGGTGTGTGATCAGCGGCCAACCGGCCTGCCCGGCGATCTCACCAAGGGCGCGCTGGTGTTCCGCAAAGGTTGTGCGATAGGCCGATTGCAGGCTTTGCGCATTGCCAAAGAGCAACGTGTCGGTTGTTTCCGTATCCTGAAATTCCTTCCGTCCCCGAAAGGGAAATTCTGCTTCTGCTGCGTCAATTACCTGACAGAAGACGCCGCGGGCACCGGTGCGCATCAGCCGGTCGACACCAGCGCGCACGCCATCAAGGTCCATGAGAAAATCACTGAACAGCACCACCGTGTTGCCCGGGCGCACGCGCGCGCTATAGGGCAAAGCCGGGGTGTCATCGGTTTCGCGGTGATCGAGATGCTCCAACACGTTGGACGGCGCGCGGCGACCGTGAAACAACCGCGTTGCGCCATGGCGGTCGCGCGAGACGGCACTGTCGTCGCCGGCCAGCACACCAAGCCGTTCGCCCCCTTGCGCAAACAGGATTGATAACGCTATGGCGAGCACATTGGCGCGATAGCGCTTTTCTGGCGCCGAAGCGGTAGAGCGATAAATCATCGACCGCGATGGGTCTCGCCAGAGCCAGACTGAGGCCGCGGCCTCCCATTCATTCTGGCGCACATAAAGCCGATCGGCGCTGCGGGCCGACTGACGCCAGTCTATTCGGGTAATGCTGTCACCAAAGGCGTAGGGGCGATGCTGCCAGAAGGTTTCACCGGGCCCCGCCTGTCGGCGCCCGTGGATGCCGCTCATCAAAGTGGCGGCAATACGCTCCGCCTCCACCATGATGGCCGGGAACCGACTGGCGCTTGCCTCCGCATCACGGCGCAGCGCCGCGCTGTCGCCTAAAGATGGGTGTCGCATAAATCTTCGATAAAACCGTCGACGCTGACATTTTCTGCGCGGGCCGCGAAGGTCAGGGCCATGCGGTGTTTGAGGACGGGACCGGCAAGGGTCCGCACATCATCGGGGGACGGCGCCGGACGCCCATCCAGGAGCGCGAGCGCTCGCACACATAAAGACAGCGCCTGACTGGCCCGTGGGCCGGGGCCCCAGGCCACCAGCGCATTGACCCGGTCACTCGCCGCCGGACCCGGGCGGGCCGCGCGAACAAGGGTCAGGATCATTTCCGCAATTGATGCGCCGATGGGCATGGCGCGCACGAGGCGCTGGGCATCCTGAAGCTGCGCCGGGGTGAGCGCCGGTTCGGGCAGCGTCTGATTTGTGCCGGTGGTTTCGGCCAGCATCCGGCGCTCCGCCTCAAGATCGGGAAAGGGCACGTCGATCTGCATCAAAAAGCGATCAAGCTGGGCCTCAGGTAAGGGATAGGTGCCTTCCTGCTCAATGGGGTTTTGGGTGGCGAGCACGTGGAACGGGTGCGGCAGGTCGTGGCGTTCCCCCGCCACGGTCACAAAACGCTCCTGCATCGCCTGCAAGAGAGCCGATTGCGTGCGCGGGCTGGCGCGGTTGATTTCATCGGCCATCAGCAACTGGCAAAAGATTGGCCCCGCAATAAAGCGGAACGCACGCGTGCCATCGCTGCCTTCTTCCAAAACTTCGGAGCCCAGAATATCGCCGGGCATCAGGTCAGGGGTAAACTGCACCCGCTTTGCCGACAGACCCAGCGTGTGGGCAACCGTATTGACCAGCAACGTCTTGGCCACGCCGGGCGCCCCGACGAGAAGGCCATGACCGCCAGCAACGAGCGTTGCCATGGACAAGGTCAGCACTTTATCTTGCCCAAAGATAACCTGCGACAGGGTGTCCCGCGCGCGATTAAGGTGTGCGGAGAGCTGATCAAACTGGGAAAGTATATCGGGTGCTGTCATGGATAGTCCTGCGTCCTCGTACCGACTGCATATCATGGCGGCGAGGCATTAAGGAAACACCCTGCCGCAGAAAAAAGGCATTTTGACGTTTGTGACCGGGAAATTCCTCGACCCGTCCCTAACTCTTGATATCTTGCTAGTGAATTGGCGTTAGGGTGACCGATCTGGTGGCCAATTTTATCGCCAGGGTGTTGCGGCGCAACGGGCGTGTTGTCGGTCATCGCGACTGACGTTTTTGCCGAGGGGTATGACAGGTGAGCATGGAACAGGACAGTCGACAGGATTTTAGCGTTTGGGGCTTTATCAAGGGTTTTGGAAAGCTCGTCCTCGGCTTCCTCCTCCTGCTACAGGGGATCGTCGGGCTAATTGTCCTGCTGGCTGTTATTGGTGTGTTGACCAGTGTTGGCGGCGTATTCTCCGGGAATAATGATCAGGCGAGCGTGCAGATTCAGGACGGCACAGCTTTTGTTCTGAATCCCGTGGGCGTCATTGTCGAACAGGCACCGGAAAATGACCCATTCGAAGAGATTATCGAAGAGGCCTACGGTATTGAAGAACCCTCACCCATCGATCTGAATGATGTGGTGCGGACGATCCGGGCGGCTAAACAGGATGACCGGATCAAAGCCATGATCCTCGACCTCGATAGTGTGGCCATTGGCGGCACCAGCAAGGCCTATACGATTATTGATGAAATCGAAGCGTTCAAACAGAGCGAGAAAAAAGTTTACGCCATCGGCGATTTTTATGGGCAGACCCAATATCTGATTGCGTCCCATGCGGATGAAGTCCACCTGAATGATGGCGGCGCCGTTGGCCTTTATGGCTATGGCATTTTCCAGAATTACTATAAATCGCTACTCGATAAGCTGAAGGTAACAAGCCATATCTTCCGTGTGGGAACCTATAAGGCGGCGGTGGAGCCCCGGCTCGGTGATGAGATGTCGCAAGCGGCCAAAGAAGCCAACACGGTTCTGATCAACGGGTTCTGGGACAAGTATAAAGCAGAGATTGCCACAACCCGTGGCCTCGAACCCGAAGCGGTGCACCGCTATGCAGACGCCTATAATGAGGTGATGGCCGACTATAAGGGCAATGCGGCGGCGGCTGCGCTCGGTTCCGGGCTTGTGGACAAGACCTTCAAACCATCCAAGATGCGGGCCTTTCTGGTCGAAACTTTTGGGAAGGGCCGTAATGATAAAGGCTTTAAGGGGGTCGGCTTCCGCGATTATTTGAAGACCCTGACGCCCGAAGATAATGATGCGTCGGCCAATGATATTGCGATCATTACCGCGGCGGGTGTGATCATGCCGGGGCGCTCTCGACCGGGCCAATCCGTGGGTAGTAAAACCCTCGTGGATTATCTGACGAAAGCGCGCAAGGACGATGACGTCAAAGCGGTTGTCCTGCGCGTGGATAGCCCTGGCGGGTCAGCCTTCGCATCAGAAGAAATTCATGATGCGATCCTCGAAGTGAAAGCCGCCGGTAAACCGGTTGTTGTTTCCATGGGCTCCCTTGCGGCATCGGGCGGTTATCTTATTGCTGCCCCGGCGGACGAGATTTGGGCGGCACCCACAACGATCACCGGTTCAATTGGGATTTTTGCCGCGTTCGAAACGTTTGAGAATTCCCTTGCTGAAATTGGTGTCTACACTGATGGTGTGGGAACCACATCGCAATCAGCGTTGCTGGCCACCGGGCTTGGTGCCCTGCCACCGGTAACCGCCGATGCACTGCAACTGGGTGTCGAGTATGGCTATGAGCGGTTCCTGAACATTGTGGTGGAGGGGCGCGATCTGACTCGCGATTATGTGGACAGTGTTGGCCAGGGGCGTATCTGGTCCGGTGATACGGCGCGCGATCTCAAGCTGGTGGACAAGCTTGGCGATCTTGATGATGCGATCAAATCGGCGGCAAGCTGGGCCAATCTCACCGACTATGATGTGGTGCGGTATGAAGACCGCAGGACACCGTTTGAAAAACTCTTTAGCGGCGCGTCTGCCAATATTGTGCGCGCGACGGGTGCCCATCAGGCACTTGACCGCCACAAGCGCAGTGCAATCGGCAAACTGATGCAGGCGATTGAGGAACAGGATGTCTTTTTGGAAACATTTGACGACCCCAATCATCTCTATATGCGCTGTCTTGCCTGTGAAGCTGTCACCACCTCTCGGTAGGGGCTCACCTTAAAAGGTTCCGCTTGGGCGGCAGGGCGCTTGTAAGACAGCATGCCTCCTCGCGTGCGGCGCCAATCATGCCTATACTCACTTTCATGAGTGATTTGATCGGATATGCCGCGCATCTGGCGCAGACACTGGATGGCCATGTGAACGGCGACGGTGACGCCGCCCGCCTGCCGCCCGTTGATCAGTGGACGCCGGATTATTGCGGCCGCCTGGACTTGACGATCCGCCGTGACGGGGTGTGGGTCCATGAGGGGACCCCTATTTCCCGCCCCCGTCTGGTGCGATTATTTTCCACGATCCTGAAAAAAGAGGGCGATACCCATTATCTCGTCACACCTGTGGAAAAACTCAGCATCCATGTGGAGGATGTGCCGTTCGTGATGATCGGCATGACAATTGACCATCCGGGTACCGAACAAATAGTGACGCTGGTCTCAAATATGGGTGATGAGGTCACGCTCACCGGAGATACGCCGCTGACCTTTCGCGATATCCCCATGACCGATTATAGAGCGCCCTATGTCACCGTGCGCCGCAATCTGGAGGGGCGGCTGGCGCGGCCTGTTTATTACGAACTTGCGCAAACCGCATCGCCCCAATCCGTCAACGGTGCCGAGCGATTTGGCTTCTGGTCGACCGGGCACTTTTTCGATTTTGATGACGGGCTCGATCGCTCGCTCTGGGCGCCATCCCCATGACAGAGCAGATGCCAATATCGACGGCGCTAGACGACGTTTTGGTGGATGCCCATCCGCTGATCGCAACGCTCCACCGGGCTGTTACCGGGCCGGCGCTAAAAAATCCGCGGACGCTGTTTCTTGAACTGAACCCGCATCTGGCAAGCGACGATAGTTTCACCGACCGCTATAAAGCGCGCAAGGACGCGGCCGTCCTGATCCCTATTATCATGCGGGCTGAACCCACGGTGTTGTTAACGGTACGCTCGCCGGATATGCCCTCGCATGCCGGTCAGGTTAGCTTTCCCGGCGGCCGGGTGCATGCGGATGATCCGGACCATGCCTTTACTGCGCTACGCGAAACCCATGAGGAAGTTGGCATCGCCCCGGGTGACGTCACGCTAATCGGTGATCTGGGCGAACATGTGGGCGGTCTTGGTTACCGGGTTAGCCCCTATGTGGGTCTGGTGCGTGAGAGCGCGACGATGCAGGCTTGCCCCCGCGAAGTGGCTGAGATCTTTGAGGTGCCGTTAAGCTTTCTGGCCGATATTACAAACCATTCCTATACGGAAAAGATGTTTAAGGAAAAAACATATCGAATGTTTTATGTTCCCTATAAGGAATATAATATCTGGGGCCTGACGGCCGGTATCCTACGATCGCTGGCAGAGCGTTTTCGGGCCATTGACGGCCGATAAACGGGCCGGAGAGTGCCAACCATGACAGATCACGCGCGCCCCCTGAGTGCTGAAGAAAAACCCGCATTCGCGTGGATGGATGCGCCTCGCCTCTCGGCCATTATTGCGCCGCTGGAGGCGGCGTATCCCGGCTCGGTGCGGTTTGTGGGCGGGTGTGTGCGCGACAGTCTGCTCGCCGCGTGGGCCAAAACCACTATCGGGACCGCTCGCGAGTCGGTGCCGCTCAGTACAGACATCGATGTGGCAACACCCCTTGTCCCAGAAAAAGTAATGGCGCTACTCCGGGCTGCAGCAGTCAAAACGATCCCCACCGGGATTGATCATGGAACTGTGACAGCGGTGAGCGGAGAGAGCGTCGTGGAGATTACGACGCTGCGCCGCGACGTGACAACCGATGGGCGCCGCGCAACCATTGCCTATACGGATGATTGGCGCGAAGATGCGGCACGGCGCGATTTTACCATCAATGCGCTTTATCTGACCCCCACGGGGCAAATTCACGATTATGAGGGTGGGTTCCAGGATTTGCGTGATGGCAAGGTCGCGTTTATTGGCGATGCGAAAACGCGCATTGCAGAAGATTATTTGCGCATCCTGCGGTTTATCCGATTTTCGGCGCGCTTTGCAACGGACTTTGATGCGGCGGGGCTGGCAGCCGTGACGACCAGTGTGGAGGGGCTGATGACCCTCTCTGCGGAACGAATCGCAGCCGAGCTGATGAAGATCCTCGCCCATCCGAGAGCCCTGCTGGCCGCCGAGACCATGGCGGACGCGGGCATTTTATCAGCCATCTGGTCAACGCCAGCCCGGCTTGATCTGGCCCGACGGCTGGATACTGCCTTGCAGGCGACCAACGCCCACGCTTTTCTAGTTGCATTGTACCCGGATGATTTTGGCGCCTTGGCACAGCGTTTGCGCCTGTCAAACCGGGCGCAGGATCACATGGCTGCCAGCTTTGCGGCGGCCAATGCACTGGCGGGGTCACCGTCCCCCGCTGACGAACGCCGCGCGCGTCAGGTGATTTATCAGTATGGCGCTGGCGTCTGGCTCGATGCGCTTTGTCTTTATGCGGCGTTTGGTGAGCATTCCGACGAACAAATCGCATCTTTGCGCGATATGGCAAGCCGCTGGACTCCGCCCGTTTTTCCCGTCAAGGGCGGCACTCTCATTGCCCGGGGGCTATCGCCGGGGCCAGCAGTTTCCCGTGCGCTCAACCAGATCGAAAGCCGATGGATCGCCGAAGACTTCCCGGATGGACCGCGCCTTGAAGCCCTGGTGGCAGAGGCAATTGGCGAGGTTTAGAGGTAGCCTTGAGACCATAGGCTTCGAACTTGCAAAATTGACTTGCGGAGAATGACTTGGCAGGACGCGGGTCCGCGCTGCGCTTGCCCGCGAACACGGTGTCTATTTAATATCTTATCGCGTATCCCCGGGCGTAAGACCCGGGGTCTTATAGTTTGGGTACGACGGAAATGAACACAGCTCCCGGGTCTGCACTTTACTTTTCCAAGAACGCAAGCGCAAAGGGGGTAGGTATACAGATTATTGGTTCTTCGACAGGGACCGATAGGCAATCCGGGTCATGAAGTCATCTTTGATAAAACCCTGACCCCAAATCTCACTGAGATCTTTCAGGGGTGCGGCAGCGAGGACTGCGTCCTCGTCCATGCCTTGATCGATTGCTGCCTGGATACGACGGCGGACCTCCACAAGCATATAACGGGTGCGGGCGAGGTCAGCGCGGTTCGCTAGCGGCCCGTGGCCGGGAATAATCTTAACACTGTCGTCAATCATCGCCAGCACCCGATCATGGGCCGCGATGTATCCGTCTAAATCACCGCCGCTTGCAAGGTCAATAAAGGGGTAGCCGCCATTGAAAAAGACATCACCCATATGCACCACATCGGCGTCTTTGAAAAAGACGATGGCATCACCATCCGTATGCGCCGTTTGTGGATGGATTACGTGAATATCGTGGTCGTTCCAGTAAAAATTGATGGTTTGCGAAAAGGTAATCACGGGCAAGGCTGCCGCCGCTGCAGGCGCGATTGGCCGCTCTCCATCCGGGCGCCCCGCCTTCAGGCGTTTGCGCACATTGTCATGGGCGACAATCGTGGCGCCAGCATTGGCAAAATTTTCGTTACCGCCCGCATGATCGCCGTGCCAGTGGGTGTTGAGCAGAAAGCTTAGCGGCGCATCGGTTACCGTGCCAATGGCGGTGAGGATACGGGCCGAAAGGGGGGCAAACTGATCATCAATCACAAAGGCGCCATCCTCGCCGGTGGAAAGACCGATATTACCGCCCGCGCCCTCCAGCATGTAAATGCCCGGTGATATCTCCGTCGTGGTGATTGTCACATCGGCAAATCGGTCTTGCGCGGCGCTTGCCGCTTCTGCTTTTCCGGGCCCGAAACCGTCGGTTGTCTGGCACCCTGCCGTAATGGCGACCCCAATGGCGAAGCAGAGAAGAAGAGGCCGGCTGACGGCTTGGCGATTGATCATGGTTTGCCCCTGGTTTGCGTGACCAAATGGTTATTTTCGCGAGCGTGTTGCGCGGGTTTATCAGATCGCTTCAATAATCCTATTCACATTTTGATCAGCGGCGTGCCTCACCTTTGCCAATCGCCTTTTCCACCGCCTGGCCAGCCCTCGCGGCAAATGCTGGTGGCGGCCAGTATGGCCCGGCATTTGCGAGCTCCTCTCTTCTGTGGCCGACTTCTGTGTGGCGTGGCTTCGACTTCATCGCTCGCTTGCCTGTCTCGGCTAAGGGCGATAGAGCAACGGCTTCGTTGATGCCCCCGATAAAAAAGGGCAGCCAGAAAGGAAACATCTATGGCCTGGTCACCGGATAGCTGGCGCGAAAAGCCTGCCCGTCACATGCCCGATGATTATCCCGATCCGTCAAAACTGCGCGCGGTTGAGGCGGAACTGGCGGGCTATCCGCCGCTTGTTTTTGCCGGTGAGGTTCGCCGCCTGCGCGAAGGGCTCGCCGATGTGGCCCACGGCAAGGCGTTCCTTCTTCAGGGGGGGGACTGCGCGGAAAGCTTTAAGGAATTCGCGCCCAACACTATTCGCGATACCTTCCGCGTCCTGTTGCAAATGTCGGTGGCGCTGACCTTTGGGGCGGCGATGCCCGTGGTCAAGGTTGGCCGAATCGCCGGCCAATTTGCCAAACCACGCTCGGCGCCGACGGAAACAATCGACGGCGTCACCCTGCCCAGCTATCGCGGTGACAACATCAACGGCATGGAATTTACCGAGGCAGCGCGCGTGCCCGATCCTGAGCGGCTGTTGCGCGCCTACGGTCAGGCGGCATCAACGCTGAATTTGTTGCGAGCTTTTGCGGGCGGGGGCTATGCGTCCCTCGAAAATGTCCATCGCTGGAACCTCGAATTTCTTGGGGATGGCATCCAGAAAGATCGCTACCGCGATCTGGCGGATCGCATATCCGAGGCCTTGCGGTTTATGGAGGCATGCGGGGTCAATGAAGCGCGCGCAGTGCAGGAGGTGAATTTTTTCACCTCCCACGAGGCCTTGTTGCTCGGTTATGAACAGGCGATGACGCGCGTCGATTCGACTACGGATCAATGGTACGACACGTCTGCGCATATGGTCTGGATCGGGGATCGCACCCGTCAGCCTGACGGCGCCCATGTGGAATTTTGCAGCGGTATTGAAAACCCGATCGGTATCAAATGCGGTCCGACGCTGGCGCGCGATGATTTGTTGACATTGTTGGACCGGCTAAATCCGGGCAATGTGGCCGGGCGGATTGTGCTGATAGCCCGCTTTGGCGCTGGCAAGGTAGAGGCTGGTCTGCCACCACTTGTGCGTGCGGTGACGCAGGCGGGCCGCGCTGTGGTCTGGTCGTGTGATCCCATGCATGGCAATACCATTAAGGCCGATAATGGCCTGAAAACACGCCCCTTTGATTCTATTTCGTCAGAGGTCCAATCATTTTTCGATATATGCCGCGCCGAAGGGGCGTATCCCGGCGGCGTTCATTTTGAAATGACGGGCCAGAATGTGACCGAGTGTCTTGGCGGGGCTCACGAGATTTCCGAGGGTGATCTTTCCTCACGCTACCATACCCATTGTGACCCGCGTCTGAATGCCAGTCAGTCCCTGGAGCTTGCCTTTATGCTCGCGGACCGGCTCCAGGCCCAACGCGAAGGCGGGACCGGTTAGGGGTCGGGACCGTTGTGGCCCATGCCGAGGCATGGAAGGTGTGGAAACAGTTCCCGGGTCGGCGCTTCGCTTGCCCGGGAATACGGCATAGGGCTTAGACAATTAAGCCGTATCCCCGGACTTGATCCGGGGCCTGTTTCAACAGGTTGGGAGTTTGCTGCGATAGTTCCCGGGTCGGCGCTCCGCTTGCCCGGGAATACGGTTCCATTTTTTTGCTACCCCGTGTCCCCGGACTTGTTCCGGGGCCTGTTTCAACAGGTTGGGAGTTTGCTGCGATAGTTCCCGGGTCGGCGCTTCGCTTGCCCGGGAATACGGTTTCATTTCTTTGCTACCCCGTGTCCCCGGACTTGATCCGGGGCCTGTTTCAACAGGTTCGGAGTCTGCTGCGAAGTTCCCGGGTCGGCGCTGCGCTTGCCCGGGAATACGGCATAAGGCTTAGACAATTACGCCGCGATGACCCGGCAATCGAATTGCGCAATATCACGCACCATCCCCCATAAAAAAACGGCTCCCGAAAGAGCCGTTTTCCCAATCAGCAATGATTGTAAGACCTTAGGCTTTTTTGCGACGACGCATTGCTGCGGCACCACCGATCAGCGCTGAAGCCATCAGAGGCAGAGCTGCTGGTACGGGGACTATGCCTTCGACGTCGAGCTGGATGAAGTCGATTTCGCGATCATCACCAACCAGAACGTCAAGGAAACCATTCGCTTGAATGATTGACAACAAGCCAGCGGTAGCAAGATCGATCGTGATTGTGTTGCCCATCACCATGCCGAAGCTTGTAACGTTGGCGAGTGCGGCACCGGCTGTGGCGCCTGAGTCGGCGTTACCAGCACGGATAACGTCATTGTTCGACCCACCAAAAGACTGAGCGATCTGGATAATCAGTGTCCCGCCTGTGGCACCTGTCATCAGACCGGTAAAGCGGTGAGCAACAAAGTTGTCCGGTGAGGCAACGTCTGTGTCGCCCAGTGAACCACCGAAAAACCCGGGGGCTGAAAACGCTGGTGCTGGGTTGGACGCGATACCGCCATCGTCACCACCGTCGTCTACTATAATTGTCTCTGCGTTGGCAGCACCCATCAGCAAGAAAGATGATGCGACGCCAAGAAGAAGTTTCTTCATCATGTTTTATCTCCGACGTTCATTGAACTTTGCACGCGCGCCAGAGGTGTCCCCGATCAACGCGCATTTCCCCTTACTTTGATAAGGTAATTTGAGGTATCATCTAGAAACAGGGCTCGCAACCGCGAGATGGACCAAATCGGGCTTTTTTTGGTAAATTTCCGTTTAAGCTGCGGTTTCATGCCAAATATGGGGCATTTTGGTATCAGGGTAAAAATTTACCTTTATTAACGGAACCTTAACGGACATGCCGGGCCCTCGTTATGGACCATCATGGTCCAATTTCCGCCCTGATTTTGTCTTTTTTCAGCGGCTGGGGCCGATTTCGGATCTGATGGCAAAGGTTTTGACCGCCAATCCCCCCCCTCTTAATCGATGGTTGTCAGGTGGGTGCATGTCACCCGGCCTGCATCGCCTCAATTGGCGACACTGTCGTCGACGTGTGCGTCGCCTTTTCCTGTTTGATATACCCTGCATCGGCCGCAACTCGGTCATCTTTCCACCAAACCCTGTGCTTACTGACCTGATCGTGGTTAGGTGCGGCGAACGGTGTTGCAGATGGTGCTGCTTTGCGGTCGCGGCGCGAGACAAAGGCACCGGCAAGGTGCAAGCTAGACTCAGTGAAGAGGGAACCCGGCATGAACAAATTTCACGTGGTCAAACATGACGGTCGCACGCGCCGTCAATACTGGGCAGCAACCGCATTAGCAGCCGTTACAATCGCCGGTGGCACCACCGCCATTCCCTCAATCGCAATGGTGCAAAGAGAAAATGAGGCGTCTGACCTGTCGTTGACCATCTACAACGACAATCTGGCGCTGATCCATGATGTGCGGACCTTGTCCTACGCCAGGGGGCGCTCGGTGGTCAGCTTGCCCGGCGTCTCCTCGCAGATACAGGCTCCCACCGTGACCTTCTCTGCGCCCGGTGTCAGTATCATTGAGCAGAATTTCGATTATGACCTGCTCACGCCTGCAAAGCTGATGGAAAAGGCCGTGGGGCGACAGGTTAAGATCGTGCGCACCAACCCCGCCACGGGCCGCGAAACGACGCAAACTGCCACGGTATTGTCGGTGAATAGGGGCGTTGTCCTAAAAATTGGCGACCGGATTGAGGTGCTGCGCGACGATAATCTGCCCACGCGGGTGATTTTTGACCGGGTCCCGGAAAATCTGCGCGCCGACCCGACCCTGTCGGTGACGGTGGAGACAGACCGGCCCCAGCGTACACCCACCTCGCTCACCTATCTGACGAGTGGGCTTGGTTGGCGTGCTGACTATGTGGCGGCCTTTGACGAAGCGGCGGGCGCCATGGATTTTCAGGGCTGGGTGACGCTGTCCAACACCACTGAAACAAGTTTCAAAAATGCCCAGGTCCAGATGGTTGCGGGCGATGTGGCGCAGAGCAATAACCGCGGCTCTGGCCGGCGCTATCCCTCCCGAGGCCGCGCGTCCTCCACCCGCTCTGGCGGGATTGAGGCAACGGGTGAGGCACGGCTTGGCGACAATTATCTGTATCCGCTGCCCGGGCGCACCACAGTGGCGAGCCAGCAAACCAAACAGGTTGGCTTTGTTAGCGCTGACGGAGCCAAGGCGGCGAAGACTTACGAATATTGGGCCTATGGCTTTAATACGATCAACGAACCGCAAAATGTTGATGTCCGAATTGCCTTTTCCAACAGTAAGGCGGCGGGCCTTGGTGCCGCGTTGCCTAAGGGAACCGTCCGTGTTTATACAAAAGATGCGCAAGGCCGCTCGCAATTCATTGGCGAAGACAATATTCAGCATACCGCAGGCGGGGCAGACCTTGCCATCAAGATTGGTGAAGCGTTTGACGTCACGGTGCAACCGGCGGTGCGGGCTAACAAGATCGTCAATAAGCGGGTAACCGAAACGACCATGGCTTATACCTTACGCAATGCCAAAGCCGAGCCGGTGACGGTGACGATCCGCCAACAGGCGGGTTGGTCTGGTTTGGAAACGCAGATCCTGTCGGAGACGGTGGAAAGCCGAAACCCGGCGGCAAACCAGTATGTGTGGTCCGTCCCCGTGCCGGCCGAAGGCGAGAGCGTATTGTCCTTTACAATCCGCCAAAAATCCCGGTAACGACCGTGCCCGGATTATCCCTTTCTTTAAGGTGGTGTTTTGGCGCTCTATGCAGCGTCGCGGGCCTCCTCTGTGGACCGCTTGTGCAGGCCCAGGAATCGCCCTCATCGACCTCTTCAGCGGTCATTTCTCCGGGGCCGGAGGAAATGGCGCTGACAATATACCGCGATGATCTTGCCTTTGTGACGGAGACGCGGACCGTGATGGTTCCCGCTGGTCGCAGCACGATTTCGTTTGAAGGGGTTAGCGACCTGATGATCCCGCAAACGGCGTTGCTGCGCGAGTTTGGGGCCGTCACCATCGAACGGAATTTCGATTATGACCTGCTCTCCCAAGGGTCCCTGATGCAGGCCCATGTGGGCAAGGACATTACGCTTGTGCGCACCAACCCCGCCACGGGAGATGCGCAAACGGTGATCGGTACACTGATTTCTGCGCGGCGCGGCGCGGTAATTGATATTGATGGTGCGATAGAGGTTTTTGACTGTTCCGGGTTGCCGGAAAAAATCACCTTTGAGCAAGTGCCAGAGAATTTGATTGATAAGCCGACCTTGTCCCTTGAGGTGACCAGCGAGACGCCAGGCCTGCAAACGTTTACCATCAGCTATCTTGCGGGCGGTTTTGGGTGGCAGGCTGATTATCTGCTGACGCTTGATGAAACCGAGACCAAGGCAGCCCTCGCCGGGTGGCTGACCGTCACCAATGGGACAAACCAGACCGTGCGCGATGCCCCCACGGCGATTGTGGCGGGTGCCCTGCAACGGCTTGACGAGACAGCGGCAGACCGTCAGTCGGCGGTGCCCTTTTTTGCCACCTGCTGGCCCCGGGGCTCAACAAAGACGGGCACCGACGCGAGGCGCAGGCGGTATAAAAGAGTTGATCGCGCGCCCGCACCCGCGGACGAGGGACTGAGCTTTTTAAGCCTTCAAAGCCCTGAGGAAGACGAGGTGATTGTTGTCACTGGTTCGCGTCAGGCAAGCCGCGAAGATCTCGGCGATTACAAGCTGTTCCGTACACCCGAGCCAACGACCGTGGCGGCGTATCAGACAAAACAGGTGGCCTTTCTTGATCAGGATAATGTGTCGGTTGATCGCTTTCACGTCTTTGATCTTGATCTGGGCCAATTCACTACACGTTCGCGCAGGCCCGATGCGACAGACGCGGCCACGCTACGCTACGACATTGACAACAGCGCTGATGGTACCCTTGCCCAACCGCTGCCCGAAGGAACGGTGCGGGTGTTTCAACCCGGTGCCAATGGGCGGTCATTTTATCTGGGTGCTGATGACGTGAAGGATCTTGCCGTGGGCTTGCCCGTGGAAGTATCCATCGGCGAAAGCCCATCGGTCACCGGCCAAACGCGCATTTTGTCTGTGACGGAAAAAGAACTCTCCAATGGCGACTATCAATATACCGCCCGGGTGGAGCATCGCGTTTTCAACGCCAACACCCAGACCATCCGCACAGAGATGACCCTCAACCGTGATGGTTATTTTGACCCGCCGGTGGTCACCCGCGCATCCCGCCGTCAGGTCAAAGACAGTCCCTATCCCAAATGGCAATTCGATGTGGCCCCGCAGGCCTCAGCCACCTTGGTCTATACGGTTAAGTGGATTGAGTAGGCGGACGCCCCGGGACCCTAAACTGCGTTTCCTTTTTGTTGAAACAAAACCGCAGTCTAGAGTTTTTGGGGATCGCGCGGTCGAACCCAAGTTGATGGATGGGAAGCATCGACGATCACCCTTTTTGTGAATGCGCTTTAGCGGAGCCCCAAGGCCATAAAGACGATGGGGCCCCTTCAGTTTTACGCAGCCTGATCGTCATCGTCATCGTCATCATCGTCATTGCCAGTCGTCGGCAATTCGATGGCGTCCAGGCGTTGCAAGGCTTTTTGCATCCCATTGTCCATTGCGATGGTTCTAATCTCATCAAGATTGGATGGTACCGCATTCTGAGACGGTGCCGCATACCCCGCAATATCCGATGGGACGACCATGACGGTCCCATTAGCCTCGGCAATCCTTGTCGTTTTCAGAAGACCGATCTGTGCCAGGATTAAGTTCATGACCTCCACTTTCTTCGCCGGCGTTGTGAACTCGTCAAGGACGCGCGCAAGTCTTCTGACCTCGCTGGTAATAGAGTGATCATTGTCCCGGTCATCATTGGCAATCTCGAGAGCATTGCCCGGGGTTATAACCAGTTTTGAAATGACAATGCCCAACCGGGAGTTACTGGGTTGCGGAAACCCTTCCAGTTCGCTGCGCAGGCGTTCTTCACACTCATGGGTGATATCATCAAGCCTATTGATGATCTCGCGGCGACTATATTGTCCGTATATGGCCGATACAATACCGGCAACACGCCCCGACAGAACCTCAGCAAAGTTCTGAAACCGGTCGCAGTTTAGCAACGCTTCAATGCACCGCGGTTGGTGTGACATCGAAAACTCCAATTGCACGCGGCTCCGCAGGCGTTGTTCATCGCCGGTTTCCAGTTCCGCCGGGCCATAATTGAGTTTGATTATGCCAAGAGAGAGAAAACCTCGGTCAGTGCCGAGCGTTGGAGGCTCGAAACTAAAAAGCGCTGATTTTGTTTCTAAAGCACCAATTTCCCTCAGATCACAGATCGTTTTCAAGAGTGGTCGGTCACGATGAATATAGTGACGGATCACTTTGTATCGCCCGCGTCTTCCCCGCCCGCGGAAGACGGCCAGTTCATTATCAAATGGTCGTTTTCGCATAAGAAAACCTCCTCTTGCCCGATCAAAACGGCGATGGGAATCGCTGTTTGACCATGTTCATTTTTCCCCTTTTCAAAAATGATCACAATACTGATTATTCAGTATTTAATTCAATAACGGTGATCCAAGGTATTGGCAGGTCATGCGCGGCGGCTTCAGGCCCTGTGATCGATCTCCTGCCATTTCAGGATAAAGCACAGGACAGGGCGTCACGGTCAGTATCCGTCGGTGGGGCCGGGCACTGGACTGTAGGATGGTCGGCTGATAGGAATTTTAGTCAATGACCATCGCTGACGCATGTCGATGAAAGCGGGTGCGGCACCTGCCGAATTGGGCAGGCGGGAAGAGTGATGGAATCGTACGGGGATGAGCGCGCATGGACACGCTTTCGGAAGAAACCTGGATCTACCTTAATATCCTCGCCCAATTTGTCTGTCGGCGACGCTTCCCCTCAAAAATCAGTTTTGCGCGGGAGGTGGGTAAGGCCCATGCTGCCATCGCCCGGGTGGAAGCTGAAAAAGCGGGGTCTTCAGACGCGCTCCCGGATGAGCGCGCCTTTGATGCGCTGACCCATGATGCCAGTGAAAAGGTCAATGCCTTTCTCACCAAGGGCACGCTGACCCACATGCCGGCCGTGCGGAAGGCCTTTGATCAGGTCTTGCGCCAGCAATTTGCCGGGTTAAGCACCATTGATGGATTTGATCTTGCCCGCATTTACGATCATTTGCTTTTGAATGAAGGCATCCAGAACGACAAACTTTGCCAATCGTTTTTTGATCAGCCGGGGCGCGCGCCTGATCTTTTATCGCAGCTTGCCTCGCGGCTGAGCAGGCTTCAGGTCGATGGTGACACTGTCCAAAGCGCACCGGCAAAACTGAAAAACGCGATTGGCAAAATCTTCAATATTGCCGCCATCGAATTTGATGACATGGGGTATCCCATCGCCCCCTATGACGAGCGCCTTGATGACCGGCATTTTTTGCTGGTGCGGCGATCAAGCCAGAACGAGGACGACCTGATCACCCACGGGCTGAAATTTGCGCGCCATCATCGCAACCGCGACTTCATGTATTTTTCAGAACAGTACAATGCCAACCGCGATGGTGAGCGTCACGAACGGGCCGGGCGTGAAAGCCGCGGCGTGTGTTTTTTCGATGCGCGGTACGTGAAGGCGATCGCGCGGCCTGGTAATGGGCACACCCTGACCTATCTGGTGGGTATGTTGCCGGTGGATGATGACTTTGACATTTTCCCGGCTCTGTTAACGACCTCAAACAGTGCAGGCGTGCGGATTGCCGCCAAGTCTCTCGCAATTGCCGTCCCGGATGCCGACTTCAAGCATCGCCATACGGGAATTTTTTCTGATGCCGAAATCATGGCCGTGTTCGATGGGCCCCGCCAGCGCGCTTTAACGGACTGGCTGACTGGTGAGGGGAAAATATCGCCCTTCACGCTGTAGCCCTTTGCTATATGCTGGTGCGCTATGCCCCGCTTTTCGCCTGAATTTCTGGACGAGTTAAAGTCCCGTTTGCGCCCGTCCGATGTGATCGGGCGTACGGTGGCACTGAAAAAACAGGGCAACGAATATGCGGGCCTGTCACCCTTCACCAAGGAAAAGACCCCGTCTTTCTTCGTGAATGACCAGAAGGGCTTTTATCACTGCTTTTCTTCCGGTCGCCACGGCGACATCATCAAGTTTCTGCAAGAAACGCAGAACCTGTCTTTCATGGAGGCGGTTCAGACCCTTGCCCAGGATGCAGGGTTAGAGGTGCCAAAGGATAATCCGGCGGAGGCACGCCGGGCAGAAGCGCGCAAAGGGCTTGTTGAAGCGTGCGAGGCAGCGCAGGCCTTTTTTGCGGCAATGCTCAGCCGCGCCCCCGGGCGGGCTGCGCTGTCCTATGTGCGCGGGCGCGAGATTACCGACGCCCAGATTGCCGAATTTGGCATCGGCTTTGCGCCGGGTGCGCGCACCGCCCTGAAAGACACGCTTCTCGATAAAGGGTTTGCCGAGGATGTGCTGGTGGAGGCGGGGCTTTTGATCCGGCCGGACCCTGCCGATGGGCGCGGCGCGGCAACCTATGACAAATTTCGCGACCGGGTCATGTTCCCTATCCGCAACCCGCGCGGCCAGGTGATTGCCTTTGGCGGGCGGGCCATGAACCCCGATGCCCGCGCCAAGTATATGAACTCCAGCGAAACGCCGCTCTTTCATAAGGGCGGTGTCCTTTATCGGTATGGGGAGGCCCGCGCGGCCAGCGGGTCCGCCCGCGACCCGCTGTTGGTGTGCGAAGGCTATATGGATGTGATTGCGCTCTGGGGCGCGGGCTTCAAAACCGGTGTGGCGCCGCTCGGCACCGCCCTGACGGAGGAGCAGATTGCGCTTCTTTGGCGGGTCAATGATGAGCCCATCCTGTGTTTTGATGGAGACCGCGCCGGGCGCAAGGCTGCTTTTCGGGCGGTGGAGCGGGCCCTGCCCCTGCTCAAGCCGGGCAAATCCCTGCGCTTTGCTTTTCTGCCCGATGGCAAGGACCCCGACGATCTGATCAAGGCAGAGGGGCGCGCGGCCATGGAGGCGGTGCTCACCGAGGCGCGGCCTTTCGTGGATGTCTTGTGGATGCGCGAGCAGGAGGCCCATGACCTGACAACGCCCGAGCGCCGGGCCTCTTTCAAGGCCAATTTGCGGCGCTTGACCAAATCCATCGCCGACCCGGACGTGCAGCAATTTTATGCCAACGAGTTGCGGGCCCGGCTCGATGCGGCCTTTGGCGGCGGGGCGTCCGGCGGGGGTACCACGTCAAAGGGCGCCACCCCGGCGCGAGGCCGCTGGACCGAAGACCGAAAAACCGGACGTCTGGTGCGCCGGCCCCCGCCCGCCATGATGAGCGCGGAGTTACGCGCCCATCAGGGGCCTTCGGGGGCCTCCCGGCCAGGTGCAAAGAGTGTTGCCTGGCGCCGCGAAGCCACGCTCTGTCTGGCGCTGGTGTACCATCCCGGGTTGCTTGACCGCCGGGAATCGCAGCTTTTTGGCCTCACCCTGGCTGATCCCGGGCTGAACCGGCTCCTTAGCGATATTCTCAGCGTGTTTTCCACAGAGCCCTCCCTTGACTCGGCAGGGTTGAAAAGCCATTTGCTCAAAACGGCATCGGGAAATCTTTTGGAGCGGCTCCTCCGTGACAGGGCGCTCAACAGTCAGGCTTTTCTTGCTGCCGACACAGTATCGGATGAAGTGGACTGGGGGTTTGATACGGCGCTCAGTCACCATGTGTTTGAGACCAACCTGAAAGAGGAACTTGTCCGCTCCGCCTCGCACCTGTTTCCGGAAGAAAACGGGACAGAGAATCGTTTGGCCGACGCGCTTTCGCCTGAGGGGGCGCAACCTGGTGATCAGCCATCGGATACGGTCACTGATCACGACCCCTCCTACGAACAGTGGCGACAAACAGCGGCAGCGCGCGAGGACCTGTTAAACCGGCACCGGGCTTCCAGCCGTACGTCGAATGATAGCGACGGTGACGCGGATCTGGAAAAAGCCCTCAGTCGCATGAAGGCAAGCGTGGAGAAGACCTCAGGACACGGGTAGGGTAACCGTAACACACACCTCACCGATAAAACCGATGCGGGCGCTGGGCCCGCCACCAAACGGGCGAGCATCTGGCACCGACCGCGCGTGAACGGCGGTGCCCCCTGCCCATAATGGGCACGAAGACAGGATCGAATACATGGCGACGAAAGCGGCAACAAAGAAAACGGCGGAAAAAAAAGATAAGGCAGCGGCGGATGGTGCCGATGCGCCTATCCTCGACCTGAGTGATGCAGCGGTCAAAAAGATGATCAAAGCTGCCAAGGCGCGCGGCTATATCACTTATGACGAGCTCAACGAAGTTCTGCCGTCGGAGCAATTCACCTCCGAACAGATCGAAGACATTATGGCGACCCTGTCGGAAATGGGCATTAATGTCACCGAAAACGAAGAGGAAGAAGAAGAGGAGACAAACACCAAGGCCGTTGCGGTCAAGGAGGGCGCAAAGTCCAACGCCGTTGTCACCACTAATACCTCTTCCGGTAATGACCGGACCGATGACCCCGTGCGCATGTATCTGCGCGAAATGGGGACTGTAGAGCTTCTCTCCCGCGAGGGTGAGATTGCCATTGCCAAACGTATTGAGGCGGGCCGCGAGACCATGATCCGCTCGCTGTGTGAATCCTCGCTGACGTTTGAGGCCATCACTGTGTGGCGCGATGAGCTTAACGAGGGCCGTGTCCTGCTGCGCGATATTATTGATCTTGACGCCACCTATGGCGGTGGGCCTGAAGCACGCCCCGATATGACGCAGCCGGAAGTTGCCGAACGGGTCAACAAGGAAGAAGCCGAAAAAGCCGAAGCCGCAGAAGCCGCCGACGATGATGAGGAGGATTTCGACGAGGGCGCGCTGTCCTTGTCAGCCATGGAGGCCGAATTGCGCGACGGTGTCATGCGCACCTTCGATGAGATTTCCGGCGACTACAAAAAACTGCGCCGTCTTCAGGACATTATGATTGAGGAGCAATTAAAGGGCGAAGACCTTTCGGCTTCCCAGACGCGGCGGTTCAAGAAGCTGCAAAAAGACATCACCGAGCGGGTGCGCGGCGTACGCCTCAACAATCAGCGGATCGAAGCGCTGGTCGAACAGCTCTATGATATCAACCGACGGCTGATTGGTTTGGAGGGCAAACTCGTGCGCCTCGCCGATGCCAATGGTGTCAACCGCCAGGAGTTTTTGAGCGAATATCTGGGCAATGAACTCGACCCCGAATGGTTTGACCGGATCAGTGCCAAGGACGGGCGCGGCTGGAAGGCCCTCGTCAATTCTTCCGGTGACCAGGTGCAGGCCCTACGCGATGAGATCGGCTACCTCTCGCAGGAGACAGGCCTGACGGTCGCCGACTTCCGCCGCATTGTGCAGACGGTTCAAAAAGGCGAACGCGAAGCGCGAATCGCGAAGAAGGAAATGGTCGAGGCCAATCTGCGCCTCGTAATTTCTATCGCAAAGAAATACACCAATCGCGGCTTGCAATTCCTCGACCTGATCCAGGAAGGCAATATCGGACTGATGAAGGCGGTGGATAAGTTTGAATATCGCCGCGGCTATAAATTCTCCACCTACGCAACCTGGTGGATCCGTCAGGCGATCACCCGGTCGATTGCAGATCAGGCGCGCACCATCCGTATCCCTGTGCATATGATTGAGACGATCAACAAGATCGTGCGGACCTCTCGCCAGATGCTTCACGAAATTGGCCGCGAGCCAACACCCGAAGAGCTTGCCGACAAACTCTCCATGCCATTGGAGAAAGTCCGTAAGGTGATGAAAATCGCCAAGGAGCCGATCTCTCTCGAAACCCCCATCGGGGATGAAGAAGATTCTCACCTCGGTGACTTTATCGAGGATAAAAATACGGTGCTGCCGATTGACGCGGCGATCCAGTCAAACCTGCGCGAGACAACAACGCGGGTTCTTGCCTCGCTTACCCCGCGTGAAGAGCGCGTCCTGCGTATGCGATTCGGTATTGGGATGAATACGGATCATACGTTGGAGGAAGTGGGCCAGCAATTCTCAGTGACCCGCGAGCGCATTCGCCAGATTGAGGCGAAAGCCCTGCGCAAGTTGAAACATCCAAGCCGCTCACGGAAATTGCGTTCATTCCTGGATAATTAGAGTGCGAACCCAAAAACCGTGACGACACTTTTTGTGAACGCGCTCCAGTTTGCGAGATGTCCCGCAGGGCATTTTGTCCACTTTCTACTCGTGCTTAAGGTCAGCAATCTCTCCGCTTTCTGACATCATAATGGCGATCGGGCGGGTGGCGTCAAACTGGGTCAGGATCAGCATCAGGGTAATGGTCATCGGTATGCTGAGGAGGACACCGGTAAAACCCCAGAGCGAGCCCCAGACAGCAAGGGAAAACAGGATCACCAGGGGTGATAGGTTCAGGGTCTTGCCGATAAGCCGGGGTTCGATCACTGAACTCATGACTTGCTCGGCACCGACCATGGCCCCCAGCATAAACAGCGCGCGCACGGGCCCGCCACCGGTTTGCACAACCATCAGGAGGACCGGCATGGTGATCGCCAGCGCGGCCCCAAAAATCGGGATATAGTTGAACACAAAGATGAGTAGCGCCCAGAATTCCGGGAAATCGAGACCAAAGGCACGCATGATCAGATAGCTGACAATTGCGGTCACCAGATTGGTGAGGGTCTTCACGGTAATATATTGGCGCACCAGTCCGCCAATGTCGGCAATGGTTTCATTGACTGCGAGACGTTGGCGATCATTTTTACTCAAAAGACTGATTTTATTGAAAATCCGACCTCTCTCCAGCAACATGAAAGCGGTGTAAAACAAAACCGTCCCGAGGGTTAGCAGATTGGCCGTGATCCCGCCCACGGAGCCAAGTGCCTGGCGCAGAATTGGCGTGATCATACCGAGCGCCGTGTTTTGAATCTCCTGCACACCGCCCGCAAATTCGGTGGGGAGAAACTCCTGCGCCTGGATCCAGGTGATGGCACTCGCCGCAAAGCCCGAAAACTGCTCTTCATAGGCTGGCCATTTGCGCAGGACATCGCCCACATTATCGCGAATGATTGCGATAAAAAACATAAACCCGGCAATAATGACGGCGAAGGCCATCAGATAGCAAAACCAGTTGGGCAGATGGCGCCCCACCCCGGGCAGACGCGACATTTGCTGGCGCAAGGTGTAAATCAGAAAGCACAGGAAGGCGGCGATCACAAAGGGGATCAGGACGCCGCGCCCCACATGAATAATGAACCCGATGAGGACAGCGAGTGCGAGACTGAAAAAAATCTGCGCCGGGCCATTTTCGGTCATGGTCGCAAGGGTGGGTTTGGGCGTTGTCATGGTACGGTCAAAACTCCTGATCGGCACAGGGATGACGCCCACAGAACTCTGTGGAAATCACCAATTGCCAATGCCTATTTTCACGCAACAGGCTTATAAAAGGGTTCGCCGCCCATGGCTATTATGCCGGGATGGGCGCCGTTGTGCGCGGCAACGCGCGGTGAAAGTGAGCCACGGTGACTGACCCTTTGAGTCTCGATTGGTGTGCGCCAGCCTATGCTTTTGCTCCCCTCGTGGGTGAGCCCGGCGCACATTTGTTCCATGGCGGGGAGGGCCGGGCCTCGGCCCGGTGGTCGTTTATTGTGGCGGCGCCGACAAGCGAGGTGACCCTTCAAAGCGGCGTGGTCTTCATCAATGGCGCCAAAACATCGCTGTCGCTTGTGGCGGCCCTCCGGCAGCTTCAGGATGCTTTGCGCGCGTCGGCGATGGAGGCAGCCACCAGCACGGTTTCAGCATCGCTATCGCCGCCGGATACCCCGCCCTTTACCTATGGCCTTGCCGGGTTCATGGGCTATGAGGCCGCCGCGGTGTTCGAGCCCAGCCTCGTGATACCGCCATCGCCGTTTGATTTGCCCGATGTGTGTTTTGGCGCTTATGAGGCGGTTGCCGCGTTTGACCGCCAGAAAAAGCGGGTGCTGGTCCATGGCGTATCCAAAACTGCCATTGGTGCCCTTGTAAACCGCCTTGATCTGGAAACGGATCAATCCGATAGCGCACGCGACAAGGATGAACGGGACACGTCGCAGGGCGATCCCTTTTTGCTCACCGATAGCCAGTGCAATTTCTCGCGCGCAACGTTTATGGAGGCGGTGAACGCCACCCGCGATGCTATTCTGCGCGGTGATATCTTTCAGGCAAATATTACGAGGCAAATCGCCATGCGTGCGGCAGCGGTGCACGGGACTGCGTTTGAGGCGGCGTTTGCCGTCTATGGCCGCACCGTCGCGAAAACTGATGCGGCCCATGCGGCCTTTCTACAGGGGGCGAAGGGAATAATCCTTTCCAATTCGCCGGAGCGTTTTTTCTGTACCCGCCGGAAGGGTGATAATCAGCTTGACGTACGGGTTGAGCCGATCAAAGGGACGATCGCGCGGGGGAAAACACCCGAGGCAGACGCAGCGCTGGCAGATGCGCTTCGCACGAGCGAAAAAGACCGGGCAGAGAATATCATGATCGCCGATCTTTTACGCAATGATCTTTCGCGGGTATGCCTGCCGGAAAGTGTGCGCGAAGATGATATCTGTGCGATTTTATCACTGACTTATGTGCATCATCTTGTCTCGCGCATTTCGGGTACGTTAGAGCCCGGGCTTGACAGTTTTGATGCGTTGGCCGCGCTCTTTCCATGTGGGTCCATCACCGGTGCCCCGAAGATTGAGGCCATGACGGTGATTGCCGCGCGTGAAAAAATAGGCCGCGGGCCCTATTGCGGGGCGATTGGCTACATGAACCATGACGGGTCCAGTGATTTTTCTGTCGCGATCCGTACAATGATGATAGATCAGCTTGGCGAAGACGGGGCTTGTCGGCTTACCATGCCGGTAGGTGGGGGCATTACGCTTAACTCTAACCCTGCGGCAGAATATGAGGAAACAGTTCTGAAGGCGCTTGGGTTATCAACAGGCCTGTCGGCGACCCTCCCACCGGATCATTCGGCTGCGTCACCGCGAGCGGCGCCAGGGGGGTGGCCGGCATGATTTTGATTATCGATAATTACGATTCATTTGTGTACAATCTATCTCGATATGTGTTTTTGTCCGGTGGGGAGCCAAAGGTTGTGCGCCATGACGCGTTGTCTGTGAAGGCGTGTGTTGCGCTAGAACCTGCTGGTGTCATTCTGTCACCGGGACCAAAAGCACCGGCGCAGGCGGGCATATGTCTCTCCCTTTTGGCGGCGTTACCGCCCAGTGTGCCGGTTCTCGGTGTATGTCTCGGTCATCAGTGTATCGTGGAACATTTTGGCGGTCAGACGAAGGGTGCGGTCCGCCCCCTCCATGGTCAGGCGAGTGAAATCCACCACACAGGGGAGGCGGTGTTTACCGGTTTGCCAAACCCGGTCATTGTGGGGCGTTATCATTCCTTAATTAGTGTGCAGGCGGATCATTCACCGCTGATCCCGATTGCCCAATCGTCCGAGGGTGAGTTGATGGGCGTGCGTCATCGCGAATGGCCCTGGTTCGGGGTTCAGTTTCATCCGGAGTCCATACTGACGCCCCACGGCCTCACGATGATCCGGTGGTTTACGGCGCAGTGTTACACGCATGCCCGCGAGGCGGCGGCCCTATGACCGTTTATCTGAATGGCGATTATCATGAACACGGGCCGCTGATCGACAGCCGGGATCGGGGCTTTCTCCTCGCCGACGGCGTTTTTGAAACCCTGATGGTGAGATCGGGCCGTGCGATTTTTTTGCAGGCTCATCTGGATCGGCTTAACGAGGCCTGTGCGGAGCTTTCCATCAGATTTAGGGGTGAGACCTCGGCATTTGCCGAAATTTTTGACGCGTTGGCGACGCAGAACACCTTGCAACAGGGTGATGCGGCGGGGCGGATAACGGTGACCCGGGGCCAGGGGAAACGCGGTCTCCTGTTTGATCCGGGGGCACCGCCCACGGTGCTGGTGTCTGTTGCGCCCATGCCCGCCCGTCAAACCCACTGGCGCTGGCATCTTTCGACGATTGTTCGGCCAAGTTTTGCGCGCACGTCGCGCCTGAAAACCCTCGGCTATCTTGATAATACCCTCGCCGCCAATGCCGCTGCTGCAAACGATTGCGAAGAAGCGGTCATGCTCAATGAGCATGGCAAGGCGGTATGCGGTAGCCGGTCCACCCTCTTTGTGATCATGGATCAGGCTAAGGCGGGTGTGGGCGCGTCGGTGCTTTTGACGCCGCCGGTAAGCGATGGCGCGTTGCCGGGGATCACGCGGGCAACCGTGCTCTCATTGGCTAAAGAGGCGGGCATCATGGTGCGCGAGACAAGTCTTACGCCCGCCATGCTGAAGGAAGGTTTTGTCTTTTTCACCAACAGCCTGCATGGATTGGTTGCAGGCGCCGATGCCAGCGAGCACGCTATTTTTCGCGTGTTAAAAGCGGGCTTTGCGCGCGCGTGTGACGCTGAAGAGAAGCGAGCCTTTTGATGCGAGCCTTTACCTTGACCGAGGCGGATGTGAGCCGGGTGATTAAGGGCCTTGTCCTTGATGAATTGATGCGCTCTGACCCATCAAACCGCACCCGCATTCAAGAGCAGGACTGGGCGGCGGATTTCTCTTTGGGTACCGCCGGTGCTGATCTGGACCCAGCGCTGATTACTCAGTGTATCGATGCATTCTGTGTTTTTTTTGCTTTGGATCGCGAGCGGGTTGCTTTGATGGAGCCAGAGGCACCGGTGAGGGATTGGGCCAGCGCCGTAACCGACCATCTTAGCCAATCGCTGTTGCAACTGGTGTTCAGGCCGGCGGGACGCGGTAAGGCAAGCGTGACCTATGCGCACCGCGCCGACAGTCTGTTTCAAGACGCTGCCGCCGTGGCGAGCCTGTTACAGGGACGCCGGCGCATGATCTCGCTTGTCTCTCCCCACAGCCTCATGGGGTTTTGCGTCACGATCCTTGTGCCAAAATTACAGGCCATAGACGTGATTGACGGGCGCACGATGGTGCCCGAAGACCTCACACAGGCGCTTGCCTTTGGCGATGTGGTCGTGGCCACCCCATCTGTCTGGTCCTACATGATCCGGGAGGGGATTAGTGCGCCCGACAACACCATGGGCGTCACCTTCGGTGAGGTTATGTCCCGCGAACTTGCCGCCGATATGCGGCGCAAGGGCATTGGCGTGTTGCGGGAGTTTTACGGCTCGACGCAGACCGGTATTGTGGGCTGGCGTGATTCCTCTACGGATCGTTATGCGCTGTTTGATCATTTTGATCCTGGTGATGAGGGGTTGAGACGACATTTACCTGTGGGCCACGCGGTCATTGTCGACGTTATGGATCATCTCATTTGGGAAGGGGATCGCGGCTTTACCCTTGGCGGGCGACGCGATGGCGCCGTGCAGATTGGCGCGATTAATGTTTTCCCCGACTGGATTGCAGCCGTGATCAGCGACCATGACCGGGTCGCGCGGTGCACCGTTCATGTGGCGGAGGCGCGCAATGGGGCAAACCGGTTGGTTGCGGATATCTATTTGAAACCCGGTATCGCGCCCAATGAGGCTATCGCGCGGGAAATTGATCGTTTTTCACGGGGCAAGCTCGCGGTACCCGAACGCCCACAGATCTATCATTTTTATACAGAGTAGGATCGCCTATAAAAAAGACCCGCGCGCGGCGGGCCTTTTGGAATGGACTGAAAGGGGATAGCTGCCTTACTGGCGCTCTTCACCCTCTTGAAGATCACGCGCATCTTCGCCGTTGGCTGCCTGGCCAAGCTTTGTCTGGACCTGGGAATTGACCAGACCAAAAGCGTCGGAACTATCACCTACCGTCAGCGCCACATCGCAATGACGGGTACAGTTATAGGTCGTACGCGCCGATCCGCGATGATAGACAAGCATGTTGGCGCTTGGCGGGTTCACGCGAACCTGAAGATTTTTGATGGTCTCACCCTCTTCATCAAGAACAATGATATTGGTCAGGCCGGGAGCCTTCCCAAAGAGCAGAAACTGCTTGCTGTTCTGGACAGAAACGTCGGCGATACCGGGGTTCCCGACAATGATTGAATCGGCGGGGCGATCAACCGTGTAGGAACGAACTTGATCCATCGTCACCCACAATTGCTGGGCAAGGGCGGTCGGTGCGATCAAGAAGCTTGTCAACACAGCAATAAGAGCGGTTTTCATGGTTCGTCTTCCTTGTGAATTTAGGCAGACGATAAGCAAAAGAGGTCAAAGAAGATTTAACGCTAACCCCGGCAATGATGCGTCCGGCTTTCGTGTGCGCGCATCAGCGTTGTAGCGGGGTCTATCATAAAGAAATGAACACGGTTTTTTCGGACTCACTTTACCCAAGATTAAAGGCTCGCCGGGTATGCCCTGAGATAAAGAGGAGCCAGCCCGATGTCCGCACACGCCCGACCCGCTATTTTACCGACGCCTGATCAGGGGGAAGACGGGCCGCGGCGAACAGATGATCTTTCGGAGGTGCAAACGGGTCTGCGCCGGTTCACGCCCTTTGCTGAATTGCCCCACAAGGTGATCGACGCCGTCGGGGCTAATGCCGATTTCAGAACCTATTCCGCCGGCCAAACCTTACTGTCGTCGGCGGACCGTGCCGGGCTTGATGTCTTTATCATTGCGAAGGGTGCCCTGACCATCACGCGGACAAATGCCGCCACGGGTGAGATTATTGTCGAGACCATAAAGAGCGGAGAAGCATTCGGGCTTGCTCTGGCCCTTGCACCGGCAACAGGCGGTGAGCCCAACCCCATGACGGTTACCGCCAGTGATGAGGTTGCTGTCTGGGTTATTGAGGCAGACGCCCTTACAAAGCTAATTCAGGCGCGCCCCTCTCTCACAAAAGCGTTGCTTCCGTTTCTGGCGGGCGAGGTCGTCCGCGCAAGATATGGTGTGGGTATTGCGGCTCGCTCACCGCAAGCGCGCATCTGCGAGCATCTTCTTTCTCTTGTGGAACGCAACGATCTCAATGGCATCTGGTCAATTGCAGTCCTTCCGCGTCATCGCGAGATTGCGGACGCCGTTGGCGTTGAAGAAAATGAGGTGGCTGAAACCGTTGCCTGCCTGATCCGCAACGAAACCGTTACCCGGCATTACCCGGGTCTAATCATTGACAATATGCAAGCCCTTGAACAGTGGGCTGATCAATAATTAGTTAACTATGATAAAAATAAAGATATATTTTTATCATTAACCACCTTCTTTCAGAATAATTTTACGCATCAATGTCATTTTGTTTTCGATCCCGACGAAGGGTCAATACAAAAAAGTCAGTAGGAGTACTTCACATGTCTAAACTTTTCAAAGCGTTTGTCGCCAACGAAGACGGTGCAACGGCCATCGAATATGGTTTGATTGCGGCTCTGATCTCAGTTGTTGTCATCGGTACGGTGACTGCCGTTGGTAACAACTTGAACACGACGTTTGACGCCATTGGCGACAACCTGATGTAATTCTGATCTTTGATCGGAGAAGAGAAGGGAGGCATTTTGCCTCCCTTTTTTATTGCCTTTATAACGATGTCTTAAATTGGCACTGATAGCGTCTCCTCGATCACGGAGTATGCACATGGCCTATCTCATTCTTGCGGTTTTTCCGGCGGCCCTTATCGCCGCAGCAATAAACGATATCGCGTCTTTCAAAATTCCAAACTGGGTTTCGGTGCTGCTGATCTCCGCCTTTCCTGTGGCCGTCATTGCCACCGGTACTGAGCTCTTGTTGCTGTGGCAAGGATTACTCCTTGCCGTTGGTATGCTGATTGTCGGCTTTGCTCTTTTTGCGTTTAAGATTGCCGGCGGCGGCGACGGAAAATTGCTTGCGGCAGTCGCGCCCTGGGTTGGGCTTGAATTCCTCATGCCCTTCTTAATGGTTACTGCGCTTGCTGGCGGGGCGATGGCTGTTGCAATCTTAATGTTTCGCCAATCGCCCATGATCCCTTTTTACGGACGTTTGCCGTGGCTGATGGAAATTCACCAAAGTAAATCGGGCATTCCCTACGGCGTGGCCATCGCCATTGGTGGTTTGACCACATTTTCTGAAACCGCGCTTTTCTCGGCTGCATTTGGCGGCTGAGCCAATACGGTTAACCGAGTTTTATGAACTTTTGGAGATAGTGCTTCAAGAGGGTCCCTCTCAAGGGGAGAGCAGAAGGTAGAGTTGTCATGGATATCAAAAAGATCGTTGTTGTTCTGATCGCCCTGGTTGCGGGCGGCGGTGCATTTTATCTCACACTGACCAATCAGAATAATAACGAGCCGGCACCCGTGCCCGTTATTCAGGCAACCAAAGAAAAAACCGTTGGTGTTCTCGTTGCCAGCGTGCCGCTTGATCGCGGTGCGAAACTCAATATTGACGCCGTTGAGTGGAAAGACTGGCCGGAAAAAGTCATTGGTGTGGACAGCGCCTTTATCACGGATCAACAGGCCGATGCGATTGAAAAGCTTGAAGGCGCCATCGCAAAAACATCTTTCGTGCCCGGCGAGCCTCTTGTGGAGAGTAAGATTGTTCGTGCGGGCGCCAATGGCGTTCTTGCGGCGGTAATGACACCAGGGATGCGCGCCCTTGCGCTGCGCGTCACACCAGAGACGGCGTCGGGGGGCTTTATCTTGCCAGGCGACCGGGTTGATATCATCAATGCGGTTAGCGCAGGGCGCGGTGAACCCACAATTGCGACCACAATTTTTCGCGATATCCGTGTTCTGGCCGTCAATGAGGTCTACACGGAAAATCCGGAAACGGCGGTAATCGACGGCGTTAATATTACGATGGAATTTGAACCGGCACAGGCGGAGGCATTCATTGCTGCGCGGACGGAAGGCAAGCTGAGCCTTTCTTTGCGGAGTATCCGTGAGGACGACGATCAGACTGCCGAGAGCACCAGCAACCGCAAGAAACAGAAATCAAAAGATCGAACGACCAAAAAGGTCAGTGTTATCCGCATCGGTCGTAGCTAACCGATACGGCCAGAGGGGTTTGAAACCATGAACATCCGTACACCAATGTCCCACATTCTTTTCGCGGCGAAGGGCCTCGTGGTTGCAGCAGCAGCCGTGATGACGCTCATACAGCCCGCTGCGGCCCAACGTGGCATCAACCAGGTCAAAATCGATATGGGGGGAGAAAGCGAATACTCCAAATCGATTGTCCTGCCCCTGAATAAAGCGGCGATTGTGAATCTGCCCAGTTCTGCGGCTGATGTTCTGGTCTCCCAACCCTCCATTGTTGATGCGGTGGTCCGCTCATCGCGCCGGGTCTATCTTCTCGGTTTGTCGGTAGGCGAGACCAACGCATTTTTCTTCGATAATCAGGGACGCCAGATCCTGAACCTCGAAATTCGTGTTGAACGCGATATGGATGCAATCACCGATCTTTTGCATCGCTTAATGCCTGATAGTCGCATCACCCTTGATGCCATCAATGATAATGTGGTGATCCGTGGTAGTGTGAATAACAATAGTGAAGCGGCCAACGCGCAATCGGTTGTTTCACGGTTTGTGGGCAATCCGGATAATGTGATTAATATGCTGTCTGTTCGTCAGCGCGATCAGGTTATGCTCCGCGTACGTATTGTAGAAATGCAACACCAGCTCATGAAGCAGCTCGGTGTGAATACAAATGGCACGGTAACCCTTGACGATATTCAGCTTGGCTTTGCCGCCTCCAACGCGGTCGGCGCCACGGGCGGGTTCAGCGGTTCGGGCGGGATTAATGGTCCCATCGGCGATTTGACCAATCTTGATGTGGCTTTTGAGGCTCTGGAGACAACAGGTCTTGTGAAAATCCTTGCGGAGCCAAACCTGACTGCGATCTCAGGTGAATCGGCGAATTTCCTTGCCGGTGGTGAATTTCCGGTACCGGTGGGCCAGCGTAATGGGATCCTGAGTGTCGAATTCCGAGAGTTTGGCGTGGGCCTTGGCTTTACACCAGTGGTTCTCGACAAGGGCCGGATCAACCTGAAGGTCTCCACAGAGGTAAGCGATCTGACGACGGACAATTCGATTATTGTTCCTGGCGCAACGACCGTTGATGCTGACGGCCAGCTGATTGCCGGGCCGTCGCTTCAAATTCCCGGTTTGACGGTTCGCAGGGCAAACACCACCGTCGAACTCGCCAGTGGCGGCAGTCTTGTGATGGCTGGTTTGCTGCAGGAAGATTTGCGTTCCACCATGAGCGGTGTTCCTGGACTCAAAGATGTTGCCGTCCTCGGTCAACTCTTCCGTAGCCGTGATTTCGAAAACAGCCAGACCGAACTCGTTATCATTGTCACGCCCTTTATCGTGAAGGGCACGCAGCTGGCAAACCTGACGGACCCGACGGAAGGTTTCGTGCCCACCAGTGATCTTCAAAACATCCTGTTCGGCAAAGTGGCCAGTGCTTATGGCCTTGGCAATACGGACGCAAGGGACAAGTCCCTGCAAGGTCCTCTCGGTTTTATCCTCGATTAAGAAAGAGATCAGTCATGACCATGAAAACCATGAAATCCATTCTGGCCCTCAGCGCGACTGCTCTTTTGTCTGCTTGTGCCAGCGCTTTTAACGGCCCGAACGATAACCCGACCGTATCCGAACGTCATCCGATTGCGGTGGATACCCAGACTGTAACGTTGACACTGGCCATTGATCCGGCAACGGATTCCTTGTCCGGTATCGACCAGGCACGGTTGCGTGCCTTCGCCAATGCCTATCTGCGCAATGGTCACGGACCCGTTACGGTTACGGCGCCAAGCGGCGCCAAGAATGATCTGATTGCCCAGGAAATGGCCGCCGATGTGCGTCAATATCTGCACGATGCTGGTGTTTCCTATGCGGCAATGACGGGAGCCAGCTATCGCAATAATAGCGCGCCGGGGGAGCGCGAACTGGTGCTATCGTATACCCACTATGTGGCCACGCCGAGTGCTTGTGGAATCTGGAAGGACGAGGTTCGAAACCGTCGGAAAAATATTGCCCATCCGAATTTTGGGTGTGCGGATCAAAATAATCTGGCGGCACTGGTTGCTGACCCCCGTGATCTTGTGACGCCCGCTGATGAGGCGCCAGCCGACGCAACGTCACGGGTGCGCACGATCGATGCCTTTCGCGGTGGCGAGCTTACGGCTAGCGAACGCGATGCTCAAATCGAAACAAGCGTCTCAAACTAATCCAGTATTAAAGACGATGATCTAATCCCTTAGGGGTAAGGAAAAGAACATGAAGAACGCTTTGAACAAAGCTCTCGATATCGATGATGATCAGGGCAAAGCCGATGAGGCAGCGGTCCTCGGTGCCGATGGTGGTCCCGCGCAGACCGTGACCAGCACTGATCTTGCTCTTCTGGAAGACGATCTCGACGACGACTGGCTGGACGAGGAACTGTCTGACGAGGAACTGGCCGTTCTGGGAGAGGAAGATTTTGAGGCAGCCTTTTCCGACGACGATGAGATTGATGAAGACGAAGACGAGGACGGTTTTGTTTCCGGCGATCTCGATGATTATGATGAACTCGATGAGTTTGAACTGCTAGAAGCACCGGCCGCCCAACCCCCCCACACAGCGCCCCCGGCGGCGGACCGCACACGGCCCGAAATGCCCCCTATTGCCGATAGCGCTGATGGCGAGTTTGGTGATGATATTTTCGATATTGGTGAGGCCGAGGACGAAGATGTTGGCGCTACAGCGGCATCGCAAGCCGATGTGCCGCCCATGGCTGACAGTCGGTCTAGCAATGAGGCGTCTATCGATGATGATCTGTTTGGTGATGGAGCGACTGATCGCTTTGAAGCGGCGGACGACTATTCCTCGAACGCATATTCCTCTCAGGATGATTTCAATGCGGATCCCGATTTCTCGATCGACGACGATTTGAGTACGGATTCCGGTGATGAGGTCTCTTTGGGGGCCGTTGTCGTCAAAGGCCGATCATCGGAAATCAAATCCCGTGACAAGGGCGATGTGGCGTCGCCCAAAGATTTGGATCCCGATGCGGATACATCAAAGGTCGAGCCAGAATTGGCCGATGACCAGGAGGATGGGTTTTCTGAGTTCGACGATGAAGAAGATGATACCCACCACCGACCCGTTCCCCGCATTTCGATCCACGCCTTTTGCGAAACATCCCGCAACAGCACCATTCTGGAGCGCGCAGCCGTGGATCGCCGCCTCGCCAAGGCGCATTTCACGATGCATATGGGTGGTATCGAAAAAGCCGTTGATCTTTATCAGTCAAGCTCAACGCCGAACCTGATTATCCTGGAGACCGTCAATGGCGGGATGCAACTGATCCAGCAATTGGGCCACCTTGCTGAGGTGTGCGATCCTTCCACCAAGGTTGTGGTGATCGGCCGGGTCAATGATATTCGTCTGTACCGGGAGCTTATTCGTCAGGGTATCAGTGAGTACATTGTTCGCCCGCAATCGCCCTTGCAGATTATCAAGGCGATCTCGGAACTTTATGTGGACCCCTCCGCCCCGCCAATTGGCAAGACGGTTGCCTTTGTGGGCGCGCGCGGCGGTGTAGGCTCCTCAACGCTGGCCCACAATGTGGGGTATTCCTTCGCCGAAGACTTCAAAAGCGACACGGTTATTCTTGATCTTGATCTGCCTTTTGGTACCGCTGCGCTCGATTTTGATCATGAGCCAACCTCTGGTCTGATGGAAGCGCTAACGTCACCAGAGCGTCTTGATGATGTTCTGCTGGAACGGCTTTTGCAAAAGCATACTGACCACCTCAGCCTTTTCACCGCTCCCAATATGCTGGATCGCGATTATGATATCGACGACGACGCCTATGACACGGTCATTGATATCGTTCGGGGGACGGCGCCCACAGTGGTGATTGACGTGCCGCACAACTGGACTGGCTGGTCGAAAAAAATCCTCCAGACTGCGGACGAGATTGTCATTACCGCGACGCCGGATTTCGCCTCCTTCCGCAATATGAAATATCTGATGGAGGTTATTGGGTCGTCGCGGCCTAATGATTCCAAACCGTACTTTATTTATAACCAGTTTGACCCAAAAACCTCGGCGGTACCGGTTGAGTATTTTGTAGAGAACATCGATCTGGAGCCGTCGCTGGTTCTGGGTTGGGAACCGCAATTGTTTAATCAGGCGGCAACCAATGCCGCCCCGATTATGGAGACAAGCCCGAAATCGAAAGTTGCGCAAGGCTTGAATGAGCTTTCTGGTAAAATCTTAGGCCGTACACAAACCTTGGCACTGCCAAGCCGTTTTAGCCTGACCAGCCTGTTCAAACGGAAGTAAGAAAATCATGTTTGGAAAGAAAGCGACTGCCGCTGCCGCTGAGGCCCCGCGCGCGCAAAAGAGCCCGCCAAAGGCCGACGCAAAGCCAAAACCAGCGCCCAAGGCCAAAGAGGCAGCTGACGCCTCTTCGAAAGAAGAGAAGATGCCGCCGCGCGTGGTAACACCGACGCAAAAACAAGCGCCGTCCACGGAAGGGGCTATGGTTGAGGTGTCGGGGCGCAACGAGTCCTATTTCCAAACCAAGACGACGATTTTCAATGCTCTGATCGATACGATTGACCTGTCGCAATTGGCGCAGCTTGATACCGAAGCGGCGGCAGAAGAAATTCGCGATATCGTCAATGAGATTATCTCGATCAAGAACGTTCAGATGTCGATTTCTGAGCAGGAAGCCCTCCTGCAGGATATCTGTAACGATGTTCTGGGTTACGGGCCGCTTGAGCCCCTGCTGGCGCGCGACGACATTGCCGATATCATGGTCAATGGCGCAAACCGGGTTTTTATCGAAGTCAACGGTAAAATTCAGCTCACCAATATTCGGTTCCGGGATAATGCGCAGTTGATGAATATCTGTCAGCGTATTGTGAGCCAGGTTGGCCGCCGTGTTGATGAAGCCAGCCCGATCTGTGACGCGCGTCTTCTCGACGGGTCTCGGGTAAACGTTATTGCCCCGCCGCTCTCCATTGACGGCGCTGCACTGACCATTCGTAAGTTTAAGAAAGACAAGCTGCGTATTTCCGATCTGGTCAATTTTGGCTCGATCTCGCCCGAGGGCGCAAAGGTACTCGAAATTGTCGGTGCCTGCCGGATTAACACCCTGATCTCCGGCGGTACGGGTTCGGGTAAAACGACTCTGCTCAACTGTATGACCGGTTTTATTGAACATGATGAGCGCGTCATCACTTGCGAAGACGCAGCCGAACTCCAGCTGCAACAGCCTCACGTGGTGCGTCTTGAAACACGCCCACCCAACCTCGAAGGGCAGGGTGAGGTTTCCATGCGGGACCTCGTAAAAAACTGTCTGCGGATGCGTCCTGAACGCATTATCGTGGGTGAGGTTCGTGGCCCGGAAGCGTTTGATCTTCTGCAGGCCATGAATACCGGTCACGACGGCTCCATGGGAACGCTCCACGCTAACTCCCCCCGCGAAGCCCTCCAGCGTCTTGAATCCATGATCACCATGGGCGGCTATAACCTACCGTCAAAAACGATCCGTGAAATGATTGTTGGATCCATTGATATTGTTATTCAGGCAGCGCGTTTGCGCGATGGATCGCGGCGGATTACCCACATTACCGAAGTCCTGGGTACAGAAGGTGAGACAATCATTACCCAAGATCTGTTTGTATTCGACATGAATGGCGAGGACGAAGATGGCAATATTGCCGGTCGTCACCAGTCAACGGGGATCGCCCGGCCCGCCTTCTGGGACCGTGCGCGCTATTACGGCAAGGAAGCTGAGCTGGCCGAAGCGCTTGATTCAGCTGCAGGTTAAAGGGTCTACCGATGGATACGAATACACTGATAATTGGTGGGCTGATTGCAATGGCGGTCATTGCGGTGTTGTTCGTGACTCTTTCTGGCGATGACAATACCAGAGCCAAAAAACGGGTTGCCGGCATGTCCGGTCCAGGCAAAGGGCGCGTCGGAAAAGGGGCGGAGGATACCAGCGGTAAGGACCGTCGCAAAAAGCTGGAGGAATCGCTTTCCAAGCTTGACGCGCGCCAGAAAGAAAACAAGAAAAAAGCCAAAGTCTCTATGGAGCAGCGCCTGGAACAGGCGGGTATGACTATCTCGGTACAACAGTTTTATATTGGCAGTGTCATTTGCGCAATTGTTCTTGGCGCAATTGGCGTGATCTCGGGACAGGACCCGAAGGTCTCTGCCGGCATGTTGGTGGTGGGCGGTCTTGGGCTACCGCGTTGGTTTGTGGGTATGGCAAAAGGACGACGCCAGAAAAAATTTGTCACCGAGTTTTCTAATGCGATTGACGTGATCGTCCGCGGTGTGAAGTCTGGTCTGCCGGTTAATGAGTGCCTGAAGATCATTGCGCGTGAGAGCCCATCACCCGTGAATGAAGAGTTTCATTTACTGACGGAAAGTATTCGCGTGGGCTTATCCCTCGATCAGGGGTTGGAGCGCATGTATGAACGTATGCCCGTCCAGGAAGTAAACTTTTTTGGTATTGTCTTGATGATCCAGCAAAAGACCGGTGGTAACCTTGCTGAAGCGCTCGGTAACCTTGCCAATGTTCTGCGCGGCCGCAAAATGATGGAAGGAAAAATCAAGGCGCTTTCCGCCGAAGCCAAGGCTTCGGCCATGATTATTGGTGCCCTGCCTTTTATCGTCGCGGTCATGGTGCATCTTTCTGCACCGGAGTATCTGGCGCCGCTGTTTACGACGACGAATGGAAATTTCATCTTGCTGGGTGCTGGCACGTGGATGGCGATCGGTATCTTTATTATGAAGAACATGATCTCCATCAAAGTATAAAGGGAGCGATCACGGACCCCGCGGGGTCTTTTGCACGCTGAAGAGAGAGTTATGGACGAATTTATTGCCATTGCCACAAACCAGTCCTACCAAATCGCCTTTCTCGTGGCGATTGCAACAATGGCGTCTATCTTTACCTTCGTCAGTCCGCTCATGAAGACCGATACGGTCGGTGCCCGGATGAAACGAGTAGGTGAATATAAAGACCGTCTGCGCCAGGAACAACGCGAACTCCTTTCTAAAAAGCAGACCGGATCTATTCGGCGTGTGGAGGCGAAAGGGGCGATTAAAACGGTCGTTGAAAGCTTCAAGCTGCTTGAAGTGCTTGATGCCAATGCGGCGCGCAAGAAATTGGTGATGGCCGGTATGCGGGGCGAGGCACCTGTTTTTGCTTTTATGGCGGCGCGTCTTGGTTTGCCATTTGTTCTTTCCGGGCTCACTGGGTTTTACGTCTATGTTCTGGGCGTTGGCGAACTTGGTAATTTAGAAAAACTCTTGGCGACCGTCGGCGGTTTTGTTGTCGGATTTTACCTGCCTAATATTTATGTTTCGAACGCCATCTCTAAACGGCAGCAAAAAGTACAGTTGGCGTGGCCCGACGCCCTGGACCTTCTGTTGATCTGTGTGGAATCGGGCATGTCCATTGAGGCTGCCCTGCAAAAAGTTGGCCACGAGGTCAGCGGCTCAAGTCCGGAACTGGCCGAGGAACTGGGCCTGACCACGGCGGAACTCTCCTATCTGCAAGATCGCAAGGAGGCTTATATGCACCTCGCCGAGCGGACCGGTCTGGATGGCGTGAAAGCTGTGACAACCGCGCTGGTCCAGTCGGAGAAATACGGGACACCGCTCGGTCAAGCGCTGCGCGTGATGGCTAATGAAAACCGTGAAATGCGGATGCAGGAGGCGGAGAAAAAAGCAGCGGCTCTACCGCCAAAACTGACTGTCCCGATGATTGTCTTTTTCCTACCGGTTCTTTTTGCGGTGATTATGGGCCCGGCGGCCATGTCCATCGCGGCTGGCGGCTAAGAGCTTAGCCGAACAGGTTCTCTGTTAAGTTGAACAGGTCACCCTAGGATGCACCACGACTTCCATGATAAGATAGAGGTGGGGAGAGTGTTCCCGATCGAGGTCGATCATGGAAATTGCGGTAAAGGCACACCGATCAAGCGTACCTGGATGGTTGCGGTCGCACCGTTGTAACGGTAGCCGGGCGGCGTTTTTTCTGCTCATCGCGATTACCCTCCCGGCGACAGGTCTGTTCATACAGACGGTTCATGCGTATACAGACCAAAGTGAAATACGCTCGCCAGAAGAAACGATGACGCAACAGGCGCGTAATGGCCGCTGGCTGCAAAAACAGATTAGCAAGGCCAAGCGCGGCGACGTGGTCTCAATTCCCGCCGGTACCTATAACGTGCAAGACCTGAAGATCTTCAAGACGATTAAGCTTGTGGGGGAGGGGGAGGTTGTACTGCAATCGCTCAATCCGGTTTCTAAGGGGCTTTTGGTACCAGACCTCGGTGTGTCGCTCCATGTGGAGAATATCACCTTCCGCGGCGCCCGGGCGCGCGACCGCAATGGTGCGGGCATCCGCCATGATGGCAAGGATCTATGGGTCATCAATTGTGTGTTTGATACGAATGAAGACGGTATCCTCGCCACCGGATCTGAAAATGGCCGGATCGAAATCCGCAACTCAACATTTTTGAACAATGGCCATGGTGACGGGTACTCCCACGGGGTTTACCTGTCGTCCGGCGCGCAGTTGCTGATCTATGACTCGCGGTTTCTGGGCACAAAAATCGGTCACCACATAAAAAGCCTCGCCGGTGTGACCGCCGTGACCGGGTCATATTTCGATGATGTGGCCGGGCGGTCCAGCTATACGCTTGATGTGACCCGCGGCGGACTTGTTTCTTTTGCGGGAAATTTTGTCATGCAACGCGCAACAGCGGAAAACGCCACGATCATCAATTACGATGCTTCGCGCGGGGGCAGCGCCGATCAGGTGCGGGTGGTGGGGAACCATTTTGTTAACCACCATCCAAGCGCGCGACTGATCCGCAACCCCACGCGTGTTACCGCGACCGTGCAGGATAATCAGATCACCAATGAAGGGCGCGGCCGGATGTCAAAAGCGCCGTAGTAAAACTGTCATAACCGTGGCATCATTTTAGTCTGCGACCCGCAGAGTCCGTGTTCCTGTCTGAAAAAAATGTAAATTACACGATTTCCCCGGTTCTTTTCCGCCATGGAGGCGAATTATCTTGACGTTTTCGCGCCGAGTACGTTTAGTGCGTTCGCGACTTTGTTTTGACCACCCCTTAGACTTTGCCTTCTGACGATCCTTTTTCCGAAGAGCCCTTTTCTAAAGAGCGACGGCCAGCTTAATGGAAATCCCAAGACAGGTTGCCTATTGCCTTTGTCCGCGTAGCGGTGGGCGACGGTGGAACTGAACTTGAGGAGACTCTGAAAATGGCTACTGGTACCGTAAAGTGGTTTAACGCCACCAAAGGATTTGGGTTTATCGCCCCCGACGAAGGCGGCAATGATGTGTTTGTGCATATCACCGCCGTACAGGCTGCAGGCCTGCGTGGGCTCGATGATGGTCAGCGCGTAAGCTACGAGCTTGCCACCGACCGCGGCAAGACCGCCGCGTCCGATCTGAAAATCGTCTAACTCTATTGTCCGCTTGCCGGCGGACCTTTTGATAGAGACCTAATCCGATACCGCTGGTGATCATCATCAGCGGTATTTTTTTATGGCTGGCCGATCGTGAACAGGCGCGCCGGGTCTGCATTGCGCGCCGCTTAACGATCCTTTATGCCCGCGGAAGGGTTGCTGGCCTCGGATATCCTTGCTGCGGCTCTCGCTGCTGACTTGTGATAGTGGAGAAGACCATATGGCCGCTGCCGCCCCTCATTCGGATACGGACGCTTTTCTCTCCTGGTGCCGCGACCGGCTAAACACCATTGCCGGAGAAATTGACGATGATCCGATGATCAATTCGGTGCAGCGTCTCGCGCATCTTCTGGCCGTTAAACTGGAAGACGGGGCGTGCACCCTTGATGACCTTGACGGTCTTGCCCGGCATCTGAGTGATCAGGCGCTGGAAAAACGGGCCGACAGATTTGTTGCCGCACACCCGCCGGTAGAGGCGCCGAGCGTGCCAGCATTGGCAGCCGACGCACCAAGTTTTGATGCTTTTGCAGCTGAGGTGGAACGCACAGGCGCAGGCATTGTCTTTACCGGTCATCCTACCTTTGCGCTTTCGCGGGCGTTACGAAAAAATATCAGTCAGTATGTGGATGATCGCCACAAGGATGATCTCGGCATATCCGATGAAAAGCTGCTCTCCGGTATCTCCCACCGCCCGGATGATGGCCTGTCACTCGGCGCAGAACATGAAGATGTTGTGGACGCAATGGCCAATGCGCGCGCGGCCATCGATACGGTGGTGGGTGATATTCTCGACCACGCGCGCGCACAGTTTCCCGACCAGTGGTGGTCCCTGAACCCCCAACCGGTGAGCCTTGCCACCTGGGTTGGTTACGATCTTGACGGGCGCACCGATATCCACTGGTCGCAAACGCTGACCATTCGCCTTCGGGAGAAGGCGGCGCAATTGCGGGCTTATGCACAAGACCTTTCCGCCGTGATTGGTGATGATGGGGACCATGCGCTTGCCCCTCACCGCGATCATCTGGTCCGGGCCGCGCAATTGACCGAAGATCAGGTGACGGTTTTTGTAAGAGACCTCACCGATCCGGAAATGGCGACGCGGGCCGCCAATCACCTCACCGCTGACCACGCGGACAAGATCATCAGCCTTCAGCCCTTTATTACGGCGATTACCGCGCATATCGAAAGCGCCCCAACGGATCCCGCAATACGGGATTTGTGCCTGCTTCGTGCGCGTATGACGCTCTGTGGTCTTGGGCTCGCGCGCATTCATCTGCGGGTGAACGCCGCGCAGGTGCGGTCTGCCTTGCGGGTTGATTTTGGTATCCATGATGATGCGGACTTTATGGGTCGATCCACGCTTGAACTGGCTGCCCGCCAGGCCGGTGATACCGGTCAGCACAGTATTAACTTCGCCGCCGTCTTTCTGGAGCAGATGACCGCGCGGCGGCAATTCATGTTGTGCGCGCAAATCCTGAAACATATTGACGCCGATACGCCCATCCGGTTCCTGATTGCCGAGAGCGAGGCGCCGGCCACGATCATGGGTGCCGTCTATATGGCGCGTGCCTATGGCGTGGCCGATAAGCTCGATATTTCACCGCTGTTTGAAACGCCATCGGCCATGGAGCGCGGCGGTCGGTTTCTCGAACAGCTTCTCAAAGAAAAACCGTATCAGGATTACATCCGACAGCGCGGGCGGATTTCAATCCAGCTCGGTTTTTCAGACAGTGGCCGGTTCATGGGCCAGATTGCGGCTGACCTTGCCATAGAGCGGTTACATATTCTTCTGGCCCGCGCCTTGTGCGAGGCAAAGATTGAGGGCGTTGAAGCGCTGATCTTTAACACCAATGGTGAAAGCATGGGCCGCGGCACGCCGCCCTTTGATCTTGAGGCTCGGCTGCACCACCTTATGACGCCCTGGGCGCGCGGGCGGTTTGCCCGCCACAACATTCCCACCAATGTGGAAAGTAGTTTTCAGGGCGGCGAAGGGTTCTTGCATTTTCATAGCCCAGCCATCGCGCTGCGCACTGTGCGTGAAATCGTTCGGGTGACCTATCAATCGTACACGCAGGCGCCGGGCGATGCGTTTTATGATGATATCAATTTCTCCTGGGATTTTTATCGCGCCCTGAAAACGTGGCAGGAAAGTCTCTTCGCTAATCCTGACTATACAAGCGCCATTGCCACCTTCGCGCATCGGTTTCTCTTTACGACAGGGTCGCGTAAGACACGGCGCCAGAAAAAAGGTACCGCTGATATGTCGCCGCGGGCGCTTCGGGCAATTCCGCATAACGCGATCCTTCAGCAATTGGCGATCCCCGCCAACGTGGCCTGCGGTATTGGTTCTGCTGTTCGCCAGGAGGCTGATCGTCTGGTTACCCATATCGAGGGCTCGCCAAGGATGCGGGCGCTGATCTGTTATGCCGCGCGCGCGCGGGACCTGACGAGCCTGCCAGCTTTTACCGCCTACGCTAACATTTATAACGCAACATACTGGATCCGGCGTGCGGCGCGCGAAACCGACGACCATAAACGAACCGTCTATGAGCGGCTGGCAAGCCGCCTAGGTGATCAGGACGTTTATACTGCCCTATCTCGTCTTGGTAATCATCTTTCTACGGATCTTTCGCAGTTTGACAGCGTGCTGGAGGCAATTGACGGGGTGGAGCGCACGAGTGTGCGGCGCGAAGACCGCGTGGATCTGCATATCCTCCATGCGATCCGCCAAGCCCTAATCATGCACGCGGTGAGTATGGTCGCTGGCTTGCCAGGCTTTTCGGGTCGCCATGAGGTTCGTCTTGTGGATCTGATTGATCTCGCGCTGGCGCTAAATTTTGATGAGCTTTTGCCGCTGCTCGATACTATTTTCCCGGTCATGCATAGCCGGGTGCAGGCCCTATCAGGGATCAAAGAGGACACAAGCGTCGATCTTGGCGGGGAAAGCGGTTACCCGGAAATCCAACACGAGGTACGCGAGCCCCTGGCCCGCATTCAGGAGATGATGCGCGAGATCGGTGTCGGCATATCCCATGCCTATGGGGCATACGGATAAACAGGTGCGACGCGCGCTAAAGATCGGAACTGCGCCATGCCGGGTATAGGGGGGCGGCGGCTCGCGGCGCATTTCGCGGGCATTTATACGGCGCACTTTGTTTTTCTGGGTGTTTTATTGCCGTTTTTTTCCGGCTGGCTGGCGTTGGCCGGGTTTTCGCCTTCTGCAATTGGCCTGATCAACGGAATCGCGCTTGCGCTACGATTGGTTTGCGCGCCCGTAATTGCGCGCCTTGCTGATCAGCATAAGGATAAACGAAAGCCGCTTTTGTGGATGACCATGGTGTCGGCAGCGGCAGCGGGTTTGACGCTTATGGGGGGACACATAATCCTGATCGCGGTGGGGGCGGCGGGAATGATCTTTGCCTTCGGGCTCATGGTCCCGCTGATCGATAGCCTTGTGCTACGTGCTGATCGCAACGGGCTTGTGGTTTATGGACCGATCCGTGCGGTGGGAACGCTGGCGTTCCTGCTCGCTAATGTGACCCTTGGATACTATTTCCGCGAGGCCGGGTTTGGCCCCGTGGCGATGGTTCTTTTTCTGGCGGCGCTTGCCGGCGTTGGGGTAACGCTCATCCTGCCACCTTTTGCTGATGCAGCGACACCGCAAGACACCGAACAGGACAAACCACCTGGCGGGCGCGCTTCGGCGTTTTGGGACGAGGCGCTACGCTTGGTGTCAAATCCGGTTTTTCTGATCGCGCTTTTTGCCGCCGGTCTGACCCAGGCGGGGCATGCGGTTTATTACGCCTACTCCGTATTGCACTGGCCAACGCTGGGCTATTCGCCGCTGACCATCGGCTGGTTATGGGCGGTGGGCGTCATGGCAGAAATCGTTTTGCTGACCACCGCACGCCCCTTGGCCAAACGTCTGGGGGTTGCGCGGCTCCTCGCGATCGGGGCGCTGGCCGCCGGTGTACGCTGGGCCGGCACCGCTTCCGAGCCAACGTTGCCCCTGTTGTTCTGTCTACAGATGCTCCATGCCCTGACTTTTGGTGCGGCCTATCTTGGCGCGGTGGAATTTGTTGACCGGGCTGTGCCCGTGCGTCTTGTGAATACGGGAATGGTCGTCTTTTCCACCACCGGCGTCGGTGCACTAACCGGTGTCGCCACCATCATTGCCGGGTACGTGTTTGAGCGCGCAGGCCCCGCATGGGCCTACGGCCTGATGTCGGTTTTGGGCTTTTCGGCTCTGGCGCTCGCGATGGTTTTGGGCCGCATCTGGCAGGGGCAAAAGCTATTTGAGTGAATTTGAGGGCCGGCGCTTTGCTTGCCCTGGAATACAGACCAATTACACCGCCTCATCCCAATTCCCATACCCCCAAAGCTGCGCCGGGTGCATGATGCCCCCGGTAAACGTAAAGCCACTGGCGTCATCATCACGCAGGAGTAGCGGTCCGTCGAGGTCCAGAAAGTCAGCGAGGGTATTCATCATAAAGGCTGGTGCCATGGCGAGGGATGAGCCCAGCATACACCCGATCATGACTTTCAAATTGTGCTTGCGTGCGGTGCGGGCCAGCGCAATGGCCGGTGCAATCCCGCCAGCCTTGTCGAGCTTGATATTTACTGCGCCGAAATATGCCGCGATTTGGGGCAGGTCATCCTCGCCATGGATACTTTCATCGGCACACAGATAGTCGCGGTAGGGATACCCTTTCAGGTCCGCATCCCGGTCAGCGGGGAGTGGTTGTTCAATCAACGCAATCTGTGGCCAGGGCAAGGTTTCGCTCAACCGGTCAAGGCGCGCCCGGGTCAGGCTTTCATTGGCATCAAGGATCAGTTTGGCGTCGGGCTGGGCTTGGTGAACAGCCTCCACCCGCGCCGGGTCTGCATCATCCCCGCCAAGTTTCAGCTTGATCAGCGGAAAGTTTGATAGCTGCGCCGCCTGGCTGGCCATTGTTGCCGGCGTATCGACGCTGATGGTCATGGCCGTTGGCATGGGCTGTGGCGGGCGCAAACCGACCTGCGTCCATACGGGTGCGCGCGCCTGGTTTGCCGCAAGATCATAAAGCGCGCAATCAAGCGCGTTGCGGGCAGCGCCTTTAACTTGGGTCGCAAGGGTGGCAGCGATGTCGGTGGGGGCCGCGTGCGCCTTTTCCACCAGCGGGCGACAGGTCTCAATGGCAGCAATCACCTCATCTATCGTCTCGCCATAACGGCCATAGGGCACGCATGCGCCGCGCCCGGCATGGGCCCCATCGCGCACCGTGACGATTACCTGTTCCGCAGCCGTCTTTTCGCCGCGCGCAATGCGAAACGGTTTGTGGGTGCGGTAGCGCTGAGTGCTAATTGTCAGTGTGCGCATGCATTCATAGCGCAGGTTCGTGAACCCCGTCCCAGCTTGCGGTTCGGGCGCCTTCTTTCATGGTGGCAATTCGCTCCCCATAGATATCAAACAGGGCAATCTTCGCGGCAGGGAACTGACGGATGGTGGCCAACTCGCGTTCGGCAGTTTCGCTATCACCGGCCCGGTAGGCCTGTATCATGGCGCGATGTGCCGCTTCCAGCTCGCGGAAGTTCTTGCTGGATTTAATAAATGGATTGCCGATCAGCGCATGGACATTGATCGGGCGTTCCGCCTGCGGTGTTTTGAGCCGGTCAAGTTCAAGAAACGCATATTTATGGTGGCTCTCGCGATAAACTGCATCATCGCAGATGATCGCCGGGCCATAAAATTCCGACTGCCGGCGTAGGAACGCGGCTCGGTCAACGGCGGGGCCAATGGCGGAATAGCGGTTGGCCCGCCCATGGCCCATGGGCCCTACATGGCAGCGCCCGGTGGCCACGCCGATGGCGAGATGCACCTGAATATGGCGGGTACGTTTGGCGGCGGAAAGCTCCGTATTTGTCTTATCCATACTCTCAATCATGGCGAGCGCGGCGGCACACGCTTTTTCCACATGATCAGCGCTTTCAAGCGGCGCATTGAGATACGCAAACAGGCGCCCGCCTTCGGCCTGATCCACGGTGCCACCGATGGAAATGATGGTATTGCGCAGATTGTGGCTCGCTGCGGCCATGATCCGCGCCACATCATCGGGATTTTCCGCAAGCTCGTTCAGGTCTTCATCGGTAATGCGTAGCTCGCAAGCAAGAACCGAGATTTTCCGGTGGTCCCCCTCCAGCACTTTGCTACCTTTATCTTGGCGCAGGGCCCGCATGGCCGGTTCGGGCAGCATGCCTTTGAAATTGCTGCGCACATGATCGTCGAGTAATACGGTGCCCACGGACTTTCCGCCTGCGATGGAAAAAATACCCACAAACATGGCAAGCGCGGGCAGGATCGGATTGATCAATAGGCCGCCTGCCATAAACGCGGTTGCCGAAAGCGCAAACAGGAGCGCCGCTGCACCCGCTGCAAAGCCAAGTGCGCGCCAGAACTGCATGCGTTGCGCGGCCATGATCGCCCCTGCGCCAAGGAGCATGACGCCAACCGCTTCAAGATACCCGATCCAGAGGGGACGTTTCAGGGTTACGCCATTGGTTAGCTGATCGGCCAGCACCGCATGGGCCATGACCGGGGCAAGTGGGCCGCGCGCCGTTCGCACTGTCGGGCCAATATCCGCATCCTGACCAATGAGGACAACCGCACCGCTGATCGCGGTTGCCGATGCGCTCCCCTCGAGAATTTTCCATGCGGCAGTCCTCGTCACCCGGGAGCGGCGTTGGGGGTAAAGCCGCAAGGTGCCGCCGCTCTCGAGTGCAATCTTATTCTCACCCAGCACAATTTGGGCAGGCGTATGCCCCCGGTCGGTGACGGCAACTTTTTCTGGCACGATCTCCAGCTTTGGCCCGCCAAGGGCAAGACGGGCCGCCTGCAGGCTAAGCGCCGGGCGCGGGGTTTCCCGGTCTGACCAGACCAGGAAGGCACGGCGCAAGACGCCGTCGGGGTCGGTGGGCAAGCCCAGCACCACAGGCATTGCCGCCGCTGAGAGCGCCTGATCGACTGCATAACGTCGCCGCGCACTGGGCAAAGCCAGATACCGCACATCATCATCGCTTAGGGAAACCCAGTCCGCTGTCTCCTGCATATCGCCGCGCTGGCGCTCGATGGTGGTGGTCAACGGCGCGCTCTCGCGGGCAATACCGATGCCTGCCGGCACATTGGCAAGCGCCCGGGCGAGCACTTCATTGGTGCGTGGCAACAGTGCCAGCTGATCGGCCAGCGCCTGATCTTGCGTGCCGCTCAGCCAGAATTCGCCAATCGTCTCGGGGGACAAGGGGTCGGGTACATCCACGGGCTCAGCGATGATCACCCCCCGGGCCCCGCTGCGCGTGAGTGTATCGACCATTTGCGCCATATAGGTGCGCGGCCACGGCCAAGGGCCGATTTTTTCCACGCTTTGTGCATCAATGGTCACCACATGGATTTTGGAACTGGCCGTGGCCGGGGCCGGTTTCAGGCGCTGATAATAGTCAAACAGCGCCTCGCGCATGGGCGCACGCCCTGACTGCGCACCCACCAGGGCGTTCAGCGCGATGATTATCAGCGCGAGCGTCACCACAATCAGCGGTAAGGACGCAAACCATTTATTCTGTTGATGTCCAGCCATACCTGCCAGACCCCCACTTCTTCCTGATTCATACCCGGTCAAAGCCTATACAGCGTTGCCGCGCCACCACAATGGCTGACCATCATGCTCTTACCCTGCGTCTTGTCTCATTTTGTGCCAGGTCGGCGGTAAGGTTAAGATGATTTTATCCTTCCTTGCCCCATATTAAGGGCAATTCAGGGACAGTCCCGCCGCGTAATGGTGTCTGCGTGTCCACCGCATCCGTAACGATGCAAACACCGGGCCCGCGTGCGTGTTCGTCTCTTATATCTCTGCAAGGACCAGTTTCAGGCAAACTGTCTCCGGGTAAAGCGCTGCGGTCCTGTGGGCCCAGCATGGGTAAAAGGTGACAAGAGTGGTCCAGACGGGTGGTCAGGCTGCGGCATTCAAGACGGGTGTTCAGGGGGATGTTTTGACCCTGAATGCCGTCGGCGATTGGCGTGCAGCGCATCTGGGGTCCCTTGACCACGCCTTGCGCGATTATGCCGATGATACGACCGGACGTGAATTGATCATCGACCTTTCGGGGCTCAAGCGGCTTGATACCACCGGCGCCATGATGATCCAGCGTACCTTTCAAGCTTGCGATGGGCGAACCCATAAATCAGCCATCGTGGGGGCGAGCGCTGCCCACGAAGCCTTGTTGCGTCAGGTTGTTGACCATCTGGAGCCGTGCGAGATCAGCCCGCCGCGTCCGACGCTCCCGCAAGTGTTTACAGAATTTCTGGACCGGATCGGCCGCGGGTTTTTCCGTGTTCTTGATGTGGGCGGTGAGCTTTTGAGCTTTATCGGGATCACGCTTGCCACCGCCTTCCGTGTCCTGATCAATCCTGCGCGCTGGCGCGTGCCGTCCATTGTGCATCATATGGAAGAGGCGGGCATGAATGCGATCCCGATTGTCGCGCTCATGTCTTTCCTGATCGGCGCGGTTGTGGCGTTTATGGGTGCAAAAATCCTTGAGCAGTTTAACGCGACGTTTTTCGTGGTGGAGCTGGTGGGCTTTGCGGTCCTGCGCGAATTTGGTGTTTTGCTGGCGGCAATCCTGGTGGCCGGGCGCTCGGGCAGTGCGTTTACCGCCCAGATCGGGTCCATGAAGATCCGTGAGGAGATTGATGCGCTGCGCGTGATGGGTCTTGACCCCGTGGAGGTGTTGATTGTTCCGCGTATGGTGGCGCTGGTGGTGATGCTCCCCCTTCTGACTTTTATCGCGGCGATGTTTGGCATGGTGGGCGGTATTCTCGTGGCGTGGGGCACCATGGATATCTCGCCAGCTTACTTTATGGCCCGCACGCAGGAAATGATCGTCCTCAATAATTTCTGGGTGGGGATCATCAAAGCGCCATTCTTTGCCTTCGTGATCGCGGTCATTGGCTGCTTCCAGGGTATGGAGGTTGAGGGCAGCGCGGAATCGCTGGGTCAGCGCACCACCATGTCCGTGGTTCAATCGCTTTTTGTCGTGATCGTCCTTGATGCGTTTTTCGCGATGTTCTTTCTGGAGATCAATTTCTGATGAGCCAGAGTCTTTCTTCCCCCCAAACAACAACCGAGACCGGTGTTCGCGAGCCATCACCGGCGCGCCAAGCGCCTGAAAACGTGATCGAGGTACGCGGCCTGCGCACACAATTTGGTAGCTTTATTGTTCACGATAATCTCGATCTTGATGTGCGCCAGGGGGAAATCCTCGGTGTCGTGGGGGGATCGGGGACCGGGAAATCCGTGCTGATGCGCGCGATCATTGGCCTAAAGCGTCCGTCAAAGGGCACGGTTAAAATCTTTGGGCGGAGCTTTTACGGGGGCGATACACAAAGTCGCCTCGAAATCGAACGCCGGTGGGGTGTTCTGTTTCAGGGCGGCGCGCTTTTTTCGTCCATGACCGTAGCGGAGAATGTGATTGCGCCGTTACGCGCGCATCTCAATCTGCCCGAAAGCCTTGCCAATGATGTGGCGGCGTTGAAAATCTCCATGGCGGGCCTGCCGGAAGAAGCGGGCGGGAAATATCCGTCGGAGCTTTCAGGCGGCATGAAAAAGCGGGCAGGCCTTGCGCGGGCGTTGGCGCTTGATCCTGAGCTTGTCTTTCTTGATGAACCTACGGCGGGCCTTGATCCGATTGGTGCGGAACAGTTTGACGCGTTGATTGTCAGTCTGAAGGAAAGCCTTGGCCTGACGGTTTTCATGGTAACCCACGATCTTGATAGTCTGCATGCGGCGTGCGACCGCGTGGCGGTGTTGGATCAGAAAAAAGTGATCATCAATGCGCCGCTCGATGAGGTGCGCCGCGCCGATCATCCATGGATACAACGCTATTTCTCCGGCCCCCGGGGGCGCGCCGCGACGGTCGCCACCGACCCGGCACATGTTCAGGATTTCAGGAAAAGAAAGGTGACCGTCTGATACGGTCAGTACACGGTTATGGAAACCCAGGCGCGATATATTCTGGTGGGGATGCTGGTGTTGATCACCCTCGCTGCCGGTGCATGGTTCATCCTCTGGCTTGGCTCGGCCCAGCGTGAGTATGATACCTACCGTATTGTTTTCGAAGAACAGGTCTCCGGCCTAAGTGATGGCGGCGCGGTGCGGTTCAACGGGATTCAGGTGGGGGAGGTTGCCTCGCTCGACTTTACCGAAGACGGTCTTGTGGAGGCGGTGGTCCGCGTTGACAAAAAGACACCTGTCAAAACCGATACCGAAGTCAAACTGGAACTCGTGGGCTTCACCGGTCTTGCCATCATTCAGTTTGAAGGGGGCTCAGCCACCGCCGAGCTTTTGAAAAATACCGTAAGCGGTACGCCGATGATCAAGGCACAACCTTCTAATGTGGGCCTCCTGCTTGAGGGCGGGGAGGATATTGTGGACGCGATCAATGCTGTTCTGTCCCCGGATAATGTGAACAATATCTCTTCCATCATCCGCAGCATTGATACCCTAACCGCAACCTTTGCCGATAGCAGCGATGACATCAGCCTGTTTCTGGGCAATGCGGCGCAATTGAGCGGTGATCTGGCCAAGGCGTCTGACGATCTCGACCGGCTTCTCCTCGACCTTGATGCGCTTGCCACCAATGAGGGCAAGGATGCGCTCGCCAATGTGGAGAAAGTTGCGGAGGAGGCGCGCATTCTGGTCAAGACTCTGAAAGAAATCTCCCAGGAAAACCGCCAGAATATCAAGGCGTTTACGGGCACCGGCCTGCAGCAAGTGGGTCCAGGCCTGACGGAGATGCGGCGTCTGGTGCGCACCGCTGAAAATTTCCTGAAACAATTGGAACGCGACCCGCGAGGGTATCTTTTGGGCGAACCGGTTCCTGAATATAATGGTGACAAAGAATGATCCGTATAATGAGTAATACCCACTTATTGAAAGCTGTTGCGGTTGTGGCGACGGGGACCCTTCTGTCGGCCTGTGTTTCTGTTCTACCTGAAACAGCGGCACCAGCCCCGCGCTACGCGATCAGCGCCGGGACGGCGCCTTCGGCGCCAATCGCGCCCGTGTCGTGGAGCCTTGTGGTTGCCGATCCCACCACCAGCCAGCTTTTCAACACGGTGAAGGTGCCGGTTACGACGGCGGAAAACCGGTTTGAGTTTCTGGTGGGCGCCGAATGGGCTGACCGCGTGCCGGTTCTATTCCACCGCGCGCTCGTGCGCACCTTTGAAAATACCGGTGCCGTTACCAATGTGGGTGATTTCACAACTGTGCCGATTGGCGATTATACGCTGCGTACGGATATTCGCGCTTTCCATGGCGATCTTACCGGAACCCCAACAGCGAGCGTTGATATTTTTACCCGGCTGGTGGATGGCAATGGGCGTATCTTGAAGACACGCATGTTCACCGCCCGCGAAACCGCCCTCGGCGCGGCCCCAGATCAATTGATGCCCGCATTCGACAGGGCGCTCGACCGGCTGCTTGGTGAAATAACGGTCTGGACTTTTGAACGGGTATCCTTACCCCTTGAGGCCAGCGAGGCCCCCATCCTCTGAAGATGTGGGCAAAATCTGTTTTGCAGAGCCGACGAACACTTCCTTTATTGTTCCTCTGTACACGAATGGTCTCTAGCGGCCGAAAAATCGCTAAGGTGATGGAAACGGACCGCAATTGATTTCGAGCAAAAACCAACAGGCGTCGCGACGGTATCAATTCTTTGATGCGCTAAGAGTCTTGGCCGGTGCGAGACGCCTGATAAATATAATGCTCAATAACATGCGCTGCGCCATCGGCGGCGGTTTTCAGCAGCATAAAGAGCATCAAGAGGACCACATTGGGCCCATTCCCCAGTGTTGTGATAAAGCCGCCAAAGATGATGGTCAGATGCATGGGCACGATCCGGATATAGGGCATGAACATGATCGTCCCCAGATTGGGGCGTGTGCCGCTCATATCGGGGGCCATGTTCTGATTGAGTGAAAAGGCGTGTGAGGCCAGAAAGCCCATCACCGACACAAAAATCAAAAACGCTTCGGACGGGGGCAAGTGGAATTTTCCGTCGGTGGACAAGAAAATCGCATAAACCAAATGGAAGAACCCGTAATGGAAAGCGAAAAAGAGCGCAGTCGCTTTTGCGGCAGCGGGTGTCTCCTCCACGGGTTTACCGCCGCTTGTCAGGCCGTCGGTGGAGAAATTCTTTAATGTCCACATGCGGACAAAATTCATTAGGCCAATGATCACGCTTTGGCACCAATATATCCACATCAATTCATTGGCGCTCCACCCGCGGGTGATGGCCAGAAAAATCGTCAATGCATTCCCGGCGATAATGCCGAGAAAGGCTGGCCGCCGGGCAAAATCGATCAGCTGGGCCTTGCTAAGGGGCGTGGCAGGAAAGGATTGCTTCATCAATGCCTTGGTCCGGTTTTGGGCGAGTGAGAACCATAGCTCTTACGGTATTGCGAAACCGTTGCCTAATTTTTGCGACAATCCGGTGGCCTTTCGCCGAGAAGCCCTGTCCCCTATAAAAATTGGCCCTGCCGCGATCATGCTCGCGGTGCCACTGCCGTTCGGTTACGCTAGGGTGATGACGCTGGCTTCTTTGCATTCTCCTTTTGCCCCTATCTCTATCGCCATTGACGGGCCGGCGGCGGCGGGCAAGGGCACGCTCGCCCGGCGGTTGGCGGCGGCTTATGAATTGGCGTTTCTTGATACCGGGGCGCTCTATCGCGGGGTGGCCTGGCTAATTCTGGAGGCGGGGGGCGATCCGGCGGATCAGGCAACGGCGGCGCGGGTGGCCGATGGCTTTGATCTTGCCGCCATTGAGGGCGCTGATATCCGCACCCGCAAGGTTGGCGCAGCGGCAAGTGTGGTGGCGGCGAACCCGGATGTGCGCGCCGCGCTCCTTGCCTTTCAACGCCGCTTTGCCACCCAACCCCCGGCGGGTGTGCGCGGTTCGGTGCTCGACGGGCGTGATATTGGCACCGTCGTCTGCCCCGACGCATCCCTCAAACTGTTTGTCACGGCAAGCCCGGAAGCCCGGGCCCGTCGGCGCTGGCTGGAGTTGGTCGCCCGTAATCCCGCCCTGACTGAAGAGCAGGTGTTGGCTGATATCAAAGAACGAGATGCCCGCGACCGCTCCCGCGACAGCGCCCCGTTGGAACAGGCCGGCGATGCCCACTTGATTGACACCACCCATTTGTCTATAAACGCGGCGTTCGCGGCGGCGCAGGCCCTTGTCGATCCCCTTTTTGCTGGCTAGCGGCGCCGTCGCTAAATCCCCCCAGCAAACCGGCATTTGTGTTTGGATCGATCCCTGGTGACCGCCTTTTTTCACCACCAACTGGGTGCAGATATCCGGGCGTCGCCTGGCCTTTCTGGCTATGGGCGCTGTTATAAAGGGCAGGGGTAACCGGCCCGTGGATGCTGTGATCACCCCTATTATAGAAGTCAAACAAACGTGTCCGTTACTGAAAGTCTAAACCCGTCGCGCGATGATTTCGCGACCATGCTCGAAGCCTCCCTGATTGACCGGGAGAATTTTGAAGAAACGGTTGTCAAAGGCACCGTCACCGCCATTGAAAAAGACATGGCCGTGATCGATGTGGGCCTGAAAACTGAGGGCCGCGTCGCCCTGAAGGAATTTGCTCTGCCCGGGCAGGAAGCCGACCTGAAGGTTGGCGACGAAGTGGAAGTCTTTGTTGAGCGTATCGAAAACGCGCAAGGCGAAGCCGTGGTCAGCCGCGAAAAAGCGCGCCGTGAAGAAGCCTGGATCCGTCTGGAGCAAGTGTTCGCCCAGGAAGAGCGCGTCGAAGGCGTCATCTTTAACCGCGTCAAAGGCGGCTTTACCGTTGATCTCGATGGCGCTGTGGCGTTCCTTCCCGGTAGTCAGGTTGACATCCGCCCTGTTCGGGACGCCACCCCGCTGATGAATATCACACAACCTTTCCGCATCCTGAAAATGGACAAACGCCGCGGCAATATCGTTGTCTCGCGCCGGTCTATTCTGGAGGAGGATCGCGCGGAACATCGCTCAGAGGTGGTCAAGGACCTGAACGAGGGCGACGAGCGCGAAGGCGTGGTCAAAAACATCACCGATTACGGGGCGTTCGTGGAACTGGCGCCGGGCGTGGATGGTCTGTTGCACGTGACCGACATGTCCTGGTCACGGGTTAACCACCCCTCCGAAGTGATCAATGTGAACGACACGGTCCGGGTCAGGATCATCAAGATCAATCCGGAAACAAGTCGCATCTCCCTCGGCATCAAACAGCTGCAGCCAGATCCGTGGCAAGGCGTGGCGCTGAAATACCCCATCGGTGCAAAGTTTACCGGCAAGATCACCAACATCACCGATTACGGTGCGTTTGTGGAACTGGAAGACGGCATCGAAGGCCTCGTCCACGTGTCGGAAATGAGCTGGGTCAAGAAAAACGTGCATCCGGGCAAGATTGTCTCCACCTCGCAGGAGGTTGAGGTTCTGGTCCTCGAAGTTGACGAGAACAAGCGCCGTATCTCGCTCGGCTTAAAGCAGTGCAATGAAAATCCATGGCAGAGCTTTAACGATGATCATCCAATCGGGTCCGTGCTCGAGGGTGAAATCAAGAACATCACCGAGTTTGGCCTGTTTGTGGGCATCACGGACGAGCTGGACGGCATGGTCCATTTGACCGATCTTGACTGGAACCGCTCCGGTGAAGACGCCATCAAGGATTATGAAAAAGGCCAGATGGTTCAGGCCAAGATCCTTGATATTGATCCGGACAAGGAACGTATCTCCCTTGGTATCAAACAAGTCGGATCTGACCCCATGGATGATATGGGCGATGTCAAACGCGGTGATGATGTGACCTGTACGGTGACGTCCATCGAATCCGGCGGTGTGGAAGTTCAGATTGGCGGCGAGAATGGCATGAAAGCCTTTATCCGCAAGTCTGACCTGTCGAAAGATCGCAACGAGCAACGCCCCGAACGCTTTGCCGTTGGTGACCGGGTTGACGCCCGCGTCACGGGGATGGACCGCACCGCGCGGCGCATTACCCTGTCGATCAAGGCCCGCGAGGCAGCTGAGGAGAAAGAGGCGGTGGAGCAGTTCGGTTCAGCCGACTCCGGCGCATCCCTCGGCGATATTCTTGGTGCTGCCCTGAAAGACGGCGGCGACAAGAGCGAGTAACGCGTAGAGCGGCGAGTATAGAGGAGAGGGGCGCCGATGCGATTTGGCGCCCCTTTTTCATGGGGCCCCTTTTTTCATGGGGAAAGGGAATGGCAAAATGGCGAGCACGAACTGCGGTAAGGGCATTTTGTGCCGCGGGTCTTGTCGTGGTGGGGCTCGCGGCGGTTGCAGTTGTTCCGCTTTCTGATCACGTGCGTGCGTCGGTGGTGACCCGTCTCGCCGCCGCTGATGCCCCGGCGGCGGGGTTCTGGTCAGGCGGGTATGCGCCGCCCGGCACGGGCGGGCATGGACGGCTTTTGGGGTTAAGCGCGCGGGCACCGGTTCCGGTGATTGTTGATGGGCTGCGTGCCCGGCGTGATGGTGCGGGTGATATGGTCATCAAACGCTGTTTGCCTGCTGGAGCGATCATTGATCCGACTTGGGATGTTGATTTTTTCTATGCCCATGGGCGTTGGTATAAACTGCGTCGCGGGGCGCTCTCGTTTTTGCGTGAAGGACCTCTTGCCCTGCCGGTTGCCATACCGGGGCGCGTGCGTGAAGCGGCACTGTTCGGTTGGCAGACGCCGGCGCTCTTGAATGTGGAAAGGCCGTTTTACCTTTACCGGTTGAAGATTATGCGTGACCGTCTGGCCAAAGGGGCGTTGAGCCCGAAAGAATATCTTGGCGTTCTTGCGCGGCGTGAGCCGAGTTGCGTAAAGATGCGGGAACTGGCCGCCTACCGTGAAACACCGACCATAAAGCAGGCGGACCCATGCCCGAATTGCCCGAAGTAGAAACGGTGCGCCGGGCATTGGCGCCTGTGCTGCAGGGGGCAACAATCGCTCGCGTAACCTGTCGCCGGCCTGATCTGCGGTTCGCCTTTCCGGCGGGGTTTGGCCAAACGCTTCAGGGAAGTGTGGTGGAGCGGTTGACCCGGCGGGGTAAATATCTGCTGGCAACGCTCGACCGGGACCACACCCTGATCATGCATCTGGGTATGTCGGGGCGCTTTCGCGTGGAGGCGCAGTCAGGCCCGCTCCTGCAGACTGCTGTTTATGTGCACGGCGTAAAAACCGATCCGGCCCACGACCATGTGGTAATCGCCACGCACGGCCCGGCGGGGGCGGCGGTCATCACGTATAATGATCCGCGCCGGTTTGGCTTTATGGACCTTGTCGCCACCGACGATATTGAGACCTGTCGCCATTTCGCCCGCATGGGCCCTGAACCGCTTAGCCCCGCTTTTACCGCCGATACTCTCATCGCTGCATGTGCCGGGAAAAACACGCCGGTCAAAAATGCGCTGCTGGACCAGCGTGTGGTGGCCGGGCTTGGCAATATCTATGTGTGCGAGGCGCTCTTCCGGGCGGGCATTTCCCCCAAACGCAAGGCCGGGCGGATCAGTGCACCTCGGCTGATGCGGCTCCATCGGGAGATTGTCACGGTTCTGAAAGCCGCGATTAAGGCTGGCGGCTCCTCTCTGCGCGATTTTGCCTCCACCGATGGCCAGCTTGGCTATTTTCAGCATACCTTCTGTATTTATGACCGGGAAGGAGCAGCCTGCATCAGGTGTCGCGGGACGGTGCGCCGGGTCGTTCAGGCGGGGCGCTCAACCTTTTATTGCCCCGATTGCCAGCGGTGAAGGGCGTTCTGTGTTAATAATGTCCAATACCCTGTTTAAGGGCGCGGGGCGGCGGTGAAAATTTCTCCTGTATGGGGCACTTTCGGCGTTGACGACCGGGTGCCGACTGGGTACACCTCCGCCCTCAAATTTAACACTATCCCACAAAGAGCACGTCGATCATGGCGAATACAAAATCTGCAAAGAAAATGGTCCGGAAAATTGAGCGCCGCACGGCGATCAACAAAATGCGCCGGTCGCGTGTTCGGACCTATCTGCGCAAGGTTGAAGAAGCCATCGCCGCCGGCGACCAACCCGCGGCTATCGACGCGTTTCGCACCGTGCAGCCGCAATTGCAGCGGGCTGGACAAAAAGGGATTTTCCACAAAAATACAGTGGCGCGGAAACTCTCGCGGTTGTCATCGCGCATCAAAGCGATCTCTGCATAACCGGCATGTGGTTTTGGTTTGACCGTTTTGGCGGCTAAAAAAAGCCATAGACTGTCAACGCATTTTGAAGGTCAGCCTGTTGGGCCGGCCTTTTTATTTGTGCACGAACGATTTAAGTTTTCCCCACTCAGGGTTTTGCATAGGCGCACCTGATGCCCCCGCACCGTGTGCGCAAATTTTTTCTCGGGGTGGGGTAATGCAACCTATTGGTTTTATTGGCAAGCGCGTCTGTCAACGGCTTTCTAGCCAAATTTTCAGCGAATCACTTTGAAAACGGCGTTGATTTAACACTTCCTTCACACTATCATTAATTCATCGATTGAGACGCATACGGACAACCAAGAAAAAGTTCATGTGTTTTAATCCTCCTTGTAAAGATCGTGTTGCGTTTCTATCTCATGGCTTTGCCGCTTCCCCGGCGGCAAGGGCGCTAAAAATGTGTTTGTCAGTCCGTGATGGCTGGGGGCACATAAAGGGGTGCGTGACTGACCGAAGCCTGCCGGGCGGTCGCGAACGGTGAAGGGACGCAGGCATGCCTGGGTGCGTTAAACGTGAATATCTTTTGTCTAAATACTATCTTGCAATCAGTCGCCAAGTCGAGTTTTTGCCACGCTGCTATGGAAGCAGGCACCTCCATTTTTGAATTCAATCTGGCGCCATCCCTGCGGCGTCATCAGACCTTGCTTTAGACTATTCCGCTTTTTCCGTGGTTAGCCGCCGTGCTGGCGCTCTACCCATGTCATGTTCCGTAGTCGGTGTTTATCGGCGTGCTTTTGTGCGCCGTATCGTGAGCCTGACCCCAAATTTATGGATGCCGTTATCGTGAAGTCTTTTTCTGCCGCTCGGTTTCTTAATGAAAATAGAATGGACACTATCGGCGCGCGTGCAGTATCCGAAAGGCAGATGCGGCACACCACGCCGCTTGAAAGGCCTAATGCTCGGTGTAAAGAGGAAAATATTCACGGGCGAGATGGTGATCGGACGGAAGACACACAGGCTGATGGTAACGATGCCAATGGAAGTGATGCCATTGGAAACAAAGCTGGTGGAAACAAAGCCAGTGGAAGCCAGGTCGGTGGAAGCGACGCCAAGGAAAGCCCAGCATGTAAGAGACACGCGTGTGGGGGTGACAACGACACAATAACACCGCGGCACATGGCAGAGCCGTCAACACGACACGAACCACAGAAAGGAAAACGCCCTATGGGGTCAGATGAGCGTCCGCCCTTTAACCCGTCTCTCGATCAAATGCAGGAAAAATTCCTTGCGATCCTCGTCCGGGAATATGGTCAGTCAAATTTCGATGTCTATTTTGACGGGCTCACGCTGGCGGATGCCAATGAAACTCTGGTGGCGTTTGAAACCCCGTCTGAGGTGCGGCGCGATATGATCGGCCGCAATCAGCTGATGAATTTGAAACGGCTTTGGCGCCATCATATGGGCCCGGTGGATCGTGTGGCGATCAAGCTGCGCCCCGATGTGTCGCGCTCGCTCAGCCACAGCTCTGCGCGCACCGCCGCGAAAACGGATAGCACTGCGCCTTGCCATGGGGGAGACGCTCGTCAGGGTGACCGGCGGCCCTTTTTTAAGGATATCTCCGGGCAGTTTTCCAATGCCGGCGGGTCTGCTAAGGGTTTAGATTTTTCCAAAGCCGCGGGTGGAAATTCCGCACACGGTGTATCGGCGAAGCTTTCTTTCGCGCAACTTATGTCGCCCGTTGATGAGCGCAATACGTTTGATGCCTTCGCCGTTGACGCAAGCAACGAGCTTGCCTGTGCGGCGGCGCGCAGTGCGCTGCAGGCGCGGTCGGTGCCGGAGTTGATTTATCTTCATGGCAAATCCGGTGTTGGCAAGACCCACCTTCTCAATGCCGTAGCGCTGGAGGCGCGGCGCCTCGACCCGAGTTGCCGCGTTGCCTACCTAACGCCAAACAATATCGCCAGCGGCTGTGTCAGCGCCATGATGTCAAACAACACCGCTGAGCTTCATCGCGAGTTTCTCGCCTGCGATTTTGTCCTTATCGATGATGTGCATCTGTTAAAAACCAAAGAGAAAACGCAGGAGCAAATCCTCGCCATCGTTGATGCGTGCCTTGCGCAGGGCAGCCGCGTGGCGGTTGCGGGGGAGGCGCCGCCGGTACAGCTGGCAGAAGGCGGCATGAATCAGCGGCTGGCTGATCGCCTCAATGGCGGGCTGAGTGTCGGGCTCCAGTCCGGCGGCCCGCACCTGCGTTTTGACGTTTTGAAAAAACGCCTCGCCCGGCCCGATGTGGCGTGTACGGTCAGTGAGGAGGCGCTGGAGTTTATCGTCCGCAATTTCAACCACTCCATGCGGGAGACGATCGGTGGGCTGAACCAGTTACTGCTGCGGTTCGGGGACAAAGATCTTCACGTTGACCTGGTTCAGGCACGCGAAACCTTGCGTGATAAACTCAAGGCCAAAAGCCGGGTTTATTCGCTGGAAGATCTTCTTGATGTAACCGCCGAGGTGATGGGCGTGTCAGTCCTTGATATGCAGGGCAAGGCCCGGCCCCAATCCATTGCCCGGGCCCGTCATGCGTTTGTCCATTGCGCGCGCGATGTGCTGAAGGAATCGTTGCCGCGGATTTCGGCGGCGCTGAACCGTGATCACACAACGGCGCTCTCCTCAACGCGCCGGGCGGCGGCGCTTTTAGAGCGCGACAAGGTATTCTGCAAACAGGTTGATATGATCCGGGAACGGATCGAAATCTGACGATGCGTGGCGGCGGGTCCGGCCCGTCAATTGGGTACCGTTCGGCTGAGCCCAAATTCCCCTTTGGCGTGTGGGGGTTGAAAAGGCGTACTATGTGCGCTTTTTTACCTGTTCACGGTCATTGTTATCGGTGGCAAAAGTCGGCCTTCACGCTAGCTTTAAGCCACTTTTTCCGCTAGTTTATAGAGCGTTTTGAGGCGTTGATTCTGACCCTTTGACCGGGCGCATCCAGCGCCTGTTTTTGTGCGGCATTTCCCTCACCCGCGCCGTCTATTTCTGCGTTCTGTCTCACGTGACGGCGCGCCGCTATGTCTTTTTTGGGGCCGTTGTGCCGGCCCTCATCCTCGCATTTTCTGCGACCCCGTGAACGAGCAAAAGCCGATGAAAGTTACGATTGAACGATCTGTCCTCGCCAAGGCTCTCGGCCATGTGCAAAGTGTGGTGGAGCGGCGCAACACCATCCCCATTCTGTCAAATGTCCTCCTACAGGCTGATGGCATTGGTCTGACGCTCACCGCCACTGATCTCGATATTGAAGTCATGGAGCAGGCCCCTGCGGAAATGGCGGAAAAAGGGGCGACCACGGTTTCGGCCCTGATGCTGTTTGAGATTGTCAAACGCCTGCCCGATGGGGCGCAGATTGCGCTGGAGGTGTTGAAGGAGGAGGGGCGCCTGCAGGTTACCTCCGGGCGGTCGCGCTTCTCGCTTGCGGTTCTGCCCGATGCTGACTTCCCGAGCCTGTCGTCGGATGATTACACCACGGCCTTTTCGATCCCCACCGGCGACCTGCGCCGCCTGCTCGACAAGGCCCGGTTTGCCATGTCGCAGGAGGAAACACGGTATTATCTCAACGGTGTTTACATGCACGCGCTGACGGATGCCGAGACGCCGTGCCTGCGGGTGGCGGCAACCGACGGTCACCGTCTTGCCCGGCTGGAAGCGCCCTTGCCCGATGGCGCGGCGACCATGCCCGGCGTTATTATTCCGCGCAAAGCGGTGGCGGAATTGGGCCGGCTCCTCGATGATGCTGACGAAATGGTGCAGATCAGTGTTTCCGGCGCAAAGATCCAGTTTGGGTTTGGTGCCGGGCGTCTCACATCAAAGCTGATTGATGGCACCTTCCCGGATTATGAGCGGGTGATCCCGAAAGATAATCCGCATACGTTGAAGGTTGATAATGGCGAATTTGCCAAGGCGGTTGACCGCGTCTCCACCGTATCAGCTGACCGCACAAAATCGGTCAAGCTGGCCATTGACGATGATCAATTGCGTCTGACTGTCAATAATCCGGAGGCCGGGTCCGCGCTGGAAGAATTGTCGGTCGATTATGATGGGGACCCAACGGAGATTGGCTTTAACGCAAAATATCTGGTGGATATCTCCCACCAGATTGGCAGCGATAATGCGGTCTTTCGGCTGTCCGATCCGTCTTCGCCGACCGTCGTCCTTGATGAGGGTGATGAGAACGCCCTCTATGTCCTGATGCCGCTGCGGGTGTAGCGGCTCTATTATGGCTATCCGTGCCTTGATCGATTTGCACCTGCGCGCCGGGTGCATCGGCCACGGGCCCTTGAGCAGAGAAATTTTTGTCTTCGTCCGTACCCACCCTTTGCGCTGATCCGCGCCCTGCGTCTGGCCATGGTCAAGCGACCACGGATACCGGTTCAGCGCACGGGCCTGCGTCGATGGTAAAAGCTGCCGCCCCAATTGCCGGTGCGGCGGGTACTGTCCGGTTACGCCGCCTTGGGATGACGGATTTTCGCTCCTATGCCATGGCAAGTCTTGAGCTTGATGGGCGGCCCGTGGCGATCAGCGGGCCCAACGGAGCCGGCAAAACCAATATTCTGGAGGCGTTGTCGCTTCTCGGTCCCGGGCGGGGGTTGCGGGGCGCGCGCCTCGGCGAGCTCGCCCGCGTGGAGGGGGCGGGCGGCTGGGCCGTTTCGGCGAAGATCGATGATGGCGAGGATGAACGCGTGCTTGGTGTTGGCGCCCTGGCCGAAGCGCCGGACCGTCGCACGTGCCGGATTGATGGCAACGCCGCGTCGGGTCCGTCGGCTTTTGCGCCGTTGATCCGTTTTATCTGGCTCACCCCGGCGCAGGACCGACTGTTTATGGAAGGGGCGGGCGAGCGGCGGAGATTTCTTGATCGGATGATTGCCGCCCATGATGGCGGCTATGCGCGGATTGCCAGCACCTATGAGCAAGCCTTGCGTCAACGCCAGAAACTGCTTGATGCCGGCAGCCGCGATGCCGCCTGGCTTGGCGCCGTGGAGCAACAGATTGCACAGGCGGGTATTGCCATTGCCGATGCGCGCCGGGCCATGGCCGCAACCTTGATGGCGGCGGATGTGGTCGCTGATCCGTCTGCAGGGGAACAATGCGCGCTGTTTCCCGCTGCCGATCTCGCGCTTGCCGGTGACCTTGAGGCTGCGCTGGATAGCCGGCCCGCGGCGGAGGTTGAAGAAGAGTTTGCCAGTACCCTTGCTGCAAACCGCTATCGCGACCGGGAGGCGGGACGCGCGCTCACTGGCCCGCACCGCACTGACCTTGTGGTAACCCACCGGAAAAAAGGACGGCCCGCGCGGCTCTGCTCCACCGGTGAGCAGAAGGCCTTGCTGATCGGGCTTGTGCTTGCCAATGCGCGTGCTCTCGCGCATCAGCGTGCGTCGAGCAGCACGCCAGTGCCTCTGGTCCTTTTGCTTGATGAGGTTGCGGCCCACCTGGATGAGGGGCGCCGCGCGGCGCTCTTCGATATTCTGGATGGGCTTGGCTTTCAGGTTTTTATGACTGGTACGGACAAATCTCTATTTTCTGCCTGGGGTGACCGGGCGCAGTTTTTAACCGTTCAGGATGGCAGCATTAGCAACGTGTCCGGATGAGTATTGGGAATATGATTGATGAGTGATGATTATGGTGCCGACTCCATCAAGGTCCTGAAGGGGCTTGATGCCGTGCGCAAACGGCCTGGCATGTATATTGGCGATACCGATGACGGCTCCGGCCTGCACCATATGGTTTATGAGGTTGTCGATAACGCCATTGACGAGGCGCTGGCCGGTCACTGCGATACGGTCACCGTTGAACTTAATGAGGATGGCTCGGTGAGTGTATTGGATAATGGGCGCGGTATCCCCACGGCCATGCATTCCGAAGAAGGCGTTTCTGCCGCGCAAGTGATCATGACGCAGCTTCACGCTGGCGGAAAATTTGATCAAAACTCCTATAAAGTATCAGGAGGGCTTCATGGTGTTGGTATCTCTGTGGTCAACGCCCTTTCAACCTGGCTTGATCTGACCATCTGGCGCGGCGGCCACGAATATAGCATGCGGTTTACCCATGGCGAGCCTGACGCACCGCTTGCCCAAGGGGCAAAGACCGAGCAAACCGGCACCAGGGTTACTTTTCAGCCCTCGGACGAAATTTTCTCTGGCACCGTTTATGATTTTGACGTGCTGGAACATCGCCTTCGTGAACTTGCTTTCCTCAACTCAGGCGTCACCATCAAGCTCGTTGATGCCCGCCGGGTTGAACGGCGCGAAGAGGTGATGGTTTACGAGGGCGGACTTGAGGCCTATGTGCGCTATCTCGACGAGGCCAAAGCAGCACTAATCGAAACGCCCATCGCTTTCAGTGTGGATAAAGATGGTCTCGGCGTTGAAATCGCGATGTGGTGGAATGATAGCTACCATGAAAAAGTCCTGTGTTTTACAAACAATATCCCCCAACGCGATGGCGGCACGCACCTCGCGGGATTGCGCGCGGCACTGACCCGTGTCGTCAATAGCTATTCGCAAAGCTCCGGTATCGCCAAAAAAGAAAAAGTCAGTATCACCGGCGATGATGCCCGCGAAGGGCTGACTTGCGTCTTGTCGGTCAAGGTACCTGATCCGAAATTCAGCTCCCAGACAAAAGATAAACTTGTTTCATCGGAGGTGCGGCCCATCGTCGAAAGCTCCGTGGCCGAACGGTTGGCGACCTGGTTTGAAGAAAACCCCATGGACGCTAAACGCATTGTGAGCAAGGTCGCCGAAGCCGCTGCGGCCCGGGAGGCCGCGCGCAAGGCGCGAGAGTTGACCCGGCGCAAATCGGCTCTCGATGTGGCTTCGCTGCCCGGTAAACTCGCCGATTGTCAGGAGCGTGACCCTGCCCTCTCCGAACTCTTCATTGTGGAGGGTGACTCCGCTGGTGGGTCCGCCAAACAGGCCCGTAACCGGGAAAATCAGGCTGTCTTGCCGCTCAAGGGGAAGATCCTGAATGTGGAGCGCGCCCGATTTGATAAGATGCTGTCAAGTCAAGAAGTGGGTACGTTGATCACCGCCCTTGGCACCGGGATCGGCCGCGATGACTTCAATATTGAAAAGCTCCGTTACCACAAAATTGTGATCATGACCGACGCTGATGTGGATGGCTCCCATATCCGCACGCTGCTTCTGACCTTTTTCTTTCGCCAAATGCCGGAGGTTATCCGCCGGGGCCATCTTTATATTGCCCAGCCGCCGCTTTACAAAATTTCCCGCGGTAAGTCGGAGCAATATCTACTCGATGACCCTGCCCTGGAAGATTATCTGTTTACGGAGGGTACAAAGGAAGCGTCATTGACCTTATCAGACGGGGAAACGCTGGTGGGTAATGACCTTGCGAGCGTCATTGATAAAGCCCGCCGGGTGCGCGAAGCGATCGAGGCGCTACCCGCCCGGTTTGACCGTGATATTATCGTGCAGGCGGCCCTGGCGGGCGGTTTGCGGGAGCTGGATGCTGGCGCCATGGACGCCATGGCCGGAAAAATTGCCAAGCGTCTGGACGCGATTGCCGAGGAATATGAGCGTGGCTGGCAGGGCACCCTCGATGGGCAGGGTGGATACACCTTTTCGCGGGAAGTGCGCGGGGTTACCGAGCGTCATGCTCTGTCTGCAGATGTTTTAGCAAGCAGTGATGCCCGCAAGGTTCAGGACCTTACCGACGATATTGCGCCGATCTTTGCCGGGGTTAGCCGTTGGCACCAGAAAGACAAAACCGAAATTATCTTTGGCCCGGAAAGCCTTCTGCGGGTGGCACGCACGTCTGGTCAAAAGGGTATGAATATCCAGCGTTATAAAGGTCTTGGGGAAATGAACCCTGACCAGCTTTGGGAAACAACGCTGGATGAAAATGCGCGGGTTCTCCTCCAGGTGCGCATCCGCGAGGCTGACGATGCCGATGATATTTTCTCCCGCTTGATGGGGAATGTGGTGGAGCCACGCCGCGACTTTATTCAGGATAATGCACTCGCCGCCGAACTGGATGTTTAGGGAGCCCTAAAATGACGCAGACTGATCATCGTGAGTCCGATCAAGCTGGCCGCGCCGGTGAAAAGCCTTCACGGCGTCGTTTTGTGGTCCTTGGCGCTGCGGCTCTGACGGGGGCTGCGCTCTGGCAAGGGGCGAAACGGGTGCGCGCCGGCGCGGCCGAACGCCAGATTGTGGGGCCAGCATCGGCGCAAACAGACCTCGTGGCCGTAACGTTTGCATCAGCTTGGTGTGGACCTTGCAAAATCCTCCAGCCGCGCCTTGCGGCGGTGCGCCCTGACTTTGCCGATCGCCCGGTGCGGTTTGTCACCCTCGATTTCACCATGGGTGAGAGCGCCGGCTACGCAGACCTCGCTCAAACCGAAGGCTTCACGCAGGCCTATCGTCGGTATGAGGGCGCGACGGGCTTCACCGTTCTCGTTAACAGACACACAGGGGATGTGGTCGATGTTCTGACTGCGGATCATTCCCGGGATACAATGCGCACGGCCTTGAATAAGGCATTGCACCAAGTGCAAGTCTGACGTCTAAACTGCGTTACCTTTTTGTTAAAGCAAAAACGCAGTCTAGATTTTTTTAGGGTTCGCGCGTTCGAACCCCGGTCGATGGATGGGAACCATCGACGAACACACTTTTTGTGAATGCGCTTTAAGCTCTTCCTTATCAGGGTCGGCGTATACGAAACAGGTCCCGGGTCTGCGCTGCGCTCGCCCGGGAATACGGCCTTAATTTTGAAATCGCCTGCGTATCCCCGGGCGTTAGACCCGGCAACTGTTCTCAAGATTGATAGACGGTTTTATTTTTCATCATGGCATTGAGGACGATAAGGAGTTTTCTGGCGACGGCGATGATGG
>JBCBRS010000005.1:0-206513 GCA_039819545.1 Pseudomonadota bacterium | reverse complement strand
GCTTTCGCGACACCTTCGATGGTTGGCTCGACCAGCGGTTGGCCGCGGAAGCTTGAGACCATGGCGCCAACGCCAATATTGACCGCCAGTGCCAGCATCAAGGCTTGTAACGCCAACGACAGACCTGAGAGTTGCTGGCGCGCATCGGCCCAGAACCACTGGGTCAACGCCGCGCCCGGCACATATCGCCGCGCGAGGGTCAGTAACCCGCTGAGCACGAGTGGCAACAGCAATGCCGCGCCCACGAGCAGAGCACCCATCATGGCAAAACCCGCCCAAAGCCCGCGCTCCACAAGGAGCAGAACACCCGCGACCAGAACAAGCACGGTGCCAAGCGCCGCCTGGCGCAGGAACGACCGGCGTTGCAGACCGACCCAGGCTTCCGGCTGGGCCGAGGCGAGGACCGGCATGGTACGCGCCTTCCACAGCATACTGACGGACGCAATCATCGCGCCGGCAAGGCTCATGGCGATCCCAATCAAGAGCCAGATCGGGCGCACCGGTAGGCTATTCTCGACACTTGCCCCATAAAGCCCACGCAAGGTCAAGGAGATATTTGGCAATAACGCTGCGGCGATCACATATCCTAAAAGGACCCCGAGCAATCCCGCAATCACGGCGATTGCTGCCATCTCAAGCAATAACACACCCGATAGGGCATTTGCTGAAACACCCGTTGCCCGCAAGGTCCGCATGATCTGCCGTCGCTGCTCGAAAGCAAGCCCGGTCGCCGCATGAACGATCAGGAGACCAACCAAAAAGGAAAGATAACCAAATGCCGTGAGGTTCAGGTGAAAGCTATCGGTTAGACGCGCAATATCCGACTGGGCCGAGGGGGCGACAATGCTGAGCCCGCGCGCCTCTACGAGGGCGCGATGGTCGGGCGGGATCGTGCGGGCTCCGTAAATCAATCCCGAAAGGCGGCCCGGCTGGTCAAGAATGGCTTGCGCCGCGCCCACATCCACAAAAAGAACACCCGGCGTTACACCGTCCTGCGCAAAGGGTTCAGGCAACACCTGGCCCGAACGCAACCGCGACGGTGCGCCGTCACTAGGCGTGAGCGTGGCAATATCCGATGGCGCTGCGGCGGCGCGCCAGGGCGGTGTAATAAAATCAACAAGATCGATGCCTGGTGCTTGCGCATTCGTCTGCTCGTCGGCCTGGTTACTCCCCATAAGACGCACCGGCGCAGCGGCGCGCGGCATCGTCACAAGGTCAATACCGAACACCGTCATCCGCCGATTAGTCAGATAGACGGGTGCCTGCAATACTGGACTAACCGGCAGGCCGGCCCGGCGTAACTCAACATAAAGCGCCTGATCAAAATAGGTCCCCTCAACCGGGCGCAGCGATGGAAATTGATCGGCACCCAGAACACTAGCCGCTTCGGCATAGCTTGCTTTGGCTTGCATGTTGAGCGCCTGAACCCCGGAAAAGAGCGCCGTGGCGCAAGCAAGCCCGATCACCATTGTGGCAAGCTGCATCGGTTTTCGGCGCCAGTGGCTTGCCAGCACCCTAAAAACCCAAAGAAGCGGCAGGCCAGATGTCGCCGTCGCGGGCGCAGTCGAGGCAGACGCATGTTTGGATACTGCCGAGGTCATGACGCAATCTGCCCGCCGGTAAGGTGCACCCGCCGGTCAAGCCGGTCCGCCAAGCGCAAGGAATGGGTCACCATTAAAAAGGCGGCTTGCGTATCGCGTGCAAGTTCCAGCGTCAGCGTTAGCACCGCATCGCCGGTTGCCTCATCCAGATTGCCAGTGGGTTCATCGGCGAGAATCAAGGGCGGCCGGGCGGCGAGCGTACGGGCAATCGCCACCCGTTGCTGCTGACCACCAGAGAGCTGTTCGGGGTAGCGCGTCTCAAGGCCATCAAGACCCAGTCGCGCCACAAGAGTTTTTTCCCACGCCTCGTCGCGGCGCCCGGCAAGACGCGCCTGAAACGCGATGTTATCGGCAACTGTCAGGCTGGGGATCAAATTGAATTGCTGAAAGATGAGCCCAATCTGCGTCCGGCGCATGGCCGCGCGCTCCGCTTCGCTCTGACTACTGATCTTATGCCCGTCCACAAGGATTGCGCCCTGATCAATACCGTCGAGGCCACCGATCAGGTGCAACAGTGTTGACTTGCCCGACCCACTCTCCCCGGTGAGGGCCAGCGTTTCGCCCGCGGCGACGCTCATGCTGACCCCAGTGAGCACTTTTAGCGGGCCTAGCGGGGTCTGATAGGATTTATGAACATCATCAACACGCAGCACGGGATAGGGGTGTCCTTTTTTTCGCGCGCTCTCTCAATAAACGCTTCGCCAGCAGGGAAACACCGGTAGCGGGCAAGAAGGCGGTCATCGTGTGAAAATGTCGCGGCAGCCCATTGAGAAGCGGGTTTCCAAGCGTCGTCCGTAACCCTTGGGTTGTCTTCAGCGCGCCTTCAAAGCAAGGGCCCCCGCCCCCAATAGGGCAACGCCATCGCGCATGATCAAGCGCACTGGCACCCCCTCCAGATAAGGACGCATACGCCCTTTATCGGTAAAATGGGCAGCGAAATCACTGGCCAGAAACAAGTCTTTAATGCGCGGGAGGATACCGCCGCCGAGCATAACACCGCCCCGCGCCCCGCTACTCAACACCGCATCGCCAGCCACATCACCCAGGATCGCGCAAAAAAGCGCCACGGCCCGCTGGGCTATGGGATAGGTCTCCTCAATGGCAGCGCGTGTAATCTCATCGGCCTGCAGGGATATTCGCTTTGTGCCTGAAATTGCGCACAGGGCCCGGTGAATATTGACGAGGCCCCGGCCAGACAAGAGCCGCTCAACCGAAACGCGCGGATGTTCGCGGGCAATAAAGCGCATCACCTCAACCTGTTCATCCGTACGCGGCGCGAAAGTCTTGTGCCCTCCCTCCGTCGCGATGACGAGGGTCTCACCGTCCATGGGGACCAACAATGCCTGACCCAAACCGGTACCCGGCCCGAGAACAAGGGTTGGCGCTGCCGGATCACCCGGCGCGTCATGGACACAAACCGTGTCCCCCTCACTCAGAGTGCCGATACCGCAGGCCAAGGCCTCAAAATCATTGACCACATGGAACTGATCAAGCTTCAGGCCGTCACGGATGCGCGCGCGATCAATCTGCCACGGGGAATTTGTGAACCTGATGACCGCCGCATCGACCGGCCCCGCCACGGCAAAACAGGCGCGGGCCGGTTTTTCCGTGATCGATTCAAGAAACGCGTCGGCGGCATCGCGCACGGTTTCAAAATCCTCCGCGCGAAACGTCCGGCTGTTCTCGAGGAGGAGGTTATTTGCGCCCGCGGGCCCCGGCCGCGCCACGGAAAAACGCGCATTGGTGCCGCCAATATCGGCGACAAGGATTGCGTCCGTGTTCGTCATTGGGCCTGCTCTTGCAGGGCGAGGGTCATGGCCCCCTCCTCCGCCCCGGTGACGAGCGCGCGTAGCCCGGCAAAAAGCTCCCGGCCAGTGCCCCAACGCTCTGTATCAAGATTAGGTGTCGGTAGCGCACGCGCGGCCAGAACATCGGCCTCAACCGCGACGCTTAATGTTCCCGCCTCCGCATCCAGGGTCATCATATCCCCATCGCGTAATCGGGCGATCATTCCGCCGTCGAGCGCTTCGGGCGTCAGATGAATTGCCGACGGTACCTTGCCGCTTGCCCCCGACATGCGCCCATCGGTAACAAGCGCGACCTTGAACCCTTTTTGCTGAAGCACACCGAGAGGCGGATTGAGCTTATGCAATTCGGGCATACCGTTTGCCTTTGGCCCCTGAAAAGGCAGGACCGCAATAAAGTCGCGCTCCAGTGCACCGGCCTTGAACCTGTCCATAAGGTCCTGCTGACTTTCAAAGACGATGGCCGGGGCCGTGATCGTTCGGTGAGCGGGTGCGACGGCGGAAATCTTGATCACCGCTCGCCCCACATTACCGGACAAAAGAACAAGCCCGCCTGTTGGCGAGACAGGATTGCTGGCCGGGCGAACAATTTCTGGATCAGCCGACTGCGCCAACGCGGGTTCAAACCGCAAATGGCCAGAGCGGTCCCCATCAAGATGACCGTCCACGGCATAGTTACGTAGCCCCTCGCCGACGAGAGTTTTCACATCGCCATGCAAAAGGCCATGATCGATCAGTTCCCGGATCACAAAACCAAGGCCCCCCGCGGCATGGAAATGGTTCACATCCGCTGACCCGTTGGGATAAATCCTGCTCAAGGTCGGGGTCACCGCGGAAAGGTCAGACAGATCATCCCAGTTAAGGTGAACGCCAACCGCACGGGCCATGGCAATGAGATGGATCGTATGGTTTGTTGATCCCCCCGTGGCGTGCAACCCCACAATAGCGTTAAGGATTGCGCGTTCGTCGATAACTTCAAAGAAGGGAATGTAATTGTGGCCCAATGCCGTGGCACCGGCCACATGGCGCGCGGTCTCCCGCACATAGGCATCACGTAACGGCGTACCCGGATTAACAAAGGCCGATCCCGGCACATGCAGGCCCATAATCTCCATCATCATCTGGTTAGAGTTTGCGGTTCCATAGAACGTACAGGTACCGGGCGAATGGTAACTGGCACTCTCCGCCTCCAGCAAGTGATCGCGGCCCACATCGCCCGCCGCATAGGCCTGACGCACCCGGACTTTTTCATCATTGGAAAGACCTGACGCCATGGGCCCCGCAGGCAAAAAAGCAATGGGCAGGTGGCCAAAGCGCGCCGCACCCATAAACAGCCCCGGCACAATTTTATCGCAGACGCCAAGCATGATAGCCCCATCAAACACATTGTGGGACAACGACACGGCGGTCGCCATGGCAATCACATCGCGGGAAAATAGCGACAGGTCCATGCCGGGCATGCCTTGTGTCACCCCATCGCACATGGCGGGCACGCCGCCAGCGATTTGTGCTGTGGCATCTATCTCGCGCAGCGTTGCCTTGATGATATCGGGATAGTCTCCCAATGGTTGGTGGGCGGACAACATGTCATTATAGGCGGTGACAATGGCGATGTTGGGCCCATCGCCCTTCGCAAGGCGCTTTTTGTCTTGCGGCCCGCACGCTGCCGCCGCATGGGCAAGATTGCCGCAGGAAACGGATGTGCGATGCGGCCCGGCCTGCGCCGCGGCACGCATTTGCGCTTCATAACGCGACCGGCTCTCCCGGCTGCGTTCGCGTACTCGCTCGGTCACGCGGGCAAATACCGGATGAAGCTCTGCCATCTTTGGCCTCCTTTATCTGCGCTCGTTTTTCAAGTGTTAAGGCGCCCAGCATACCCAAAGATCCGGGCGCGCCTTTAACAGGGCTAGGACCGGCATCGCCGATGCCGATGATGCTGTGAGCGCCTGTTCGTATACCGCCTTTTTTTCATTTCCCGCCAGTAACAGAATGCAAACCCGCGCAGCGCGAATGGTCCGGAGGGTGACGGTCATGCGATCAAGAAATGGCCCCGTCACGGCGCTTTCCTGAGCCCGGATGGGCGAGATGATGGGCGCGTCGCCGCTGTCATCAAGGGCCTGGTCAAGCCCTTGTGCGTGGGGAAACCAGGACGCGGTGTGCCCGTCGGTTCCCATTCCGAGGATAACGCAATCACTCGCCGAAAATGATGCATAATCCGCCGCCACGCCGGCGGCAGCCGCGCCGGGGTTCGGCACATCCCCCCACATACCCATAAATCGCGCGGGCCTGGCCTTATCGGTCAACAGGGTTTCGCGAACAAACGCTTCATTTGATCCCTTTACGGAGGGAGAAACCCAGCGTTCGTCCACAAGACCCACCTCAATATCTTGCCATGGTAGGGACCGCCCTGCCAGAACCTTATAGAGCGCCGCTGGCGTCGAGCCACCTGAAACAAGCAGCCGTCCGGTTGGCCGAGCCGCGTCGCCATTGCGGTCATACATCCCGGCCATGAGCGCATTACCGACAAGATCAGCAACACGCGCCGCCATGGCCGCGCCATTGTCAAAACAGACCAGGCTGGGCAATGAACTGCTGGGCAAAGACCTACCGGCCATCAAACCAGCTCCGGCCATCACGATCGAGCAACATAGAAGCTTGCGCAGGACCATCCGTACCCGCCGCATAGGCGTGCGTCGGCGTTTTATCCTCGGACCACGCCTCAAGAATACCGTCAACCCATTTCCACGCGGCCTCCACCTCATCACGGCGCATGAAGAGCGCAAGATCTCCGCGCACCACAGCCATAAGCAAACGCTCATAGGCATCGGGATAGCGTGCCTCGAACGCATCGGCGTAGCTGAGGTTCAGGGGCACATACCGCAGGCGCATTCCGCCGGGGCCGGGATCCTTGGTCATGACCATCAGGCGCATCCCCTCATCGGGTTGCAGGCGGATGACGAGACGGACCGGCTCCACATCATCACGGCCTGCAGGGATTAGCGGATGCGCCACATTTTTGAATTGGATGATGATTTCCGACCGGCGTGCGGTCATCCGTTTACCGGTGCGCAGATAAATCGGCAGGCCGCGCCAGCGCCAATTATCAATATTGGCACGGATCGCCACAAAGGTTTCGGTTTCCGACTGATCACCCAGTTCCTCTGCATACCCCGGAACGGCGGCGCCGTCGCTGGCTCCACTCGCATATTGTCCGCGTACTGTGTTGTCGCGAACAGTTTGCGGTGTAATCGGCCGCAATGCCTTGAGCACTTTGATCTTCTCGTCGCGCACCGTATCGGGGTTGAGGTCCAGCGGAGGCTCCATGGCCACAAGGCACAGAAGCTGGAGCAAATGGTTCTGCACCATATCGCGTAGGGCGCCAGCCTTGTCATAGTAACTCGCTCGCCCGCCAGCGCCGATCGCCTCGGCAACGGTAATCTCGATATGATCGATGACATTTGCATTCCAAACGGGCTCAAAAAGAGAATTCATAAACCGCAGAACGATGAGGTTCTGGACAGTTTCCTTACCAAGATAATGATCGATACGGAAGATTGAGTCTTCGTCGAATACCGCGCCGACGGCATCATTGACGGCCCGCGCCGACCCGAGATCTTTTCCGATGGGTTTTTCAAGAACGATGCGTGCGCCCGGCGATTTTACCCCTTGTTGCTGCAGGTTCTGGCACACGCCGCCATAAAGCGACGGCGGCAGCGCAAGATAAAATATCCGTTGGCGATTGCCGTGTGGGTCCAGCAACGCTTTGAGCGCGGGCCAGTCGCTGGCCTTGTCCATGGCATCGAGTTCCACATAGAAAAGCTGCTCGGCAAAGCGCGCCCACTCCTGCGGGTCGATGGTCTCATCGGGGTAAAACTTATCAAAACTCGACAGCGCCAGCGCGCGATAGTCATCATGGCTGAGCGCCGTTCGGGAGGCGCCCACAATCCGCGAGTCAGGCGGGATCTGACCATCGCGCCAGCGGTGGAAGAGTGATGGCACCAACTTGCGCAGCGCCAGATCACCAGCCGCACCGAAAACCACAAGATCGAAACTGGTAACCGGGATCAGCTGCGCCGAGGCGGTTTTCTCCTGAGCCATGCCTGCCTCTTTCTGCCAGGTACCTTGGGCCCCGTCACGCGGTACGCCTGCGAACCCATTCTTTCACGGGCTAGCTACCAAGGTTTTTTGCCGAGACGCAAGCGGCTGGCCACGAGATTTTCGTGAGGTCATCGTGCGGCGTTTCTCCGGGCGCAACAAGGGCACGACCTGCCGCTAATTCCGGCCTTAAAACGGCGTCGTTATTGGGTCGATGGTCAGGAGGTCATCATAGGGCGATGGCACGTCGTTAAGGGGGTCTGACGGAAAGCCATTATAAGGCAGTGAACCCGGCTTCAGGATAAACCGGCCACGCCCGCGCGAATGCTTGCGATTGAGAAATTCCTGCGGGCGGATACTGCGCGGTTTATCTTCGCCCGTATACCGCCACTGCGTTCCGGTATAGACGAAAACACCATAAAGCTTGAACGCCGGTACCGCGTAGGAGTGCATCTCGATCAGGCAATTATAGCCATTGCGATGCTGGTCCGCCCGATATTTCGGGTCCCCCACGAGGCCGATATAGGGCTCACAGCTGAGAAGCGACACATCAACCGGGTAGTTATTGAACAACAGCTCATAGCTTTCGGTGTGCTCAAACGGGTCCAAAAACCCGCCCAGCCCCACATGAAAACGCCGCTGCATCACCTCCAGCACATCACGCTCACTGGGCGGGGGATAGCCGACACCGACAAAAAGCATGGAGATGGCCATCAATGTGCTAAGCGAAGTCATGGACGACCATCCTGTTGCGTTGTCTTCCCAGCCCCCGCACCATCAATAAAAAAGCGGGCTTAAAAAGCCCGCTTCGAAGTCGATTGATTGTCAGCAAAGATCGAAAGGGCGCATTTACCAAGCCCCAAAAACGACCTCTCATCTGGCGTAGATCAATGATCCTTCGACCAGATTTCCCGGTATGACCAGTAGAGCAAGCCCGACAGGATCAACAGATAGATAACAGACATCATGCCAAGCTGCTTACGCGCTTCCAACTTAGGCTCTGCCGCCCACATAAGGAATTCGGAAACGTCGCTTGCATATTGCGCTATCGTTTCGGGTACGCTTTCATCGGCATAGTCAACTTGCTCATCGTAGATGGGCTGCGCCATGGCGAAAACGCCGCCGTAGGGGACTTTCACGTCTTTGAGGATGTGCCCTTCTTCGTCGCGATATTCTTCTTTGACCAGCAAAGACATGTCACCGGGATAGTACTCGTTATAGTACTGGCCTGGTGCCACTTCGACGGTGTCGGGAACTTCTTTATACCCCTGCAGAAGGCTGTAGATATAATCCGGTCCGTGATGGCGCGCCTTTGCCAGGAGCGACATATCAGGCGGCAAGGCGCCGTTGTTGGAGACCCGCGCCAGTTGCTTGTTTGGGTACGGACCGGGGATTTTATCAGACGACGACGGTGCCCGCTCAAACATATCACCATATTCATCGGGGCCATCGGTGACCTGAAACTTATAATCCTCAGCGATCTTTTGAACCACAGGATTATCGTTCGGGTTTGAGCAATCAAGGCTCTCCGGCGCACCGGGAGGGCATTGCTCCATATAGAATGGTCCACCTTTTTGGCCCAGATTACGGAAAGACAACTGCTCGATGGAATGACAGTTGGAGCAGACCTCGCTATAGACCTGCCAGCCACGCTGCACGGCCTCTTTATCATATTTCCCAAAGACGCCATCAAACGCCCAGTGATTGTGCTTCAGCTCTTTGGTTTTGCCACCGGCGGCAAGCGCCGCACTTGGCATTGCAGCGAGTGTCAGGACCGCCGCAACACCCGCAACGGTGCGGACCAGAGATAAACCAGTAACTTTCTTCATAGTAATCATCCTTGAACGGAAGAAGGAGGGGTAAACAAGTGCCTGCTATTCAGCAGGCACTGCTTCTGGTTTCGCACTACCACCGTCGATAATCGGCGCCGTCACGGATTTCGCTTTTTTCAAAACGGAGTCCGCGATGGATTTTGGCATTGGCGACGGCGTTTCCATCACACCCAGCAAGGGCAGAATGACGAGGAAAAACGCAAAGTAGTACAGTGTCGACAGCTGCGAGAGGAAAACATAAATCCCTTCGGCAGGCTTCTGACCAAGCCAGCCCAACAATACGCAGTCAATGACAAAGACAATGAACCACAGTTTCGCAATCGGGCGGTACCGCATGGACCGGACTTTGGATGTGTCAAGCCATGGCAGGACGAACAGCACAAGGATTGACGAGAACATCACAATCACACCGCCAAGTTTGGCCGGGATGAACAGGACGTCGAATGTGATTGCCCGCAACATCGCGTAGAAGGGCAGGAAGTACCACTCGGGAACAATGTGCGCTGGCGTTACGAGCGGGTCAGCCTTGATGTAGTTGTCCGGGTGACCAAGCGCGTTTGGCAAGTAGAACACAAACACCGCAAACATCGTCATAAAGAGGGCGATCGCAAACCCGTCTTTCACTGTGTAATACGGGTGAAAGGGCACCGTATCTTTCTTCGATTTCACATCGAGACCGGTGGGATTGTTATTGCCTGGAATGTGGAGTGCCCAAACGTGCAGTACCACGACGCCAGCAATCGCGAACGGCATCAGATAATGAAGGCTAAAGAACCGGTTCAAGGTGGGATTATCAACGGAGAACCCACCCCACAACAATGTCTTGATGCTATCGCCAACAACCGGCACCGCCCCGAAGAGCGACGTAATCACGGTCGCCCCCCAAAAAGACATCTGACCCCAGGGCAGAACATAGCCCATGAAGGCTGTTGCCATCATCAAGAGAAAAATCACAACCCCAAGTATCCAAAGAACCTCTCGTGGTTCCTTGTAAGATCCGTAATAAAGACCGCGGAACATATGCAGATAGACCGCGATGAAGAACATCGACGCCCCATTGGCATGCACATAGCGCATAAGCCAACCATAGTTCACGTCACGCATGATCTTTTCGACGCTATCAAAGGCGTGGTCCACATGGGCCGTATAGTGCATGGCGAGGACGACACCGGTGACGATCTGAACCACAAGGCAGATCGCCAAAATACCACCAAAGGTATACCAGTAATTCAGGTTTTTCGGTGTGGGAAAGTCCACAAAACTATCATAGCCAAGCCGAACAATAGGCAGGCGTTTGTCGAGCCAACGCTCGACGGCTGTTCCGGGGACGTAGGTGGATTCGTGACTCATGATGGTCCTCTTATCCTATCTTAATTGTTGTATCGGTCAGGAAGGTATAGGGCGGCACTTCAAGATTTTCCGGCGCCGGGCCTTTGCGGACACGGCCCGCAATGTCGTAATGCGATCCATGGCAGGGGCAGAACCAGCCGTTATAGTCGCCGCGCGTATCCCCATCGTCGGTGCCAAGCGGGATACAGCCAAGGTGCGTACACACGCCCACGACAATCATCCATTCAGCCTTTACGCGGCGGTCGGCATCGGTTGCCTCTGCGCTGCCGCCAAGATTGGCGTTCCGGGCGTCTTTATCTTTCAACGCGGATAAAGGCGTCTCTTCGGCCTGGGCAACTTCCGCTGCGGTGCGGCGGCGGATAAAGACTGGCTTGCCACGCCAAAACACCTTGATCGCCGAGCCTTCGACCACGGCGGACAGGTCAACCTCGGTAGAGGAAAGCGCGAGAACGGAGGCATCGGGGTTCATTTGCTGAACCAGTGGCCACACGACGCCAGCAGCGCCAACGGCAGCCACCGAGCCGGCCAGCAAATGGATAAAGTCCCGGCGGCCCGGTTCATCGTCTTGATTAGCGGTTTCTGTTGTCATTTCATCACCAACTGCGTTTTGTAATGAGTACGCGGCTTCTGACATGTTGGTTTCACGGAATCCAGCATAATTGCTTAACCCACAGGACGTCGCGACAATTTGCTTCGCGCCGCCGGACGCTGCGTTTTCGTCGGGCTAAGTCCCCTTAAGATATAAGCACGAAATGGCGGTTTTTGATGCCTGGACTTGGGCAGAATTCGATAGACACTTGCGGTAATCAACACCACACCGATTCGCCCCCAAAGGGTTTCGCCCATGCGCCTTGCCCTCTTCCAACCTGATATGGCCCCCAATGTGGGGGCAGCGATTCGCCTCGCCGCATGCTTCGGTGTTCCGCTCGATATCATTGAGCCTTGCGGCTTTCCCCTTACCAGCCGCGATATTCGCCGCGTCGCCATGGATTACGAAGACCTCGCTGAGGTCACGCGGCATGCCAGCTGGGCTGACTTCGAGGCCTTTATCGAGCGCGACAAACTGCGGCTCATCTTGATGACAACCAGGGCCAGCAAGCCGATCTGGGACCATCGTTTTGGCGACAGTGATGTGGTTCTCATGGGCCGAGAAAGCAGCGGCGCCCCCGACGCGGTCCACACCAGAGCCCACAACCGCCTCTTTATCCCCATGACCGCGCAGGCACGATCACTCAACCTCGTGGTTAGCGCCGGCATCGTTCTGGGCGAGGCCAGCCGCCAGTTGGGGTTGGACCGCATGGGCCGCGCCTAAGGCTGCGCAAACAAATACCGAATACCGGCAGCTGCTTCTTCATCGGCAAGAACGGTTCGCAACAGGGCGAGGCGCGCCTGGCAAGCGGCGCGTTGATCTTGGCCGTCAGCGGGCGCGCGCTCGCCGAGGATGATACCGCTGCGCTCGATACCGCCGGTTTGCATCATCGCAAAAGTTGCACGGTCGGCGGCTGTCTTTCCGGCCGTTGTCGTTGCCCGGGCGCTATCACCCGCTGATCGCACGAGGTCCGCATAGGCCGTGAGGTGATAGTCCAGAAGCGGGCGACCGACGGCCTCCAAAAACGCATCAAAATCAAATGCCTGGTAACCAAAGCCGCCATAGAGCCAGCCATAACACGCTTTTGGGTCGCGGCTTACCAACCGTTGCGTCATCACAGCCATGCTTTCGACCAGATCAAGCGTCGCCTGATCCTCCGCATAAGGAATTAAAGTTTGTGCGGCTGACGCGCCTTCGGTAATGGCAAAGACAAGAACGTCGCGCTCTGGCGCAGCTTGCGGGTCCAGCGCGGCATCAAGCGCCTCGGCAAAGACGCGATCACGGGAGGCAAGACCGTCAAGCAGATCGATAGAACGCGGTGCAATTTGCCCGCGTGGGTACACCGCTGGCGGCGTCACCTTGCCGGGTGCGGGGCCCGCCTCCACGGGGTTCAGGCCTGCCTCGTCCGCCGGTTTTATCTCTGGTGATGTGACACCCCCCAGCATTAGACGCGCGCCCGCAAACGCACCAACCAAGACAAAAACGCCCAAAAGCGCGCCCGGAAAAACCCGCGGCGCCATCCGCCGCGCAAAGGCATAAAGACCGCCCGCCAAAAGTCCGCCTAGCGCCCCGCCGGCAAGGCTCAGAAGCAGCCTGTTTTCTGCAACCCATTCAATCATCTAGACGCCCTGCCCTCTTTGACCACGCCAGCGTTCCGCGACCGCTTTTGCGTCCCCCCTCATACCGGTCTAAACAAGAGGCGCAAACCCTGTCCCTTTACCGGATAACACAGCCGCCATGAACCACGCCCGCACTGACTTTACCCCCCTGCCCGATGCTGACACGCTTGAAACGCGCAAAGCCACGGCCAAAGCCTGGTTTGAAAGCTTGCGTAATCAGCTGTGCAGCGCCTTTGAACGGCTGGAGGACGTGGCCGGGCCGCTTTATGAAACCCGCGCGCCGGGCCGCTTCGACCGCAAACCCTGGGCCCGGGACGAAGGCGACGGCCGTGACCATGGCGGCGGGGTCATGTCGATGATGCATGGCCGGGTCTTCGAGAAAATTGGCGTCCATACCTCAACGGTCTATGGCGAATTCTCCCCTGAATTCCGTAAAGCCATCCCCGGTGCCGAGGCTGACCCACGCTTTTGGGCCTCAGGGATCTCGCTCATCGCCCATACGCGAAACCCCCATGCGCCGTCTGCGCACATGAATACGCGCATGCTGGTCACTACCCAATGCTGGTTCGGCGGCGGCGGCGACCTGAACCCCATGATGAACCGCTATCGCCGCGATGATCATCCCGATACGGTAGATTTCTTAGCTGCGTTTCAGGGCGCCTGCGATGCACACCACGCGGACTATTTTCCTAAATTCAAGACATGGTGTGATGAATATTTCTTTTTGCCTCACCGCGGAGAGCCTCGGGGCGTTGGCGGCATTTTCTATGACCGGCACGATACCGGCGATTGGGACGCTGACCTCGCCTTTACCCAGGATGTGGGCAAGGCTTTTCTAGACAGCTACCCAGCCCTCGTTGAACGGCGGATGAATGAGCACTGGTCCGACGACGACCGCAAGGAACAGGCCTTTCGCCGCGGGCGCTATGCGGAGTTCAACCTCCTCTATGATCGCGGTACAACCTTCGGCCTGAAGACCGGCGGTAATGTGGAGGCGATCCTGTCGAGCCTGCCCCCCACGGCTGAATGGGCATGACGGGTACGGATCAAAATGCAACGGCGTTCGGGGCACAGGCGGCAAACTATGCGAGCGCCCGACCAACCTATCCGGCGGCCTTGTTCGATTGGATTGCCGGGCAATTAGCGCACAAAAGACGCGTTTGGGACGTGGCAACAGGATCGGGACAGGCAGCGCTGGCGCTAACTCAACATTTCGATCATGTCCACGCCAGCGATATTGATGCGGACCAATTGGCCGTGGCAACGGCACATCCCAAAATCACTTATCATCACGGGCCAGCGCACCAAAGCGGCCTTGCTTCCCAATCGGTTGATGCCATCACCGTTGCAACCGGCCTACACTGGTTTGAATTCGATCTTTTTTGGCCCGAGGTCAGCCGGGTTGCTGCACCGGATGCTCTATTTGCAGCGTGGACGTATCAATTACCCGTGGGTGATCCGGATTTGAATATGTATCTTCTCGACCCGATCATGAGTGTAATTGACCCCTATTGGTCCACAAGAAATCGCCAAAGCTGGCAAGGCTATAACCCATGCTGGACCGGAATGCCCTTTGCCCGCGTGGCCGTTCCCGCTTTTTCCTGTGCGTTGGAATGAACACCGCGTCAGGTGCTTTCCTTCGTGAAAACTTGGTCGGCCTATATCCGCGCCGTTGATGATGGACATCGCGATCGTTTAGCTGCGATAGAGGAAACAGCACTTGCGACGCTTTGTGATACCCCGAGTGGTCTCGAAATGCCGTTGCACCTTGTCGCGGCCAAGGTGGCGGGTTGAGTGCCATTATCCGCGCTCCGGTTGCCCGAGAATGCGATATTGATACGACGCTATCCGGTAAAGCGCGCCACCAACCCTTTTGCCAATTGCGCATGAAGCGCGCCTGCCCCAGCCATGTCGAGGCCGGGGGCATTGATAAAGCAACTGATCAAGACTGGATTATCCGTACCCGGTGGAAACGCAAATGCCACGTCATTGAACGCTCCATTCAGGCTTGTGCCGGTCTTGTCGCCAGCAACCCAGTCAGGCGGTAGTCCGGCCCGCAGACGGTTGCGCCCGGTCCGCGCGGCGATCATCCATTGTTTGAGTTGCTTTTGCGAAAGGTCAGACAATCGCTCCCGGCCATCGAATAAAAATCCCGCCAGAAGATCAATCATTGCCCCCGGCGTTGTGGTATCGCGCGGATCCCCCGGCGCATTTTCGTTCAGCGTCGGCTCGGTCCGGTCGAGGCGGGTGACTTTGTCACGGAGAGCCCTTAAGTCGCGCGTAAAGCCAGCGGGCCCATCCAAAAGCGCAAGAAGAAGATTTGCCGCCGTGTTATCGCTGCGTGTGATGGCGGCATCACACAGCGCCGCGATGCTCATGGCGCCGGCATCGATATTCTCCCGGGTCACCGGCGCATAGGATAAAAGATCATCGCGGGTAAAGGGAATCGATTGATCGAGTTTCAGCGTACCCTGATCAACCCGCATGAGGATCAACGCCGCGAGCACCCATTTGAACGTGGAGCACATGGCAAAACGCTCCTCCGCCCGGTGAGCGAAAACCCGCCAGGTATTGAGATCAACGCTTGCAAGGCCAATGCGCGCCTCATGCTCAGTTTCAAGCTGTGTGACAAGCGCGGTCATGGCATCGTCGCGCTTTTCACAGCCGCTGAGCGCCGCCGCCGCAATAGGGCCGACACCAAGCTGAGCGAGCGCGGTGCGCCGGGAGATAATCCTCTTAGTCTTCATTGTTGTTCTCCTGACCATCACGCAACTGATTTATCCGCGCAAGAAGATGAGCCGTGGACGGATCATGGGTGACGTCGGTTACCTCCGCTTTCAATGCCGGGAGAATTTCACTCGCCAATACCTTACCTAACTCGACCCCCCACTGATCAAAAGAATTGATCTGCCAGATCACGCCCTGACAGAAAATCTTGTGCTCATAAAGGGCGATGAGGGCGCCGAGGGTTTCGGGGCTTAGCCTATCCATCAAAATTGAGTTCGTCGGACGATTACCCGGAAAGGTGCGGTGGGCCGCCAGGCGGTCAATCTCATTTTCCGGCACCCCTTGATCAGCAAGATCATCGCGCACGCGCGCCTCATCCTTGCCGAGCATCAGCGCCTTTGGCTGTGCCAAAAAGTTTGCCAGCAGCTTTTCGTGATGATCGCCCAGCGGCGTATGGCTGTTAACCGCGGCAATAAAGTCGCAAGCAATTGTATCTGTCCCCTGATGGATCAACTGATAGAACGCATGCTGACCATTGGTGCCGGGCTCACCAAATACGACCGGGCCCGTGGCCCAGGCTACGGGCGCACCGGACTGTGTGACCGCCTTGCCGTTTGATTCCATATCTGCCTGCTGCAGATAAGCCGCAAAACGGTGCAAATGCTGATCATAGGGCAGAACGGCGTGGGCACTGCAGCCTTCGAAATTTCGGTTCCAGATGCCGATCAGCGCAAGGAGGACGGGCATATTTTCCTGCAGGGGCGCACTGCGGAAGTGTTCATCCATGGCGTGGGCGCCCTTGAGCAGCGCTTCAAACCGGTCGAACCCAACCTGCAGCGCGATGGACAGGCCAATGGCGGACCACAGAGAGTAGCGCCCGCCAACCCAGTCCCAGAACCCGAACATGTTTTCGGCCGCGATGCCAAAATCGGTGACCGCCCGCTCATTGGTCGACAGCGCCGCAAAGTGCCGCGCCACCGCCTGTTCGTCGCCGCCCGCTTTTTCCAAAAACCAGGCCCGCGCCGAGCGCGCATTGGTCATCGTTTCCTGCGTGGTGAAGGTTTTCGACGCCACGATAAAAAGCGTCGTCTCCGGATCAAGTTGGGCAAGGGTATCGGTCAGATGCTGGCCATCCACATTGGAGACAAAATGGCTCGTGCGCTCGCCCAGCCAATAGGGGCGCAACGCCTCCGTCACCATGAGGGGGCCAAGGTCGGACCCGCCAATACCGATATTCACCACAGTGGTCAGCGGCTTACCTGTGTACCCCGTATGGGTGCCGCGGTGGATCGCGGTGCAAAAATCCGCCATGCGCTGGCGAACGGCGTTGATTGCGGGCGAAACAGGCTCGCCATCCACATGATAGGTACGATGGGCAAAATCGCGCAGCGCCACATGCAACACGGCGCGATCTTCGGTGACGTTGATTTTGTCGCCATTGACCATGGCCTTGATCGCCTCGGGCAGACCGGCGGCCTCGGCCAGGGCAAAAAGCTGATCAAGCGCAGCCACGCTGATCCGGTTTTTCGATCCGTCGAGAAAGAGCCCCGCCGCCTCGCGCGAAAAGGTGGCGACCCGGTCGGCATCTGCGTCAAACAGGCTGGCAATTGATTGGACACGGCCCGTGTGTGCAAGTTGGCTGAGCGCCTGCCACGGTGCGGTCTCGTTAATGGGGGTCATGGCGATCGGGCTCCTTCGAGTCTCGCAAGGGTCTTACCGATTTTTTGGGCAGGCTCTAAGCGGTTTTTAAGACTTCGGCGCTATCTTCTTTCCATGCGACCGACACGCACCTTTTTTTCCGCCTCTTCGCTCGCCCTGCAGGCGGCTACAATCATGCTGGTCACCGGCATGGTTGGGTATAAGGCGTGGCGCCTTGAAACGCGCGCCTCTGCACCCATCGCAACAGCCCCTAGCGCCACGACAACGCACGAACCCGGCTTTACGCCCGTCGCCCCCCCCATGGTTGCCGAGCCCGACGCCGCAGCCCGTATGCCCGGGCGCAGGCTGGACCGCTAAGCTACGCACGATGCCGCGTTACGGTGCGGGATCACCCTGCGCATCCGCTTCGGCAGTTTTTGCCGGCGTTGTCTTGTCATCACCCTCGAGCGGAATGCCACCATAATCGGCAAACCACTGGCGCAAATAAAGCTGGGTCCGCAGCATATTACTGGGGATGGAGGTGGTCCCGTGATATTCTCCGCGCATGGCAATCAGCTTTGTTGGTACACCGCGTAATTTCAGCGCCGCGTAGAACTCTTCGGCTTGCTCAATCGGCGTGCGCAAGTCTTTGTCGCCGGTCATTAACAAGGTGGGTGTTTTCACATTTTGCACATACATGATCGGCGAGTGTTCCAGCCATTTGGTGGGATCTTCCCAGAAGAAAGGCCGGAACCGCGCGAACGACCAGCGACCAATATCGGCCTGACCGGCAAAAGATATCCAGTTCGTCACCGGGCACAGGGCCGCCGCCGCCTTGAAGCGGTCGGTCTTTGTGACAACCCATGTTGTCAGGACACCGCCGCCCGAACAGCCCGTGACGAACATCCGTTGTTCGTCCACGAGGCCGGTTTCGATCAACGCATCAACCCCGCCAATCAGGTCTTCATAATCGGCACGGCCCGGATAGGCATTGTCAATGGCGTTGGCAAACTGCGCGCTATAGCCGGTGGAGCCGCGCGGGTTCGTGAACAGCACCACATAGCCGTTCGCTGCAAATTCCTGAAACCGGTAATTGAAATTAAGCCCATACATTGCGTGCGGCCCACCGTGGATCGACAAGACGAGCGGGTATTTCTTCCCCTCCTCATAGTCAGGGGGCAGAACATACCAGCCTTGCACCGGCGTACCATCGTCGGATGTGTAAGAAATTTCGCGCGTTTCGCCTAATGATACACCGCCCAGAATATCGGCATTCAAATCCGTACGCGGTGTAATCTGACCATTGGAGAGCGAAACGGTCGCCACATTGGGGGTGAGCGTTGGGCTCGATAGAACGCCGACGCCTGTCTTGCCGCCAGCGATGGAGGACACGTTGAAGCGATGGTCACCGCGCGTGACCCGGCGACTGCGCCCCTGCAGGTTGACGAAATAAAGATCGGTCGTGCCTTCGCTATCGAGGCTATAGTAAAGGCCGCCACCGTCGGGGGCCCATTCGATGAGCCGAGCATCAGCGCCAAGATTGTCAATCAGCGCACGGTCCTCGCCGCCGTCACTGCGCATGATGCGAACCTGTTGCGGGGGATAGTTTGCCTGCGCGGCGGCATAGCCCGTATAGGCAATATAGCGGCCCTTGGGGGAGACAAGCGGGCTGGTCCAAAAGCCGTCAACCTTGGTCAGTTGCGTTAGGGTGCCGCTTGCCACGTCGACGCGGTGAATGGCCGAGGCGAGACCATCGAGTTCTTTATCCGGGTCGGTGACGCCGTCAAAAATCAACGCCTTACCATCGGGCAAAAAGCGCAAGCGCCCGCTGGCATCGACGCCGGAAAAACGCGCGCCCACATCCCACCGGCCTTCAGTAATCTGACGCGGTGTGCCCCCATCGGCGGGGACCACAAACACATGGTCGAAACCGGTCTTATTGCCCACGCGGTCTTCGCGGTAGTGGAGCCTCTCCACCACCAATGGATCCTCGGTCCATTTTGCGCCTTTGGGCCTCGCCGGCAGGGTGATTTTGAATTCTGGTGCCATGGGCACCTCAGCGCGGAAGGCAAGCGATTTGCCGTCGGGCGCCCAGATAAAATCAATCGGCGCCATGGCATCGCGCGTAACGACAGAAACCGCACCCTCGGCATCCATATGCCGAACTTTCAATTGCGCCTTGTCGCCCTCGCGCGCCACAAAAGCGATGCGGTCGCCCGTGGGCGCCCATTGCACATTGCCGCCCTTGGTGAGGAACCGGTGACGCGCGCCATTGGCGTCCATCTGCCAAAGCTCTGACGTCCATTTGTCCGTGAACTTATCAATGCGCCGGCGGGTATAAATAATCGATTTGCCATCAGGCGAGAATTGCGGCGATCCGGCCCGTTCCCAATCCAGATAGTGCTCAAGGGTGAGTGTGTTGCTGTCCGCTTGCGCCGCCACCGCGCCGGAACTCGCCATGTCAAAAGTCGCTATACTCGTTGTCAACGCCAGGGAGACAAAACCCGCCTTGGCAAACGTGCTGGCGATTTTGGTAACGCTGGTTTTGGCGCAGCGTTTTCGGACTGTCTTTTGTGTGATTTGAGCGCTTTCTCGTCCTACGAAGACTTCATAAGCCATCATCGTCTCCCTCGCTGTGTTCATTCGATGCGTGAAACGGTAGCATTCAAAGACACAACAGGCCACGGGTAGGAATAGTACAGGCGTTTCAATGCCTTCAGGGCACACGCCAGTCCATGGCGGGCGGAACGGCGCGATAATCGATGATCGCACGCCGATGGCCAGACCGGCTGAGACTCAACCAGTCGATTGCCTCCACTGTGATCCGCAGAATACAAAAATGATCATTTGCAAGCTGATCTTCATAACTTACACCCGCATCGGGCAGCGGCGTCCCCGGTGCCCGCGTTGTGGCATAATCGCGGCGACCACGGGCCGTCATGCCGGCAAGCACCTGATCGCGCTGTGGCCCATCGCTAATGATCCGTGTCTCACCACGCACGCGAACCTGAACCATATGCCGCTGATCAAAAAAGAGAAGCGCCGTGTGCGGATTTTGTGAAAGCTCAGTAACTTTGGCACTGCGCATATCGGTATAGACATCAAGCGTGCGCCCGGCGCGATCCGCCGCCCGCAAAACAACAACCCGAGCTTGCGGCGCCCCCCCCTCCCCAACGGTTGCAAAGGCGGGCCATTTGAGCGCCGATTGACGGTCATGCGGCGCCCGGATCAGCTGATCCCAGACCCATGCGTCCACGCTGGATAGCGTTTTAAGATCGTCAATGGGGTTCATAAGGTATCCTTCCCCAGAGAGTACTAAACCGAGTACAGACAATAAAAAAGGCTGGCGCACTATCCATGCACCAGCCATTCGATCAAATTTGTACCGCGCCCCTAGCCGGAGGCCGCGGCCACGTCGACTTTGATGCCGGGACCCATGGTTGAGCTAACGGCAATTTTCTTGATGAAGGTGCCCTTGGCGCCCGAGGGCTTGGCCTTGATTACCGCGTCGATGAAGGCCTGGGCATTTTCCGCAAGCTGATCTTCGTTGAACGACGCCTTGCCGATACCAGCATGGAGGATACCGGCTCTTTCCACGCGGAACTGGACCGCGCCGCCTTTGGCATCTTCGATGGCTTTGGTCACATTTGGTGTCACCGTACCCACCTTCGGGTTCGGCATCAGACCGCGCGGGCCCAGAACCTTACCAAGCCGTCCAACGATGGCCATCATGTCCGGTGTTGCAATAACCCGGTCAAAATCGGCGAACCCACCCTGGATTTTTTCCATAAGGTCGTCTGCGCCCACAATGTCCGCACCCGCCGCTTTGGCCTCATCGGCTTTCGCGTCCTTGGCAAAAACCGCGACCCGCACGGTTTTACCCGTGCCGTGGGGCAGGTTGGCAACGCCGCGAACCATCTGGTCGGCGTGGCGCGGATCAACGCCGAGATTCATGGCGATTTCTACAGACTCGTCGAATTTCGCCTTGGCGTGTTCTTTCACAAGCTTTACCGCATCTTTAACGCCGTGGCTTACCTTCGGGTCGATGGCCGCGCGGGCGGCTTTCATACGTTTTCCAATCGCCATGACTTAACCCTCCACCTGCAAGCCCATTGCCCGGGCAGAACCCTCAATGATCTTGGTTGCTGCGTCGAGATCGTTCGCGTTGAGATCTTTCATCTTCATCTCTGCGATTTCGCGGCACTGGGCTGTGGTTACCTTGCCAGCCACATCGCGCCCAGGCGTCGCCCCGCCTTTTGGCAAGCCAGCTGCCTTCTTCAACAAAAACGAAGCAGGCGGCGTTTTTGTCTTAAAGGTGAACGACTTATCGGAATAAATTGTGATCACAGTGGGGATCGGCATCCCCTTATCCATCTCCTGCGAGGCGGCGTTAAAGGCCTTGCAGAATTCCATGATATTGAGACCGCGCTGGCCGAGGGCGGGGCCGATGGGGGGAGACGGGGTCGCAGACCCTGCCGGTACCTGAAGCTTCAGGTACCCGGTTATTTTCTTTGCCATTACTGACCTTCACTGTTGGGGCCTCACTCAAGAAAGCAAGGCGTGTTTACCGTGATCGACCCCGCCAAGGGCAGCACCGACCAGGAAGGCGCGTGGTGGGACGACGGTTATGGACTTTCCAACCGCCCTCTCCCACGCAAGACGCGCGGTGTACATGGGGCGATGCGCCTTGGCAACCGCTTTTGATGATAATGCGTTTTGGAATAGGAGCTGGTGCCTAAACAGGAAGTGTCGACGCACGGCGCTATCGCGCTCGACCTGATTTCTCGGTGGTGAGGGTGCGCGGCGGTGCCCACAATAGGTCGTTCACCGTGTGCGGATAACAATCCCGGTCATCGGCAGCTGACGTGCGTTTTCAGCCAACAGCATCGCCCACAAACTGCATGTAATGCTTCAAGAAAGACCTTATCCCAAACTCGGAAACGGGGCAGCAAATAATAGAGTTCGGGGACGAAACACCATTCGCTGCCCCTTTTGAGGGCCGATCCGTAAAACACAACAAAAACGGTTCGGCACCAGGTCCCAAGAGAAGATACACAACCCTAGGTTCCAGCCCCTTTCGGCGCCGCTTTCAACGCAACTGCGTCGGCTTTTCGCCAACTGAAAGCACTGCCGGGGCAGGTCTTTTCCCAACTAATACGCAAATCAGGAAACGAGGATATCGGAAACATCCGATGGTTGTAATGTTATATTATACCGTATCAGAGTCAAGCGTCAAAGGCTCAACGTGATGGCTTGAGAGCGGTTGCAGTCGGACCGATAAAGTGCCGCCACGGTGACGCTTACCCGCGAAGCCGTCCAACGTGGAGCACCCCAACCTAAAGCCCCCCAACGTCGAGCCAACGAAAGCCCCCCTAACGCGGTTGCATACGGATGCCGCCATCCATGCGGATGGCTTCGCCATTGGTGTAGTCATTTTCCACAATATATTGCGCCAGATGGGCAATCTCATCGGGCTTGCCGAGGCGGCGCGGATAAAGGACCGAGTTTGACAGGCTGTCGTAAACCTCGGTCGGCATCGCCTCAAACATCGGTGTATGGATTAATCCCGGTACAATCGTGTTACAGCGGATACCAATCTGAGCGAGGTCCCTGGCAATGGGCAAGGTCATGCCCACGATGGCGCCTTTGGAGGCGCTATAGGCCGCCTGGCCCATCTGGCCTTCATAGGCGGCGATGGAGGCGGTGTTGATAATCACCCCGCGCCCGCCATCGTCTGTCACCGGATCATTCTTCGCCATTTGCGCAGCCGCTAGACGCAGGACATTGAACGTGCCCGTAACATTCACCGCCTGCACCTGTGCAAACAGATCGAGGGGATGGGGCCCATCCTTGCCGACGGTTTTGGCCGCCCGGGCAATACCGGCGAAATTGCAATTGATATGCACCGCGCCAAACGCGTCCATCACCGTGGCAATGGCATCCTGCGTCGCTGCCTCATCGGTAACATTGACCCCCATATAACGGGCCCGGTCCCCAAGCTCCTCTGCGAGCGCGGTGCCTCGCGCATCATTCAGATCAAAGATTGCCACATTGGCCCCAGCACCCACAAACCGGCGCACGGTCCCCTCGCCTAAGCCCGACGCGCCGCCGGTGATGATGGCTGTTTTTCCTTTGAGGTCCATGAGGTGTTTCCTGTTATGAAAATGAACATCCGTAAGCGCGTGATGACTGAGCACCGATACAATTACAAGACCGCGCAACAGCGGCGCCTTTCTTGGCCCTGTCACCGTCAGGCCCTGCATTGAGGGACCCCAAAAAAGGGCGCCTGATACTGAAGACTTGGGCACCCGGGCGGGCCACCAGAACCGGTGGAAAATCCCGCGTCCTTGCGCTTTTCAGCGCGCTTTCCACCGGGTCAGGATTTGCACTCCGGCGCGAATTATGCACGATAACGCAGGGATTGATCAGATAGGGCGTCTAATGTCTCAAAAAGCAAATCCGGTACAGGCGCGCATGCCGCTGACCGAGGAAGACATTGCGCGTTTGCGCGCGGCCATCGACGACCGTTTGGAACACACCTTCGCCCACCACGAACCGGACTCGCGGCTCGTATGCGCCATTCGCCACGGACTTTTGTCTCCGGGCAAACGCCTGCGCCCCCTGATTACGCTGCTTGCCTGTCACCAGTGTGGCGGGGCCATTGAAGACACGATGGATGCAGCCTGCGCTGTGGAGATGGTCCATGCGGCCTCGCTGATCATGGATGATCTGCCGTGCATGGATAATGCACGGCTGCGGCGCGGGGCGGTGACAACCCATGTGGTGTTTGGCGAGGGTGCGGCGATGCTGGCCGCCATTTCTCTTCTCAATGAAGCGTTCAGGATTATCAGCCGATGTGAGGCGACGCCCATCCACGCGCGGCTCAACGCCATTGCGCGGCTAAGCGATGCGGTTGGCGTTGACGGGCTGGCTGGCGGACAGGATCAGGATCTGACCTGTGCGGGCAGTGCCGGTCACAAGGTCAAACCCGCCACGGGCCCAAATGGTAGTAGCTGCACGCAAACAAGCACGGGCACCACAAGCACCGTCAGCCTGTCGGACATGGAAAAGCGGCACATGGAAAAGACCGGCGCGCTGTTCCGCGCGGCGGCGGCCATTGGCGGAGAGTTTGCCAACGCCAATGACGCGGTAATTGAGCATCTGGTTGATTACGGTGCCAGCCTGGGGCTTGCCTATCAGGCCTTCGACGATGTGATTGATGTCGCCTGCACTAGTGATGCGACGGGCAAAGACGCGGCGCAGGATGCTGAAAAATCAACCGTTGTCAGCCTTCTGGGTACGGACGGTGCCCGCATTCTCGCTGAGCGTCATCTGCGCAACGCCATTGCCCATGCCGATGGGGCAAGCGTCATCTCGCCTGCGCCGCTGGCTGATCTTGCTCGTTTGATTGGCAAGACGTTTGGGTCGATGACAAAGTGACAGCAACACCGTGACATCATCGCCCGCGCGGGCCCCTGATCCCGACACCGCCCCTGCCCTCGATCAAGACATGTCAACACGCGTCTCTGCCGAAGTCAGCGCTACTAACCCTCCCACTCTGGATAGTCCGGAAACTAATCAACCATCAGCGGCACTGACCCTGTCGGGGGTGCACATGCACTATGGCGCGCAGGCGGCGCTAAGTGATATTTCTTTTTCCATCAAGGCTGGCACCATCAGTACCATGATTGGTGCCAATGGGGCGGGAAAATCATCCCTGGTACGGGCTATCTGTGGGCGCCATCCCCTAACCAGCGGATCGGTCCTGATCGCTGGCAAGAACGCAACCGAGCGTGCTGCCCGCCGTCATCTTGGTGTGGCGCCCCAGAATGCGGCGCTTTATCCGGCACTTACGGCACGCGAGAACCTGTTCTCCTTTGCGCGTCAGTCGGGCATGCCAGCGCGCGACGCACGCACGCGTATCGAGCCGGTGCTTTCCCTGATTGGCATGGGCGAGCATGGCGACAAACAAGTGCGCACTCTTTCCGGCGGGATGCGTCAGCGGATCAATATCGGCGCAGCCATTATGCATAAACCGCAACTTGTTATCCTTGATGAACCTGTTTCCAGCCTTGACCCCGATGGCACAGCACAGACCAATCGCCTGATCTGCCGCCTGCGCGAGGAAGGGTTTGGTGTCCTCCTGATCACCCATGATATGGATCAGGCCATGACACTCACCGATCAGCTTGTGGTCTTGAGCGGCGGCTATATCGTTGCGCTGGGCAAACCACAGGATATTGTGGATATTTTCTGCGGTACCCGGATCAATCTCTTTCTTACCACGCCAGATACCGCCCTCGCCGACCGGTTTGGCTTCCGCCTGTGTCCCGACCGGCCCGGCTGCTGGCGCAAATCGGTTCTTGATCGCACCGCTCTGTCGGCGGAAATCCCGCGGCTGATTGAGGCGGGTATCGCCGTTGATCGATTAAATATTGTGCCGAGCCATCTGGGTGACGTCTTGAGCGTACTGGCGAAAACTGGACAGCCGGGGGGCACGCCCTAATGCGCTTTGCGGTATTTCAGGCGATGGCTCTATCTCTGTGGCGTGACCGCGCGGCTTTTGGGCTAACATTTATTCTGCCGCCAATCATCTTTATTATTTTCGCGGCGGTCTTCTCCTCTGCGGCAAGCGGCGATATCGCAATTAAGCTTGGCATTATTCAGCCTGCTGATGATGCAATCACAGAGGAAATCGTCACAGGCCTTGCAGGCTCCACCATGATTTATGAACTGAAGGCGATTGAGACGGTGGCCACCCTGCGCGAAGCGATCCGTGCGGAAACCATTGACGCCGGGATTGAGATTACCCGGCCCGATAAAACCGAAGCGCCGTCATTTCGGATCTTCTATGACCCGGTCAAAGCCAGCGCCGCTGCCATCGCCGAGGCAGCACTCGCCGCCCAGCGACCGCAAGACGAGGACGATGAGGAAGACGACGAAGAGACTGGCGCCATCCAGACCGCTGAACGCGTCGCGGTGACAGGCGCGCAGGCACCGCCCCCCATGGCAGCGTATTATGCGGCGGGTGTTGGCATGCTGTTTGTTTTTCTCTCGGGGTTTCAGGCCGCATTGAGCGTAATCGAAGAACGTGACGATGGCGTGTTGGAGCGCATTGCCGCGGGCCCCTTTGGCTTGCGTCCCATGATCGATGGCAAGTTTGCGTTTCTGGTTGTCCAGGGCGTGGGGCAATTCTGCGTCCTGCTCGCGGTCGCTGCCCTGGTCTTCGGGGTCTCCCTGACCCAGAGCCCGGTGCAGGTGATCGTGACCATGGTGCTTGCCGCCGTCTGCGCGGCGGGGCTGGCGCTGGCGGTGGTTGGTGCCTGCCGCTCGCGTAGTCAGGCCCATGCCATCGGCGCGGTGTTGGCCCTCGTTATGGGCGCGCTTGGCGGCTCCATGGCGCCGCGCTTTTTGATGGCCCCTGAAATCCGACAAATTGGCGCCCTTACCCCCAATGCCTGGGGCATTGATGCGTTTGCAGTCAGCCTGTGGCGCGGCGGCGGGCTTGATCTTCTGGTGATGCCCTGGGCACTTCTCGCGGTAACGGGACTTGCCGGGCTTCTCGCCGCCTATGGGCTCATGGGCGTGACCATGAAACAGCGCTAGCCTTATCGTCCACTGCGGCAACACGGCCTCCACCCGCGGCTGCGCAAACCCTAGACCTCCCGCGCAAACCCGATAGAAAGAAAGACTGTAACACAGGCCAATCATGCCCCTTTGGACGCACATCGCGATTGTCATTGCCTTCATCTTGCTGATGGAGGCGGTTGCCTGGGTCTCCCACCGGTACATCATGCATGGCTGGGGCTGGGACTGGCATAAATCCCACCATGAGCCACGCGTCGGCGCGTGGGAGAAAAACGATCTGTTTGGTGTCGTCTTTTCGGTCCCCTCCATTGCCCTCATCTATGTGGGCGTGTGGCATTGGACGCCAGCGCTATCCATGGGCCTTGGCATTCTTGGCTATGGCCTGATCTATCTCTTCCTCCACGACTTTCTGGTTCACCGGCGCATCGATACCGGGCTTCGCCCGAGAAAAGGCTACCTCGCCCGCATTGTCCAGGCGCACCGGCTGCACCACGCCGTGGAAGGCAAGGAGGGCTGCGTCTCCTTCGGCTTTATTTTTGCCCCATCACCAAAACGCCTGAAGAAAATGCTGGCCGCCACCCAGGCCGCGAACGAAGCGGTGAAAATGCGCAAAGCCACCGGCGCGGGCGCGGGGTCGTAAGAAAGCCCGTATTCCCGGGCAAGCATAGCACCGACCCGGGACCTGTTGCCACATCGTCCGTACCTCAATTCAAAGACCCCGGATCAAGCCCGGGGATACGGCGCAATCTCGTCAATTGACAGCCATCAATCTGATTTCAACCGCATTCGGATTGATGCCGCATGGGAGACAAGCCCTTCGGCATCGGCGAGGGTTGCCGCCGCCGGGCCGATTGCTGCCAGAGCGCCCGGATCGCACGCAATAATTGAGGTGCGTTTCATAAAGTCGAGCACCGAAAGGCCGGAGGCGTAACGCGCAGCTTGTGCAGTGGGCAGGACGTGGTCCGGACCCGCCACATAATCACCAATAGCTTCTGGCGTATGACGACCCAGAAAAATTGCGCCTGCATGACGGATATCATCGAGCAGCGCGGCGGGTGTCTCAATGGCCAGCTCCAGATGTTCAGGAGCCAGACGATTGATCAATGCGGGTGCCTGCGCTAAATGCTCCACCACGATGATCGCCGAGTTGTCACGCCACGCCGCGCCTGCAATCTCGCCTCGGGGAGAGGACGCAAGCTGCGTCTCCACAGCCGATGAGACGGCCTGCGCAAACGTAGCATCATCCGTTATCAGAATACTTTGCGATGATGGGTCATGTTCCGCCTGACTCAACAGGTCGGCGGCAATCCAGTCGGGCGAACACCCCGCATCGGCGACCACTAAAATTTCCGACGGCCCGGCGATGGAATCGATCCCCACCTTTCCAAAAACCCGGCGTTTGGCGGCAGCCACATAGGCATTGCCCGGGCCGACGATCTTATCAACCGGCGCGATTGTTGCTGTACCATAGGCAAGCGCGCCGACGGCTTGCGCGCCGCCCACGCGGTAAATTTCGGTGATGCCTGCACGCTTTGCCGCCGCAAGCACCACCGGATTGATCGTCCCGCCAGGCGCTGGCGCGGTCATCACCAGTCGCTTGACCCCGGCAACCCGCGCGGGGATCGCGTTCATCAGGACGCTGGAGGGGTAAGAGGCAAGACCGCCGGGCACGTAAAGGCCCGCCGCGTCAATAGGCGTCCAGCGCCAGCCAAGCTCTACCCCCGCCTCATCGGTGTAGTGCATATCTTCTGGATACTGACGGTCATGATAGGCCGCAATCCGCGCGGCGGCGAGGTCGAGCGCGGCCAACAGATCGGGCGCGCACGCCGCCTCTGCCGCATCGCACTCTGCATCACTCACGCGCACGGTGTTTGCATTCACATCAAAGCCGTCAAACCGTGCTGTATACTCAAACAGCGCCGCATCACCGCGACGGCGCACATCCGCTAGAATATCACCAACGGTATCATTCACATCGGCGGCCGTCTCGCGCTTGAGCGTGAGAAGCGCGGCAAAGTCGGTCTCAAAGTCAGGGTCGGTGGTGCGCAAATGGCGGGCCATGGTACTTTTCCGGGAATGTTATCTGTGAAAGGCTATACGGGGCGCGCCGCAAAATGGAGCGCCAATGAGTGTAGACTTTAGGACTTAATCTGCCGTCTGATGGGTCGGCTTGGAGCGTGTTACCCATGGGTCAGAAAAATCCCGTAGCTCCGCACTGATCGCTTCAACCGTCAGCCGGATGGTACCGCCCCCGGCAAAGACAAGGTCGATTTCCTGCGGCGCGCCCGTGTCATGGTTACCCGTACCAAATTCAGCTTCAGCGCTATCACCATCCCTGCCCTCTTGCGGCACCGGCTCGACCGATAACAGGTTTAACACCGCTCCCGGCGCATCGAGACGCAAGGACTGCTGACGCACGGCGATCACATCATCAAAATGCAGGCCTGTGCGCACCCGGGCGAAGGGTCCACGCTCCTTATCGGCTGCCGCCTCCCAGACAAATCGGTTGGCAACGAGCGCAAAACGCCGCTTGGCAGGGAGCCAGGCAATATCACCAATTTTTGTGATCGCGTCCTGAGCCATGGCCGAGATCACTTCAAGGTCGCGCGCCTCCGCAGCGGCGAGAAACAGGGGCTTATAGTCTTTCAACTGGGTCAAGATATGCCCCTTTTTTTTTGATGGTGGTGCGCGAAAAACCAGAGGTGAGACATACGGTTGGACGCATACCGTTCCCGCGTCACTTGGCACAGAATGGCAATGGATGCCAAGGGGTTAGCCCGGTCTGGGAACACCGCCATAAAGCTCAGACATGTGTACCGTATCCCCGGACTTGTTCCGGGGTCTTTTCATTTGGGACCGCAGAATGCATCAACAGATGGGATCGGCGCTACGCTTGCCCGGGATTGCGGATTCTATTTCCGATACATACACCGTATCCCCAGGCGAAGACCCGGGGCCTGTTTCAACATGTTCGGTGTGTGTGGGAACAGATCCCGGGTCGGCGCTGCGCTTGCCCGGGAACACGGATTCTATTTTCGATACATACGCCGTATCCCCGGATTTGATCCGGGGTCTGCGCTGCGCATGCTCGGAAATACGACTAAAATGCAGACGAGAGCCCACTGGCTCCGGAACCCCTCAAATCCAGACAAGACCTCTACAACTGGCCCAGCATATAATCGGCCGACGACACTTCAAACGCGCCGCCTTCTTCCACATTCAGATGGGTTACCTTGCCTCCATCGAGAACCGCAGAAAAGCGCTGGGCGCGTTTGCCCATGCCGAAGCCGCTGGCGTCGAGCGTCAACCCAAGAGCCTCGGCAAAATCGCCATTGCCGTCGGCGAGTACCTCTACCGCTTCACCCGCATTGTGCGCGTCGGACCAGGCTTTCATGACAAAAGCATCATTGACCGACATACAGACAATTTTGTCGATACCTTTTGCCTTCAACGCCGCCGCCTGCTCCACAAAACCGGGCAGATGGCGCGCCGAACAGGTGGGTGTGAAGGCACCGGGTACGGAAAATAAGGCCACTTTGCCCTCGCCTATCAGGTCGTGGGTGGTTGTTTCACTGGGGTTCCCGTCCGCAACGGTCATCACTTTTACCGACGGAATGGTTTCGCCTACGCTGATTGTCATGTTGTTCTCCTTAATATCAATATCGTTCTAAACAGCAGCGAGGGCCTGAACAAATTGGCCCACATTGGCCTCGGTCAGACCGCACAGATTGATCCGCCCACTGCCTGCCATGTAAATTCCAAAATCCTCGCGCAGAACCGAAACCTGTTCCTTGCTCACCGGGATGAGCGAAAACATCCCATTTTGTTGGGCCACAAAGTCGAGCGCTTCGCCCAACGCGGTCTCGCGCGCCGCCGCGACCAGCATGACCCGTTTTTCGCGCACGGTTTGCGCCATGGTGCTTAGCTCATCACGCCAATCCTTGCGCAAATCATCAGCTTGAAGAATTTCTGCCACAATGGAGGCGCCGTGGGCGGGCGGCATGGAGTAGCTACCCCGGGCAATATTGATCAGGTGACTTTGCGCCGCCATGGCCACGCGCTCGCTTTGCCCTTGCACGAAGATTGCGCCTGTACGCTCCCGGTACAGACCAAAATTTTTCGAACAGGAATAGGAGATCATCAATTCAGGCAGACCCGCCGCAAATTGCCGCACCATGGCCATATCGGCCTCAAGATCCTGCGCAAAGCCGTGATAGGCCACGTCGATGAAAACGAGGAAGCCCCGGCGCTGGGCAAGATCGAGGATCGCGTTCGCATCATCAGAACTAAGATCAGCACCCGTAGGATTATGGCAGGCTCCATGTAAAAGGAGGCAATCTTCAGGTCCCAACTGTTCCACCGCCGTCAGAAAGTCCCCGGTCTCCTGCGTACCGCTGGCCTTGTTGTAAAACGGTTCCTGCTCAACGCGCAGGCCCGCCGCCTCCATCAAGGGAATATGATTGGCCCAGGTGGGCGCCCCGACAAGGACGCGCTGCGCGCCGCGCCGCGCCAGCAATTCCGCGCCAAGCCGCAAGGCACCGCAACCGCCCGGTGCCTGCACGCCAATCCGGCAAGATGCATCGCTCGCCGGTGCATCACCAAACACGAGCGCCGACAGGTGATCAATATAGCCCGGTACACTGACGGGCGGGGCATAAACCTTTGTCTGTTGAGTCGCCGTCAAACGGCGTTCGGCTTCCTTGACTGCCCGCATGATCGGGGTTGTGCCATCGGGTGTCTTGAATACGCCCACACCGAGGTCGATTTTCTCCTCACGCGGATCATTCCGGTAAGCCTGGGTCAGGCCGAGCAAAGGGTCTTCTGGCAGGGTGTCAAGATTATCAAACATAAAAGCGTCGGACTTTTCCATCTAGCGATCACCCCTGCCCATCAATGGGGCGGGACGCCGCGCGCGCACTATGGGCCACGTCTGCCCCGTCTTCAAGCACACTTAAAAAGGCTTTTGACGGGCGCGCTAGCACAATTGCCGGTAGTAATCTTTAGGGTATCACCGTCGCGCGCTTATCGCGTCTTTCATCTGTCTGCGGAAAGTCGCAAGGCTTACGCAAGCCCGTTTGCGCCGACGGTGCGGGCTTGTCCTAACGCATATTCTTGACCCATGTCCGCCATTTCGGCAGCGCGGTTTCCGCCGGGGTACCGAGGGGCGCCGGATCAAAAGCGGGGACGGTTTTTGCAAACGCTTCTTCCAGCTTTTTAATGGGCATGTGATCCTCACCGGTTCCCTCAGCCGACGTCCCAAGGGGCGCACCCCCCGGCTCTGCAATTCCTGGCTTCAGGTCAGCTGGCGGTACAGGCGATGCAGATGCCGTGTCTGGGGCCCGCGACGGGAAAGAAAGAGAGGACACTGCATCAAGGCTAATCCCCTCCTCCGCAGGCGCAGCAGCAAAAGCTGTTTGGCTGTCACTTTCTGGTGGTGTCGCCGATACAATTGCCGTTGCCGACACTGTTTCGCTGGCAACAGGGGCCACCGCGATCGGGTGAGCAATCTTCTGCCCCGCTGCAAAAGAACATCCGAGATCGCTAAGCGCGGCATACTGATGATCAGCATCAACACCATAGGCGATCACCCGCAAGCCAAGATCACGGCCAAGGGTCGACAGGGTTTTCACATGCGCCGCGCACGCCCGATCTTCACCCATCCGGGCGGTTAATTCTTTGTCGACGGCGATGAGGTCAAAGTCAAACCGATGCACAAGGCCAAGCGCACCGCGTCCATCCATGCCATCGGCAAAGGCAAGCCGCGCCCCCGCCTGGCGCAGGGCGGCCAGTTGCGCCTTGGTGGCAGCCATGTCTTGCACCTGATCAAGGCCGGAAATGGCCAACACGAGCGTGCCATAGGAAAGCCCGGAGGCGAGAATTGCCTTTGTGATTTCATCAACCCGGCCCGGGCCGCTGAAGTCTTTATAAGGCAGCGACAAGGAGACAAACGCATCAGACGCCACCCGGGTTTTCGCCCCGGCCCGGCGCGCGGCCCGGTGTTGATCATCAAGGAAAGACGCAGCTTGCGCGAGGGTACTTTCCACCACCGGACGATGGCCCCAATCAAGACCGCCATTGGCGGTGCCGGCGCCAAGGGCAAAGGCATCAAGGTGAAGATCAAAGCCAACCCGTTCGCCGGAACCGAGCGCCGTGATGGGCGCGGCGGTAAAGGCCACAAAAGGCGGCGCCACGCTTTGCGATACCTCATCAGCAGCCGCAAGGGGCATGCTCGCGGCATTCTGCGTGGGGGATGGGTCAGTGGATGCCGTCTTTACGCCAGAAGCTTGAGCGGGCATCGGGCTCGTCAGGCTGGCCTTTTCACCGGATACTGGCGCATCGCTAGCGCCGGAAGGCATGGGCAGCGGCGTTTCGAAGAACGCCACGACCCGTTCTAGGCGCCCGGCACTATCGACAGCGCGCGCGCCGCGCAAGCGCATGGGGGCGCCATTGTGGAGAATGATTTGCGTATCAAACCCGCCATCGCCGGTGCCATGGCCGAGAACTTCCGCCTCGAACAGACCCAGATGCGACGGCATCACAAAGGCGCGCAACGCCTCCGGCGTAAAATCCGCATCACAGTCAGCGCCCAGCATCTCGCAAAGCGACGTACTCTGATAAACGCCATCAAGGCTCCAGTCCCATACGCCAATGCCGCTGAAATCAAGGACCTCCACCAGACGCTCACCCGAGATTGTCGGTTTGCGCCCGGCGGGCACGGCCATACCATGCTCTTCGGAGGCTGGCGCATCAAAGAAACGCTCTGCCTGCGGTGTTTGCGCCGGGCTCGTCCCGGCGGCCTTCGTGAACATCTGCTGCTCTTGCTCCTGCTTTTGCCCACTGCTCGTGCGGGGCGCGAAACCCGTTTCCAAACGAGGCGTACCCATTGGCGCAGCGCCTAGCGGAGAAGCGCGCCCAACGTCTTCCGCCAATTGGCGGGCTGGCTTTTCTGACAAGGTCACCATGCTCGCCGCGATAAGGCCCAGCGTCAAAAGCCCGTGGCCCCAAAGCGGCCCCCCGATACCCGTGACAAGGCTCGCGGTGGCAAGCAAAACAAGCACCGCGCCCGGGAACACCATCCGCGCGCCCACATCACCTTTGACCGCCTGATACCCGGTAAAGCCAACCGCAAAAACACTAACGCCCACAAGGGCGCGGACCATGGCGCTGGCAAAATCAGCGCGGCCCAGAAAATTGATGATGCCGATCCCCACAAAGACGAGCGATGCGGCGAACAGGACCCCGCCAAGTCCCGCATGGTGACGGGCCAATCGAACGCTTGTGGATAGAAAGATAACGACGCTGGCCCCAAACAAGCCCTGCATCAGCACCAGAATGTTCGAGCTCGGCACCGGCAGGAATCCAAGCCAGAAAATCTCCAACGCCGCCGCCGAGCCAACCATAAAGGCAGCCGAATAGGTAATTGCCCCGCGGCGCAAAAAAGACTGCAAAGCCAGAAAACCAAGGCCAACGATTAGCGCCCCAATGATCGCGCCGCGCACCATACTGATTTCGTAAGAAGAATGCAGTGCACCGCCCGTTTGCGCCTGCCCCTGATACACAGCGTCTACCGCCTCGATGACGCCCAGTGTCAATGTTACCATACTATAACCCCAACGACCTTTACCCGTTGCCCCGCTGAACCCGGTTTACGAACCGCCGGTTGGCATTCCCGTTTGTCCGCAGATCCCCAATATCTGCGCCGGGTTTCACACCGTCGATAGCCCACGGTTCTGGAGCGTACCCTGCCTCAGTGCCTCCCAACACTGATGCTCGCTCCATTTCCGCCACGTTTATCTTTCCTTGGTGCGCCAGCGAGCGCAAGGGCCGGGTCCTGTAATTTGTTATATTATTCACAATTTCGGCGTCGACGCGCCGTCTTTTTCGCGTTTGGCGTGCGCGCGCGACACCGGCAGGGGTGCTCACCCCCTCACCCGCGCCCAAATCTCGTGATCGCACCAGCGCCCATTGATGAGCAGATAGCGCCGCATCACCCCCTCACAGGCAAAGGCGTTTTTCTCGAGGATGCGCCGCGAGGCCGTGTTGCCAGGTTGGCAGGCCGCCTCCAACCGGTGCAGTTGCAGGTATCCGAACGCAAACTGGGTAACCGCCGCAACGGCCCGCGTTCCCACGCTTTTGCCGGTTTCGCCCTTGGCAACCCAATACCCAAGCGTGCCCGCCTGCCGATTGCCACGGCGCACGTCGGACAGGGAAATCCCGCCGAGCAGCCTTTCTGTCTTTTCCTCAAAGATAAGAAACGAAAACCGTCGCCCGGCGCGCCATTGACGCCCATCGGCCCGCAACCTGCGCAAAAACGCCGTGCGGGTCATATCCTGATCATGCCAATCGGGCTCCCAGACTGTGATAGCGGCACGGCTGGCCATGCGCGCCCGCGCCCAAACCTGAAAGTCAGTGGATTGCCCAGCGCGTAGCATGATCCCGTTATGGTGAAGCGCAAAACCGCCCGGGGGCGGCCGTGCGGGCATCGTTTCGCCAGCCTTATCCTCGCTTTGAGGGACGAGTACCACCCGTGTCTCAAAAGACCGAAACAACCGGCGCCAGAATGGAATCGGCTTTACCCCAGATCGCGGCGACATGTGCGCCAGCGAAACGGGCGGCGGCGGGGCCGCTGGATCGTTTGCTTTGACCGTTGGACGCACGAAAGTTGGAAGCCCTTTGTCGCTGAACGCCTTGACCTAACCACACCGGGCGCGCGCACTCAAATGACAGCGCGCCGCGAAAAGTCAGCGGCAATGGTCAGACGGCTTTCGGACCCCGAAAAGGGCACTGTCCCGTGCCAAAGAAACGATGGAAACATGACCATGACGCCCGCCTGCGGTTCGCGCATGTGGGTTGGAGCCAGCGGGCGGACGGTTGCGATCCCGGGTTCGCCAAACTTGATCCATCCGGCCCGCGGGTCATCCCCCGGCACCGCCGCCACCGTTCGCAAATGGCACGCCGAAGACAGCCAACCCGCAGGGTGCACATGATTTACGTGAAACCCATTGGCGGGCAGACGCACCGACCACGCGGCGAGTAACCGCGCCGCCCCCGCCGGGTCATCCTGAACCGCTTTGCGCCCTTCGGCACCCCGCCATACGGGACTATCCGCAGGCAGATGATCCGCCAACGCTGCGAGATAGTGCGTCACAGGGCCCATGGCCGCCTCTGGGAAGGCCCGCAAGGCGGGATCATCCATGGCTTCAATGGAGGCAAGCTGACTGCCATGGCGCACCGACAAGCCAAAGGGATGCGCCGCGAAAGGGTGGCGCGTATCAAGCGCTGTGCAAAGATCATCAAGATACGCCCCAAGGCTTCGCCAACCCCTCGGCACCTTTAATTCAAATCCGTGGACCAATCTCGACGCCTCGTAAAACGCGTCATGACGCGGGTCATCGACCAGGCGCCAGGCGGTTGCCTCCAGCGCGCAGAAATACTGGTTATGGGGCGCGCCCGCCCGCAAACGGTCAATCAGCGCCACGGTCTTTTCATCTGGCCCGGTGGCAAGACCAAGCCGTACAAGCGGCTCCAAAATCTGGTCGTGATCGCCAAACTGCGACCGTGCCCGGGTGAGGCTTTCTTCTGCCGGTCCATAGTGCCCCGCACGCAAGGCCGCCTCCCCATGGGGGAGCAACCATGGTGATTGATCGGTCGCTTTTTTGAGGAGCGCATCAAGCTGCGCAAAAGCCTCCCGATCCATCCCCATTTCGGAAAAGATCTGCGCGCGCAACGATTTGAGCTGATCATCGGCAGGAAATTGTGCCTCAATGCGGGTCAGGGGGACGAGCGCGCGCGCGGCATCACCGGTACGCATCCAGATGAGTTGCGCCAGATCACGGTGGACCACCGGATCCGTTGGTCGTTTGCCAAGCGCGGTAGAAAAGGCGTCTTCAGCGGCATCAAGCTTGCCAATCGCCTGCAGCGAACGTCCATAAACGAGCCAGGTTTCCGGCGCCTGCAACCCGGCCTTGAAGGCGTTCTCACAGCTTTGCGCTGCCTCAGCATGAAACCCGCCATCGCCCTGCAGGCTGGCAAAATTATGCCAGACGACGCCATCGATGTGGTCGCCTGCGCGCAGGAGGCTATCAATATAGCGCCGAAACAAAGCAACGGCGCCCGCCCCATCACCGCCGTTCGCCAGCGTCTGCGCCCGCTCCAATTCTTGTCTGTACCCCATCAAAAGACGGACATGATATCGCTGAGCGGTTTTTTGAGTTGCGCATGGGCCGGCACCGTGGCGTCTGTCGCTGGCTTGCCCACGACCAGAAGCAAAAATGGTTTTTCCGTAGATGGACGCGCACAGGTCTCATTCAGAAACGTCATGGGGTTTGGCGTATGTGTCAGCGTGGCAAGGCCCGCCTGATGGAGGGCCGCAATCAGAAACCCCGTGGCAATGCCAACGCTTTCGGTGATGTAGTAATTTTTTTGATCCATTCCGGCGGCAACCCCGCCGCGTTTCTGGGCAAAAATCGCAATCAGATAGGGCGCGATTTCCAGAAAGGGTTTTTGCGCATCGGTTCCAATAGGCGCTAGGGCATCGAGCCATTCCTTACTGGCCCGCCCGCCATAAAACGCGCGCTCTTCTTCTTCGGCGGCAAGCCTGATGGCCCGTTTGGCCGCCTGGCTCTGAATGACGGCAAAATGCCAGGGCTGATGGTTGGCGCCCGACGGCGCGCGCCCCGCCGCCGCGATACACGCCTCGATCACCGCCATGGGGACCGGATCAGGCGCAAAATCACGAATGGAATGCCGCCGCGCCAGATCAGCAAAGAAGCCTTGCGCGTTGGCGATCATCTGATCATCCGTAAGGGGAAAGTAATCCCCCAGCGCCTCAAGGGTGCTATGCTCAATCTCGGCGGCGGGTGCTGTCTCAGTCATGGAAAGCCTTAACGGGCGCGGCGAAGCCTCTTCCCTTCAACGCTACAACCAACATCTCGCACGGGCAAGCGCAGCGGGGTCAACCGCGCCGCCCGAACAGACGCTCAATATCGCTCAGCTTCAGCGCCACATAGGTGGGTCGCCCATGGTTACACTGGCCCGAATAGGGCGTTGCCTCCATCTGGCGCAGCAACGCATTCATCTCCGGCACGTTCAAGGCGCGCCCTGCCCGTACCGAGCCATGACACGCCATGGAGCTGCACACTTCCTCCAGCTTTTCGCGCAAATGAACGCCCTCGCCAATTTCCTGCACATCAGCAACGAGGCTGGTGACAAGGCCCTTGATATTCGCCTCGCCCAACAGGGCCGGGGTTTCGCGCACCAGGACCGCATCATCGCCAAACCGTTCCAGAACGAGACCAAGCGCAGCAAAATCCTCCGCGTGACGCACCAGAACGCTCACTTCACCCGGTTCCATCTCAACAATTTCAGGGATCAGCAACCCCTGCCGCGCCACCCCGCCCGCTGCCAAAGCGGCTTTCATCTGTTCATAAACAAGACGTTCATGGGCCGCATGCTGATCAACAATCACAAGACCATCGGCGGTTTGCGCCACCACATAGGTCCGGTGCACCTGCGCGCGAGCAGCACCAAGGGGAAAATCCTCCGTGGGCGGCTCATCAACAAGGGGTCCATCGGGCCCCATTTCACCATAAACGGCGGAACGATCGGCAAGACCATATATCTCGTTCGACGTGTCGGGTGTCGACGGGGCAAACGGGTTCTCCCCCAAGCTGGGCTGCAAATGCTGGCGCATGGCGGTGTAGCCAAAAGCCCCCGTGCCACTTGCCCTATTCGCCGACTGTCCGCCCGTATGCGAAAGGGTGCCTGGCGTCATCCGGCCCAGCGCATAGTCCGACGTGGTGGTAGACGCGCGGTGCCCCGCCTCCGCCAGAGCGGCGCGCAACGCCCCCACGAGTAGGCCGCGCACACTGCCCCCATCACGAAACCGCACCTCGGTTTTGGCGGGATGCACATTGATATCAACAAGCGCGGCTGGGATCTCCAGAAACAGAGCCACAACGGGATGCCGGTCGCGCGCCAGAAAATCTGCATAGGCCCCGCGCACGGCCCCTACCACAAGCTTATCGCGCACCGGCCGTCCGTTTACGAACAGATATTGCTTATCAGCCATGGCGCGGTTGAAGGTTGGCACGCCGGCAAAACCGGTGACACGCGCGCCCTCCCGCTCGGCCATAATGGGCACCGCATTATCGGCAAAGCCGCCGCCCATGATCGCGCCAATCCGCGCCAGACGCCCGGCCTCGTCATCCGGCTCGCGCGGCAAATGCAAGGTGCGGCGTGCGCCACTGGTCAGGGTGAAAGCGATGTCGGGGCGTGCCATGGCAAGGCGGCGCACCACATCGCCAATGGCCGTGCTTTCCGCACCATCGGACTTCAGAAATTTCAGCCGGGCCGGCGTCGCATAAAAAAGATCGCGCACCTCAATGACCGTTCCGTGTACCGATGATCCCGGGCCAGAAAAAGCGGCGGGCCGTGCCTCTGAGACCTGCCCGCCATGGACACTTAATGCCCAGGCATCTTTTGCGCCGTTGGCCCGCGAGACAATATCGAGCCGCGCGACCGCGCCGATGGAAGGCAACGCCTCCCCGCGAAAGCCCATGGTTTGAATATGGGTAAGATCCACATGGCCGTCGGCTTCGGCGCTCAATTTGGAGGTGGCATGGCGCTCTATGGCCAACGCCAGCATTTGCGCGTCCATGCCGACGCCATTATCGCGCACCACAAGACGGGTCTTGCCCCCTTGGGTCAGCTCAATCTCGATATGATCCGCACCGGCATCAAGGCTGTTTTCAACCAATTCCTTGACCACAGCAGCGGGCCGCTCAATCACCTCACCAGCGGCAATCTGATTGATCGCCTTGATGGGCAAGCGTTTGATGAGAGGGGCGCCCGGCGCACCGTCTGGGTTGGGGGCAGCCCCGCTGGCGCTGGACGCAGACTGATTCGACATGAGTGTATTATGCCTGCGCAAGGGCAGGATGACAAAGGGCGGCGTCAGTCTTCGAGAGCCATAGGGCCCCGATATCAACCCCTAAAAAACGCCCGGCAGGTTGAGGGTCTTGGAGCGCTTGATCTCAACCTTCTCGGTCTCGCCGATCACCCGTTCGATGGCTTTTTCGCGGTCGGCCATCCACGCTTCGGCGTTTTCTACGCGCAGGGGCGCGGCGCTGTCGTCAATCGACCCGTCGGCCAGGAATTTCCAGAAGATCAGCTGGTTTGCAAGGCTCGCCTCCTTATCCGCGCGCCCGCCATTTTCGGCGGCAAGCACGTTACGGATGTTCCGGTCAGCACTGACCGCGCCCGATTTGCGCAGCAACAGAACTTCCCCTTCCGACGGCGGCGCGGCGGACGTATCGCCAAGCAGGACTTGCTGCGCACGTTCGGATGTGGACAATTCCTGCGGGCGGCTTTCCCCGGGCTTGGGCGGGCGTAAGGCATAATCAGGCGGCACAACCAAGGGCGCCTTTGTGGTGATCGCAAATTCGTCAGGCGCGTTTTTACCGCCAAGGGCAGAACACCCGCCAAGCACAACACTCACGGTCAGGGCGGCGATAATAGACAGAGGGCGGTGAAACGTCATGGGAAGCCTTCATTACTGAAACTGTTTTAGGGAGATTATCAGGTTGCAGCGCGCGCAACAAGCAAGACGCCGTCAGAACGCCTCCTCGCGATTGCGCAGGAAATCGAGGGCGACGCAAGCCACCCCGATATTGATACAAACGTCCGCCACATTGAACACGAAAGGAAACCACAAGGCAGATGCGTCAATGAAATCAATCACATGGCCGTAGAGTACCCGGTCAATAAGATTGCCCAGCGCGCCGCCAATCAACAGGGCAAAACCCGCCGCCGTGAGCGGTCGACGCACCTGCGCCAGCCACGAAACCAGCAAGACCGCAATGGTGAGTGAGACCAGAGACAATAGAATGCGCGAGCCCAAACCGCCCGACAGCATGCCAAAGCTCGCGCCTTTGTTTTCCACATAGGAAAAATCAATGATCGGCGACAGATCAATGCGGCGGCGTTCCGGCAGGCGCAAGACTTCCACAACCCAGGCTTTGCTCGCCTGATCGAGGAGCATCACAACCGCCGCCCCGCAGAGCGTCACAAAAAAGAACGGGTTCTCCCGCGCCTCCGCCCGCCACTGGGCCAACCGGTTCTTGATGGTTGTGGGCGCGTTATCTGGACCATCTGGCGGCGCGGCCGGTTTTCCAGTATCGGCCATGGCCCTTATGCCCCCTCCGCGATGCCAGAGACGATACCAGGCGCAATACCAGGCACGGCGGCGCAGCGACCGCAAAGTTCAGGAGCACCATCATGAGTGCCCACATCGCCCGTATAACGCCAGCACCGCGCGCATTTGTGTGCCGTGGTGCGTATGGATGTCACAGCAACGCCAGGCGTATCATCAAGGGTAAATGCCTCTGCCGGGCCCTTGCCCTCCACAAATGTGAGTGTAGAGGTAATGGCAAGTTCCATAAAATCCGTAGACTGACATTTTTCAAGAAGCGCTGCATCCGCCACATAAACCGTCGGCGAGGCCTCGAGACTGGCGCCGATTTTCTTGTCGCGGCGATCCCCCTCCAACGCGCCCGTGATTACTCGGCGTACGGACCGCAGAGCCTGCCACCGCGCACCCAACGCCTCGTCATGCCAGTCCTCGGGGATATCAAAAAACGTCTCCAGATGAACAGAATGGTCTTCGTGATCCGGGTAACGCGCGAGGAACGCTTCTTCCATGGTAAAGACACAGACCGGCGCCAGCCAGCGCACGATGCAGTCAAATGCAGCGGCCATCACCGTGCGCGCCGCACGCCGGCGCATCGCGGTTGAATCATCACAGTAAAGACTATCTTTGCGCACATCCAAATAGAACGCAGAAAGGTCCGAGGCACACAGATCAAAAACGGCGCGCCAAGCACCCTTGAAGTCAAACGCCGCGTAGCTTGCCCGTACCAGCTTGTCAGTCTGCGCCAGACGGTGGTGCATATAGTGTTCAAGCTCCGGCATATCCGCTGCGTCCACGCGTTCTGCATCGGCAAATCCGTCTAGCGCGCCCAGCAGATAGCGCAGCGTGTTACGCAGCTTTCGATACGCATCAACCGCCGAGCCAATACTCTCATCACCAATGCGCAGATCATCGGCATAATCAGAACTTGCCACCCAGATGCGCAGGATATCGGCCCCATACTGATTGGTGATCTTGGCAGGGTCTACAACGTTGCCCAAAGACTTGGACATCTTGCGACCCTCCGCATCGAGAACAAACCCATGGGTCAGGATGTTGTCATAAGGGGCGCGCCCGCGTGTGCCGCACGCCTCCAGCAGGGACGATTGAAACCAGCCGCGATGCTGGTCCGAGCCTTCGAGATAGATATCCGCTGGCCATTTCAGGTCGTCGCGCTGTTCCAGTACGAAAGCATGGGTCGAGCCGGAATCAAACCAGACATCAAGAATATCCTCGACCTTGTCATAATCCGCCGCCGCATAGTCGTCGCCGAGAATTGTCTGCGCCGGCGTGTCAAACCAAGCGTCTGCGCCCTTCTCACGCACGGCGGCCACAATACGAGCATTCACCGATGGATCATTCAGGGGCTCGCCAGTTTCCTTATGGGCAAAAATGGTGATCGGCACACCCCAAGCGCGCTGGCGGGAGATCAGCCAGTCAGGCCGCCCCTCCACCATGGTCCGTATACGGTTACGCCCCGATGGCGGGGTGAAACCCGTTTCCTCAATGGCGCTTAGCGCCTTGTCGCGCAGGCCACCCTCCCCCGGTTTGCCGAGACGGATAAACCATTGCGGGGTATTGCGGAAGATCACCGGCGCCTTTGACCGCCAGGAATGGGGATAGGAATGGGTCAGCCGCCCGCGCGCCAGCAAACCACCCTGTTCGATCAATGCCGCAATGACAAATTTGTTGGCATCGCCATCCTGACCGGCTTTTTTACCGTCAGTGCGCAGGACTTTTTTCCCTTCAAAACCGGGCGCTTCATTGGTGTACGCCCCGTCAGGACCCACCGTATAAGGAATATCTTCCTGGGGCAGGCCATGGGCCATCCAGGCGAGATAGTCTTCCTGACCGTGGCTGGGCGCGGTGTGCACAAAGCCGGTGCCCGCCTCATCGGTAACGTGATCCCCGGACAAGAGCGGCACGGAAAAATCATAGCCGCCGGCAAAGCCTTTCAAGGGATGGTCACAAGCGACGCCTTCAAGGTCCTTCGCGGCCACGTCACCGACCCGCGACCAGCTTTCGATCAGGCCAGCCTCCCGCACGCTCTCGGCGAGGGCATCGGCCACGACCAACCGGTCACCAGGCTTTGACCAGGGCTCAAAATCGAGATCGCCCTTCATGGCCGAGACTTCATAGAGCCCATAGCTGAGCGTCGGTCCGTAACAGATTGCCCGGTTTCCGGGGATCGTCCATGGCGTTGTGGTCCAGATAACGACGGTTGCGCCAGCGAGTGCGCCACCGCGCATCGGAAACTTTACCCAAATGGTCGTGGACTGATGATCGTGATATTCGATCTCCGCTTCGGCGAGCGCGGTTTGCTCCACGGGTGACCACATCACCGGTTTCGATCCACGATATAAAAGCCCGTTCTCGACAAATTTCAAAAGCTCGGCGACGATGGCTGCCTCACTATCGAATTTCATGGTCAGATAGGGGTCTTTCCAGTCGCCTTCGATACCGTAGCGCTGAAACTCCTTGGACTGAATGTCCACCCATTCCTGCGCATATTTCCGGCAGGCGGCGCGAAATTCCGATGCTGGCACATCGCCTTTTTTACGCCCCTTACCGCGAAACGCCTCTTCGACTTTCCACTCAATGGGCAAGCCGTGGCAATCCCAGCCCGGCACATAATTGGCATTGAACCCCATCATCTGACGCGACCGGACGATCAGGTCTTTCAGCACCTTGTTAAAGGCGTGCCCCATATGCAGGTGCCCATTGGCATAGGGCGGGCCGTCATGGAGCACATAGAGCGGGCGCTCGCTCGCGGTCTCACGCAGGCGGCGGTAAAGATCCATCTTTGTCCAGCGGTCCAGATGTTTCGGTTCCGCCTTGGGCAGACCGCCGCGCATGGGAAAGTCTGTCTGCGGAAGAAACAGCGTGTCTTTATAATCGCGGGGCTCAGCGGTTGGCTGCGATGCATCGGGCATCGGTCAATTCCTGTTTTCGGCGCGCTGCGCGCGGTCATCGTCTTTTGGATCATTTCCTCTAACAGGGGTCGGCGAGCCCGTCACCCGGCTTTTCGTGAATATGGGCCATTGGGCGCGGAGGGCCCGGGACAGGCCGCTGCCCGCCAACCCGTCAGCCGGTCCAAATTGCGCCGTTTCTATGGCTGGCGCGGCCATGAAATTACCGCAACGGGCCGTCATGCTTGCAAAAGAACGGGATTGTTCTGGCAAGTGATACCAGCGACTTTACCAACATTTTAGTTTTTTGCGGGCCTCCCCCTCGCCTAGGGAACCTTATCCCCCCCGGGGATGTTGGCGTAAGGCCGACATACGGATGACGAGGCCGATTTATGGTTCTTCACACAAGAGAGAGTGAGACAATGATAAAACAGACCTTTTTTGCTGGCGCCGCCCTAATGCTCGTAGCGGCGTGCACGACAAACCCCTATACCGGCGAAAAGCGGGCAAGCCGCGCCGTAACGAGCGGTGCAGCAGGCGCCGGTGCCGGCGCAGCGGCGGGAGCGGTTATTGGTGCGATTGCTGGCGACGCGGGCAAAGGCGCCATCATCGGCGCAGGGGTTGGCGCGGCCACCGGCACCGGAATTGGCGTTTACCAGGATCGCCAGCAAGCAAAATTGCGCCAGGAATTGGCCGCAACGGGCGTCTCCGTCACGCGGGTTGGTGATAATATCCAGCTGAACATGCCGTCCGATATCACCTTTGCCACGGCATCAGCCGATATCACCCCCGGCTTTTACCGCACGCTCAACGCCGTCGCGAAAGTGCTGAAGGAATATGACCGCACCGCAGTGAGCGTCCTCGGACACGCCGATGCGCGCGGCAATGATGACTACAATCTGACCCTGTCGCAGAACCGGGCCCTGTCCGTCTCGGACTATCTGGCGAGCCAGGGCGTTGCCGGGGGCCGGTTACGCGCGGTGGGATTTGGCGAAACGCGGCCCATTGCCGATAACACAAGCGAAGCGGGTCTTGCCGCAAACCGGCGCGTGGAAATCATGATCGACCCCGTTGAGGATGCATTTTAACCATTCGTTAAGACTGATTGAAACTCTTTGTACGCACCAGCGCCTTAAACCGAAAAAGACACCGCCCGGTCCGTGGCCGGGCGGCGTTTTGTTGGTAAATTTACACTAAGTAAAGCCGCCCCCTAATTAATCGGTTATTTATCGTCTCCCTCTAGGCTTCTGTCTTGGTACGACAATTCCAGTTGAAGCCGGGGCACCTATGGACGCGCAAAAACAACCGAGACTCATCGACTGGCGCAGCGGTTTATTGATGGTGGGTGTCGTGCTTGCGCTTATTCTAAGCCAGGCTATCGACGGCAAAATGCCCCTGATGTCCCAAGCATGGCTGGCCTTTGCCATTGCGGGAACGCTGATCGTTTACCTGCGCGCGCGGGTCGTTATTAAAAAGTTACAGAGCGAAAACCTCGAAATTCAGCGTTCGGCCGAAGGCAAGCTGTCACATCCCGAATTTATCACCGACAGCATCAATAAAACCATTGACCGAGAATTCGAAGTCATCCGCGATGCCGCTGGCCTGTCCGAACGTGACCGTGAAATTCTTAACAAGGTTGAAACCGCCACACGCGAAGATCGACTGGAACTTTTCCTGCAGCCTATTGTCGATCTGAATTCAAAATCGATCCGGTATTACGAGGCCTTTTCCCGAATGCGCGATGAGAATGGCTTTCTTCTGCTGCCCACGGATTATCTTGATACGGTGGAACGGGCCAACCGCATTGGCTTTATCGACAATATGATCTTGCTGCGCTCGGTACAGGCCCTGCGGTCCCTGAAAGAACGATCAAAGGGCGTGGCAGTTTTCTGCAATGTTTCACCGGCAACGCTTTATGATCAAAGCTTCTTCAGCCTGTTTGTTCAATATCTTGATGCAAACCGTGATCTTGCGAATCAACTGGTGTTTGAATTTACGTATCCTGCGATCACCATTGTTGACCCCACCATCGGCAAAAATCTGCAATCGATTTCGGAGCGCGGCTTTGCGTTCTCTGTGGACCATCTGCACAAGTTCGAGGTGAACCAGTCGGCCCTGCGGCGGTTAAATGTGAAATATATCAAAGCCTCCGCCAGCCTCCTCGCCAATGCCAAAAAGGGCGGTGATGCGGGCGATCTTTATGGTCGGTTCAGCCAGCAACTGGCGAGCGCAGATATCTCTCTCATCGCCGAAAAAATCGAAACCGAGGAAGGTCGCGACGCCGCGGTTGCCATGGGTGTTGGCTTTGGCCAGGGCAATTTCTTCGGCCGCCCGCGCCCGGTAGATTTTTACCTGCGCGAAGAGCCGCTAAAAAAAGCCTCATAACGCGGGATATCTTTTCGTCGCTGACAACAATTTCATTCAAAGCCATACCAATCTCCCCTATGGTCAAGCCCTGACCTTTGGGAGAAGACCGATATGGTGCGCGCACCCACCGCCAACCGCATCGTGATTGCCGCCATCATGGCGATTTTTAGCGCGTTGATGATCGCCGGTACCGCGCCCGCAAGCCACGCCCAGGGCTGGGACCCGCGCGAGGCAAAAGCGCAAAAGTCGAAACTGATCCGCAAGTCCAATGAGGCGATCCGTACTTTCCGCGAAAACGACCCGTCGCTGGAGGCGTTTTTCCGCCAGGCTTACGGCTATGCCGTTTTCCCGAGCGTGACCAAAGGCGGGGCCGGCATTGGCGCGGCCCGGGGCAAAGGGATTGTCTATCGCGGCGGTGTGCCCGCCCGCAAAGTCTACCTGTCGCAATATACGGTGGGTCTGCAGTTCGGTGGCAAGAAATATCGCGAGATTATCTTCTTTCGCGATGCACAGGGCTATAACGCCTTCCTCGACGATGAGTTTGAGTTCAGCGCCCAGGCAACCGCAACCATCGCCTCCGACGGTGCAGGCGAGACAGCTTCCTATGATGAGGGTGTTGCCGTCTTTGTGCTCGACAAAGCCGGTGCCATGTTTGAAGCGAGCCTTGGCGGCCAGAAATTCAAGATCAAGCCGCTGAAATAGGCGAGCGGCGCGCCCCTTTGTTCGCCTCTTTCTTGACCGGGCTCGTTATGGTGCTTATCCGCTAGACCATGGCCGACAGTCCTCTTATTGCCCGTCTTTCATCGCTTGCGGAAAATTACGACGCGCTCTTGTGTGATGCGTGGGGCGTCATTCACAACGGCGTCCACCTGTTTGATGATGTGGCCGATGCCCTGGTTCAGTTTCGCCGGACACGCGGGCCCGTGATCATCCTGACCAACGCGCCGCGCCCATCGGCGATCATTCCCAAACAGCTTGATCGCCTCGGCCTACCGCGCGAGGCCTATGACGGGGTTGTTACCTCCGGCGATACAATTCGTACCGAGATCAAGAAGCGCCTGCCCGCGCGGTTTTTCCGGCTTGGCCCGGAAAAAGATGATCCCCTGTTTGATAGCCTCGATATGGACTTTGCCCCGTTTGAGGAAGCCGAAGCGATCATCTGCACCGGCATGATCCACGATACAATCGAAACACCGGAAGACTATCGCACCATGCTCGCCGACGCGGCTGCGCGGGATATGGAGATGGTTTGCGCCAATCCCGATATTAAAGTGCGTTGGGGCGACCGGGTGATCTGGTGCGCGGGCGCGCTTGCGCAGCTGTTTGAACAGCTCGGCGGGCGTGTGGCCCATGGCGGCAAGCCCCATCGCCCGATCTATGATCTTGCCTTTGACACCCTTGCGGGCTTACAGCCCGGCCTGACACGCAGTCGGATCTTGTGTATCGGCGATGGTCTGCAGACGGATATTCTGGGAGCCAATCGCAACGGGTTCGACGTTGTCTATGTTTTTGGCGCGGGCGGTATCCACGAGGGCGCACGTGACGAGACGGCCGTGGCGCAGTTGCTAAACAGTCAAGACGTCACCGCGCGGGCCACCATGGAACGGCTGGTCTGGTAAACCCATGAGCGATACCCCTGCCCCACCGCAAAACCCCATAGGCGTGACCACCACCCGATCAAATCCCACGTCAGACAGCCCGGTGTGCGCGGCCATCGGCAACTTTGACGGTGTCCATCGCGGGCACCAATATCTCATTGATGAGACCCGATGTTTTGCCACACGTCACAACCTTGTCACCGGGATTGTTCTGTTTGAGCCGCACCCGCGTCGCTATTTCCAACCCAATACGCCCGCCTTCCTCCTGACCGAACCGGCGCAGCGCGATGCGCTTCTGCGTGCTCATGGCGTTGAGGTCATCCACGCGCTGACCTTTTCCGCCGCGCTGGCCACGCTGTCTGCCGAACAGTTCGTGCACGATATATTGCTGGGTCAGCTCTCCCTTAAGGCTATTGTGGTGGGCGATGAGTTCCGGTTTGGCAAAGATCGTGCGGGTGATGCGGCAATGCTAGCGACGCTGGCCCGTGAAAAGAATGTCCCGGTAAAGATTATTACGCCATTGGCGCCCGATAGTACGAGCGTTGGCCCGCCGGAAAAGATTGGCTCCAGCGGCGTACGCGTGGCGCTGGAGGCGGGTGATATTGCGGGTGCCAATGCCATGCTCGGCCATGTTTGGACGGTTTGCGGGCCAATCATTGAGGGGCAAAAGCTAGGCCGCACGCTGGGCTTTCCCACTGCCAATATGCAGCTGGGGGCCGTCATCGCGCCGCGCCACGGCGTCTATGCAGTCAACGTCACGGTTGACGGCACCCAATGGCCCGGGATCGCTAATTTTGGCCGCAAGCCCACGGTGGGCGATCACACGCCGCTTCTAGAGGTGCATTTGTTCGATTTCGACGGCGATCTTTACGGCAAAACCCTATCGGTGGCATTCCACGCCTTTTTGCGGGCGGAGGAGAAATTTGATGGCCTGGACGCCCTGAAGGCGCAGATTTCGCGCGATTGTGATCGCGCCCGGGCTCTTCTGGACTGAAAACGCTGGGTTTTTACGGTTTCAAAACGCCCTTGCGCGGTGTTGCTGCCTCACCACCGCCGCAAAATCTGCTATAATAGTGAGTAGTGGGGGCGAGAAACCGTTTGTGTTTGACGTCTTTGGGCCTGACCGGTTCGAAGGCGAGAAAGGAGCCCCTCATGTGCTCACCTTCCCTTTTTTCCGCTGCTTTTGGCGTTCTGGCGTTCGCTGCGATGGCCGCCGCGCCTGCCGCTGATGCTGCCACGTCAACGGTCTCCCCTAACGCCGCAGTCCTTGCCGCGTCGGGCGCCCTTCAGCCAGCCCTCTCGGTTTCTGGCACCAATGCTGTGCCATCGGCGGTGATCCTTGCCGCCGGTATCGATGCCGGACGCGGCTATCGCGGGCGTGGGTACCGGGGACGCGGTTATCGCGGCGGCAAGTTTCGCGGTGGACGCGGCTTCCGGGGTGGACGCGGTTTTCGCGGTAACAGGGGTTTTTATGGCGGACGCCGCTTCAATACTGGCCGCCGTTTTTATGGCGGCAGAGGTTTTCGCGGCGGGCGTTTTTATGGCTCGCGCTTTTACCGGCCCGGGTTTCACCCCGGTTTTCGCCGCGGCTTTTTCTATGGCGGTCCCGGCTATTTTTACGGCTCACGGTTTTACCGACGCGGCTTCTTGCCCGGTGACGCGTTTTTGCTTTCTTCAGGCATCATTGGCGGGGCAATCCTGATTGATCGCAGTCTTGACGCCAATGGCTACCGCGATGGCTTTGACGACGGTTTCCGCTCGGGCAGCCGCTCCCTCGGCGGGGCTTTTCCCAGTCAAAATGCTGGACGGGTGGGCAGCGCCAGCCGCATCGGCAATGGCCACGGCGCGCGCAGCACCACTGACCGGGTGGTTGCCAGCGGTAACGGCGCTGCGGACGTGCCACCACTGAACGGCGAACCGGAAGTGCTGCTTGGCGGGTTTACCGGCGATTATCTGCCCGCCTATCAACAGTGCGTCGACACGCTCACGGCGCGTCTGGCTGAACGCAGTATCGTTGTATCGGTTCCCGGTGAGCCACAATCAGGCGGCGACCTCGCTGGCGGGGCGAATGAAGCCTGGCGTTTCAACGCCGAGTTCACCACCCGCGACCCGGACGGCGCATCCTTCCTGCGCACCCTCACCTGCGAAGTTGAAGACGCGCAAGTGAGTTATCTCGAGATCCGGTAGGCCCGTCAGTGCACAGAGGTATTGCGAGCATTTTGAAACCCTTTCCCGGGCAAGTGCAGCGCCGATCCGGGAACTGTTCCCATATCCTCCGAGCACGTTGAAATAGGCCCCGGGTCTTCGCCCGGGGACACGGGGGCAAACATAAAAAACGTATTCCCGGACAAGCGAAGCGCCGACCCGGGAACTGTTGATCCATACTCCGCACCCCAATCAGTAGGCCCCGGGTCTTCGCCCGGGGACACCGGGCAAACATAAAAAACCGTATTCCCGGGCAAGCGCAGCGCCGACCCGGGAACTGTTGATCCAGACTCCGTACCCCAATCAGAAGGCCCCGGGTCTTCGCCCGGGGACACGGCGTATCTATCGCAAATAGAATCCGTATTCCCGGGCAAGCGTAGCGCCGACCCGGGAACTGTTCCCACACCCTTCGATCACCTTGAAACAGGCCCCGGGTCTTCGCCCGGGGACACGGGGGGAAAAGCGTCGGCCCACACCCCCATAACGGGTGTCACAGTGGGGGATTGCCTAACCAACCCCAATCTCATAAATGACAAAATGGAGAGAGAACGCTTGCGTGGGGCGAGCGTCATTGCATTGGGGGGAAACCGTCATGGTTTTGATTCCGGAAAACTTCCGTTCGTCACTCGTCTTTTTTAACAGCCGCGACACCATTTCAAACCGAGATGTGGATGTGGTGCCAACCGATGGCGACGAAGTCATTGGCGGCTACACGCGCGCAGATGTCCTTTTCGGCCTTGGCGGGGATGACCGCATCGTCGGCAATGGCGGCGCCGACATTCTGGCCGGTGACGCCGGCGAGGATACGCTTGTGGGTGGCAGCGGTGCCGACACGCTGCTTGGCGGCGACGACGATGATTATGTGGACGGCGGCAGTGGCAATGACGATATCCTCGGCGGTGCTGGCAATGATGATTTGATTGGTCGTAATGGCCGTGATGAATTTGACGGCGGCGGAGGCGATGACTTTATCCGTGGCGGCGGCGGGTTTGACCAAGCCCACTATGCTGGCAGCATCATTGACGACGAAGGCAATTTTAACTTTGATTTTGTCCGTCAGGGAACAAGCCGTGGCCGCATAACCGATTTGAACGCCGATAATGGTGATCTGGGTACGGATGTTCTGCGCTCTGTGGAAAGCCTGAAGTTCGACGATTTCGACATTCGTCTGAATGGCGGCAACAACCCGGTGGTTGCCTTTGACGACGAAGCGGAAACCGACGAAGACAACCCCGTGACCTTCAACGTGCTGAGCAATGACGTGGAGTTCGACAGCGACTTTCTCGGTCTTGTTGACGATATCGATATTATGTCGGTTGACGACAGCGATCTTGACGGCACCATCATGTTCGACGCCGAGACCGGCGATATCACCTATGATCCGGGCAATGCATTCCAGTTTCTTGCTTTTGGGGAGACGACGACGGAGACGCTCAGCTATGTGGTTACCGACAGCCGCGGTGCAACGGACACGGCAACCGTGACCATCACCGTTATTGGTGTGAATGATCGGCCGGTCACTGAAGATTTCGCCGTTTCCGGTAGCGAAGATGACGCCACCATTAGTTTTGATCTGTCCGCTTTTTCATCCGACGTGGATATGAGTGATGTTCTTAGCTATCAGCTCTTCGGTCCGGAAGAAATTTTCGGCACCATCCGCGTTGACCCCGTCACGGGCATGGGTGACCTCGTTCTTGGCGACGACTTCCAGTTCCTGAATGATGGTGAGACCGAAGTTCTAGAATTCCAGTACGTGGCAATCGACGATAGCGGGCAGCCCAATGACACGAGTGAGCCCAGCACGTTGACCATCACGGTTAATGGCGCCGATGACGCAACGGTCTCCACGGCCGATGACTTTACGTTTACGTCGGAAAATCAGTCGATCTTCGATACAGGCTCAGCGTTTGTCCTCGAGCCTGATCTGCCCTTCCTCGGCATCGACTTTTCCCGCAGTTTTAATGAATTGCTTTCCGAAGAAGGATTGATTTTTCCATCGATTGGCCTCGCAGGCGATATCAGCATACGCGCCGGTCTGCAGCCGACATTTACGCTCACATCCGGTGATATTGATACCATGCTCACCGGCAGTCTTGCCTTTGAAGTCCCGCGTCAGGTCGAAGAAGGTCAAGATATCACCATCGAGTCGCTATTCCTGCTGGACGATGGCAGCACGTTCTCTACTGAAAGCCCGAATTCAACTTTTGCACTCGATTTTGTGTTTGATTTTGCGGCAAGCCTGCGTGCCCTTGTCGGTGACGATAGTTTCAACGTCATTCCACCGATCGATATTGACTTCACACGACGGCTGATTGATCTCGCAGCCAACGATATCGGCCTGACTGTTGATTTGCCCGGGGATAGCTCGGTGTCGGCGTCCTTCCCGGTGATTGAGACCGATGGCTCGATCATTACCGAAAACACGCTTGTAAGCGTCGGCCAAAGCGACCCCGTACTTAGCGGTACCCTCGACTTTGACGGCCTCGTTACGACGCTCCTTGGACTGCCACCACTCGAGCGAACGGTTACCCTAGCCGACTTGGAAGTTGCGGGCTTCGATGTGTTTTCGCTTGAAGTTTTCTATAATCTGCTTGACCTGGAGTTTATCGCCGATCTGTCCGTTCTGCAGAATTTTGAACTGACGATTGGAGAGCTCACCGCCGATATCCTGCTGGAGAATGGAGACATTATTCCGTTCACAGTCGGTGATGATATTTCTTTCACCGTGCCCGAAAACTTCGACGTCAACGGCAATGAAATTCTTGATTTCGAAGTGGTGCTCGACGTTAACGGCGACGAAAATGATGACAGTATCGGTGCCCTTCTCGACCATCTGGCAACGCTGGTCTTCGACCTCGACTTTAGATTGCAGGCCCTCGAATTTGGTATTTCGGCAACGCTGCTCGGCTCCACGGTAGAAGAAAGTATCGGCCCACTCGTGGATATGACCGTGCCGTTGATCGATAATCTGGAAGTCGCCGCCATCTTCGATGACGAATTTGGCCTGATCGGTTTCAATACCGATGAAGGGGAATTCCAGATCGATGCCTCTCTGTTGAATGATTCCGGCCTGACGCCGTTCGTGTAGGACGGGCCCGCCAACGACGGAACCAACCCTAAATACAAAATGGCGCGCTCCTTTTGGGGACGTGCCATTTTTTTTGGGCGACCATGAAGCTTTCTGGCTCGTGCCTCGTCTGCCAGAGCCTATCCCCGGGAGGTGGATAATTTAGCGGCGTGTGATATAGCGAGCAAATTAGCGATCTGGAATCGGGTGATCTTCCCCCCATTTATGACGTTCAAACAAAGCAGCCCCCCGCGCCATCGTCTCCGGGTAATGGGTGCCCGTCACAGGCGATCATAAAACAGAATCGCCCCGTTCTGAGTATGAATACATGACCGCCGAACAGTCCCCATCCCCGCTCACGACCTGGCTTACGACACCGCGAGCGCTTGCGCTGATCGGCGCAACCCTCATCTCGCTGTTTGTCTTTCGTGATGCCATTGCCAATTTATTTGAGCGTTGGGGCACGCAAGATGAATTGAGCCACAGCTATTTTATCCCGCTGATCTCGGGCTGGCTGATCTGGTCGAATAAAGACGCGATTATGGCGAGTGCCGGGCGTGGCGGCGTGGCCGCTGTCGGGCTTGGGTTTCTCGCTGGGTTTATGCTCCTCGCTGGGCAGTTAACCCACGCCTTTATCCTGCAACAACTCGGGTTTGTGGTTGCTATTGCCGCGCTGGTGGCCGGTTATGGCGGGCGCTCCATGCTGGCGATTTGTGCGGTACCGGTGCTTTATCTGTTGTTTGCCGTGCCGCCGCCTTTCTGGCTGATCACCAACCTCTCCTGGAATTTTCAACGCATGTCGTCGGAGCTTGGCGTTGCCATGATCCAGGCCATGAATATACCAGTCTATCTTTCCGGTAACGTGATTGATCTTGGTACATACCAACTGGCCGTGGCCGAAGCCTGTTCTGGCTTGCGCTATCTTTTCCCGTTTTTGAGCCTCGGCTTTCTGGCGGCGTATCTCTTCAAGGGGACGTGGTGGCAAAAGGCGATTATCTTTCTGTCGACCATCCCGATCACGATCCTGATGAATAGTCTGCGGATCGCCATTACGGGGATCCTGGTGCAAGCCTATGGCACAAGTCACACCGAAGGTTTTCTCCATTTCTTCGAAGGTTGGGTCGTCTTTCTGCTCTGCCTTGCGGCGCTGTTTGGCGTCATCTCGCTGTTTTGCATCGTGCTGCCGCCGCGCACCAATCCGCTAGACGAGATGGGTGTGCCGGCCCTTTCCCCCCGCCAGCCAACCACGGGGGGCCTGCCGCTGGCCGCGATGCCAGAGCAGTTTCGCGGCGGTGCAGCTCTGATCACGATTGCGGCCTTATTTGTGGTGACGGCGGGCCTTGCAAAAATCGTAACCGTGGACAAGCTAATCACGCCTGAGCGGCAGGTCTTTGCCGCCTTTCCCGGTGAGTTCCGAGGCTGGCGCGCAGAGATACAGCCCATCGATTCCGAGGTGGCCGAAGTTCTGGGGGCAGATGATTCCCTCGTCGTGAATATGACGTCACCTGAGGGCGAGCTTTACAATGTCTATATGGCTTATCTGACCGCCAGGCGCGATGGTCGGTCCTGGCACAGCCCGCGCCAGTGTATCCCCGGTGGTGGTTGGCAGGTCACTGATTTCAGCGTGGTCGCCGCCGACGAAGCGGCCATCCCAGCCGATGAGCGCCTGCCCTTTGCCTATAACCGGATGGTGATCGAGTATAACGGCACAAAGCGCGTCATCTATTACTGGTATGATCAACGTGGGCAGCAATTTGCCAACGAATATATCATGAAGATGTCCGTGATCTGGGACACCCTCACCCGCCAGCGTGCCGACGGCGCTCTGGTGCGCCTCATGGCGCCGGTAGCAAAAGGCAATGATGTGGCGGCGACCGACAAGCAACTGCGCGCGATGGCCCGCAAGATGCGCACCGTGCTGCCGAAATATATCCCAGAATAGAAATTCTCTCGGGATGCCCGGGCTTGACCCGGATCAGTTTCCACGAAGTGCGAACCCGCCGAAACGGGCCCTTCGCAACAAGGGTGGTCAATATTTTCCGTATCGCGACGAAAGTACCACCATCACCGCCGGGCCCATAAAAAAGCTCAATGCGAAAATGACCGAGAGCCAGCGCGCCACAAGCACAGCCTGTGGCCAAAGGCTGGTGATGGAGACAAGACTCAAAATTGAGAGTACGAGCCCGGCGGCCAGCAGCGCCGGACCGGCCGTGCGCTGTATCACGGTGGCCATGACTGTCCGCCGATATTTGCTATCGCTGCTCACCTGCATGAAATGCTGCGCCGGAATGGCGAGGACCAGTGCTGCAAAATAAAGGCCCGCCAGCCGATCAGGCACAGGCAACACTGGCGTAAAAATGAAGCTGTCTATCGCCGTGCCAAGACCACCCCCCAAGACCAACAGGCTTGCGGCCATGATGAACGCACGCAATGAGAAAAACGCGATCCCCACAACGATGCTGAGAAAAAGCCCACCGACCAAGATGGGTCCAATAGCCGACAGCGGTGTCAAAAAAAGTGACGAAATCAGCAAGACAACAGCGATTGCGAGAATGCCATAGCTCGTCTGTATCGCATAAAACGTACGAAAACGCGCCCACACAGCCGGGATAAGCGCATCAAAGCGACCGACCTGACCCCCGTGAATTTGCTGGTCAACCCCGTGAGACAGCCAGAGGAGCCCCGGCAGAAGAAGCAAGGCTGGCAGGCTAAAAAGACCTATACTGACAAAAAAGCGCCATGGATCGAATGCACCGGATGCCAGTGATGACAACAGGTCTCCTTGTTTGACGACGAGGAAGGCAAGCCCAACCCCCATCGCGAAAAGCAATGCAAAAAATCCGTAGCTTGCGGTTTGATTCAGGGCCTCTCCTGCCGCTGGTGCCGGTCGATAACCCTGCAGGTGCGCCTGATCCACGCTATGGGCAAGCAGTATGCTGATGATCATCACGGTTGTTGCCCCAAGCGCGTGGACAAAGGGGCCCACAATTCCAAGCCCAGCCGTGGCGAACCCGGCGAGAATAAACAGCCCGGGCGCAAGCAAGGTGGCAAGCCCGATCCGGCGACAAAAAACAGCACCACAACCCATGAGCATAATCCCCACAGCCGCGATGAGGCATGCCATCACCGGATCGTCCGTCGCCGCAACCAGCGGAGCAGCCAAAACACCCGCACTGACCACCCAGACGATTGCGGCACCAAGCGCAAGCATCAAGGAGCGATGAGCGAGGATTTGTACACCTATGGCAAACACCATCAGCGCGAAAAGACCAAACGCAGTCTGGAGGATCGCCCGACTACCCCCCTCAGTCGGCTGATCCCCGGTATAAGCGAGTGTAAATAAGCCCACGCAAACGGTCAGGGTCAGGAGGAAAGGGCGATTGACGATCGCACGGATGAGGGGTTTTTGAGCCCGATCCTTCATGGATGCCTCCGGCCTCGATGGCGCACGGGGCAAACGCTATTCCGGCAAATCAATTTCCAGAATGGCCATGTTGAAATCGTAGGACACGTCGCCATCCTCATCGTCGCGAAAGATCACGCCGATAAATTCATCGCCCAGATAAACTTCCGCCGAATCGGTTTTGCGCTCACGCGCGCGGATATCGATGGTTGTCAGTCCGAATTTTTCGACAAAGTAAGTTTTCAAGCGTGCAATTTCAGAAGCATTCATGGCGTCGGTCCCGCAAGAGTGATGGTTGGTGGGGTTTACGTGATTTCTCGCAGGCCAACAACTACCCCTGTTTTTTTGCGCGGCTGGCGCGGCGGCGGGCGATCAATTTCCTAAACTGTCGCATCGCAATTGGCGCTCTGCATCTTATCTATCGGTAGGTTTTCGTCGGTACTTCGGTGCCAATCTGGAGGCTTTCCCATGACCCTGTCTTTTTCCACTGGCCGGCGCTTGGCCCGCCTTGGCGCGTTGGCGCTTCTTTCTGCCTGTTCACAGGGCGAAGAGGGCGAGAGTGCAAACGTGCGCACAGTGTCCCCACCCGGGGCGAGCGCGTGCGCCGGTCAGGACGCACAAGCACCAACAGTGGTCTCACCCTGGGCACGCCCCGCCCTCGCTGTTGGCGGCACCAGCGCGATTTACTTTATGCTGTGTCCCGGCGCAGAGGCCGACACGCTCCTCAAGGCAGAGACAGCAATTGCCGATGCCACGGAAATCCATGAGACGAGAACAGACGCATCCGGCCGGCGCGCCATGGTGCCAATGCCGTCGCTGGCAGTCGCTCAAGCCACGCCGCTCGCCTTTGAATCCGGCGGCCTGCACGTGATGCTCATCGGGGTAAAGGCACCGCTGGAGGCTGACACCACGTTTGAGCTTACACTGACTTTTGAAAACGCTGGAATGATGTCGGTGCGCGTACCGGTTCACCGCAATGCGCCCGCGGGTGGCAGTAACGGCTCCTCCGATCATCATAGATCGGGGAGCTGATCCGCCAAACCCGCGCAGACAGACCCCGGTCAACCGAAGTGCAGACCTCAGACCTGTGACCAAAACCTCCCAACCGCGTTGTTACACCGCGCCGACCAACCCGATCTTCCTTGCGTTGCGCCAGACATCGCCCTACCACCACGCCTCTTGTTAAACGCGATCATTACTTTCGGTGATCGCGCCTTTTGCTATGGCAGACCTCTTATGAGCATGACATCCGGAACCGCTATCATGAGCGCGCGAGAGGCCTGGTCGCAGGCGGGTACGCTCACCATCCATGATGCGCCCGATGGGGTTGATGCCATGGCGGTGTGCGATGCGGCGGCCCATCACGAGGGGATCATTTTGTACGTGGCGCGGGACGCCGCCCGGGCCAATGCCATGCGCGAAGCGTTGCAGTTTTTTGCCCCTGATATACCGACGCTCGACTATCCCGCGTGGGACTGCCTACCCTATGACCGGGTGTCGCCGTCCAGTGCAGTCTCCTCCCAACGCATGGCAACGCTCGCCATGATGAGCGCGCACAAACAAAATGATGGCCCCTTGATCATTGTCACGGCCATCAATGCCATTTTGCAGCGTACCCCGCCGCGCGACGTCATTGCGTCGGCCGGGTTTGGCGCAAAACCGGGCAGCGACGTGGATATGGATAGCCTCATGGGTTATCTTGCCGCGAATGGCTATACGCGCGCCAGTACGGTGCGCGAGCCGGGGGAGTTTGCCGTACGCGGCGGGCTGATGGATATATTTCCGCCGGGTGCAGATGAACCCATCCGACTTGATTTTTTTGGTGACAGCCTGGAGTCGATCCGCGCCTTTGATGCGGCGACGCAGCGGACCACACGTCAGCTTAAGCGCGTTGATCTTGCCGCCGCCAGCGAAGTCCTGTTAACGCCCGATGCGATCTCCCGGTTTCGCACAGCCTATGTGGCGACCTTTGGACCGGCAAGTGATGACCCGGTCTATGAGGCGGTGAGTGCGGGGCGCAACCATGCCGGTATGGAGCATTGGCTGCCGCTCTTCTATGAGACGAAAGACACCCTCTTCGATTTCGCCGATGAGGCCCTGATCATCACGGAACATCTGAGCGCGGAGGCTGGCGACGAGCGCCTTTCCTCCGTTCAGGATTATTATGCGGCGCGGGCGGAAGATTTGCAGATGGCGCAGCCCAAAGGCAAGGATAACGCCTTTGCTGCGCCCGCCTATCGCCCATTGCCGCCGGAGGCACTCTATCTGACAACGGAGGATTTTGCGGGCCACCTGCAAACCGCAAAAGTGCGTACGCTCTCGCCTTTTTCTGCCGCAGCGGGGCGCCGGGCCTTCTCCATGCAAGGCCGCGTGGGACGCAGTTTTGCCGCCGAGCGCGCCGCAGAAAAACTCAATGTCTTTGATGCAGTCAAAATCCATATAGACGATCAGCGCGCGGGCGGGCGCAAGGCCATCATCGCGTGCTGGTCAGAAGGCTCCGCCGACCGTATGCGGTCTGTGCTTGGTGACCATGGTCTGGGCTCGATTGACCATGTGACCACCATGGCGGCGATTGACCGAACGCAAGATACACCGTGTACGGCGGTTCTAGGTCTTGAAACCGGGTTTGAAGTACCGGGTCTCGTTTTCATCTCCGAGCAGGATATTCTCGGCGACCGGCTGGTGCGCAAGACGCGGCGCAAGCGGGCCGATAACTTCCTGACCGAGGCGGCGTCCTTGAGTGTTAGTGATCTCGTGGTCCATGTGGAGCACGGTATTGGGCGCTATGACGGGCTCGAAACACTGGAAGTGCAAGGCGCCCCGCACGATTGCCTTCTCCTGGTTTATGCGGGCGGCGACAAGCTCTATCTGCCAGTGGAGAATATCGATCTTCTCTCCCGATACGGATCAGATACCAGCGAAACCGGCAATGATAGCCAATTAGATCGGCTGGGCGGAGCCGCGTGGCAAGCGCGCAAATCGAAGATGAAAGCGCGCATCCGCATGCTGGCGGAGCAGCTGATCAAGATCGCTGCCCAGCGCGCCATGAAAAAAGCCGCCGCAATCATGCCGCCGGAGGGGGCCTATGATGAATTCTGCGCACGCTTTCCTTATGCGGAAACCGAAGATCAATTAAATGCCATTGCCGCAGTGACCGAAGACCTCGCCAAGGGCACACCCATGGATCGCCTTGTTTGCGGTGATGTGGGTTTTGGCAAAACCGAGGTTGCCTTACGGGCGGCGTTTATTACGGCGCTATCCGGTAAACAGGTTGCGGTTATCGCGCCCACAACGCTCCTCGTTCGTCAGCATTTCAAGAATTTTACCGAGCGGTTCAAGGGCTTTCCGGTCAGGATCGGCCAGCTTTCCAGGATGGTCAGCACCAAGAGCATGAGCGCCACCCGCACCGGTATGGACGATGGTACCATTGATATTGTTGTTGGTACCCACGCCCTTCTTTCAAAGTCCACCAAGTTTCGCGATCTTGGCCTGATCATCGTTGATGAGGAACAGCATTTCGGCGTGAAGCACAAAGAGCGCCTGAAAGAATTCCGCGCCGATACGCACGTCTTGACGCTGACCGCAACACCGATCCCGCGAACCTTGCAACTTGCCATGACGGGCATTCGCGATCTGTCGCTGATTGCCACACCGCCGGTGGACCGGCTGGCCGTGCGCACCACCGTAGGGCCGTTCGATCCGGTGGTAGCGCGCGAGACCTTGCTGCGCGAACACTATCGCGGCGGGCAGAGTTTTTATGTGGTCCCGCGTATTAGTGATCTCACCGACGTGGCAGAATTCCTCACCGCGCAAATGCCGGAGCTCAAATTCAAGACCGCCCACGGACAAATGGCTGCCGGTGAGCTGGAAGATATCATGACGGCCTTCTATGAGGGGCAGTTTGATGTACTGGTGGCCACAACCATCATCGAATCCGGGCTCGATATTCCCGCAGCCAATACGCTGATTGTTCATAAGGCTGATCTTTTCGGCCTGGCGCAGCTTTATCAGATCCGAGGCCGGGTCGGGCGCTCGAAACAGCGCGCTTATGCCTACCTGACCGTCCCGGCGCGCAAGAAACTCACCCCAGGGGCGGAGCGGCGTCTTAAAGTGATGCAGTCGCTCGATACGCTCGGCGCGGGCTTTACGCTTGCCTCCCACGATCTTGATATTCGCGGGGCCGGTAATCTTCTGGGTGAGGAGCAATCGGGTCACGTAAAAGAAGTTGGCGTAGAGCTGTACCAGCATATGCTGGAAGAGGCGGTCGCCGAACTCAAAGACGGCGAGGCAACCAGTGACGCCAGCTGGTCACCGCAAATCAATATCGGTACGGCGGTGCTCATCCCCGATCATTATGTGGCCGACCTTGATGTGCGCATGGCGCTCTATCGCCGTCTTGGCGACTTGACGGAACAGGAAGATCTGGACGGCTTTGCCGCTGAATTGATCGACCGGTTCGGTCCGATGCCGTCGGAGGTCAGCTACCTTATGGAGATCGTGGCGATAAAAGGCCTTTGCCGCAAAGCAGGCGTGGCAAAGATTGATGCAGGGCCCAAAGGCGCCGTGGTTTCCTTCCGCAATAACGCGTTTGCGAACCCCGCTGGCTTGGTTCAGTTTATTGCGACCTCGCCCTATGATGTGAAATTGCGGCCCGATCAAAAAGTTGTCTTCAAACAGGAATGGCCCGATGAGCGTGCCCGTCTGAAAGGGTGTCGCCGCGTTTTGAGCCTGCTCCTCGATATCGCGCAGGACACGGAAGGTGCCGGGCATTAGACCTTCTACCCGGCGCTTACCGGTTTTTTTCAGTCGCTTTGGCGTCGACCCACCACGCTTCCATGGTCTCAAGGTCGGGTTTTTCCTCTGCGCCATTGTGCCGTGTTTCCACGGCGCGGAACCGGCGGGAGAATTTCTCATTGGCGCGGCGTAATGCATGTTCCGGATCAATCTTCAGATGGCGGGACAGGTTAGCCAGCACGAAAAGAAGATCGCCGAACTCGTCTTCGATGGCATCAGGATCATCCTGATCCACGGCGTCCGCAAGCTCCTTTGTCTCCTCATTGATCTTGTGGAGCACCTCGCGCGCTGACGGCCAGTCAAACCCAATCCGGGCTGCGCGTTTTTGAAGTTTGACCGCCCGGGTCAAGGCCGGCAATCCGAACGGTACATCATCAAGCAGGCTGGTCTTGCCCTTTGCCGCGCGTTCAGCGGCCTTCATTTCTTCCCAGGCCCGTCCTTGTTCTTCTTGCGTCCGCGTTTTGTCATCGCCAAAAACATGTGGGTGTCGCCGGATCATCTTGGTCGTGACCGCCTCGACTACATCGTCAAACGTAAAGGCATCGACCTCGCTCGCCATCTGCGCATGAAAGACAGTCTGGAACAAAAGATCGCCGAGCTCCTCCTTCAGGTCAGTCAGGTCATTTCGCGCGATGGCGTCGGCGACCTCATACGCTTCTTCAATAGTAAAAGGCGCAATCGTATCAAACGTCTGTTCCACATCCCACGGGCACCCGCCGGGCGCACGCAGCCGCGCCATCACAGTCAACAGGGTACGGATATTTTTCGGATCTTGATGTTGGGGATCGATTTCAGGGGCGCTGTCCATGGAGTATCTCATGTTGGTGGCGGGTCAATGGCTCGTGGTGGGGACTTGCGGAGGCAATAGCATTAATTGCCCGGGGCAAACATCCTCAACGTCTGGCCGTGCAAATCTCGAGCCTGCTAATCTGCACCGCGTATCAAGCCCGGAAATTCGGCTTCATAATCCCATACTCCGAGTGGCCAGACGTGATCCCGGGGCTGTTTCAACGGCCTCAGAACCCGAGGGTCAAAATACGAAGACATTACTGCGCCGTCATCTCGCGTACAGCCTTGGCCGCATCGAATGCGCGCATCCGCTCAAAGACCGGGCCGATAATATTGGCCGGTGGTTCCTGCTTGCCCATCAGCCATTCATAAAGCTGCTTGTCGGAAAAGGAGATCAGCGCCTCAAATTCATCAAGCTCAGCAGTTTCCATGGTCGAGAGGTGCGCCCGTGCAAAACCGCCAATGACAATATCGGCCTCCTTGAAGCCGCGATAGGTTGCCTGGTGGAGGAGACGTTTGCGCCGGGTATTAATATCTTCTGCCATTGATAGAGGGTATCACAATTGTCCCGCCGCCGCCAATTGATGAGATCGCCGCAGCGGGTACACTCCGGCCCATGCGCCCGTCGATTCTCAATCCCCTGTTTCGCGACACCACCAGCCTGACCGGCGTGGGGCCAAAGGTTGCCGCGCTTATCAATAAGGTTGCGGGCCCGCGCCTTGTCAATCTCGTCCTCACGCCGCCGGCTGGATTGATTGACCGCAGTTTTCGCCCAAAGATTGCCGAGGCGCAGGCTGGCGGCCTTGCCACCATGCTGGTGCATGTGGACCGCCATGAACCCGCCCCAAACCGGCGCCAGCCTTACCGGATAATCTGCTCTGACGACACAGGATTTATGACCCTTGTGTTTTTTCATGCCCGTACGGACTATTTACAACGCGCCCTGCCGGAGGGGCAAAAGCGGTTGATCAGTGGCAGGCTGGAGGAGTTTGGCGGCGGGCGACAAATGACCCACCCGGATCATATTGTGGACCCGGCGCGCAGCGATGACCTGCCCCTGTTTGAGCCGGTTTATCCGCTAACGGCTGGTCTGTCCGGTGCGGTTATGCGCAAGGCGGTCGTGCAGGCAGTGGGTCAGGTCCCTGCGCTCGACGAATGGCAAGATGAAAGCTGGCTTGCAAAACACAAGTGGCCAGGCTGGCAGGCGGCCATCGTCGCCCTCCACCAGCCGCAGAGCGACGGCGACCTTGGCCTGCAAACACCGAATCGGTTGCGCCTTGCCTATGACGAGTTTTTAGCAAACCAGCTTGCCCTGGCGCTTATCCGCCGTGACCGGGTCAAGGTCAAAGGCATCGCCCAGACAGGCACCGGCACCTTACGGGCTCAAGCCAAAAGGAGCCTGCCTTATGCGTTGACCAGTGCCCAGCAAAGCGCGCTTGGCGATATTTTTGAGGATATGGCAACGCCTCATCGCATGGTCCGCCTGTTACAGGGGGATGTGGGCTCCGGCAAAACCATTGTGGCGCTCATGGCGATGCTGGCTGCGGTGGAAGCGGGCAATCAGGCCGTGCTGATGGCGCCTACGGAAATATTAGCGCGCCAGCATCTCGAAGGCCTTGAACCCATCTGTACACAGCTGAAAATCGTCATTGACGTGCTCACGGGCCGTGACAAGGGTAAAGCGCGCGAACAAAAACTGGCAGCGCTCGCGCGCGGCGATATTCATATCCTTCTCGGAACCCATGCGGTGTTTCAAGAAAGCGTTGCGTTCAGCGCTCTTGGCCTTGTGGTGGTTGATGAACAGCACCGGTTCGGCGTTCACCAGCGCATGGCGCTGACCGAAAAAGGCGCCGCGCCAGACCTCCTCGTCATGACCGCAACGCCAATCCCGCGCACCCTCGCACTCACCGCCTATGGCGATATGGATGTGAGCATCATCGCCGAAAAACCGCCGGGTCGTAAACCCGTTACCACACGGACATTACCGATTGAACGCCTTGACGACGTCATTGAGGCCCTACGCCGGGCCCTGACAAAAGGCGATCAGGTTTACTGGGTGTGCCCCCTCGTGGAGGAATCCGAATTTATCGAGCTAACCGCTGCGCAGGAGCGCTATGAGACGTTGCGCGCTGCGCTGGGGCGTGACTGGGGGTCAACCGTCGGGCTTGTGCATGGCAGGATGAAGGCGGCAGAAAAAGACGCCGTGATGGGGCGCTTTCATGACGGAGAGGTCAAGGTCCTCGTCGCCACCACCGTGATCGAGGTCGGCGTCAACGCCCCCAATGCAACGGTAATGGTGATCGAACACGCCGAACGGTTTGGCCTTGCCCAGCTCCACCAGTTGCGGGGCCGTGTGGGGCGCGGGGAAAAACCGTCAACCTGCCTCCTCCTCTATCGCGGGCCCCTTGGCGAGACGGCAAAGGCCCGGCTTTCCATCTTGCGCGAAAGTGAGGACGGGTTCCGGCTCGCGGAGGAAGACTTGCGCCTGCGTGGTGCCGGTGACCTTCTGGGGACGGCGCAATCGGGTTTCCCACGCTTTGCGCTTGCCGACATCACAGCCCATAGCGACCTTCTTCTGGCGGCAGGCGATGACGCGAAACTCATCCTCGAACGCGACCCCGCCCTCGCCTCAGCGCGCGGTAAAGCGCTTTTGAACCTGCTCTATCTTTTTGGCAGAGATGATGCAGTCAAACTCATCCGCGCGGGGTAGGATGAGTGTATTATGGTGGGCAATTCCTTGTGTACAAATTGATAGAACGCATATCGCGTTCGATTTACCCACTACGGCCTTAATGGGATGCAACTGCGTACGCCTCACCCCACTTTTTGAGTGACATCAGCACGGGCTCTAACGAGCGTCCCACGTCGGTCAGGCTGTACTCAACACGCGGCGGTATTTCGGCAAAGGTTTGCCGGGCCACGAGGCCACTTTCTTCTAGACTGCGTTTACTTTTTGTTGAAGCGGAAACGCAGTCTTGATTCTTAAGTGGTCGCGCGTTCGAACCCAAAAACCGTGATGACACTTTTTGTGAACGCGCTCTGGCTCGCGAAGCTGTTTTGTCAGGATACGTTGGGAAACGGCGCCGACAGCGCGATGGAGTTCGCTATGGCGCATTGTCCCGTCGAAAAGGTGAAAAAGAATAACGCCCTTCCACTTGCCACCAATAATCTCCAACTTTGCTTCCACCGGACACCCACGGCAACAATCGTAATCGGAAAAACGTTTCATTGTCATCGGGCGCGTCCATGGCTGGGCACCTTCTTGTGCCTTTGGTCCAGTATTGTGCGGTCTTGCCCTCGCCGGGCTAACCCCATAGCTACCAAACAAGGATGGTGCGGTGCAATCGGCACCGCCCGAAATCAAAGCGGAACCTTGCATGACAAAAACAATTTTGATCACTGGCGCTACCGACGGCATTGGCCTCGCGACCGCTCAACGGCTCACCGCAATCGGCCACACCCTTATCCTACATGGCCGTAATCAGGAAAAACTAAGCCGCGTGGCAACAGATCTTCGCGGCCGTCATCCCACAGAAAATGCCGACGCTATTCAGATTATCGTCGCGGATTTCGCTGATCTTCACGCCGTCAAAGCAATGGCCGACGATCTTGGTGGTAAACACACCGCTATTGATATCCTGATCAACAATGCTGGTGTTTATAAAACAGCTGCTCCGCATACTAATGACGGTCTCGACACGCGCTTTGCGGTCAATCTGTTTGCCCCCTATATTCTGACGCGAGCAGTGTTGCCAATCATTCCGCAGGCTGGACGGGTAATCAACCTCTCGTCAGCGGCGCAATCATCCGTCTCCACCAACGCGATGGCGGGCGGCGAGACGCTTGGCGACATGGAAGCGTACGCGCAAAGTAAATTGGCGTTGACCATGTGGACCGTCCATATGGCGCAAACCCATAAACAAGGACCCGTATTCGTAGCCGTCAATCCTGGCTCCCTCCTCAACACCAACATGGTGAAGGAAGGATGGGGCGGATCAGACAACGACGTTTCAATCGGTGCGGATATCCTCGTGCGCGCCGCCCTCGACCCGGCGTTTGGGGAGCGCTCCGGTGCCTATTTCGATAATGACAAAAGCGATTTTGGTACCCTCCATCCCCACGCGAACGATCCAGAGAAACTAAAGGACCTTGTTTGCGTTCTGGAACAGCGAACTGATGAAATTCTATCCCAACGCGGAGACGTAAAATGACCAAAAAACAAACACTCACCCCAGACACGTTAAGCGCTGTTGCAAAGGCACGGCACACGACCAAGGCCTATGAAGAGACTGGCCCTCTGCCTGATGACATCGTCGCGGCCCTTAAAGATGTGTTGCAATACAGCCCGTCGAGCACAAACCTGCAGCCCTGGCACATGATCATGGCCACCACCGACGAGGGCAAAAACCGCGTCGCGATATCCACTGATGAGAAATACCCGTTCAACTCCGGCTCAATCCGAAAATCATCAATGGTTGTTGTCTTCGCCGGGCGTCTTGCGGCGAATGAAGACTATATGCAGCATATTCTCGCCCAAGAAGAAAAAGACGGACGGTATGCGGCCGACGACCCGGCTGTTTCTAAGGAACGCAAAGGCCAGATGCATGGGGCTCGGAACATGTTTGCCGACATCCATAAGCATGACCTGAAAGATTTGCAGCACTGGATGGACAAGCAGGTCTACCTGAACCTGGGTCAATTCATGTTAGCCGCCGCCGCCCTCGGCCTCGATACAACCCCCATGGAGGGGATCGACGTGCAGGCGTTGGACAAAGAATTCGGTCTGCGCGAAAAAGGATATTCCAGCCTTGCGATAGTATGTGTTGGACAAAGTGACGGGCAACAGGACTACAACGCTCATTTACCAAAATCGCGGTTCCCCCAATCGGAGATCATTACCGACGTCTGATCACGCCAAAGGGCTTTGTGCATTTTCCACAACGCACCTTGCCCCAATTGATCCCTGTTAGAGCCCGGCCCCCCTACCCTGCGCCGCCCATCATGCGCAGGGCATTGATGCGCTTATCAATGGGCGGGTGGGTCATGAAGATGCCAGCAAACGGATTGGCGTTTTCGATCATCATCTGACGCACATCGACGGAAACATCGATATCGGCGTTGCCGGAGATTTTCTGCAGGGCGCTAATCATCGCATCAGGGTTACGGGTCAGGTCAACCGCTCCTGCGTCGGCGAGATATTCGCGTTTTTGGGAGAGCGCAAACCGCACCACCATACCGAGAATGTAACTCACAGCGATAAGCGCCACAGCGATGAGGATCAGCGCCCCGCCCCCGCGACTATCGCCATTGCGGCTGCGTGTGTGCCCGCCAATACGCACGCCGGTGCGGAAAAATCCGCGAAACATCAGTTCGCCCACAAACGAAAAGATTCCGACAAAGATCACCGAGATGATTAGGAGACGCACGTCACGGTTCTGGATGTGGGTTAACTCGTGGGCAATCACCGCCTCTAACTCATCGCGGTCAAGAGCATCGATAATGCCGCGCGTCAGCGTGATGGTGTAGCTGCCCTGATCAATACCGCTGGCAAAGGCGTTAAGCGCGCCGGAATTGATCACATTGAGGGCGGGCATCGGCACACCTTGGGAGATACACAGATTTTCCAGAAGACTGTAAATCTCCGGCGCTTCCTTGCGCGAGAGGGACTGCGCACCGGCTGTCTTGCGGATCATAAAGCTGTGGCTCGCCCACGCGATGGCAAACCAGACCCCGGCGCCGATAAATGCCGTGGGCCACACGTCTAGCAAAACGTCCAGCGCCCGCTCCAGCCCCTCAGCGGTGGAGCCAACCGGTTCACTCAACGCCACATAGCCAACACATAGCCCGTAAAGCAAAATGAGCAGCAGCACTGGGAACAACACCAAAAGGACAATCGACTTCAGGTTGTTGTTCCAGATTTGCGTTTGTAAGCCAAAAGCCCCCATGGCGGTTTGTTATCCTGTGCAGTCAGGCAGCACCACTTTCGCGGCCCTTAAAAGCTCACCTCGGGTGCGGCTTCCATGGCTGGTCTTGCATCCTCCGGGATTTCGAAGAACGTCCGTTCTGTGAACTTGCCCATGGGCGCGATAAAATTGCCAGGGATCTGCTGAATGATCGTGTTATATTCCTGCACGGCATTGTTGAAGAACCGGCGGGCCGCCGCGATCTTGTTTTCCACGTCGGAAAGCTCGCGTTGTAATTCAAGGAAGTTCGTGTTGGCTTTGAGGTCAGGATAGGCCTCCGCCAGCGCGAATAACCGGCCGAGCGCAGCACCAAGCATGCCCTCCGCCTGACCTTGCGCTTGCGGGCCCTGGGCAGAGACCGCTTGCTGGCGTGCTGCGATCACGGCTTCGAACGTTTCTCTCTCATGGGCGGCATAGCCCTTTACGGTTTCCACAAGGTTCGGCACGAGGTCATGGCGCAGCCGCAATTGCACATCCACGTCGGCAAAGGCTTGATCACACCGCTGATTGAGCGCCACAATCCGGTTGTAGATGCCAATAGCGATAAAGACGAGAAGGGCGATAATGCCCAGAAAAATTAGAAAACCCATTGTTGCCTCCTCTTGGCGGGCTGCGATCGTGTTCTTCTATACGCTGATTTTCGCCTCTGTCACGGCAAGCGCGATGGTGATGCAGACGGAAGTTTGCCGCCAGGAAACCGATCTCTTCGTTTCCTAGCAGCGATTTGTTAAATGATCTCAAACCAACCGGTATCCGGGCTCCGCAAGGGCGGGGCCACGATGATCCCCGCTTTTTTGAACAGGGTAATGATCGCCATCCGGTGGTGGGCAGGCAGATCATCATTGTCAGGGCCCAGCGCCTCTTCCACGACCCAGCCGATAACTGGCATATGGCGCAATTCGACAATGGCCGTTCCTTTGCCAGCTCCCTTGGCCACATAGCGGTAAAAATAGCTCTGGCCACGCAAAACCGACCCCAGATTGCTGCGGATACAATTATCAAACTCCAGCGCCGCATTGGCGAGAGCATCGTAATCCTCCAGCGGACTGGCCACACCCAGATCATCATCACACAGACGGGCAATACCCAAACTGGCCGTGGGCGCGGTTGGAAAAGGCGCGCGTTGAAAATGTCGCCGGGCCCACCCGTCGATCCCGTTGGGCTTGGCCGATTTCAGGCTGGCGATAATTTGCGCCGGCGTCAGATCGGGGCGTACCCGCTCCACCGCCTCCAGCGCAAAGACCAGCTTGTGACGGTCCCCTTTTTTCCGGATGGTTCGCATGGGCACCGGCTGACGATAAACCGGTGGCAAAGCCTCCAGATCGCGAAGGCGCTGGCGGGTAACTGTCGGTAGATGACGCAGTGTTTGCGCGGCATACGGACAATCGAGTAACGCCAACAGCCGACAATAAGAGGCCGGTCGCCACAGATCGCCTGCAATTTTGCGCGATAGCTTCAAGACAGCCGTGGCGCGGGCGCGGTTACCCCCAAACGCATAGCGGGTCAGAAGGACACGGCGCTCGACGGTAGCATAAGCGCGTACGAATGCTTCCCGCCGGGCCGCGCCATCAGGATGGATGTTGATAGCAACCGAAGCGAGGCCAAGAAAATGCAACTCCGCCCGGGTCAGGCAAAGGACTTGACTGGCAAACGCCGGATGCTGATTAGCAATATCGGCGATGAATGGCGTCAGCCATCCATACGGTCCGGCTTCGCGGGCAACAAGGGCGCCGCGAAATCCGGTCATTGATTGAAATGTCACGGGACTTCTCTCAAACTGTAGGGGTAAAATAAGGCGAAAGCGACGCTGGCCCTTACTCAACCATTCCGTACCGAAACGATGAGAGACAGGGCAGTCAGACAGGCATTCGCCCCTTTAGATAGTGTTGTGTCATTCCGCGCTCCTTGCACGAATTACTGCGATATTTGCTCCGTACAAGACCGGTTTATGAAAAGCAAGGGAAAATACTGCGCGTTTGTGACCTTGAGATCGGGTGCACAAGCGCTGAGCGCGCTGCGGGAGAGCCCGGATTTTTGTCCTGTTTGGCGCCCGAAGATACGGGAAAATATCAAAAATGAACCCGTATTCGCGAGCAAACAAAGCGCTAACCCTGGATCTGTCCCCACATATTTCATCCCCTCCCTCACCCCCCAAAAAAGTGGTAGTGACTCAGTTTGAAATCGTAGGGTCATTTCTCGCCAATAGGCGACACTACCCTTCTTATTTTAACGGCAGAGTTCGAAGGTAAAGCTGCCGTATTAGAATTACTGGGATATCTTAGCGTATCGATCCGTTGTGATTCAGAAAGAACGCTCGAGAAATCTCGTTGATAACCTTACGAGCGCCGTTGGCGGGAAAGGTTCTGTCACTGTCGCCTATGCGAAGGGTCGCCGTTTCGCCGATTGTACGGGTATCGTTGGAAAGTACGGCAATCGCGAGGTCATATTCTGGATAATACTCGACGATTGAAGCGAAACCAGCAGACGGATCGTTACCAGAGTGCCAGATCAGACCTCGGTCGTCTTTTTCGGCAAACCGCCATCCAAAACCGTATGCGCCGCCATGGTCAGTAAACATGTCTTTTATTGATGGCGTTGTTAGAAGATTTCCTGTTGCCAGGAAGTGTGGCCACAGTGCAAGCTCATATGCTGTTGACTGAAGTCTACCAAAACCTCCTAATACTTCCAATGGTGTGTTCTTTCCCTCAGTCCATCGTCGGGCCGGGGCATCAACGGTCGGGTCGTTTACGTATCCTTGTATCTCATTGTCGGTGATCAGGCCGCACCCCAAGCCGTTCATGGTGAGCACGCTGGCAATATTCTGCCTGATGAATGAGCAATAGGACATTTCCGACGCTTGTTCGACAACCAACGTAAGAAGCCCATAGCCCGCGTTAGAGTAACGAAACCCCTCGCCGGGCAAGAAAGCAAGCGGTTCTTTAGCCGCAAGATCAACATAGTCCATATAGGTATCGAATTTTTGCGCCTTCAACGCGTATTCTGATCCCGTACAATCGCAGTCCTGAATGCCTGCCCTGTGGCTGAGCAAGTGTCCGATGGTGATATCCGACCAACTGGCAGGCGCACCTGGATAGAAGGTGCTCACCGGATCAGAAAGAGACACCAAGCCGTCTTCTGCAAGCAACAATATTGCCGAAGCGGTGAAAGACTTGGTGATCGATAGAAGCGGATAGACTGTCTCAACGGCATTCAAAGCATTGGAACGCCGATCCGCATAACCTGCCGCTCCCATGTACACGATATTGCCTCGAAGAGAGACAGCGACGACACCGGAAAACAAATCGCGATCTTCCAAGTCGGCCAATACAGTATCTGCGATCTTTGCAAATGCGTCCTCATTGAGCGGTTCGTAGGATTTGTTGCAGGCAAAAAGACCGAGCACCATGAGCGCGGCGCTCCACGTCATATTCAGGAGGCAGTAGACATTAGAAATTCCGTTGCTGTTCCTCTTATAGGTTGGCATGGCGGCGAACATATCAGGTTTCCATGAAATGACAGAGGTGCGCTGTAGAGCGGACATCGACTGTAGCTTTTCATTCGGCGATTAAAGGCCATATCCGCCCCCCACAAATCCAGACTGGGCCACTACCAAAAAATTTTACCGCTTGACTCTTTCTTAATGAGAACAAAGTATGAACATATGATGGATATACAGCTTCCCAAAGGGGTTTATCGCGTGGGGGTGCCGCGTGCGGTGAGTGCTCATACTGGCTTTCCCTTCGGCCTTGGGCGGGAGGGTATCCATGAAGTGTGCGAGTGTGCTTATGGCGACCGGCTGGCGGCGCTGGGCTTTATCGGGGCGCATCTGCCGCGCAGCGATGTGCCCATCATCGCGATTACACAGCACCGGTTTGAGCGGGATCAGGGTCCCTGGCACGAGACCGGGTTGAGCGCGCTTTTTGGCGCGGTTGCGCCGATTTTGCACGTCAGCGTTGGTAAGAATGCCGATGCTCTCTGGGCCATGGAGGAGGCGTTGACCTCCGGTATTCCGGCGCTGGTGATTGCCGAGACGGACGGGGCGGATTTTACCGCCTCGCGGCGGCTGGCGCTGGCCTCTGCGCGCGCCGGTATCCCGGGGGTGTTGCTGTTGCCTTACGCAACACAAGGCACCACGGCGGCCATGGTGCGCTGGCGTGTGCAATCCCAGCCCTCTGGCCCCAACCCCTATGACGCGCGCGCGCCCGGCTTTGCCCGCTGGCGCGCTACGGCAGAGCGCGTGCGCCCCAACCCCGCGCAGACAGGACACATTTTCGATCTTGAGTTTGACCATGAAACGCTATCTCTCAATCTGGTTCCCGAACTGGCCCCTCACACGGCTACGCCGCGCCCGGTGCGCCCAACATCCCCCGGTGGAGACCGGGGCCGCGTCGCGTCCGGGCCCTATCGCCCTCTCCGGTTCGCAGAACGGCGCGCCAACACCGAAACCCTTCGTACTGGTTGAAAAAGGGCCCCATGGCTTGCTGGTGGCCGCCGCCAACCGGGCCGCGCGCGATTGCGGCATTGATGTGGGGCTTGGCTTTACCGATGCGCGGGCCCGTGCCCCGGCCATCAAGGCGGTGCCCATTGATCGGGGGGCGGACGAAAAAGCGTTACGAGCCCTTGCCCTGTGGATGATCCGTATCACCCCCCTGGTCAGCCTGGACGGGGAGGATGGCCTCTGTTTGGAGACAACCGGGTGCGAGCGTTACCATGGCGGGGAAGTGGCGCTCATCGCCCATGTGTCAGGCCTCCTCACCAAAAACAAAGTTCCCCACCAACTCGGCATGGCGGGCACACCGGGCGCAGCGTACGCGCTTGCGCGCTATTATAATGGTCCTGACACTGACATAAGCCACGGGCGGCGTTTACCCAATGGAGAAGAACGCGCCGGTCTCGCCGCCTTGCCCTGTCGGGGCCTGCGTCTGTCGGCTGAGGTTACGGGCCTGTTGCGCCGGTTTGGTCTGACCCGCATTGGTCAGCTTTATGAGATTGACCGGCGCGCGCTGGCCCGCCGGTTTCGCGCAAAGCACCATAGCGATGCGGTGCTCTTGCGTCTTGATCAGGCGCTGGGCATGCGCCACGAGCCGATTGTGCCGCTGACCCCGCCGCCTTTGTTCAGTGCGCCGCTGCCGTGCCCCGAACCGATTATCAGTACACCTGCGCTGCTGATCGGGCTGGAGCGGTTGGCCAATGATTTGTGTGCGCAGTTGAAAGCCCAGAATAAAGGCGGGCAAGCCTTTACCTTTCATGGCTTCAGGGGGAATGGCGAGCATGATGCGGTCCCTTTAACAACCGCGCGCGCCTGCGCCGATGCGAACCATCTTGTCTATCTGTTCCGTGACCGGATCGAAAAGATCAATCCGGGCTTTGGTATCGAACATCTGGTCCTGCAGGCTGATCGTACCAGCCCGCTCGAAAGCGTGACCACCCCCCTGGCGGGCACCCTCGCCGGCGGCGGCGCTGACCCACAGGCAACGGCGGAACTGGTTGACCGGCTGACGGCAAAACTCGGCCCCCGCAGTGTTGCCGTTTCCACCTTTGCCGCGCGCCACCTGCCCGAAAAGGCCGAGGGGCGCCGGGTCTTTGATGGCACCTGGCCCACAAAGCCAAGCCCGTTTTCCCTGAAGGGTCCGCGCCCGCAACGACTGATTGATCCGCCTGAACCCATCACTGTTCTAGCGCAGGTGCCTGATGGCCCGCCGCGCACCTTTCGTTGGCGCCGGGTGCAACGGCGCGTATCAAAGGCCGATGGGCCCGAACGCCTGGCACCCGAATGGTGGCAGCATACCGCGCCCGTGCCCCTGACCGCTGAGCCACAACAGGGCGCCCGTCCGTGGCTGACGCCCAAGCTGGACCCACGCGCCGACGCCGGGCAAATCCGTAAAGGACGTACACAGATTGAACAGGCCTTGACCACGGATCACCAGCGTGCCCCGGTAAAAAAACCGCGCACCCGCGATTATTACCGCGTTGAGGATGATGAGGGGCGCCGCTACTGGATTTACCGTGATGGTCTTTATGATGACAATCGCGGCGGCGCACCCGCCTGGTTTATGCATGGACTCTTCGCATGACCGCTTATGCTGAACTTGTCACCGCAACCAATTTTTCTTTTTTACGCGGCGGCTCCCACGCGGAGGAGGTGATGGTACGCGCGGCAGAGCTGGGGGTGTACGCGGTTGGTATCGCCGATGTGAACACCCTGGCCGGGGTGGTGCGCGCCCATGTGGCCGCAAAGGAGCACGGGGTCAGACTGCTAGTGGGTGCGCGGCTCGTCCCTCTCGATGGGCCGGACCTAATCTGTTATCCGCGCGACCGGGCGGCCTATGGGGCCTTGTCGCGGCTCTTGTCGGCGGGCAAATGTGCCGCACCAAAAGGCGAATGCCATATCCGTATGGATGAGATTATTGATCAGCTTACCGATCACTATTTTATCCTGATCCCCCCTGATAAGCCCGATGAGGCGTTTATCAAGACGGCACAGCATCTGGCGCGCCATCTGTCGTCACCTTTGTTTTTGGGCATGCGGGCCGGTTTTTGCGGTCAAAATCGGGAGCATCTGGCGCGTATGGCGGCGCTGGCGACACGGCTTGGCCTATCGCTTATTGCCCATAATGATGTGCTTTATCACGCGCCTGAACGACGCCCCTTGCAAGATGTGCTCACCTGTATCCGGGAGGGGTACACTATCCAGACGGCGGGCTTTCGTCTGGAGGCCCATGCCGAGCGGCACCTGAAGGCCCCGGCGGAAATGGCCCGGCTTTTTGCGGGATATGAGGCAGCGCTCCATCGTACTGTGGAAATCGCACAGGCGTGCACATTTTCTCTTGATGAACTTTCCTATCAGTATCCTGACGAACCGGTACCGCCCGGCAAAACCCCGCAGGCGCATCTAGAAGCACTAACCTTTGAGGGCGCGCACTGGCGTTACCCTGATGGGGTACCAGAAAAAATCACTGCCGCCCTACACAAGGAACTGGCACTGATCGAAGGGCTTGAATACGCGCCCTATTTCCTCACCGTTTATGACGTGGTCGCCTGGGCTCGCGGACAAGGCATCCTGTGCCAGGGGCGGGGGTCGGCGGCCAATTCGGCGGTCTGTTTCTGCCTTGGTATCACCAGTGTGGACCCCAGTCAGACAAACTTGTTGTTTGAACGCTTCTTGTCCAAGGAACGCCGTGAGCCACCCGATATTGATGTGGATTTTGAGCATGAGCGGCGCGAGGAAGTTATTCAGTATGTCTATGAACGCTATGGCCGCCACCGGGCGGCGCTGACGGCAACGGTGATCTCCTACCGCCCGCGCTCAGCCATTCGGGAGGTGTGCAAGGCGCTTGGTCTGTCCGAAGACATTGCCACCGCCATGGCGGGAACGGTCTGGGGCAGTTGGGGTTCTGATGTAAATTGTGATCAACTCCGCAAAGCCGGTCTTGATCCCAACAACCCCATGGTGCGCCGGGCCATCACGCTAACGCGCCAACTGATCGGCTTTCCCCGCCACCTGTCTCAGCATGTGGGCGGCTTTGTTCTGACGCAAGGCGCGCTGACCGAAACTGTGCCCATCGGCAATGCCGCCATGGCGGAGCGTACCTTTATTGAATGGGACAAGGACGATATAAACGCGCTTGGCATTATGAAGGTTGATGTACTGGCGCTGGGCATGCTCACCTGCATCCGCAAGTGTTTTGATCTTTTGCGGCTTCACAAAAATCTGGACCTGAACCTTGCCACCGTACCGCAGGGCGATAGCGCCACCTATGACATGCTGTGCGCGGCGGACAGTCTGGGCGTGTTTCAAGTGGAAAGCCGTGCCCAGATGAATATGCTGCCCCGTCTGCGCCCACGGGAGTTTTACGACCTGGTGATTGAGGTGGCGATCGTCCGTCCCGGTCCTATTCAGGGGGATATGGTACACCCCTATCTGCGTCGGCGTCAGGGTCTGGAGCCGGTTGCCTATCCCAGCCCTTGTCCCAACCATGGCCCCGCCGATGAACTGGAGCGCATTCTCAAACGCACACTTGGCGTGCCCTTGTTTCAGGAACAGGCCATGCAGATTTCCATCGATGCGGCCAAATTCACCCCGGAAGAAGCCAACGGTCTGCGCCGCGCCATGGCAACCTTTCGCAAGGTTGGTACGATCCTGAATTATGAGGGCATGATGGTGGAGCGCATGGTGGCGCGCGGCTATGATGCTGAATTTGCCCAGCGTTGTTTTGATCAGGTCAAAGGCTTTGGCGAATATGGCTTTCCCGAAAGCCATGCGGCGAGCTTTGCGCTTCTTGTCTATGTGTCAAGCTGGCTGAAATGTCATCACCCGGAGGTTTTTTGTGCTGCGCTTCTCAATAGTCAGCCCATGGGCTTTTATGCACCGGCACAGATTGTAGGCGATGCGCGCAAGCATGCTGTGACAGTGCGCCCGCCCGATGTAAACCTGTCAGACTGGGATAATATTCTGGAACCGGACGATCATGGGGGCTGGGCCGTCCGGCTAGGCCTGCGTCAGATTGATGGTCTTGCTGAACAGGACATGCACACCCTGATTGATCAACGCGATGCCGGTTATGAGGTGTTGTCGGATATTCGCCAGCGTACCGGTCTGGGGCGCAAATCGCTGGAGCTGCTGGCCGCCGCTGATGCCTTTGGTTCTCTTGGTCTCAACCGGCGGGAGGCTTTGTGGGCTGTGCGCGGGGAGGCCAGCACCCCGGCCCTGCCCTTGTTTGCGGCGGCTGAAACCGCCGATGAGGGCCGTGATCACCGGGTCATGCTCCCGGTTATGCCCGCCTCCGAAGAGGTGATTCAGGATTACCAGACCACGCGGTTGTCCCTGAAAGATCACCCCATGACCTTCCTGCGTAGTCATTATGACCGTATGCGGATCATGACTACGCGCGATGCCTGCGCCGCGCCCGACGGCACCCGGCTGATGACCGCCGGGATCGTCCTGATCCGCCAGCGTCCGGGCTCGGCCAAAGGGGTTTTCTTTATTACCATTGAGGATGAAACCGGTGTTGCCAATCTGGTGGTCTGGCCAAAGGTTGGCGCGGTTTATCGCCCGGTGGTGATGGGCGCACGCATCTTGATGATCAAAGGCCGGGTCCAGCGCGCCGATGCCATCACCCATATTGTTGCCGACCAGTTGATCGACCGCACCGACGATCTGCGGTTGCTTTGTGAAGATGTGCAGCGCAAATCCCTCGACAATATTTTGGCCCATGCGGACCATGGCCGTGCGCCTCTACCCGCCAGCGGTGATGGTGTCGCCAAACGCCTCGCCAAGTTGCCCAAAGATGATCCGCTCCTGACCATGCTGGCCCGCGCAGACGAGGTGCGTCGCCCCGTGCCCGAAGACAGGCGCAGCGGCGCCAGCCTGCGCACCCATCCGCGCAATGTAAGGGTCATCCCCAAAAGCCGTGACTTTCACTAGGCCTACTCTTAAAACCGGCCCATGGATTTTCCCTCCCCGCTCACCCGCGCGACCCTGATCAAACGTTATAAACGCTTCCTTGCCGACCTGACGCTGGAGGATGGCACACCCGTCACGGCCCACTGCGCCAATCCTGGCTCAATGATGGGTGTTGCCCCGGCGGGCGCGCACGCCTGGCTCTCAAAATCTGACAGCAAGACCCGCAAATTACCCTGGTCGCTGGAACTGGTTGAGGTGGATGACACCCTCGTTGCCATCAACACCAACAACCCCAACAAGATCGGTGCCGAGGCGATTGAGGCTGGCCTGATCCCAGACCTAACCGGTTATGAAACCCTACGCCGGGAAGTAAAATACAGTACCGATAGCCGCATCGATATTCTGCTGAGCGGACCGGGCAAACCCGACTGCTATGTGGAAATCAAAAATGTCCATCTGATGCGCACACCGGGCCTTGCCGAATTTCCCGACAGCGTCACCAGCCGGGGCGCCAAACATCTGGGCGATCTCAGTGCCATGGTCGCCGAAGGGCACCGCGCGGTCATGCTTTACATTGTGCAACGCGGGGACTGTGAGACCTTTTCCCTCGCCCGAGATTTGGACCCAACCTACGCCGACGCTATGGCCGCGGCACGGGCCGCCGGGGTTGACGTTCTGTGTTACGATTGTGATGTATCAATAACCGGTGTGACCCTGAGGCGAGCTCTGTCCCTCGACCTTTGAGGAACGCCACCATGGGCGGGTAAAATATCCCGTACCCGGAGGAACCTATGAGTAATACCGACCTTGCTATCGATGAAGCGCTAGACCGCACCACAACCATCAAGACGCATGGCGCTGACGGGTTTGCCGGAATGCGAGCGGCTGGCGCTCTCGCGGCTCAATGTCTCGATATGCTGGTCCCGCACGTAAAGCCCGGTGTCACAACCCAGCAGCTTGATGATCTTGCCCGGGAATTTGTTCTGGACCATGGGGCCTTGCCGGCCTGTGTCGGGTATCGCGGCTATCGTCATACGATCTGTACCTCAATCAATCATGTGATCTGTCATGGCATCCCCTCGCCCAAGCCCCTCAAAAATTGCGATATCGTCAATATCGACGTGACGGTCATCGTGGATGGTTGGCATGGTGATACCAGCCGGATGTTTTTTGCTGGGGAGCCCAAGGTAAAAGCCAAGCGCCTGTGCGATGTGACGTTTGATTGTCTGTGGCGCGGGATTGAACAGGTCAAACCAGGCAATACACTTTATGATATCGGTGCGGCGATCCAGTCCCACGCCGAAGCGAGCGGCTTTTCGGTTGTCCGTGATTTTTGTGGCCACGGTGTTGGCCGCGTTTTTCACGATGCCCCGAATGTTGTCCATTATGGCGAAGTCAAAGACCGATTTGCGGGCCGCCATCGCGCACCCGATACGGTTTTGGAACCGGGTATGTTCTTCACCATTGAGCCCATGATCAATGAGGGCAAGCCGGACGTCAAACTGCTCAAAGACAACTGGACAGCGGTCACCCGCGACAAATCCCTGACGGCACAATTCGAACACTCTTTAGGCGTAACCGACACTGGCTACGAGATATTCACCACCTCTCCATTGGAACATCATCAACCGCCCTATGCCTGAGGGCACGACGCTGAGGGGAGTATCAGCGCACCTATGAGCGAGCCAAAACCAGTCACGCCGGTTGACCATCGCCGGGGGCACCGCGAACGCCTTCGCGCGCGTTTTGCCCGTGCTGGTCTTGACGGTGTTCAGGATTACGAACTGCTCGAACTTCTCCTCTTTCGCTCAATCCCGCAACGCGATGTGAAACCCGTTGCCAAAGACCTGATTCACGCCTTTGGCAGTTTTGCAGAGGTTATTGCAGCGCCTGCGGAACGTTTAACCGAATTCAAGTTTGTTTCCGAAAAAGTCGCGCTGGATCTGAAGCTTGTCCATGCCAGCGCCGTAAAACTGACCCAGGCCCGGGTGATGAACCGCCCCGTCATTTCCTCGTGGCAGGATCTGTTATCTTATTGCCGCGCAGCCATGGCCGACGAGAAGACAGAGCTTTTCCGTATCCTTTTTTTGGACCGTAAAAATATTCTGATTGCAGATGAAGTTCAGCAACGCGGCACCGTGGATCACACACCAGTTTATCCGCGCGAGGTTGTCAAAAGAGCGCTCGAACTTGGCGCATCGGCCATGATCCTCGTCCATAACCACCCGTCGGGAGATCCGACCCCGTCAAAAGCCGATATCGACATGACCAACCAGATCAAGGATGCTGGCCTTGCGCTTGGCATTCGCCTCCATGATCATCTTGTTATCGGGAAGGATCGGGAGGCAAGCTTCAAGGCGCTACGGTTGCTGTAGGCGTATGGTCCGGGCGTGATGGCGGCTATTTCACGCCGAGCCCGGTAATCTCCATCCGCGCGGCAGCCCCGTAAATTTTGGTCACATCACCGTTGCTGGTCTGCGCCGTCAGATCGCCAAATTGCGCCAGCGCCGTATCCAGCTGCGTCAAAGCATCGATCTTAGCTGATTGTGCGGCAGACCCATTTGGCGTTTTCGCTGTCAAGATCGCTTTGGCCGTATTCAAAAATCCGTAAGCGTCCTGATATTCACGCGCATTTACGATTGCACCGGTGCCGTCGACGCCAAGTTTGAACTCATCCGCCGCCGTGCGCACGAGGCCCGACAACGCAATTATGGTCTTACCAAGGCTCAGCTCCGGCTGGTGTTTTTTAATATTGGTAAGGAGCTGTGCATAAGTACCTTCCACGTCACCGCCTTCTTCAAGCGCAGTGGTCAACGCAGTGAGGCCGTCGGCAAAGCCGGGCTGTTTGCGCGCCTTAATGGCCGGGACAAGCGTTTGATAAATCTCGCTTTCGGGATGTTTCGCATGGGTTGCGGCCATTTCGGTTGCACCCTGACGATAGAGCGTGATGCAGGCGAACACGTGCCCGCGCACCTCGCCCAGAGCCTGAAGATAAGCGCCATCATTGCTGGCAAGGTCCGTCCCGCTCGCCCCTTCGCCTTCCCCTTCTCCGGCCCCCTCGCCGGTTGCACCTTCACCGCTGATGCCGGGTGCCGCTTTAGTACCTTCCAAGCCTTCCCCCTCGCCCTCACCCTCGGCGCCGCAAGCGACAAGCAACAATGCACAGCCAACGGTTGCCGTTGAGAGGCTGGTGAAAGACGTATATCGACGCATGGAAATCCCCTTGGCAGATTTGGGTGAGACACGTGATCCTATTTAGAATTGCCTTGGCAATAGACGAGCAGCGGTCGATTTGCAAATGATTTGCATTCAAAGGAGGTAAGTCATGATCCAGATCGCCAATGTGCTATCGGGACCCGAATGCGACGCTATTGTCGAGGCATTGCGCCCTGATGCGTGCTGGATCAGCGGGGCGAAAACCGCTGGTGGTCAGGCGCGGCAGGTCAAATATAATCTGCAGGCTGATCACCAGCAGCCTGCAGTGCGCGGCGCGCTGAAGAAGATCGAGAAAACGGTGTTGGCCCACCGCGTGGTAAAGGCCTATGCCCAGCCAGACCGGCTTATCCGGCCCATGATCAATCGCTTTGACCCCGGAATGGCCTATGGCGCGCATGTGGATGCACCACTCATCGATGGTCAGCTTACGGATTTATCCTTTACGCTCTTTCTTAAGGGTCCGGAAACCTATGGGGGCGGTGCGCTAATTATCCAGAATGACGGCAGTGAGGACCTGATCAAGCTGGAAAAAGGCCACCTTGTTCTCTATGGCGCCGCTCACATTCATCACGTTGGCGAGGTTACCGAGGGCTCGCGCATCGCGGCGGTCGGCTGGATCAAAAGTCGCATCGCATCGCCCGATTTACGCGCGGCGCTTTTCGAAATGGAACAGGTCATCGCCGCCCTCGAAAGCCCTGAAAGCGCCGATGCACGATTAAAACTGACCAATGCGCGCAACCGGCTTATCCGTCTTTTTGCGCGCTAACGCCGTTAGCATGGTCGGGGCGTGCCGGAATAATCCCAAGCTCAATCATCGCCCACAAGCCAATCGCGAAATTGACCAGCCCGAGCGCTTGTCCAAAACCATTCGGTGTAAACATTTCAATGGGCTGACCAAATAGCACCTGTTCCTCGATGCCGCCCGTGATACCGAAGAGTTGGAGAACCGGCGTAAGCACCATGAAAGAACTAAAAACAAGCGCGAGGTTCAAAGTGCGGCCACGTTCGCGCAAACGCTTGACCGACAATGTATAAAACAAAAAGGCCGTACCCAGCGACACAGCCAGGTTAGCAGCATTCAGTGCAAGCCGTGACGTCCCCAACCCCACAAGCGCGATCAAAAGCCCGATGAAAATCGAGGCGAAAAAGCCAATCACAATGATGCCCAGCAGGCCGAGCCACCAGACTTTACGGTTTATGACGCCTACGGATGAAAGATAAAGACGGCGAAAATCCATTATTGATCCCCGTAGATTGCAACCATCCGATCACCATCTTCCTGTCTCACACCACGAAACATGCCAGCTGTGTTAAAAACAAGGGCGTATTCTCCAGTTGCCCCGAGCACAATGACACCGCCCCCGCCGCCAAGGTCGGTGAGGCGCGTGTGGATGACATCATTGGCCGCGGCATCGACACTTTTGCCCGCATATTCCACCTGGGCACAGATATCGCGGGCGATGGTCAGGCGCATAAAATACTCGCCATGACCGGTTGCCGACACGCCGCAGGATTTGTTGTCGGCAAAGGTCCCCGCACCAATGATCGGGGCATCACCAACCCGGCCCCAGCGTTTCAGGGTCATGCCGCCAGTGGAGGTACCCGCCGCAATATTGCCGTCGCGGTCGAGGGCAACGGCCCCCACGGTGCCGAATTTCCAGTCATAGCGGTCGGCAGCTTTTTTCTTTTTCTTTCGCGCGGCTTTGTCAGCCTTGAGCGCATCCTTAAACGACCGCCAGCGGTTTTCGGTAAAGAAGTAGCGGGGATTGACAAGATCGTAGCCATTCTTTTCTGCGAAGCTCTCAGCGCCATCGCCAGTGAACATCACATGGTCAGACTTTTCCATGACCGTGCGCGCCAATTTAATTGGGTTACGGACTTTACGCACCCCGGCAATGGCTCCAGCGTTCAGTGTCTTGCCATCCATGATGGAGGCATCGAGTTCATTTTTGCCGTCGCGGGAAAAAACAGCGCCCTTGCCAGCATTGAACAACGGCGAATCTTCCATGAGCACAATGGCCGCCTCAATGGCATCGAGCGCCGAGCCGCCGGTTTCGAGTACGCCATATCCGGCATCAAGCGCCTCATTAAGTTTGGCTTTGAAGGCAGCCTCCTGTTCCGCGGTATACCGGCCAGGGGCCAGTGCCCCGGCCCCGCCATGAATGACCAGCGTGATCGGCGGTGACACGGGTGGCTCGGCGGTAGTATCTTGTGTTTGCGCGGTCGCAACAGCACTCAACGGTGCAGCCCATACAAAGAGGGCAAACGCGGCAAGCGCGCGGCGATGGAGAGGAGCATTCGTCGAAAAAAGTGTCATGAGATCAGTCCCTTTGCCTTCATTGTGGCGCGCGCCGCAGGGGCATTCAAGCCCGCGAGCGGTCGCGGAATGTCACCTCTTCCATCGTCATTGATTGCGGGCGCTACCCCTGCCGGGAAAGCATGAGTTTAGGCCCGGTCAACTGATCGATGATCCGGCGATCTTCGATGAGCAATCCGCGAATAACCGGGTCGCGCCCCGGCGGAACCGACAAGATCACCCCGAAGCTATCGAGGGCATCGAGATTTGGCGGCACTGTGACGGTCTCACAGCTTTTTGAGACAACGGCTTGCGGGTTTGATGCCGCTCGTTCGCGTTCACGTTCGCATCGCTCAAAACGGCGCTGCTCAGCGCGGACCCGGCCAGCCTCGCGCGCCTTTTCCTCAATCGCCAGCGCAGTCTCCCGGTCAGCATAATAGCGCCGGGGCAGATCAATGGCGATCCGCAGGCTGTAAGCGTTCTGGGTCGTCGTGTCGGTGGTTGTACCCCTATTTGCACGGCCAAAGGCTTTCAGCACCAGCGCGTTCGCGGGCAAGGAGGCGCGATTGCGGGACACGCGCACCGGCTCATGAAACCGGCCTCGCTTCTCAAACGCCACATAAAGCGGATCTTTGCCCACGAGCGGATAATATATGCGGTCACTTACCGACGGGGGTCGATCATCAATTTCGTCCTTCAGCGTCTCGTCTATCAGCGCCCCAAGGTTGCGCCCCTGCACGCGGTATCGCAGCGTTGCATAATGGCCAAAAAAGACGTCCCGCGGATCAATGGGCGCTGATGCGAGGATCAATTCGCGCCCTGACGAGCGGTCACGTTCGGCCTGAAAAAGAGCCATGCCGAGAACGCCGGCAAACACGATAAGGACCAAAAGCGCGCGTGCGCGAAAAAAGCCGAGGGTCCAGTCCTGCCCCAGCCGCCAACGCGGCGGCGTATCAAATCGGTCCTGGTCATCGGTCATGACACTGCCCTCCCAACCTCGGAGAGCGGCGTTCTGGGTCTGACCAGCCGGTTAGAAGCAAGGATCACAACAATCAGGGCACAGCCAAAACCGATGAGCGCGAGACCGGCGAGGATCATCGTGTTGATCAGGGTAAAGAGCGCTATCGCGCAGGCGACAAACCCAACAACCCCCGCCACCCGGAACCAGGCACGCCCCGGCGTTGCCCCATAGGCCGTCAGCAAGCTGAAGAGACCAAGCCCCAGGATCGACACTTCCATTTGCGAAACAACAAGGCCCCTATCGGCATGCCAGAACACAAACCAGATAAAAGACAGGGTTGCGGTCCAGCAGAACCATGCAGAAATTGTACGCATTGCCCATATCGGCACGCTTCGTGAAACAATCTCGACAATGATCGTCGCACCAACCCAGAAACAGGTAAAAGCAAGCCAGCGCTGTGCAGAATACCTGACAATAATGGCTTCCAGAAATTGAAAAAGCTGGAGGCTTGACCAGATGATTGCCGTAAACGCTAAAATATTGACGAGCGCAATAGACCGGGAAAGACGCGCGCGAATTGCTAGTCCCGCGATGAGCGCGATCGCCCAATAAGGCCCCGTCCCCGCGCCCAGCTCAACGTTGTGGGCCAACGTCCAGGCAAGGGTAAGCAGGCCGGCAAAAATACCGGTTAAGGTGGCGGGAAAGAGAAAGGCAACACCGCCCGCCGCGACCGCCCACATGGCCAGAAAAGATGAGGTGGTAGCGCCGGTGTGATAAAGCTGACCGATAACGATCAGCCCACCGCCAAAAAGAGCGGCCCCCAGCGTTGTGGCAATGTCGGCCCAGGCCTGGCGCTGTCGGGCAAAAAGCTCCCCGCCCAAGCCAAACAGGGTTATCAGCAAGCCGAACACGGCGCCAAGCCGCGTAATGCCGGACATCCCGGCCCAATTCGCACCAATCAGGGCGAGGATACCGAGCAGGATGGCCAGCCCCGCCAGACCGGGCAGCACCAAACTCCGCCGATCATCCGTACCATGATAGGCGGCCGCCTCACCAATAAGGGCCTGTCCCACGGATAAGTCGATAACCCCTTTGGCAACCCAGCGATCCACATCTTCGCGCAGTCTTTTTAGATATGCCGCTGATTTCATGGTTGATATCCCCAACGCGTTAGCCGTCTCACTTCTAGCCGCCTGGCGCATGCACGCGATCTTATAACAAGCCTGGACACCCCGCCCACATCTATAGCGTGTCACGCGGCCCCGGCCGTTTCAATGGTCCGGTTCCAAAGACGCTGACTGCCAGCCTAACAAGGGCTCACGGTGAACCACGTTCAATGAACAATGTTCATGCTGGTATGTCAAGACGTTTTTCTCCTGAGATGCCGTCATGGCAGCAAACCGGGAGACCATCCGTCACCAAAAATGCGGCCTTGAGAAAAGGCCGCACGGTGAAGCCAAATGCCTGCCGGTACCACGGCCTTGCAATGGCGCGGTCGCCTATGGCAATCGAGTGACAAGATTACCGCGCATTATTCATGAGAGCCCCATGGACCAGGAATTCTACACCCGCATTGCTGATACCATCACCGACTTGCGCGACCAGGGCCTTGAGAAGGTTGAGCGGCTGATTACGTCCCCGCAGGGCCCGGAAATTGATGTTCTCCAGAATGGTGACGTTCACCGTGTCCTGAATTTTTGTGCCAACAACTATATGGGTCTTGCCGATCATGCCGCGGTCATCGACGCCGCCAAAGCGACCATGGACAGCCACGGCTTTGGCATGGCGTCGGTACGCTTTATCTGCGGAACCACAGACTTGCACCGGCAGGTAGAAAAACGCCTTGCCAGCTATCTCGGCTACGAAGATGCGATCTTGTTTGCCGCCTGTTTCGACGCAAATGGCGGTGTTTTTGAACCGCTTCTAACCGCCGACGATGCAATCATTTCCGACAGTTTGAACCACGCATCGATCATTGATGGCGTGCGCCTGTGCAAGGCTAAACGCTATCGCTTTGCCAATGCCGATATGGCGGCCCTTGAAGCGCAGCTGCAGGCCGCCGATGCCGATGGTGCGCGTACCAAGCTCATCGTCACCGATGGCGTCTTTTCCATGGACGGCTATATCGCTGATCTGAAATCGATTTGTTCGCTGGCGGATCAATATAACGCGCTTGTCATGGTCGATGATTGCCATGCCACTGGCTTTATGGGCCCGCAAGGGCGCGGCACGCCCGCCTATTGCGCAGTTGAGGGGAAGGTTGACATTCTTACCGGGACACTTGGCAAGGGCCTTGGCGGCGGCATGGGCGGATATATCTGTGCCAGCGCCGATGTGGTGCATCTCTTGCGTAATCGGGCGCGGCCTTATCTGTTTTCCAACGCGCTCACCCCAGCCCTATTGGGGGCAACCTTGAAGGTGCTCGATTTGGTGGAGGCTGGCGATGACCGACGCGCGCAACTGACGCGCAACGCCAAACGCTTCCGTACACAGATGACCGACGCGGGCTTTACCCTCCTGCCCGGTGATCATCCAATTATTCCGGTCATGCTTGGCGATGCGCGCAAGGCCGTGGAGATGGCTGATCTTCTGATGGCTGAAGGCATCTATGTGACGGCCTTTTCCTATCCCGTGGTGCCCAAAGGCGAAGCGCGCATCCGCACCCAAATGTGTGCAACCCACACCGATGAGCAGGTCGATCGCGCGGTTGGCGCCTTTACCCGCGTGGGGCGCGCCATGGGACTGATCGGTTAGGTTATTTTTGCGCGTGGGCAGCGATGGCATAGCCACTTTTTGTCTGGCGCACGATGCGCCCTTCAAAACGACCCACACGGATGTCCTGGCCGATTTCAAGCGCTGCTGACGTCAAGATCTCGATACCGGTCAGCGACATATTCACGACCTTGCACCGGAAAGCGATATTGCCATCCACATAGGCCGTCAGCTCACGGCCACCGGGCACCGCCTGGCGGGGCGTGTTGCGCCGATCAGCCTTGGCCACCCGCCGACCGGACCATTGTGGTTTCGGAATGCGCGTTTGGAAAAAGCGATCGATGGCATGTTTGAGCCGTTCGCGCTTGGCCATGCTCAGCATCATCTGAATGGCGAACGTTTTTTCACCACGGCGCACAACCTCACCTTCAAACCGGCCAATATGGTCGATATAGGCGACGATTTTTTCACCCTTGTACGGTATGAAAGCACTTTCCAACAGGGCCCCATGGGCGCTGATATCAATCAGCGTTCCCACATGTTCGCGCCGATCAACGGTCATAAAGCGCACGGGCGCTGCGAAGTAGCGCCGTTCCAGACTGCGCCGGCTATCGCGCCGCCGTTGACCAGGATCAGCTATTGCGGTGTCAGCAAGACCGGTATTGGGCTTAAAAGCATTCGTCACGGCATACTCTCCCACTTGAACTACAAGTAAAACGGAGGTCTCCCCAGATGCCCCGTGACCTTCCATCACCGCTCAACTTTATGGCGACAAAGCTTTCGCAATGATTAATGTTCAATATTTTTGAAATTAAATTCGCATTTTACGAGAATTTAAGTCGATGGCCAGGAGGCGCTGGGGCCAAAAGCAGCGGCTTGTCCACTGCAAGAAAAAACCCGGGCCCACGCTTTCGCGCGCCCGGGTTAGAACAACTTTGAACGACGAGGCTGGCTTACTCCACCAGCACCGGCACGGGGTTACTGCCCCCCTCTTCATTCCCGTCATCACCGCCTTTTTTGTTTTTCTGGCGACGCTTTGCGCCTTCGGGATCGGGGACAAACTCAAAGGCAAGCTTGTCGAGATCCGTCTTGTGAACGCTGACGCGAACGACACCACCATCTTTCAGGGCACCGAACAAAATTTCATCCGCAATCGGCTTTTTCACATGCTCTTGAATGACACGGCCTAACGGTCGCGCGCCCATTTCATCGTCAAAGCCGCGCTTGGCAAGCCACTCGGTGGCACCCTGATCAAGTTCGAAAGAGATGTGGCGGTCGGCCAGTTGCGATTCCAGTTGGAGAACGAACTTCTCCACAATCCGATCAATGATTGCGGGCGACAGACCTGCAAACTGAATGGTCGCATCCAGACGGTTTCTGAATTCCGGCGTGAACAGACGCCGGATAGCAGCCTCCCGTTCATCGTCCTTTTTACCCGCACCGAACCCGATGGCAAATTTCGTCGCGTCCGACGCGCCCGCATTGGTTGTCATGATCACGATAACATTGCGGAAATCGACTTTGCGCCCATTGGTATCGGTAAGGGAGCCATTATCCATAACCTGCAGGAGAATATTGAAAATCTCTGGATGCGCCTTTTCGATTTCGTCGAGCAGCAGCACTGCATGGGGGTGTTGATCAATCGCGTCAGTCAGGAGGCCGCCCTGGTCAAAACCCACATAGCCGGGCGGTGCACCAATCAGCCGCGACACGGTGTGGCGTTCCATATATTCCGACATGTCAAAGCGCAGCAATTCCACCCCAAGCGCAAAGGACAATTGCTTTGCCACTTCGGTTTTACCAACGCCCGTGGGTCCGGCAAAAAGATAGCTGCCGATGGGTTTGTTGGGCTCGCGCAAGCCCGCGCGCGACAGCTTGATGGCAGCGGCCAATTGATCGATCGCCTCGTCCTGACCGAACACGACGCGGCGCAGGTCTTCGGGTAGGGAGCGCAAACGCTCCGTATCTGTCGTAGAAACAGATTTTGCCGGTACGCGCGCCATTTTGGAAATCACTTCCTCGATCTCCGGCTCATCAATAACAGATTTGCGCTCCTCTTCAGGAAAGAGCCGCTGGCGCGCGCCGGCCTCGTCGATTACGTCAATGGCTTTATCGGGCAGTTTGCGATCCGCCATATATTTCGCAGACAGATCCACAGCCGTTTTCAGGGCTTCGTCCGTGTAAGATACATTGTGGTGTTCTTCAAAATGGGACTTCAGCCCGGTGAGAATTGCCAGCGTATCCGCCACGCTTGGCTCGACCACGTCAACTTTCTGAAACCGGCGGGCAAGCGCGCGGTCTTTCTCAAAATGTTGACGATATTCCTTGTACGTCGTTGACCCCATGCAGCGCAGGGCGCCCGACTGCAATGCGGGCTTTAACAGGTTCGAGGCATCCATTGCCCCGCCGGAGGTTGCGCCCGCGCCGATGACCGTGTGGATCTCATCAATAAACAGAACGGCATCCTCATGGTCTTCAAGGGCTTTGAGAACGGCCTTGATCCGCTCCTCAAAGTCACCGCGATACCGTGTGCCCGCCAGCAAAGTCCCCATATCCAGCGAATAGATGGTTGACCCCGCGAGCACCGCCGGGACGTCCTCATCAACGATCTTCAGGGCGAGCCCTTCGGCAATGGCGGTCTTGCCCACGCCGGGGTCGCCCACAAGCAGCGGGTTGTTTTTGCGACGGCGGCACAGGATCTGGATTGATCGCTCAATCTCGCTGTTGCGACCGATGAGCGGATCGATTTTGCCTTGACGCGCTTTTTCGTTGAGGTCCACGCAATACGCATCAAGCGGGCTTTCCTGGGGCTTATTTCCCTCGTTATCCTCACTCGTCGCGCGGGTGCGACCCCCGGCCTGCTCACTGCTGCGTTTGGCGAGCCCGTGCGAGATATAATTGACCGCATCAAACCGCGTCATATCCTGTTTCTGGAGGAAATGCGCCGCGTGGGATTCGCGTTCGGCAAACATCGCGACAAGCACATTGGCCCCGGTCACTTCTTCCCGGCCAGACGACTGCACATGGATAACGGCGCGCTGGATCACCCGCTGGAAACTGGTGGTGGGTTTGGCGGTTTCTTCACTCCCTTCCTCAAGACGGATATTGGAGAGGTGGTTTTCGATAAACTCATAAAGCTCACGGCGCAGAAGATCGATATCCACATTGCAAGCTCGCATCACAGCGGCTGCATCACGATCATCGGCCAAGGCAAGCAGCAAATGCTCAAGGGTTGCCACCTCGTGGCGATACTCATTAGCGAATTCAATCGCCCGGTGAAGAGCCTCATCTAAGCTTCTGCTGAACGATGCCATAGCCGTACTTTCCAAATCGCCGCGCCCCGCGCGGTCTCACTCACCCCAATCTTATAACTGGGGATCATCTCATTCCTTTTCCATGGTGCATTGGAGCGGGTGTTGATGACGGCGCGCCAGATCCATCACCTGGGCAACTTTGGTCTCGGCAACCTCATAGGTATAGACGCCGCAAACCCCCATATCATTCTGATGCACATGCAGCATGATGCGATAGGCATCCTCGCTGTCTTTATTAAACACAACCTGCAGCAACCAGACGACAAACTCCTGCGGCGTGAAATCATCATTCAGCAGCAGAACTTTGTACATGGACGGCTGCTTGGTCTTCGGCGCCGTCTTTGAAATGACACCAACGCCGAGGCCGCTATCGTCCTCATTGTCGTCTTCGTTTGCCATCAAGATCGGGTTCATATCACCAGACCAGCGTTGTGTTTCGTGTGAAGGACCATCCTTCTTAGCCATACCGTACATACCTTAATTTCTTTGAGAAGATGACAATTGATGTCTGTGACAAAATAAGAGGCCTGCGCGCAAAGACCAGAGAGACTGAGCCGGTGCCAAGCCGGTGCCATAGAAAAAGCCCGCGCCATAGAAAAAGGCCCGGTAGCATGGCACCGGGCCCTTCATACTCAACAGCAAACGCGGAACGACTGACGCTGTTCCGCTTGGACCGGCTTATGGACGGTAGGACTGTACCGTTTCCACAAACTGGTTGTAGGTGTCGGTCAGCGGCTCAACGGCGTCTTTGCCGGTGCTCACCATCATTTCGCTCATTTTGTTGAACTGGGCGAGATTTTTCTCAAATGACGTGCGGAAAAATTCGGTGTTGATGTCGAAGGCTTCCTGGGGGCTTTTCGCCGCGGCCATGGCTTTGACTGTCTTCATGCCGTCTTCGACGCTTGATTTGGTAAATTCCACCTGCTCGCTGGAGATTTTCTCCACGGAACCGGCAACAGTGGTGGAGGCATTCATCATTGCATCCATCGTTTCTTTCTGTAGCTCGGCAACTTGCTCAAAGCTTTTGTTCATTTTCTCAAACGACTCTTTGAACATGTCCGGGCTCATGGTGGCCATAGGATCGAAACTCGTTGATTTGGCGGTTGTTTTCTTCGCTGCTGGCATTTTTATCTCCTTGGCAGTTCGGTTCAATGTGGCAATCGCTAACGCTTAAAATCCTTCCCGCGCCAGCAACACGTTCGGTATGTGCACTGCAACATAGAAAAGATCAAGACCCCGTCCGTACTTTTTTTGTGCACCGCACAAAAATGCCGCTTTTCCCTGATGACGTGTATTTTTCGTCATAAGCACGGGCATGGATGCTCTGCCAAAGGCGCGCACTCGTAAAACTTTCTTAACTATGTCTTTACGGCTGTTGATTACTTTTTTGATAGGCGGGCACGGCTTTTGCTCACGTCATGCTGTCGGGCATTTTCGGGCCAAGCCTTTCGGTTTTGGCTGACTGCAAAGCGGGTACCGCTCGACATGACAAAAAAGCAATAATCTGCTCAGGGCGATGATTGATTTTGGCGGCAAAAACGGGAACTTTCCATCAATGGATATTGTAACGTTTGTGAGTAAATCCCCATCCCCCTTGGTCGCATCGCGCTTGTTATTTTTCCGTTCTAGCCCTGCGATACAGGGTGTCTGGATGAAGCTCGCCGGGGTGATGGCAGCCCTGGTCGCTGGTCTTGCGCCCCTGACCGCCGCGCAGGCCAACTCTAAATATGCTGCTTTCGTTGTTCACGCTGATTCCGGCGATATCCTTTTTGATCGATACTCGACCCAACTGCGCTATCCCGCCTCGCTCACGAAAATGATGACGCTTTATCTCCTGTTTGAGGAGATTGAGGCGGGCCGCTTGACCCTCAAATCAAAATTGCCGGTTTCAAAGACTGCCGCTGCCCAGCCGCCGTCAAAGCTGGGCGTGCGCCGCGGGTCGACCATTGATGTGGAAACCGCCATCAACGCGCTTGTCGTTAAATCGGCGAATGACGTGGCTGTTGTTGTGGCCGAAAAAATTGGCGGTTCCGAATGGCAGTTCGCCCGCAAGATGACGGCCAAGGCCCGTGCGCTCGGCATGCGCCGCACGACTTTCCGCAATGCTTCCGGCCTGCCCCACTCAAAGCAGCGCACAACCGCGCGGGACATGGCAGAACTCAGCCGTCGTCTGTTCCAGGATTTCCCACACTATCAACACGTCTTTTCTACCAAGAGTTTTCGGTACAAAAATCGCACCTACACAACCCATAATACGCTGGTGAAGACCTATCCCGGTGCCGATGGATTGAAGACGGGATACACGCGGTTGTCGGGCTATAATCTTGCCACCACCGCGGTGCGCGATGAGCACCGGCTCATCGGGATCGTGCTTGGTGGGCGATCATCTTACACCCGTGACAAGCATATGCGTGAAATCCTCGACGCAGGGTTCAAGACCATTAAGAAAAATCCGGCGCTGATCTCCGCCCTTTATCTGCGCCCGCCCACACCCTCCATCAAACCCTCGCCGTTCGATGATGACCCACTTCTTTCCACCAGTCCCGAGTTGGTCGCCGCGCTGGCCCGCGGTCGGCAGTCTTTTGAGGGCGCTCACGCTGGACCGACATCCAGTGCGGCCACACAGGGTCAGGGATCACCACTCAGCGGGTCAGTTTATGGTGCTGACGGGCGCGCTAGCACCGATGACCTCAACCGGGCCCAGTTTGACCGTCTCGCTCAATTGATCAGCCGCGAGGACAACAGCTATCGTCTTGCCGAGGGGGATACGGATACGCCCTCTTTTGTGGTTCCGGCCGCCGGCCGCAACCTCTTCAGCGTACAGATCGGTGCCTATTCCAGCGAAGACTTTGCGCTGACCCAACTGGAAAATGCTGCGGCCAGAGCGGCTTTGACCGGCGTTGATCGACGCGTGATCCCGCTCCAGTCCGGCAATAAAACGGCGCTCTATCGAGCCCGGTTTTTCTTTGCCAACGAGAAAACCGCGCGCGCCGGGTGCACCACCCTCAAGCAAAATGGCATTGGGTGTTTCGTCACCAACGATCTCCCTGATCAGTTTTAGCGCGCACCGCGTCCTCACTGCGCTACACATTCTGCTTTGCTCTCTCCCGCCAACGGCAGTACCATGGCGGCAAGTATGGAGCACAAGATGGCTGACACCCCTTTACGGTTCGAGGTGCCCGAAGCGGCAAAAAAGATCACATTGATCGACGCGAAAAAAGAAGTCGCCATGCGCGACCATGCGCAGCGTGATCGCAAGGCCTTCTGGGCAAATATCAGCCGGCGGATTGACTGGATTTCCCCGCCGACAAAAATCAGCGATGTCTCGTTTGAACCCGATAAGTTCCGTATCAAGTGGTTTTATGACGGCACGCTGAACGCCAGCGTCAACTGTCTCGACCGTCATTTGGGCACGAACGCACAGACGACCGCAATCATCTGGGAAGGGGATGAGCCGGACCAGAGCCGCCACATAACCTATGCCGAAGCCCATGAAGAAACCTGCCGCATGGCTAATGTGCTCAAAGCGCGGGGTATCACAAAGGGTGACAGGGTGATCATCTATATGCCGATGATCCCTGAGGCGGCCTATGCCATGCTGGCCTGCGCGCGGATTGGTGCGGTCCACTCGGTTGTCTTTGGCGGCTTTTCGCCAGACGCGCTAGCCGCGCGAATTGCTGATTGCGGGGCCGTTGCGGTGATCACCGCCGACGAAGGTGTGCGCGCCGGTAAAACCGTCCCCTTGAAAGCCAATGTTGATAAGGCACTCGCCGATAACAACCAGGTGCGCTGCGTCCTAATGGTGGAACGTACACGCAATACCGTCATCATGAAGGCAGGCCGTGATCTGTCTTGGGAAGAGGCCCGCATAGACGTGAGCCCAGACTGCCCGCCGGAGGTGATGGACGCGGAAGACCCGCTTTTTATTCTGTATACATCAGGATCAACCGGCAAACCCAAAGGCGTTCTTCACACCACCGGCGGCTATCTTGTCTATGCAAGTTATACCCATGAGGCGGTTTTTGATTATCGCCCGGGCGATATTTATTGGTGTACGGCGGATGTGGGCTGGGTCACCGGTCACAGCTATATCGTCTACGGACCACTGGCCAATGGCGCCACAACATTGATGTTTGAGGGCGTACCCACCTATCCTGATTATGGCCGGTTCTGGCAGGTGGTGGATAAACACCAGGTCAATATTTTTTATACCGCGCCCACGGCCATCCGGGCCCTGATGCGCGAGAATGATCAGTTCGTCAAAGCCACATCGCGCGCGTCTTTGCGCCTGCTGGGTACTGTGGGGGAGCCGATCAACCCCGAAGCGTGGCTCTGGTATCACCGGGTCGTGGGGGAAGAACGCTGCCCGATTGTTGATACATGGTGGCAGACGGAAACGGGCGGCATTTTGATCTCACCACTCCCCGGAACCACGGCGCTCAAACCCGGCTCCGCAACGCAGCCCCTGCCCGGCATCTACCCCGCTCTCGTCGATGCTGACGGGCGTTTGTTGGAGGGTGAGGCCGAGGGAAATCTGGTGATCACCAAAAGCTGGCCGGGTCAGATGCGCACGGTCTACGGTGATCATCAACGTTTTATCGACACGTATTTTTCCACCTATCGCGGGTTTTATTTCACCGGCGACGGCGCGCGGCGCGATGCTGATGGCTATTACTGGATTACGGGGCGCGTCGACGATGTCATCAATGTCTCGGGCCATCGTCTGGGTACGGCAGAAATTGAAAGCGCTCTCGTTGCACACCCAGCCGTCGCCGAGGCTGCGGTGGTTGGCTACCCCCATGATATCAAAGGCCAGGGAATCTATGCCTATGTGATCCTGATGGAGGGGCAGGAGCCCTCCGATACGCTTCAAAAAGAACTGGTCCAATTCGTCCGCGAAGACATCGGCGCAATTGCCAAGCCCGACCTCCTGCAATTTACAGGCGGCCTGCCCAAAACCCGATCAGGCAAGATCATGCGCCGCATCCTGCGCAAGATTGCGGAGGATGACTTTGCTACCCTCGGCGATATCTCAACCCTCGCCGATCCTGATATTGTCAGTACATTGATTGAGGGTCGCCAGAACAAGAGTTAAAATAGCGTTCCGAGCAGGTGCTAGGCAGACCGATGTTTGGCGACACAAAGTGGGGCTGCGCGGTGACGAATCCCCGGTCTCACGCCCGGCGGATGTGCAGAGCGTTTCTTTATGAAGTCAGTATTCCCGGGCAAGCGTAGCGCCGACCCGGGACCTGTACCAAAGAATTCGGAACCTCGAGAGACGAGCCCTGAATTCCATAAGCGTGGGACCCAGAGGGCTATAGAAATCCAAAGTCCTCAACCCAAGCCTACGCCGCCTTGTACAGCGTCTCTTCTTTTGCAGCCATGTCCCGGAACATTTGGGGCGGGTTGAAGCGCTCGCCATATTGTTGGGCAAGGCTCTCGGCTTTGCGCACGAAGGTTTCGAGGCCGATGGTATCAATATGGCTCATGGGCCCGCCGGTCCAAGGCGCAAAACCCCACCCAAAGATCGCCCCAAGATCGGCAGACTGCGGATCAAAGACAATTCCCTCGGCATAACACTGCGCGGCGGGAATAAGCTGTGCGTACATCAGGCGTTCCTCAACCTCATCGGCCGTGGGCTGTTCAGCGGCCAGCGGGAAGTGCTCCTGCAAACCGGGCCACAGATATTTCTTGCTGCCATCGCTTGGATATTCATAAAAACCGCCGCCGGACTTGCGGCCCTTGCGGCCAAGATCCACAACCATTTTCTCCAGCATGTCTTCAACGCCATTGGGGCGATAGTCAGCACCCAACTCTTTTTTGGTCGATTGCATCAGCATGTGGCCGAGTTCCAGGGACGTCTCATCGGTAAGCGCCAGAGGGCCCACGGGCATGCCGAGGCGTTTTGCGCAATTGTCGATGAGGGCGGGGTTGATCCCCTCTTTGACCATCAGCATGGCTTCATTGAGGTATGGCGGTACGACCCGGTTGGTATAAAATCCGCGCGTGTCCTTCACGACAATTGGGGTCTTTTTGATCTTGCCCACATAATCGAGCGCGGTCGCCAGAGACCGGTCGCCGGATTTATCGCCGGGAATAATCTCAACCAACGGCATTTTGTCGACAGGTGAGAAAAAGTGGATGCCGATAAACTGATCCGGTCGCTCGGAATTTTTGGCAAGTCCGGTGATTGGCAGTGTTGACGTATTGGATGCAAAGATAACGTCCTTGCCAATGACGGCCTCGGTTTTCTTGATGACATCGGCTTTGACATCGGGGTCCTCAAAGACGGCCTCGATGATAAGATCAACATCACTTAAATGGGCATAATCCGTTGTGGGCGTAATGCGGGCAATAAGGGCTTCGCCTTTTTCTTTTGTGACTTTCCCGCGCGAAACGCCTTTTTCGACGATCTTTTCCGAATAGCCCTTGCCCTTCTCGGCATAGTCTTGATCACGGTCGAGCAGGACGACCTCCATGCCCGCTTTCGCGGTCACATAGGCAATACCCGCGCCCATCATGCCCGCGCCAAGAACGCCAACTTTTTTCAGAGTTGTTTGTCCAATACCGTCAGGGCGCTGTTCACCTTTTTCTGCAGCCTGCTTATTGATGAACAGGGTACGGATCATATTGCGTGCCTGATCACCGGCGAGCAGTTTGCCAAAATATTTGCTCTCGATACGGATCGCCGTATCAAACGGTACGATCGACCCTTCGTAAAGACAGGACAGAATGTACTCTACCGCCGGATAGTTGTGGTAGGTCTTATCCTGCGCCATGGCGGTTGCCGCCATAAAGAACTGCACAGAACGCGGGTCCATGGCGCCGCCGCCACCCGGAAACTTAAATTTCTTCTGATCCCACGGCGCGGTCACTTTCGGGTTCGCCCTGATCCAGCTTTTCGCTTTTTCCATGAGCTGATCTGCCGGCACAATTTCGTTGATCAGATTGTACTGTTGGGCTGTTGCCGCATTTACCGGCGTGCCCTGCGTGATCATCATGGCGGCATTTTGCAGGCCTGCCAGGCGTGGTATCCGCTGGGTACCGCCGCCACCGGGCAGGAGGCCGACTTGCACCTCCGGCACACCAAACTGAACCTTCGGATTGTCCGAGGCAACTTTATAGTGACAGGCAAGCACCAGTTCCAGACCGCCGCCAAGGGCAAGGCCATCGACCACCGCGGCCACCGGCTTGGCATGCGCCTCCCCCTTCATCAGCGCCTTTGCCGGATGACCACCGGTCTCCAATTTTCGAAGCATGGTGTTCAACCGAAAAAGCTCTGTAAACGCATCATCCGGATTACCGCTTGCGTCGGTACTGCCCAACATGCGCAGGTCAGCACCGGCCATAAAGCCGCTCTTTTTACCGGAGGCGATTACGAGACCCTTCATGGTGTCATCGCTGACAAAGTTGTTCACGAACGTCTCAAACTCGTTGATCAGATCCTGATTCAGCACATTCATCGATTGGCCGGGCAGATCAATGGTCAGGGTGGCGATCCCGTCGCCGTCGGTTTCTACGGAAAAAGTTGTATACGACATAAATTTTATCCCAATAAAGTCAGTAAACGGAGACGGCTGCGCTTAATGCACGCGCTCAAGAATGGTCGCGGTGCCCATACCGCCGCCGATACACAAGGTAACCAGAGCGGTTTCCTTGTTGGTGCGTTCCATTTCATCCAGCACAATGCTGGTGATGATCGCGCCAGTGGCCCCGAGGGGATGGCCCATGGCAATCGCCCCGCCGCACACATTGATATCGCTGTGGTCGATATCCAGTGCTTGCATAAAGCGCAGGACAACGGAGGCGAACGCCTCATTCAGTTCCCAGACGTCAATATCAGACTTCGTCATGCCAGCGCGTTCAAGCGCCTTTTTTGCGGCAAACTCCGGCCCGGTGAGCATGATCGTTGGCTCCGACCCGATGGAGGCTGCGGCACGAATTCTGGCTCGCGGTTTCAGGTCGAGTTTTTTTCCAATTTCCTCGTTGCCGATCAGTACCCCGGCGGACCCGTCAACGATCCCGGAGGAGTTACCCGCATGGTGGATATGATTGATTTTCTCAACTTCCGGGTAACGCTGGACGGCAACGCTATTAAAGCCAAAATTCTCACCCATCATGGCAAAGGACGGTTTCAGCGCGCCCAGCGATTGCATATTTGTTTCCGGTCGGATGGTTTCATCATGGTCTAAAACTGCGCTACCAAGAACATCCTTCACCGGCAAGATTGAGTTTTTGAAATGTCCCGCTTTGCGGTGGGCTGTCGCGCGTTTGTGGCTTTCTACGGCGTAGCTATCGGCATCATCACGGCTAATGCCGTATTTGGTGGCGATGAGGTCAGCGGAAATGCCTTGAGGCACGAAATAGGACTTGAAGGCAACCGCCGGGTCGGTTGCCATGGCGCCGCCGTCAGAGCCCATGGGCACGCGCGACATGGATTCAACACCGCCGCCAATGGTCAGGTCCGCCTCCCCGCTTTTGACCTTTGCAGCAGCGATATTGACCGCCTCCAGACCCGAGGCACAAAACCGGTTGACCTGAATGGCGGAAACAGACTGTGAAAACCCCGCTTGCAGGACGGCAGCGCGGGTAATCACCGCGCCTTGTTCACCCACAGGCGAGACACAGCCAAAGGCAACGTCATCAACTTTTTCTGTATCGAGATTATTTCGGTCGCGGATCCCTTCCAAAACCTGGCTTGCCAACTGCACTGGCGTGATTTCGTGAAGGGAGCCGTCGGGCTTACCTTTGCCCCTTGGGGTACGCACGGCGTCGTAAATGAATGCTTCTGTCATCGGGATGTCCTTCCTGACGGTTTCAAACGTGGAATTCGGGTGCGGCAACGGCCAGCGGGATTAAGGGCGCGCCGCAGCATTATCATTATGTTTAGGGGGGGCAATTTCGCGGTGCAACGGGATTTGGCAGCTTGGCGATGCGTCTTATGGCATGGCCCGTGCACGGCTTTCGCGGGTGCCCGCGCAACGCGGCCATTGCACAGGCCCCTTCAAGGTGTGGCCGGGCCCTGATAGGCTTGTGAGCGCGCATGGAAGAAAGCCACTATGCCAGTTGGTAAACCTGTCAGAAACGCGAGAGCGCAGACCCCCGGACCAACGCCGATGCCGTTGCTCGCCGGGGCGGGCGTCCTCGCGGCCTTTTTTCTACCTGCGGCGGCCCATTTGGGGAGCGTTTGGGTGACCAGTTCCGCCCACCACCATTGCCTCCTCGCTCTACCCTTAACCCTCTGGCTCCTGCGGCGCGATGGCGCTGTTACGCGCGATGATCGGGCCGTCGCGCTAGGGGGCACGGCAATCGGGGGCTTTGGCCTTGCGCTGCTCATAACGGGTCTCGGCTATCTCTATGATCTGAAGATCGCGCAGCACGCGGGGGTTTATATCGCGCTCCTGGCAGTCGTGGCGGGCTATTTGGGGCGCGCAGGTTTGCGTCAGCATGCATCGACGCTCTTTTTTCTGGGCTTTATGGTCCCCGTGGGTGATGTCCTCATCCCGCCGCTTCAGGGACTGACAACCGACACGATCCAGCTTTTGGGCCGATGGACCGGCATGGGGATCGCGCGCGAGGGCTATCTGCTGACGACGGAGGCTGGCCGTTTTGTGGTGGCTGAGGCGTGTGCGGGTATGCGCTTTTTAATGGCCGCGCTGATGCTAGGCACTTTCTATGCGCATTTGTGCCGGTTTTCCTGGCGCTGTACGGCACTTTTCCTGTCAGCGGCCGCAGTAATGGCCCTGGCTGCCAACGGGTTGCGCGCTTTTTTCATGGTTTGGCTTGCCACCTTGTCGGATATGCGCTGGGGCGTTGGTCTCGATCACTATTATTTTGGCTGGTTGATTTATCTCGCCATGTTTTTTGCCCTGTATGCGCTGGGCACGCGGCTTCGCCCGACGCCTGAGCACGCGGGTTAAGCCATGTGCGCCATTGCCGGTATTCTCGATCTGCGCGCCGCGCGCCCCGTTGACGAACGGGTCCTGCGCCGAATGACAGATCGCATGCGCCACCGGGGGCCCGATGGCGAAGGGTTCTTTACCGCCCCCGGCATTGGCCTTGCGCATCGGCGTCTTGCCATCATCGACATTGACGGCGGCGCCCAACCCTGGCGCGTTACCGAGCCGCAAGCGGTGCTGACCTTTAATGGCGAGATTTACAATTATCAGACGCTGGCCGGGGACCTGCGCGGACGGGGTATCACCCTGACCTCACGCAGTGATACCGAAGTTTTGGCCCAGGGCTTTTCGCGGTTTGGTATTCCCTTTCTTTCATCCGTGAACGGTATGTTTGCCTTTGCCCACTGGGATGAAGCGACCCGGCAACTCTCCCTTGCCCGTGATCGCCTTGGCGAAAAGCCGCTTTATTACGGCGTCAGCATCAACGGCTTTCTGGTCTTTGCCTCGGAGATTGGGGCCATCCTCGCGAGCGGCCTTTTTGATGGCGCGTTTGACGAGGAGGCCGTGGCCGATTTTTTCTGGTTTGGGTATGTGCCCGATCCAAAATCTATCTATCGCGGTATTCACAAGCTTCCCCCCGGGTGCACCCTCACGGCCAGCCAAGGGTGCGAGCCCGTAATTACGCCATGGTGGTCGATTGATTATCGCACCCTCGAGCCGCCCGCCTATGAGCACGCGCAAGACGCGCTCGGTGAGCATCTTGAACGCGCCGTTCACGGACAAATGATTGCTGATGTGCCGTTGGGCGCTTTTTTGTCGGGCGGGGCTGATAGCGCGGCCATTGTCAGCACCATGGTGCGTAAACCGGGTGCGGCGCCAGTGACCTGTTCCATTGGCTTTGAGAATAGCCCCGATGATGAACGCGCCAGCGCCCGCCACCTTAGCGCCCATCTCGGCACGACCCACCATGAGGCGGTGAGCAATCTTGATGCCCTCGCCCTGATCGACGATATCGCGTGCGCTTTTGGCGAGCCCTTTGCCGATAGTTCCGCCCTCCCCACGGCACAGGTCGCCCGTCTTGCGCGTCAGCATGTGTGCGTTGCGCTTTCCGGCGATGGCGGTGACGAGATCTTTGCTGGCTATCGGCGGTATGGTTTTTTTCTAGGCGAGGAAAAACTGCGCGGGCATGTACCGGCGAGTTTGCGCCGCGCACTCTTTGGCCCGCTTGGCCGTCATTACCCAAAGCTTGATCGCTTTCCACGGCCATTCCGCTTCAAAACCACGTTTCAGGCGCTGGGTGATGATCAGGGTACAGCCTATGCCAGAGCAACGGCCATCCAACTGCCCGATCAGATCAGTGCCGCGCTATCCCCAGATTTCCAGAACACGCTCGCAGGCTATGAGCCGGCACATCAGGTGCGTGATCACATGGCGGGTGCACGGACCGACGATCCGCTAGCCCGCGCGCTTTACACCGATCTGCGTTTCTGGCTGGCGGGGCGCATGCTCGTGAAAGTTGACCGCGCCTCCATGATGCATTCGCTGGAAGTCCGCCCGCCTTTGCTCGACCATCGGCTGGTCAGCTGGGCGGCTGGTTTGCCAAGCCGTTACAAGCTACATCATGGAGCGCGCAAACGACTTTTGAAGGATCATATCCGGCCCGCTTTACCGCCGGGTTATCTTGATCAACCCAAACGCGGGTTCAACCTGCCCCTGACCACTTGGTTCGCAGGCGCTCAAAATCCGCTTGTCGACCGGCTTCAGTCATCACCAGTCATCGGCACGTCGGGCATCGTCAGTTCCGAGGGGATCGCCAGATTGATCCGCGAACATCAAACTGGTGCACGTAACCATGCACAAATGCTCTGGTCACTGGTCATGTTTGATGCCTTTATACGCCAATCGGGGAACACGCTCCTCAAGTGAGCCCAAACAGGGCTGAATAGTCGGCAATCATCCGTTCCCGGCCAAACTCGGCCATTGCTTTACGGGCATTTGCTGCGCCCAACCGTTGGCGCAAATCGGCATCGACAACGAGTTTTCCCAGCGCGGCAGCCAAGCCATCCAGATCGCCGTCTTCGACAATAAAAGGTTTGTTCTCGTCACTGATCATCCGGTCAATGTCACCCACACGGGTGGCAATCACGGGCAGTCCGGCCGCCATTGCCTCCATCAAGCTGATGGGCATCTGTTCCGTTTCCGAACTCATCATGAAAATATCGAACTTTGCGTACCATTCCTCGGCAACACGGGTGGCGCCGGGCAAGGATACTGTCAAATCGTCCTGCACGCGGGCCGCCAGATTTTTAAGCATTGGCATTTCAGGCCCATCACCGACGAGCGTTACCGTACAAAGGTGTTTCGTTGCCACAGCCTGCGCCGCCTCAATCAATCGGTCAAAACGCTTTTCCCGGCGAAACGCGCCGACCGAACCCACAATCACTGGATCACCAGCGGACAACGCGGGGCGGGCGCCGGAAAAACGGGCAAGGTCAATCCCATTGCCAAGACGGCGCACCCGTTCTGGCGCCAGCTTCCAGCGCTCGCGTGCCAGCACCTCCAATCCGAACGACGGCACCACAACCATGCTGCGCGCCAGGGCCATGCGCCGTGTCCACACTCGCTTGGCGTGCTGGCGGCTCAGGCTTTCATCGGGACCAAACCCATCTTCAAAATGCAGATGGATTGGCTTTTTCCCCGTGCTAAAATCAGTATTCCGCAGGCTCCGCCAGGCCAGTACCGCCTCTATACTTCCCCAATTGTAGGTACAAAGATGACCGGGATTTGCCTCGATCATAACGCGGCGCAGCATTTGAATATTTGTCGGACTGAGTACCCCTGATTTCGCCAGCGGCAAGGCCCGCACGTCAACCCTACTATCCGCCGGCAGAAGCGCGCGGGCGCCCAAATCCTCATCAAGGCTTACGATTTCATGGCGGACCCGATCACCAAACGCTGCAATCAAATCAACCAGCCTGCGCTGCTGACCGCCGATCCCGAAGCTTGGAAAAATATGGAGTATCGATCTGGCCACAAACTCACCCACAGTTGACGAACAGCTTTACGATATAGAAAAAGGGCCAGCAATGCTGACCCTTATCTGCTCGGCGATCGGTGCGCCGCCCTAGGCGTTAAATGCAGTTTTCGTATTCGTCATTAGCCGCGTTATACTCACATAGAGCGACACGACTGGATTTGCGCGGCAAGCGAATTTTATCGGCACGGATTTTCAAGGTCTTGTCAAGGAACCGGCCGGTCAAACCCGATTTGTGATTGTACCGCACCTCAGCGTAAATCAATCCATAGCCTGGCAGTAAGACGTCATCATTATCCAGTTTCCTGAACCGGCTTCCGGCGGCGTAGGGTTCGCGATTATTCTCTTTGTTAGACCGTGACCAATGCACAATCGGTTTGCCCTTATCATTGGCAATTACGCTAACGATATTGAGGGTTAACCTTTGCGCTTTCAGCGGTGCAATAATATTCTCTACACCCACCATAAGGTCATCGAGCTCTTCTGGCGCAATGGCCGATTCCTTGGCACTCACATCGGCCATGATACTCGCGGCCTGGTGAACGCGGTCACCGGTATAATGTGCCGTGCGGCCTTCAATCGCCCCAAAGAACAGAGCAATCATAATCGGTGCGATAAAGGCAAATTCCGTTGCAGCCATTCCGCTGCGGGCTCTGCCCAGATAGTGGAGAAATTGGTTTCTCATAATCTATTCCCGTTCCTGACTAGCCGTTATTCTGGTTTTGATTTTGGTTCTGATTTTGACGGATATTTTTCTCAAACGGCTCGTTGCGGAAGATATGCTGGGCAATAATCCGGTCTTTCTCACCACTGGTTTGCTTCAACGACAGACCAATAGCCGGGTTAATGGTTTTATAGAGAATACAAATGCGTACCCGCACGATTGAATCGTCTGAACCAGGATCGAACTTCAATTTGTCGCGTAAGTCTTTCGATGAATTCTGACAAATGACTTCAGAATCGTCGTCGGCTAACTGTTTGAAGGAGTCAAACGTCACCACATCGACAGTCAAAGACTCTGAACAGGGGCCAAAGACCTGGGAGAGCTTGCATACAGCGTTATAAACCGCTTTACGCTGAGCTTCAGGATCATTTTCTGTACTGATTTGTTGAATCTGACCCGTACGGATCAACCGCGTGGCATCTTTCTTGGCGCGCTCGGCAATCCCCTCAGAAAAGAAAACCCAGCCCACCTCCATGATGGAGAACAAAAGCGCAAAAAAGACCGGTGCAACCAAGGCAAATTCGACCGCAGCCATGCCTTTCTTGTTCCTGAGGAACCGGGGCAATGTTTTTAAGCGAATACGCAACATGAGTTATCTCCCTAGATGGTTGATTAGCGCGAGATATGCAGCCTAACGAGATCAGCAGCCACATCCTCAAAAGCATTTTCGAGATCAGCACCGGTCAACACATTGTGGAAGAAAGGAGCCTCCGGCGACGATGCACACGCCTTATAAAGATCTTCCACTCTCTGATTGACCGCAAACTGCGAGCTTTCCTCATCCGTTGTATCGAGACCAAACATGACAGAATACACAAGGATATTTTCGTCTTTCATCCGCTGACAAATACGCAGCATTTTGTTGTCGATTTCGTTCCGCATCTTCCATGCTTCGTCGATACCGCTACCCATCCGCTCTTCACGGGCCATACCATAGGCATTCAAATCACTACGATGGTGCGTATAGCGCTTTGATACGACGTTCTGACCGTCCGTCATCAGAACAACAACTTTTTGCCATTGACCGTTTTCGTACGAGACGCCTTCCTCAAACGGTGGCTCGGGCGACAGAGTCCGCCAGCCCCACATTGCACCCATCGCGGAGTTCGTTGTCCCGCCAGCAGTCAATGCCTGGACGGCATTGCGGATCGTGCTACGCGTGCTGGTAAGGGGTACGATAGGTGGGGGGCAATTGGGGTTTGGCCCGATGTTGCCACCGACATTATAGGTTACGCTATCATCGTAACGTAAATTGTATGTCTTGGTGGTGGGATCATAAAGGCCGACATAGGCGTTCCGCAGAATAAATTCATCCTTACCCGCATTATTGATATCGAGTTCGAGTAATCGAGACTTTACACTCTGCCAATAGGTGTCGGTACCGGGCGTCCAGAGGGCCATCCGGGAGCTTCTGACAATGTCCGCATAAACCGCATCGCGATTTGACCCGGCACCTGGTTTTGCGAACGACCAATCGCGGACAAAATCATTTTGCCCGTAATCGTAGTTACTGTACGTTTCATCGCTACTGTACATCTCATCGCTCGGCTTATCATAAATGAAGTCGCGCCAGTAGACAGAGTGCGGCAACGTGTAGGCTGAATTCGAAATGCTACCTGAAGTACTCAAATTAAAGCAAGGATCACCGTTGTTTTCACAGGTAACCCCGTCGGGGGCAAAGATTGGTACAAAGAGCGCATTTTCAGCGCGCGCGAGGGTTGCCGCGTCAACCGTCAGTGCCGGCATATTGTCAAACGCTTCCTCGGTGCGTTCACCGGTGGCGGAGCTATCATCAACGTTTTTTGGTACCGAAGCGATCAGTGCGTCAATCTCAGACGCCGAGATTGTTCCGTTAGACGGCAAGTCAATTTCATCGAGCGGATATGGACGCGCCTCAACACACCCCTTCCATTCAAGCGAGCTTGATGAGGCGTACAAGTCAAAATGATTAACGCGCGTATCCGGATCAATTAGCTTTGGGATGCCAGTGGACGTTGCAATGCCAGAGCCTGTGCCATTCGAGTTTTCCACACGCGCATTTTGAGAAAGGTCGTTTTCAGTCGGATAAACGGCATGGATAAAGCGTGCACCATTGTAAAACGCCTCACCGTTTTGATCTAACCAGCTTGCTGACTGAATTTCGTCTGTGTTGCCCACATTTACATGCGCGTTGAAGGGTACAACACTGAGCTTCAAATTGTCATCAGTGGTCGAGTCGCCGTACAGTGTCTGCAGCATGATATCCACACTGCTCTTTAGATTATCAAGCTTGGATTCTCCGCCGCTACTGCCGTCGGCTGGATCGCCCATGGAGCCCGTCACATCAAGAACCAGCGCCAATTCAATACGGCCAGACCCTTTTTTTGTAATTTCTGTACTTGTTCCAAGGTCAAAATTGTTGAAGTTGAACGTTGCTGCCCCAATCTTGATGGTCTGCAGGATCAGCGCATCCATGGTGCCGGTAACCCGCGGTTCGATCCGCGAATTGGTAATGATAAAGTCGACCGTTAGATCATCGACCAGATTAGCGTAGCGGAAGTTTTCGTCAAAGAAGCGACGACCGATTATCTTTAGCTCGGCATCTTCAATATCTTCATTACCCGCTTCATATTGCGCAATGGCCAGACCGGCGGCGTCCATGGACTCGACCAAGTCACCATACACGAGATTGTACCGGGAAAAATCAACAGCCAATCCTGCCGAGATAAAAAGGATCAACGAGCCCAGACCGAAGAGCATGGCAACGTTGCCGCCCTCATCACGGACAAACCGTTTCGACAATGATGGTTCCCCCACTGGCTTAAGCGCACTCGTGTGATTGAGTTTTGCTTTGTTTGACCATGGTGTGCCGAGACACCCGTCATTAGTGATTGCCGACATCACGTTCTGGCAAAACGATTTCACTGACATAATTTTTTTTCCTGAATCCACAAAGGGCCCAAAACCAGGTTGGAGATTACAGCGGCGTCATTAACGTGCTGTAACGAAGCCTGGTTAATGGCCTTAGCCACGATAAAGTCAGATTGATCGTATACGCCGTAAATGGTCCGGGGTGCGTTAACGATAATTAGCGGGCAAACGAATTGCGTTTGGGCACCCCTGTTAAGCCTGTGCGTCGACACGCTAGGAAGGCGTTAAACTTAACGCTGAAAATTCTTGGACAAAAAATGCAGAAAATTTGAAGAAAAATTGAAGAATCGACGTTCGTCGAGCGGGAAATACCAGTTCGCATGTGCAGGTTAGCCATTGCCGTAAACCGCAAACGGCGCTTTTTTCTGCAACCGCGCAAACACGCGGAAAGCTTTGCAAGACTCACACCAAGCCAACTGGTGTGGTATTTGTATGGGTGACACGATCGACGTGTTCCATAACCGAGCATACGGACACGCTCGGCAGCGCTTCTGTCGCCCATTTGAGGCCATATGAAAGATCTGTTCTTACTGGCATTTGTGTTTGGCTGCCTCGTGGTTAGCCTGCGCTATCCGTTTGCCGGGGTCATTACCTGGACGTGGTTTACGATCATGACTCCGCATCAAATGGCCTACGGGACCTTTGGGATACCCCTTAACCTGCTGATTGCGGGGGTGACGCTGTTTGCCGTGGTCTATTCGCGCGAAGCCCAACGCTTTCGCGCAGACCCCATCACCCTATTACTGCTCGTCTTTCTTTTATGGCAAACGGTGGCGCAACATCTCTCCCTCTTGCCAGCGGTGTCGGGTGAGTATTATAGCCGACTGTCGAAAACCCTGATCTTCACCCTCCTGTGCGCGCAAATGGTGACCGACAAATTGCGATTTCATGCCATCACCTGGGTCCTCGCCGGGGGCATCGGATTTTTTGCGGTGAAAGGCGCGCTCTTTACGCTCGTAACCCTCGGGCAATATCGCGTGCAGGGCCTGGAAAATACCGTCCTTGAAGACAACAACCATTTTGGGATTGCCGTCGCGACAATGATCCCCCTTCTTGCCTTTATGCGCCAGCAAAGCCGCTACGCCCTGATCCGGCATGGTCTGGCGCTCACCATTGGCCTGTCGATTGTGGCGGTCATCGGTACCCATTCGCGCGGAGCCCTGGTTGCGCTTGTGGTTTTTGGCCTCGTTCTGTGGTGGCGGTCGCGTCACAAGGTCAGCCTAGCGGCCCTCGCTCTGGTCCTGATGGTTCCCGCAATCAGTTTTATGCCGTCAAAATGGATAGACCGGATGCAAACGATCGGCAGCGCCAGTGAAGATGCCTCCTTTCGCGGGCGCCTTGATGCGTGGGAAATCAATTGGCGGCTGGCCCTTGATCACCCGGTGACCGGTGTTGGATTGCGCAATGCCTATGACAAGGAGATTGCTGCCATCTCCGCACCGGACAAGGCCGAAGCCGCAAAGGCCGCCCACTCGATCTATTTTGAGGTGCTGGGCGGGTCCGGCTTTGTGGGTCTCGCACTTTTCCTGTCATTGTTCGGGGCAGCAGTCTTGACGGCCCGCTCCATCGAATTCAGCAAATCGGCGATCCCGGACTGGCACCGGCAGTTTGCTCACTATGCGCAAATATCACTGCTGATTTTTGCCGTTGGCGGAGCCTCAACCTCCATGGAGATGTGGGACGGATATTTGTTGATCATTGCCCTGATCGCTGCTCTGACCCGCCAGGCGCACGCCGCAAGCGCTGCCGGAACGACCATCGCCATCAATCGACTTGGCAAAGTCCGCCCGCCGCGCCGCCGCGAGGCAATTCCCCAGACCGCCCGTCCGCTGACCGCCCGGCAAAACGCGCAGTAAGGCCTCAATCGGGGTCGCTCAGTGGAGGGTTGTCGGTAACGCCGTGGGCCCGACACCATCCTCAACACCAACATCGGACAGAGCTTTTGCCCGTGTCGAAGCCGGTGTCTTTTTGCCCTTTACAGATGCGTCAGCGCAGTGGCGTTCGGGCTCAACTTGAATGGTGGAGTGGAGCCCGTGATAGTGCTGGTCCAGAAACGCTTTGATTTGCCTAAGGGTCCCTGCCGCCTCGCCCGGTGTGCGCACGGCCACATGCATGGTCAAACGCGGTTCTTCCGGTGTGATCTGCCACAACTGTACCTGATGAATATCGACGATATCGCGCACTTCTGATTTCAGGGAAGAGACCAGTTGATCCGCATCTATATGAGTGGGTGCCCCTTCAAGAAGGATATGCGCTGACTCGCGCACCAGGCTAACTGCAGATCGCGCAATCAGTACACCAACCAAAATCGAAAGGAGCGGATCAATCTGCATCCAGCCTGTTGCCATAATCACGAGCGCCGCCAGGATCGCCGCGACGGAGCCCAAAAGATCACCCATCACATGGAGGACCGCACCGCGAATATTGATGTTGTCGTGGTTCCCCTGCGTCAGGACACGAAACGCCATGCCATTTGCCACAAGACCAAGGCTTGCCACCACGATCATGGTTGACCAAGCCACCGGTTCCGGGGTCGCCAGACGCTGAATGGCTTCAATAAAAATCCAGGCGATCAGAATAAGGAGCAAAATACCATTCACAAAACCCGACAGCACCTGTACCCGGCTATAGCCAAAATTAAGCGCGTTGGTTGCCGGTTTGTGTGACAGCCAATGGGCACTGGCCGCCAGCGCGAGTGCAAAAACGTCCGTGAACATGTGTGCAGCATCGGCAACGAGCGCCAAAGAATGGGAGACGAGGCCGCCAACAATCTCCACAACCATGAAGATAAACGTAATGGCAAGGGCAGCCAGTAATCGCTTTCCATCTGCCTTTTTGGCGGCCTGATGGTGCGCGCAATTTCCCATGGTTTAGCCTTTACCGCGCAGAACGAGACCCGCTGACCGACAACGCGGCAGCCCGGAGAAAAGGCGAGGAACACATTTCAGGGTGGCGGGCAACGACAAGGGCTCAAAACCTTTATTGCGCGAACACTAACGCACCATAAAGACCATAGGCTGGCCGAACCCGAATTTACAAGAAAAATGGCGGCGATAAGCGCCGACGCGGTAAAATCGCTGTGGTTTAGCGTTTCGCTGCCTTAACTATGACCGAAATTCACGCAATATTCTGCGTGACGTGATAACATATTAAGGTTAAACGCGTAGTCGGATATTCGCGATCACGGTGGTGGTAGCCACCTAAAAGATCGCCCGGATGTGTGAGTGATGAGGGGCGTGAGCACGAGTGCTCGTAGACGGGACCATAACGGCAATTGGCGCAAGTCTTTTCGCGGCTCTGATCAGCGGAGCCGGGCTTATTTCTATGGCGCTGTTCGGTGATTTAGGCCAGCGCTACAGCCCCTATATTTCAGCCTTTGCTGTGGGCGTGATGCTCACCTCCACCCTCTTTCATCTCTTACCGGAAGGCTATCTGTTGTCGGATCAAATCTGGCAGTGGGTTGCAGCGGGCTTTTTCGGGTTCCTTGGCTTCGGGCTGTTGCTGCGCATCGTGACGAGTGGTCAGGCCTTTGAAACAGACCTTACATTCGCATTCTCGTCTGCGGTGGCACTCGGCACCCATTCACTGCTCGACGGTGTCTTGTACGCCACCGCATTCCAGGGTGACGGCGTCGTGGGCTGGTTGTCCGTCCTCGGATTGTGGATACACGAATTTCCTGAAGGCGTGATTATTTATTATCTGCTGCGCGAAGCCAATCTATCGTCCCTGGTTGCGATCACGCTTGCGTTTTTGACCGCATGCGTCTCGACACTCGTGGGTACCATCGCAACACTCAGCTTCCTCGATTTTCTGTCCACATCGCTTGCTGCCATGATGGGCATTACCGCCGGGGCATTTTTCTACATTATGATATTTCACCTTGGCCCCCATGCCGCCAACACCCCGAACAAGCGCGGCTATGTGGCTGCAAGCCTTGGCGTGGTGCTGACCATCGGCGCGATCCTAGTCAACCACGCGGCCTTCCACCACCATGGTCACGACCATGCCACCCATGGCGACGACCACGATCACTAGGGTAAGCCGATTTCCCGGGCAAGCGTAGCGCCGACCCGGGATCTGTTGATGCATCCTGCGTATCCAAACTGGGAGGCCCCGGGTCTTCGCCCGGGGACACGTTGTATGTATCGGAAAAAGAATCCGTATTCCCGGGCAATTAGAGCGCAGACCCGGGATCTGTCGCTGTGATTTCGGCGCCTACGGACAGTCAGCGCGCGTCTAACTCCGGCAGCCGGCTAAACCAGCAACTGGTGTCACAAGGATAGGTTTATCGGGCTGCTCCACGGTGATCAGACCTCGCTTAAGGTAATTGCCACCGTCAAAGCCCTGGCCGAATTCCACGTCAACCGTCACGCTAATGTCCGTCCCGGCGGCAAAGCGCTGGCGCTCAAACACGCCAAAATTGCCATTGCCTTCCACGTCAATCCGGACAAGTTCAAAAGGGACACGGTTAAAACTCACAAGACCGCTTGATCCGGACACATAGCGCAGGACCGGTACCGGTTGGTTTGCATCGAGTGTCCATAACACCATCCCGCATTTGCGGTCCGGCAGGCGCGCCACGCCAATGTCGGTCAGGAAAACCGCATCAGGATTTTTCTTTTCAAATTTTGACACCTGGGCCGGGACCGGTGTTGCGGGCACAGCGCCCTTGGGCACATCAGAGCCACTGGCACAGGCGCCGAGAAAGGCGCCAAGAAATATCGTCAGGATAACGAGCGATTTCCGGTTCATAAGGCAATTTTCCTCAACGCACCGCTGGTGCTATAGGTCAGGGCGCTGCCCGTTTGTTGAAAGCCGATCAATTCCAGTGCCTGACGCACGTCCCTGCGGCCCGGCTTGACGGCAACATCAACGGCGAAAGAAAAGTCCTGGCGCATGGTCAAGGCAAGGTCGGCCGCCGCATCGGGACCTTCCCCGCTCAGGTTCACATAGAGCCCGCCATCTTCACAACCGCCGGGTCCTGCCATATCAAAGCCTTGCGCACCCCAGCGCGCTGCGGGGGCTTTCAGAAAATCGGTTGCCACTGTCAAGGCCCCTTCAAGGCAGCCGCCCGCCGGCGAAAAGACGAGCCGGTCAACGGTCACGTCCACAACGCCGCTGACCGGCATGCCGAGCGCCCGTGTTTGACTGACCGCGTCAAGCCGCAATTTCAAGGTGCCGCGCCCCAACGCGACACGCCGGCGTGAAATCTGAACGGGAATACGGCCCACAATCGCCCCTTGAGACAAGGTAAGATCAAGCGCTGGCGACAGACCAAAGAGTGAGAGCGGTCGGAGCCGGTAGGCAACCTCGCCCACCGGGATCTGGCCCATAACCACGTTGGAAATCGTTCCACGCCACAAGGTACCCTTCACCCCCGAAAAGGACAGCCCCGGTCCAGAATGGGCCAGCCCCGCCGCCACCAGCCCCGCCGGGGCCCGCGATGTGACGAGCGCAACAAACATCAGCGCCAGTGCGATCAGGGACACTCGAAAAACCGTCATCATACGCCCTATCGCCCCCCAACAGAGGAAGTGGTGGCAGAGGCCGGAAGCGCTGGGCGTGTAAAGACCAGCCGGTCGGTCTTGATAAGCGCTGGGTTATTCCGGGCCCGGCTGAAGCGCGCTTCGACGACCACAGCACCGTACTGGTTTTCAACCTGCTCAATCCAGCCATACAAAACCGCAGGATCCGCTGGCGCGAGGGTTAATTGCACCCTTGCGTCACTATTGCCATCCGTCGATGACACGATGAGCCGGGCTTGCGCCGCCGTATTGGCAAGGGCACGGTTAAGCGGCGTTGATCGATCCGCCGCTCCCGCCGCCACCCGCTGCTGCTGGCCGCCATGAAGCCTTGCGGCCAGTTGCACCTGGTCATAACCAAGCCGGGCACGCGCCAGTGCCGCACGACCGTCAGCATGCCACCCATTAAGAGGTAGATAAATGAACTGATAGCCCACAAAAACAACGCCCACGAAAAGGCCAATGATCAGCATACCGCGTTCACGTATTGATAGGGTCTGCCACCATGTTTTCATCAGGCACCTACCGTCAGTTCACCGGAAAAAAGCCCGCCGCTCGTGCGGTTCATGGCCCCTTCTTGCGCGCGGATGCCGTTATCGGCAAGGGCGGCTTTTAAGTCATCCAGCGTGCTGATTGACTCCACAAGAATGCCAACCTGCAGCGAACGCCCGCCATTCACAAACCGGAAATGCTCCACCTGGACGCCTTGGCGCCCGTCAACCGCGCCGGAAAAGCCAACCCAGAGCGATTTGAAATCAACACCGCTGCCCCGCGCAGCCAAGACCCGGCGCGCATGGGCGATGGGGTCCTCATTACCTTTTTGTGGAAAGGCTGCGTTGTGAATTTCGCTTGTTAGGCGCGCCAGCCGCGCGGTCTCTTTTTCAGTGCGCCAACCCTCCGCAAGCCATGACCCCGTCAGTGCAAACACGAATAAGCCAGCCGCCGCCGCAGCGCCGCGCCAGGGAAGGATCGCCGCGCGCCAGTCGGTCTTGCGCCCATAATCACCGGTGAGAAGGTTTGGGATGGCGCCGCGCACGGCGAACGCCTCATGGGCAAGTCGCGCCAGCGCGCCAATATCGGCACCGCGGTGTAGAGTAAGCGAGGGATGGTTCTGAAGAAACGCCGGGCAAACCTCCGCATAAAGATCGATATGGTCCGGTGACCACTGGTCGAGAAGCGGCTGCAAAACAGCGTCAGCCGTTAGTCGGTCGATGGAAACACCGCCCTGGGGTCCATGAGCAAGAAGACCATCCTCATGAACAAAGAGCGTAACCCCTAGCCTTGGCGCGTCATCCTCATCGTTCGGAGCCGCCGCATCGTCATTGGCGGGCGTGCTCCTCTCATCAGGCGACTTTTGAGGCGACATCTGCGCGCGTTGTGGCAGAGCAAAATAGTCGGCGGTTAGCAGATCGGGCGTCAGGCCGGTTTCACGAAAGGCCGCCACCCATTCCGCCATAATGTCGTCAGCCACGGCGAGACACCGCCCGGTATTTCCCGCATTTCGTGCCGCGATACCCCCATGGCGCGCCACACTCACATGCAGAGTCTCAATATCTTCGGCGAGGCTGTCTTCCAGCAAATAGCGGGCAGCGGAAAGAAACTGCGTCTGTCCCCGGGGCGGCGTCGGTAAAAGGCGCAGCGCCGTCAGCTCACCGGGCAAGAGCGCAATAAACGCCCCCTCCACCACGGGCGGGTTCGCGGCAAATTGTGCATAATCAGGGGCCCGCCCGCGCATGGCGAGACGGCCATCGGCTTCAACCCGCAGCCAGATGATCGGCGCAGCCGGGCTATCCCCCAACAGGACAAACAAACGATCGCTCAACGGTCACTCCCAATCCGCCGGGATATCAAGGCCAGACGGTTCTGGTTAATAACCTCAAATAGCATGGTGACTTCCAAAAGAGTCTTACCATAGGCAAGATTTAACCGCGCCCGCAGATAGCGCGAGCGCACATCTAGCCGTTGGGAGACACGGGCCCGGTCAAAGACGGTACCGGCCAGCACAGATGCACGGAAGACGTCCGCCACAGTGTCGTAACCGCCCAGCGGGCGTCCCTCAATCAGGGCCTCCGCATCGCTTAACGAAATCGCCCCTTCAAACAGCCCCACCAGCACCGGCGCATCAAGGGGCGTCAGCATGTTGATGTTGATCCTTGACGGTTCAGCCGTTGGATGGGCGCAGACAAGCGGCGTTATCGCGGTCAGAAAGGTTGGATCAACCCCAAGCATGGCTCGCAACTCGGTCACATCGGCGAGCAGCGTGTTGCCCGGGCGGTAGGGCACGGGCAGACGCTGATACGTCTCATCTTCGGCGCCGCCCGGTCCCGGGGTCTGGTCGGCATCAATCCAGTCGCGCACGCGAATACCGAGCTGGCGAGCGTCGCTCTCGCTGATCCCGATACTGCTCAGAACCGCAACATATTCCTCCAGCATGCGCTCAGCCGGTGGGAGGGCACTTGCGGCAGCGCTGCCACCACCGCCTTGCGCGCCCCCGCCCACCACGGCAGAGCTGCCACCACCGGACGCGGCGGCGCGGGCGGTATCAAGGGCATTGAGATTAAAGCACCCGGTGGCATCGGCAAACCGGATTGAGCCGGTTTCGCCCTCATTGTCCGCCAGCACCGACAGATCAAAAGACTGTGCCGCCCAGATATCATCAAGGCTCATGGTCGATTTGACCTCCAGAGCCTGGGACAACAGGGCGCTCGCCAGACTTTCAGCAGCGTGCATCCGCCAGAACATCTGTGTACGGTTCGCCTCATTGCGTCCGCGTGCGGCGGCGACCACTGTCTGGTCGGTGAGCCCAATGGCAATCACCGCGAGTGTCGCCACAATAAAAAGAACAAGGATCAGGGCGGCGCCTTTTTGGCGGCGGGCGGCATCAATCGGGGACCGGGCGTGGCTCACGGGGTCACCTCCCCGCCTGCATTGATCCAGAAATCCTGGGTCAGCGCGCCATAGCGATCATGGGAAAATCGCAGAGAAAGGGCCGCAGGGGGCGCGCTTGTTTCGGCTTCCTGATTATTCAGATCCTCGTCGACCGGCCAACGGTCAGTCCATTGCGCCTCACCCCGGTCGAAGCTCACCAGAAAATTGGCCGATATCTCTGACAATCCACGCATCATGACGCGCTGGCGCACCGGTTGGTCGCTTGCCTCATCCGCAAACGGATAAACACGGCGGATCAGCGTTCCATTTTCGCTGACATATTCCACGCGCTGGATGCTCGGTCGCGGGTCCACATAGTCCGGATTGGTCCAGCCATGGCGAACAAACCGCAGCAAAACCACGCTGTCACTATCAAAATTGCGGGCATTCGCGGTCTGCCCACCCTGAAAGCCACGCGACAGCGGATTGCCAAACTCATCACGGGTTCCCCGGGGCAGAATCTGCGCCAGATCATCTTTCAAAAGAAGACGCAGGGCCTGAAACGCCCGCAAGCGATCATCACTTTCGGCCAGCTGCTCGCGCGCTGTCACGCCGATGCGCAACGTGTAAATTGTACTCGTGGCGATCAGTGAAAAGATCAGGAGGGAGATCAGGACCTCAACCAGCGTGAAGCCGCGCGCGCCCTGTCTTCGTGGATTTGCCGGCCGGGTCATGGCGCACCGACGGATTTGAGCGAGCTGATATCAGCCACAACTTGCGGTGATCCTGCGGCGCGCACCACGACCGCAACGGTCACAAGACCGTCTACGGACGTTTCACCCACCGTACGCTGATAAATCCACGATCGATTACCGAGCGTTACTTCGCCTTCACGCTCCCCAACCTCCAGCGGGACGGGGTCGAGCAGCGCCTCAACCATGACATTGTCCGCAACAATTGAGGCAAGAAGACGTGTCTCCCCCTGTTGCTGAAACCGGGTATTCTGCCCGATAAGAATTAGGATCGAGGCCGTTGCAACGCCCATGATAAAAACGGCAACCAGCACCTCAACAAGCGTAAATCCCGCCTGTCCCTTTTGGCTATGGCCGGGTTTCGGGTTAAGAGGCCGCGTCACGGCGAACCTCCACACTGCCCGCCTCATCAAGCGTCACGAGCCACCGACTACGCCGATCGGCAAACGCTGCCAACACCGGCGTATCCTGACCATAGGGATGAAACTGAACCGGCGGCGGCGCAATGCGGTTTTCTTTGTCTTCATCGAAATCAATGCCGTCAAAGCCGCGATTGGTTCCGCTGCCTGCGATAATCTTGTCGTTTTCCTTCAGGGAAACGTTTTGCGTCACCTCATAGGCGACGGAAACCAACGGGTCCAACAGCCAAACGCCAAGAACACGCCCTTGCGCCTCTTCCCACTGGCCAGAACGAAACCGTAAAAATCTGTACCCGTCGGTATAGATCTCAAGCCCCAGAACTTCCCCGGTCATGATGGCTTCGCTCGACGCGGCATCAAGCCGGGCAGCAAACCGTAAGGCTTCTTTCTTGGCGGTCTGACCCGTGGGCGGTGCATTCAGAATTACAACTGCGCCAGCCAGCCCCATAATCATCAGGGCAAGGAGGACTTCAACGAGCGTGAAGCCGCGTTGTCCTCGCCGGGTGCCGCGCGCGGGCGATGACGTCAGGTTTCCGACCAATTGCCAATATCCGCGTTCTGTCCCTCACCACCGGGCTCACCGTCGGCGCCTAGGGAATAGATGTCAAAAATCGACCGTTCCCCCGGGAAGCGATACACATAAGGCCGTCCCCAGGGATCGTTGGGCAGATTGCGAAGATAACCGCCCGGCCGGTAGTTGGCCGCCCGCGTCGCATCAGACGGCACCGTGCGTAATGCCGCCAAGCCCTGGTCAGTGTTCGGATACGCGAACATATCAAGCTGATACTGCTCCAGCGCAGCCTCGATCGTGCGAATATCGGTAAGCGTTTTACGCTGGATCGCTTTTTGTTGCTCAGGCGCGATATTCTGGATCGCAATGGCGCCCACCAGCCCAATGATGAAAATCACCACCAGCATCTCAACAAGCGTTATGCCTTTTTGGCTTCGGATGCTGCACGGCTTCTTTGCGTCTTGTGGCGTCTCAACCGTAGACAAATGAGTATCGCTGCTATCACAAGGGTTAAGTCTATTCTGGGTCATCATGCTCTCTCTCCGAGGTCTCTGGTGCGCACCGGCACGCCTTTACCCCTAGCTTACCCGCCTGAAGCCAGGGTGTTCAACCGCAGTGTGGGTAACAGAATGGATAGCACGATGACCATGACGATCAGACCCATGGCAACGATGATCACTGGCTCCAATAGGCGCAGCGCGATGGTTGTCGCTGTTTCAAATTCATCCTCCAGATGGCTGGCTGTTTTATCCAGTAATGCAGGGAGTTCACCGGATTTCTCCCCGGCGGCGACCATATGGGTCATCATGGGCGGCAGCACATTGGCGCGTTTGAGCCCCTGAGACAGCCCCGCGCCCTCGCGCACCATGGTGATGGTCGTGTCCAGCTGCTCGCGGATATGACTGTTGGCGAGCGTGCGTTGCGCACCCAGAAGCGCGTCGATCAAGGGGGCACCGCCAGCAAAGAGTGTTGCGAGCGTGCGCCCGAACCGGGCCCCGTCCAGCGCGCGCATCAACTTACCCAGAACGGGAACCTTCAAGACCGCGCGATCAACCCGGACTTTGATGCCGGGCCGTTTCATTCCCTGCCACGTGGCAAGACCGATGATCAGCATCAGGCCAGCCATCAGGGCACCATAGTCCCGCAGCGCGTTGGAGATCGAAATCACAATCTGCGTCAGCAGCGGTAGCTCCGCGTCGAAATCTTCAAACTGCGTTACAATCTTCGGCACCACATAGCGCATCAGCGCAATCACAACGCCCATGGCAACAACCGCTAACGCCAACGGATAGATCAGCGCCGTCATCGCCTTGTTCTGCATATTTCGGTTTTTCTCCAGCATCGTGGCAAGCCGCTCCATCACCGCGCCCAGATCGCCAGAGGTTTCCCCCGCCGCGATCACAGCCCGGTAGAGCGCTGGAAAAGACTTCGGATCTTCGGCGAGTGCATCGGCAAACCGCCACCCCTCGAGAATGCGTTCGCGGACCTGCAAGATCAGAAGGCGAACCTTCTCGCTGTCCGACTGGCTGGCTACCGCATTCAGCGCCTCCTCCAACGGGATGCCCGTCGCCACGAGCGTCGCCAGTTGCCGCGTGATGAGGACCAGCTCTTTTGTTTTCAGATGTTTGGTACCGCGCGCCGATTTGCTGCCCCCTTTAAGGCCAGCCTTGGCACCGGTACTTGCCCCTTGCTGGCGCGCATTGGCAATCTTCACCGGCGTCAGCCGTTGCTGGCGCAGCAGGTCGCGGGCTTTCTTCGGCGTGTCGGCGGTAATGACGCCGCGCTTGTTCCGCCCGGAAAAATCCAGCGCCTCATATTCAAACGTTGCCATCAGCCTCCTCCTGACGGATGACACGAATGACTTCTTCGATGGAGGTCAGCCCCGCGCGCACATGGGCAAAGCCCGACTGGGCCAGTGTGTCGTTAAGACGGAACGCGTGGGCAGCCATTTTCTGTTCGCTGGCATCGTCATGGATCATGGATTTCAACTTCTCATCCACGATCATGAGTTCATAAACGCCGATCCGCCCCTCATACCCGGTCTGGTTACATCGTCCGCACCCGGCAGGTTTGTAAAGCGTTGTCAAATCGTCTGGCGCTTCGATGCGCTGGCGCTCTGCGTCATCGGGCGTATAGGGACTTTTACAACTGGGGCACAACCGGCGCACCAGCCGCTGCGCCATCACCCCGGCGAGCGTTGATGACAACAAAAAGGGCTCAACCCCCATATCGCGCAGACGCGTCACCGCTCCAACGGCGGAGTTTGTGTGGATGGTTGAGAGGACAAGGTGCCCTGTCAGGGAGGCCTGAACCGCGATCTCGGCGGTTTCGCCATCGCGGATTTCTCCAACCATGACCACATCGGGGTCCTGCCGCAAGATGGCGCGCAAGCCCGCGGCAAAGCTCATCCCCACTTTCGGATTGATCTGGGTCTGACCGACGCCGTCAATGGCATATTCAACCGGGTCTTCCACAGTCAGAATATTCCGACCCGGATCATTGAGCAGGCTGAGGCCTCCATAAAGCGTGGTTGTCTTCCCCGAGCCCGTGGGCCCCGTAACCAGAATGATCCCGTTGGGTCGTTTCAACAGGGTTTTGAACCGGTCCAATGTCCCGCGGGGCATCCCGAGGGCATCAAGGTCGAGTTTTGCCTCTTCTTTATCGAGGATCCGCATCACCACGCGTTCGCCAAACCGCGCAGGCAAGGTTGAGACCCGCACATCAACGGTCTTGCCGCCGAGCGCCAGCGAGATTCGCCCATCCTGGGGCAAGCGTTTTTCAGCGATATCGAGCCGCGCCATGACTTTAAGACGCGACGTAAAGACCGGCGTCATGCGGGCCGGAAGCGACAGAACCTCGCGCAACACGCCATCAATCCGCAAACGGACCGAAAGACTGTTCTCGTAGGGCTCCACGTGAATGTCCGACGCCTTGACCTTCACCGCTTCGGCAATCAGCGCGTTGATCAAGCGAATAACGGGCGCATCATCCTGCGTATCTAGAAGATCGGCCGTTTTCGGCAAACCCTCGGCAAGGGAGGACAAATCATCCTCCCCCGCCAGATCAAGCTCGTCAGTGCTGATCCCCTCCACCGAGTAAATTTCCGACAGACGCCGCTCAAACGCCTCCGCAGGCAAAATATCGACCGTCACCGGCGCGCGTACACACCGACGCGCCTCCATGACCGCAAGGGGGTCAGGGGCACTGCGCGCGCCAAGCTGTACCGGCACATGCTCCGCATCAAGAATGATCAGCCCATGTTCCTTGGCAAAACCGTAGGAGAGTTTTGCCCCGTGACGGGCCGCCACGCAGATGGCGTCAGGCTGGGCGCCTGCGTCTGGCGGCGCCTCACCTGCCGGGTCATGCCCCTCACCGATGGCTGTTGATGTCTCCATGCCTTGCCAATCCTGCTTGCTGATCCTTGGCGATCAGCCCTTAGTTCTGCGGCTCAATACCCGTGATATCGTCGATCAACCTGTTAAAGTCTTCCTGGGCACGCGGATCGTTCAAGACTTCCTGCGCACGGATATAATCAAACTTCCGGCGTGTGGCCGCGTTGGCGGTCTGACGATCACGGATGATCGTGGGCCGGATAAAAATCATCAGATTGTTCCGGATTTTGGAGCGTTGCGTGGTCTTGAAGAGATTACCGACGCCCGGGATATCGCCAAGGAAGGGCACCTTATCTTCATTGATCGCCTGATCGTCGCTGATCAATCCGCCGATCACGAGAATATCCCCGTCATCAACAAGCGCAGTGGTGGTGATCTCACTATTATTGGTAATAAGATCTGTAGACGATGCAATAATTGGCCCGGCAATACTGGAAATTTCCTGACGGATTTCCATCTGAACGGTGCCACCATCCGTAATCTGAGGGGTCACCTCCAGGATGACCCCCACTTGCTCGCGGTTAACAGTCCGAAAGGCGTTGGAGAAGTCATCACCAATTTGCTCACCGGTCGTAATCGGGATCTCCTGACCGTCGGAAAGCGACGCTGTCTGATTATTGAGGGTCACAACCGACGGCGTCGAAAGCACGCGTGAGGAACCATCCTGCTGCAGCGCGGTCAGCAGCGCGCCAAAGATATTGCCACTGCCAAACGTGCCCGCGCCGCCAAGGCCAAAGCCGTTAATCCCGAGGAGAGAGCCAACAGCCGCTGCGGTCAGTGACGACGTAAAGTCAGGGTTCAGAAGACCTTCCTGACCATTACTGGTCGTGGTCACAGTACCGTCGGGGGCGGTGGTTGTGACCGTTGACTGGTTCTGGATCGGCGGCGTTAAGGCGCCAGTAAAGGCGGCACCGGCGGCACTCAGGATATTCGGGTTCTGACCAGAAACGTTGGTGGAGAAGGGCACAAAGCTATCGCCGCTACCGCTGATAAAATACTGAACGCCAACCTCGCGCGCGGTTGAATCAGAAATATCAACAATGATCGCTTCCACCAGCACTTGGGCCCGGCGTACGTCCAACTGCTGGATGATCGATTCAACCTCGCGGCGCAGGACCGCATCGCCGCGTACAACGATTGAATTGGTTGCCGCATAAGCAGAGATCACCTGGCGACCGCCGGAAACGCCGCCGCCATTGGGTGTGGGCGTTCCCGTATTGGCCTGGCCGCTGCCCATGGTCTCTCGCAGGAGCGGCAGGATCTCTTCTGCATCGGCATGGCGCAGCGGGATGACCGCCACCTCGGTGGAGGCAGCCCCCGCCCGGTCTAGTTCGCGGATCACATTGGCAAGCTTTGTCATGACGCGGGGTTCAGCGCGGATCAAAAGCGAATTGCTGGCATCAACCGGTACAACACTGACCCTGTTTGCCGCGCTGCCATTTTCTTCGGCGAGGTCCTTCGCCACATCGGTCAAAACACGGGCCACTTCGCGCGCGGACGCATTGACAAGCAACACCGTTCGAAACTCGCGCGTGTCGCGGTCAAGCTCCGACAGGATTTGCGCAAACCGTTGTACATTGGCCGGACTGTCCACCACCATAAGTGAGTTGCTAGACCGTATTGCCGTTGCGACCGCTCCCTCACTATTGATCAGGGCAATGTTACGCGCAGCATCCTGCGCATCGATATACTGTAGGCGGAAGATTTGCGTAATAAGGCCGCCATCACCCGCGGTACCGCCTACCGGTCCCGGCGCGCGCTGCCCCTGAGATAAGGGAATGATATTGTACTTCATGTCATCGACGGGCGTTGCCACAAAACCGTTGATGCGCAGAATATTTTGAAACGCGGCCCACGCCTCATCTGGGCACATGGTGGCATCTTCCGGCGCGCGGATATTAACCTTGCCGTTGACACTGCGGTCGATGGTAACAGTCCGCCCGGTATCGCGCGCCATTTGGGTGATCAGCGCCTGCAGGTCTGCTCCGCCGTCAAAATTGAATTTAATCGTGCAGTTTTCCGGCGCGCCGGCGCGCGCAAGCGCCGCCTGCGGCGTGATCGCTGCGCTGATAAAACCGCTAGCAAGGGCCAGTGCGCTAACAGTCGCAAAACGGCGCGGTGCACAGGGAACCGGTTGTTGGACAAAGGACTTGGGTATAGTGGGCATCGGTTGATGATCCTTATAACTCGACTTCATCACCGGAAGGTAACGTCAGGGCCTGGTCATTCTGTATAGAGATGACCTGTTCGATATCGATTGTGAGATTTTTTGGAATGCCGTCACGCTCCACCACCAGATTGATGCGCCCGGTTTCGAGCGCACGCTCGGCGCTCTGATAGGCGCGGCGCAAATCGGTTGGCGGCGGCGCCCCATTGATGCTGACCAGCAAATCCTGTGGCAGGAGCCCGGCTTCAGCAAAGGCGGAGCGGTTGCGCCCCGGAAATAAAAAGAGTTGCGGGCTACCGTCCCGTCCCTGGCGAATTCGAAAACTCACAAGATCACGCAGCTGCAGTGCATTTTCCTCATCCCCCGCGCTGCCATTCGATGGCTCATTGGGCACGCTCGTCGGCCGGGTAATTTGCGGTACCCCGGCGGGAACCGGTGTGGCATTGGCGCGATTGCGGATGGACCCATTATTGCGCACCAGACCAGGCGATGGCTGGCCGCGCCCATCCCGATTTGGACTGGCACCCTCACTATCACGCATACGTAGGACTTCGCGCACACCGCCGCGTTCTATAACCACTTCGGTAAAGCGCACCTCTGCAAGCGTGACACCGTCAACAATCTCTGTACCCAGACCAAAAGAGTTTTGTCCATCGCCATTGCGCACGTCGATGACGGCGCTGGAATTCTCGCCATTGACGATGACCCCGTGCAGGACAAGGTCAAGACTTGTCTCCTGCAAGGTTGCCGTCTCCACCACAACCACATCATTGACCGGCGCGCCCGTCATCGCGAAAGGGTTACGTGCAGCGATACGATCGGTGATATCGGTTTCGCCAGATGCAGCTGGCACGATGGTTGGGGCGTTCTGCGGATAAGGCAGCGGCGCAAATAGCGTCCAGAAAAGACGCACACCAACCAAGGCCGTAAGCGCGAGAAAGAAAAGCTGTGCGATTATTGTTGCAAGACGCACAGAGATATGACGCAGGACCGGCAGATTGGCGACGGGGCCACTGCCGGCACGCCGCGTGTTTGCCGGACGATGGGCTCCCTCGGACGGAGCATTTTGTGGTGTGGCAGCGCGCGGCGAAGGCGCAGCGGACGCGCCAGGCAATGCGGCACGCGGCGACGGGCCAGACGATGGCGTGCGCGTATCTCCCATCTTTGCCGAGACCATGGACATGTTTTCGAACCGGTGTCCCAATTTCTTACCAACATGCCAGCTTCGATTAACGCTATCAGGGGCTGGCCCCCTTATTCGGTGCGCATTCTCCCACACACCTTGTGCAAATATAGGACAGAACCGTTACTAAATCCGCAAAATCGGGCCAGCCTTCGCCGCCTTCTGGCAGGGCTCTGATGATCTAGCCGAAGGCTCCATCGCGCGGGTGGCACGCATATCCTCTCCCGTTCTACGGGACCCTAGCCCGTCCATACCCCCTTGCCAACGCGGATCGGCCCTCTGTGCGTTTGTGCACCGGTTTTCACCAGTTTGTGACCGCTATGGGCCTTTCGGCCTGAAAATCAGGCCAGAAATGCCCGCGTCACGGAACACCACTCTTCAGCATTCCGGGCCCATAGGGTGCGCAGATCACCTAAATTGGCAAAAACGAAAAACGCCCGGTCGTCGAACCGGGCGCTTTACCATTCGTTCATCCATGCGACCCGCCACCCGCTAACAGGATAGACGGCACCAGCAGGACCTAGAACCGTTTGGTCAGGCTCGCGCTAAAGACCTGGCCGAGGTCGTAGACATCAATCGGCACCACCGTGCCATTGGTGCCCTGGGCCGTGGTATTGTAATTGTCGCCAAGAATGTTCTGAACCTTGGCTTCGATCTGCCAGCCATCGGTGCCAGCAAATTCGAATTCCTTGGCGTAAACAAAGTCGAGGGTGACCGGCAAGCGTTCAACGGCATCAGGCACCTGACCCGCGCCGATCAAGAGACCAACCTGACGGATCCGCGCAGAACTCCAATTGACTAAGAGGAAGGCGCGGCTGCGGGCTTCTTCGTCTTCAAAACCAATTTGACCATTGACGATCCACTCGGATTGACCTTGCAGGCGACGGCCCTCGGCAACGAAATTCGAAGCATCAACTTCCCGCGCGCCAATGTTGCCGCCAAAGACCGGGAACGTCACCGTACCATCAGCACTGACTTCTGAGTCAGACCAGGTGAGATTGGTACCGATGACAAGGTCCTTTTGACCGATGAAGCTGTTCTGACCAACGAGGTCTTCCATGAAGAACCGTTGTTCATACTCAAACTCGATGCCGTAAAGCTCAGCCGACGGTGCGTTGATGTAGGAGACGTTGATGTCATCACCCGAAGCAATAAAGCTTTCCTCAATCGGGTTGGTCAGGTCTTTGTAGAACCCACCGATGGTCAGGAATTGCTCCCGGCCAAAGTACCATTCCAGCCGCGCGTCGAAGTTATTGATTTCCGTATTCACAAGGAACGGGTTACCAAAAACCGAGATATCGCGGTCGGTATCCGTAAAGAACGCCGCGCCAAGCTCCTGAAACTGCGGCCGCGTAATGGTTTGCGAGAATGCACCGCGCAATTGTAGGTTATCGGCAAAGTTCCACGTGGCTGTGACCGCTGGGAGGAAATAGTCTTCGTCGATACAGCTTTCATTCGTACCCGGACAGGCTGGATTACCACCATTGGCACCGGCATTCAGCGATGAAGAGGCAGCAATGGAGAAGTTATCAACCAACTGCTCAGACTGCTCATAGCGCACACCGGCGGACAAGCGAATAAAGTCGCCCAGTTCCAGATCAAGCCCGGCATAGGCACCGTGAATGGTCAGAGAGCCTTGGTAAGCCTGTGGCTGGAAATCATCCGGGAATTCAGCGAGTTCGAAGCCGCCCTGCTCCCCGATGTTGCGATCAGCCAGCAGGAAATCGATCCGCTGGAAGAAAAGTGGATCCGTGTCAACCAGGCCCGTTTCGTTGCGGAAGCCAAACCGGCGCAAGCGATAGTCACGCTCATTATCCGTGTACGCATAACCGAACTTGAATTCATGCTGACGATCGAACAAGGTCAGCGGCAGGTTCAGGTCGACACCGGCTGAAAAACTGGTGTCCTCAACCTTGGAAAACCGCACACCAAACGCACCCTCGGACGCACTGGAGTCGAGGCCAATGGCCGAGCGAAATTCCTGGAGTTGATTGTTCGGCGTCGTGAAGGTGTTCGCATCACGCACATACGTGAATTCCGTCTCGAACGGTGCGTCACGGAACGCTTCAGAATAAGCAACCCGAGGCTTAATGCTCAGGCCACCCAGATTATCAAAAACGTGGTCAGAGCTGCCCTGAAGGGACCAGACCTGGTTTTCAAAAAATTCGATGTTGGTGATAAAGATCTCGTCAAAGCCACCAAAAGAAAGCTCTTCGATCCCGACCCGCTCGCGCGCTTCTTTTTGCGTTTTGCGCAAGAAGATACCGGTGAGGTTGAATTCATGATTGTCGCCCACCTCAAGACCGGCGGCCACAAGACCGTTAAGCAGCACGGTTTCGGTGAGACTTTCAAAGTCAAAGTCGGAGTTCCGAACCGACGCTTCGCCGGTGTTCCCGTCGACGGCGGCGTCGCCCTGTTGACCAATCTTGGTCTGGAAATTCCGCGAATAACCGAGGTTACCGACGATCCCGGCACGGACATCGCTGTTGAGATCGCGGCTTGTGCCGGCAGCCACGTTGAACCCGTGGTTAGGCGGTGTCGCGTCATCTTGCACCACCCGCAGGGCAGAATTCGGAAACGATGCACCGATGGTGCGGATGTCGGTCTCAGAGAAATTGTCCGCTGTAACCGCAACACCTGGATTGGCCGCAAAAGCAGCTTCCAGCGGGTCAGGGAAGTTCCGGATACCATCGTCAAAGCCGAGGAAATCGCGCTGACCACCATCATAGGTCAGGCCATCACTGCCCGTGGTCACAAGATCAAGACCGATGGAGGTTTTCAGCTCAAGGAAGCTCTCATCGGGAACCGCCTTGGTCCGCAGTTCGATCAGCCCGCCACCAAATTCACCGGAATATTCCGGCGAAAATGTCTTCTGAACCAAAACGTTACTGACAATAGACGTCGGAAAGAGATCAAGCGGTGCCACCCGGCGCAAAGGCTCCGGGCTTGGCAGTGGTGAGCCGTTCAACGTCAGGTTTGAATAGCGCTCGTTCAGGCCGCGCACCACGACGAACTTGCCCTGGCTTAACGAAAGACCGGTAACCCGGCGCAGCGCGCCGGCAATATCAGCATCACCTGTTCGCTGTAGTTTCACGTCGGTCAAGACGTTTGAGATTTCTGCCGTGGCCCGCTTTTCATCGGGAATGTTCACACCACGGACGATGATCTCGTCATCAAACTCAATCCCTGTGTCCTGCGCTGCAGCACTGAATGGCAACGCAACGGATGTCATCAGCAGGGAGAGGGAAAAGGAGGATAGCCGCCCCATAATATCACCTTCAAAGGTATGGCCCGCAAAAGGGCCGTTCAATCAACAAGTCACAAAAAAGGTCAGGCCCGCGCCATGGGAGCGGGCCTGACGGCTTTCATCGCCTAGAGGCTGCCCGGGAAGGTCCAGTCCACGAACCACAGGTCATCGGCATCGCTCATGGCGCCGATCCGCGTGGTGGTTACAAGGTTTGGATCAACCGCCGTACCGTCGATTGGCGTGATGGCGTTTTCATTGGCACCATTAACAATCGTCGCGGTAAAGCCAGCGCCCGCGGTCAATGTGCTGGTGCCTTCGGTGATGCCTGGCAGCTGCGCAATGTCCGTGATTGGCTCGTCAACATTGCCATTGCTGTCGGTGAAATCGACGAGCGAGCCGCCGTCACAGCTAAAGAACAGACCCACGAACTGCAGGTCAGTCGCACCTGGCGTCAATGTTGTGGACGCGTTCAACTGGTCAAATGTTGCCTGATCATCAATATCAAGACAGCCATCATCCCACTCGGTGACGACACCGTTCAGGAACGTACCGGCTGTTCCTTCGCGGATTTGCATGCCGAGGTCTTCACTGTCCGCCCCAATGGCCGTCCAGTTGGAGATGGTGGGGTTCGAGCGTGGCAGCACGTTGTTGTCTGAGGAGTTTGAGTCGCCTTCAAACCCGTTATCACCAACACCCGAGCCAGCAATGATCACGAACTGTGCCGAACCGTCCCAACCGGAGACCCAGTCGAGCGCATCATCGTCAACACCGGTGAGCACCACGTGGCTGACATCAACGGTACCGCCGAAGAACTCGACGCCATCGTCGTCATTGTTGTGAACCTGGATGAAGTCCACTTCCGTGCCGTCACCAACGCCCTGAAAGGCGATGCCGTTGAGCTCGTTGTCGGGCGTAATTTCAAAGCCCGCATACTGCACGCGCACATAGTTCAGGATGCCGGAGTCATCGTTCGGCGCATTCCCGCCATAGGACCCTGTACCGCCCTCACCTGTTGTTTCGCAGGTTGCCGGGTCAGCCGGGTTCGCACAGGAGTTGATCGGGGCGCGGCCATTGATGATCAAGCCGCCCCACTGGCCACGTTCGCTGCCGGTGTTTGAACCAAGAACATCCTCGTCAGAGGTAAAGACAATCGGAGCAGCTGGCGTACCCGTTGCCCGCAGCTGCGAGCCCCGGTTCACCACCAGGAAGTCTGTGGGTGACTGACCGATCACTTGCGTGCCGCCCGCGATCGACATGACGGCTGGAATACCGTCTGAGTCGGGGTTGTTCACGTCAGAACCGACATCAGCACCCACAAACACGGCGCCGCGCAGGACGAAGGTGTTAAATGGCGTTAGAGAAAGATCCTGGGTGATCGTGCCGTTTACCTCACATACCCGGCCACCGGATACCGGCACTGGCAGGTTTGATGAGGCCGTGATGTCGGTCACGTTCGGGTGACTTGGGCACGCGCCCTGATCAAAGACAGAGCCGGGTACGGTCCAGCCGAAGGCCCATGTTTCCTGAGGCAAGAGGCCTGGCTCAAACGCACCAATAAAGTTCTCGGTTACCAGTGCCGGGGCGCCAATGGTTGCTGCATCAATCGCCGCAACCGCCTGTTCGTTGGCACCGGGCAGCGTGTTCATGGACAGCGTGCTGGTCCCCACGGTGATACCCTGGAAGGTGGCCTCAATGTCGATCGGGTCGCCAGCGGTATCATCAAATGCCGTGGCACAGGAGAAAAAGACCGAAGAAATCTGAAGGTCCGTGCCGCCCTGGTCGATCGTTGCTGAACCATCGATCTGGTCGAACGTTGCCTGATCATCGATGTCGAGACAGCCATCTTCCCAGCCCGTGACGATACCGTTGATAAAGACACCGGCGGTACCCTCGCGGATTTGCATGCCGAGGTCTTCGCTTGGCCCACCAACGAGGGTGAAGTTTGAAATCATCGGGTTGGAGCGCGGCGTCACATTATTGTCTGAAGAATTGTTGTCTCCTTCAAAACCATTGTCGCCAACGCCGGAGCCGATCACGAGAATATCCTGGGCCGAGCCATTCCAGCCGGAGACCCAGTCGAGCGCGTCATCGTCAACACCGGTCAGAACAACGTGGCGAACATTGACCGTACCGCCAAAGAACTCGACGCCATCATCGTCATTATTATGCACCTGAATAAAGTCCACATCGGTGCCGTTGCCAACGCCCTGGAAAGCAATACCGTTCAGCTCATTATCGGGTGTTATTTCAAACCCGGCATACTGCACCCGCACATAGTTAAGAGTACCGGAGCTGTCATTGGGGTTGTCACCGCCGTAAGAACCCGTTCCGCCTTCACCCGTTGTTTCACAGGTTGCGGGCATGGAGGGGTCGGCGCAGGAGTTAATGGGCGCCCGGCCATTGATGATCAGGCCACCCCACTGACCGCGGGCTGCGCCCTGGCTGTCATTGGCGATACCGTCATCAACGATATCCTCATCAGAGGTGAGAGAAATTGGTGCCAACGGAGACCCTGTGGCGACAATTTGTGAGCCCCGGTTGACAGTCAGGAAGTCGGTGGACCCAACAAAGGCAACCTGCGCACCGCCCTGAATGGTCAGCGTTGCCGATGTACCGCCCAGTGCGCCCGGTGTGGGGCCATCATCGGTACCTACGAAGGTTGCCTGTTCGAAGAAGTATGTCCGCGGTTCAGACGCAGAGGCCGTCAACGTCACGGGGCCGAGAAGCGCGCCCGATGTGGGGTCAACAATAACCCGGCACGCCGTCACGTCAGAGCCCGGAATGGTTGCCGCCGTGGTGCCCCCGGGGCAGCCGCCAAAGGTCAAATCCATGCCCATAGGCCCAGGTGTTGTTGGGCCGCCGCCACCACCGCCGGGCGGTGTACCGATAAAGGAGCCCTCGCCGGGTGATGAAATTTCAGACCCAGAGCAACCCGCAAGCAAAGCGATTGCGCTGGAAGCGAATAGAAGTGACCGAAGAGAAGACGGAAGGTTCATGTGACAGCCCCACAGGTAAAACACGCGAAAACGTCGCGGCGTCCAAAGATGGGGGGCTGCTAAGTGTTCTGCATGACGCCGTTGTGAACTTAATTTATCAGTTTTGTGACCACTCGGCACAATACCGGATGGGGGACCGGATGTGGGGCAAATGCTGCGCAACAGGTGCGCAAATGCTCACAAAAATCGCCTTTTTCCTTTCAATAAAAATACGAGACTTTGCTCGTGTTGTAAAAATCACCCACTGCTTTTCAGCTAGAAACCTCGCCGATGAACGGTTATCGCCGCGCCTGAAGCCCATGAGCCCGCACCGGGCACCCAAAAAAGGCTTCACGATCCCGGTGCCGGCCCATTGCCGGAGCGCCTGATTCCCGTCAATGAAGGCCCATGATGGTGTGTATAGAAATCGTCACAATAATCAGGCGCCCGCAGAAGAGCAGGCCATGATCCTCGCTTTTGTCATCGTCCTGGGACTGGTGCTTGGCAGCTTTGTGAATGTGGTCATTCACCGGGGTCCCTATTGGTGGGGCCTTCAAGACCCGGCATCACAACGCCACGGGTTCGGCCCGCGCTCGCGGTGCCCATCGTGCGGCGCACAAATCCGCAGCTGGGACAATATTCCGTTGATCAGTTTCTTCCTGTTGCGGGGGCGGTGCCGCGATTGCGGGGCGGTCATTTCGCCTCTTTATCCGGTGGTTGAGGGCCTCGGCGCGCTGGTGGCGGTCACTGGCTTTGCGCTTTTCGGCGCGACGCCCACCGGGGCCGCTTTCGCGGCGTACGGGTTCTGTCTTATAGCCCTTGGTGCCATTGATGCGCGCACCGGCTTTCTCCCCGATGGGTTGACTTTGCCACTCCTTGGATTTGGCCTTGGGTTTAACGCTCTCGGGGACGGATTTGTCCCCCTCGCCGATGCTGGCGTTGGCGCGGGGGTTGGCGGCGGCGTCTTTCTGGCGGTTGCGCTCGGCTACCGCGCGTTGCGTGGCCATGATGGTTTAGGATTGGGAGATGCCAAATTGCTCGCGGCCATTGGGGCCTGGTTCGGTTGGCCCGTGCTTGCGCCTGTGGTCCTGCTCAGTTCCCTCAGCGCCCTCGCCTTTTTGCTGGTGTCAGCCCGCGGCAAACCCCTCTCTGCGACGCAGGAAATCCGCTTTGGCCCCGCGCTTTGTTTTGCTGGCTTTTGCGTCCCCGTCCTCGGCTATTTTATGCCTCAAATATCGTGATAGATTAATTCGACTAGCCATTGATTACGCTTGCAGAAAATTTCTTTCCTGAGAGACGACTTCGGTAAGAAAGAGCTTGAACTGCTCTTGAAATTGCCCAGCATTTTTCTCGCTAAGCCTGACGCAAATATGCTGGCCAGCGGCACGCGTGTCTTCGTTGAGGACATCGCCCTGGGCAAACAGGAACGCCCGTGCTGCCCCGTTCTGAACCGGCACCAGCACCTCATAGGTCAGGCGGTGGGCCGTCAGAAACCGATCAATTTGTTCGAAAAGAAGGTCCAGCCCTTCCCCCTCTTGGGCAGAAATTGCCACCCGAACCGGATCATCGGGGTCGCTCACCGCCTGGTCGTGGCTAATCCGGGCGGCTCTTGCGGCCACGAACCGGTCGTCCTCGTCAAGGAGATCGATCTTATTGAGCGCCTCAATATAGGGCCGCTGGGCCTCCTCGCCGCCAATCACCCCTAAATCCTGCAGCACCGAAAGAACATCGCGCCGCTGTGCATCGCTATCGGGGTGAGCACAATCGCGCACATGGATGATGAGGTCTGCCTCAAGCACCTCCTCTAACGTGGCGCGGAAGGCAGCAACAAGCTGCGTTGGCAGTTGCGAAATAAAGCCCACAGTATCGGACAGAACGATCTTTTGACCCGACGGCAGCTTTACCGCCCGCATGGTGGGATCGAGCGTCGCAAAAAGAAGGTCTTCGGCTTGGACGCTAGCCCGCGTCACGCGATTAAACAGCATCGATTTCCCGGCATTGGTGTACCCCACGAGGGCGACCACTGGCTGGGGAGCGCGCTTGCGCTGGTTACGTTGGAGGTTTCGGGTCCGCCGCACATCTTCAAGTTTTTGGCGCAGGCGCACAATCTTGTCGGCCAGCACCCGGCGGTCCGACTCAATCTGGCGCTCTCCGGGACCGCCTAGAAAACCCGCGCCGCCACGCTGGCGCTCCAAGTGTGTCCAGGACCGCACAAGGCGGGAGCGTTGGTAGGTCAGATGGGCCAGATCAACTTGCAGGCGACCCTCGCGGGTTTGGGCACGGGCCCCAAAAATTTCAAGGATAAGCGCCGTTCGATCAAGCACCTTTACCGCGAGGGCTTTTTCCAGATTGCGATGTTGAACGGGGGTGAGGGCGCCGTTGACCACCACAACTGCCGGCGGGCTTTCCTCGGCCTCAATCTGGACATGCAGCGCATCGAGTTTGCCCGTCCCAAACAAGGTTGCGGGCCGAGGCCTGGTGATCGACACAATCTCCGCGTGGGTCACCGCAAGACCAATGGCCGCCACGAGCCCTACAGCTTCGTCAAGCGCACCGTCAGCTGAGCGCAGGTCGGGGGCAAGGTCCTGATCTTGATGACGCAGCAATAAAGGATGAAGAACAAACGCAGAGTCCATAACGCCAGTCATAGCACAAATACACAGATAGAGGGACCGCTATGACGCCGACAAACCGGCCAGACCGTTCCACCAGACCGTCCCACCAGACGTCCCATCTGACTGGCGCGCAGTCAGCCTGCGTCTTCGCCATCCCATAAATTCACCGGCTGTGAGGGCATGACCGTGGAAATGGCGTGCTTATAGACAAGCTGAACATGGCCATCCCGGCGCAGGAGAACGCAAAAGTTGTCGAACCAGTTCACGATGCCTTGCAGTTTTACGCCATTCACCAGGAAGACCGTGACGGGCACTTTTTCTTTACGGACATGGTTCAGGAAAACATCTTGAAGGTTTTGTTTTTTCTCGTTCATTTGTCAAAACTTGTCATTCTATTGAAGTCGAGTGATGGCGCACTGTTTATCTATCTTGCCCAAAACTCTAGCGGATTTACGCTGCAACGCAAAATAAAATGCGATCCGGCAGATTTGGTGACAGTGCTGCCTCGTCCGCAAGACTTAGGAAGCGTCCGCCGGGGCAGCAACAGTTTTGTAGGCAGCGCGCAATTTTGTCGCCATTGGCCCCGGCTTTCCCGGCCCAATTGTTTTGCCATCAAGGCTTACAACCGGCATGACGAGGCTCGTGGCGGAGGTGACAAACATTTCCGCCGCACCGCGTGCCTCATCGAGCGAGAACGCTTTTTCGATGACAGGTATTTGCATCATCCGCGCCGCCTCGATCACGCTTTGACGGGTGATCCCGCCAAGGATGCGATTACCACGGGGGTGGGTGAGCAGCGCCCCGGCGTTATCGACAATCCACACATTGGTAGAGGCGCCCTCCGTCACGCATCCATCACGCAGGAGAACAGCCTCAAACGCGCCCGCCGCCTTTGCAGTCTGCTTGGCCAACGCATTGGGCAGGAGCGAGATCGATTTAATGTCCACCCGGCCCCAGCGAATATCCTCCACGCTCACCGCCGCAACGCCCTTGGCAGCTAAGCGGTCATTGGCGGCAAGGTCATAGGCTTTTGCCGTGATGGACAGAACCGGCGGGGTTTGTGGTCCCGGGAAATGATGATTACGGCTCGCCGCCCCCCGCGTGACCTGCAGATAGACAAGCCCGCTCTTCAGCCGATTCCGGCGCATGACTTCGCGCATTACGGTTTCGATCACACCGCGATGGACGCGATAGTTGATCTGCAGCGCCTCTAATGAGCGCTCCAAACGGGCAAAATGGCCATCGGCGTCCCATAGCGCGCCGTCTACCACTAGGCAGACCTCATACACTCCGTCAGCGAATTGGTAACCGCGATCCTCAAGCTGAATAACCGGCGCAGTGATCGGGGCATAGTGGCCATTGGCATAGGCAATGCGGGCCATGGGATCGTCCTTTTCTTCGTTAGCTGCGCCAGAATGCCCGGTTCAGAAGGACCAGTGCCGCCACCGCCTCAATCCGCCCCAGGATCATCACGACCATCAGGCTCAGCTGTGCCGCCGGGCCAAACCCACCATAATTGCCCGTGGCCCCCTGCGCGAGCCCCAATAAGGGCCCAGTGTTGGACAGCGCCCCAGCCGCCGCCGCCGCAGCCAAATCAAACCGGGCGCCGCCCACAGTAAGGATGAGCATCATGACGCCGAGCACAAGCGTGAACACCAGAAAATGCATCCAGACGCCAAACTCCTCAGCAATCGGGATATTTCCCTGCACAATATTCGGGGAGATCAAGCGGCGCACCTCCTCGCGTCCGCGTCTGATGATCACAAGCCAACGCAAAACCTTCAGCCCCCCTGCCGTGGAAACTGCCGCCCCGCCGATCAGGGCGGCCACCGCCGCAACCGCCAGCGGCGGCGTTTCGCCTAGAAAAATCCCGTTCGTGGTCAGAAGGGAGGCCGCGTTAAAAAACTGCGACAGCAACCGATCCACATCGCCTGCACCCGTGAGCACCCAGAGCAGCATGCCCACGCCCGCAATCATGGCGAGCAGCGTTTCGGTCTCAACGTCGCTGACCTTTTTCCATTGACCGCGGACGGCAAACGCAATCAACAGAAAGTTGGTGCCTGACAGCAGGACGAACGGAAACAGCAATTCACTGGTCCATAAGGGATACTCGGCCAGGCCCTCGCGCGTCCCGGATAGCCCGCCGGAGCTAAGCGTTGATAGCGAAAGTATCCCCGCATCAAAGTCATCCAAGCCATTGGCCTTTAATATAAAAAAGCATAGAAACGTCAGGATCGCATAGGTGCCGATAAAGGCATAGAAAGCCAGCCGCAAGGACCGCAGATAAGAATCGCGCTCCCCCCGGGAAAAAGGCAATTGCACGGTCTCAACGCCAAAGAACACAGGGCGAACAGTGATCGACGCGGCAATGGCAATGGACACAATACCGCCCAGCCATTGCATGAGGGCAAACCACAGATGGTGCAACGGTGCGGCCACAAGAGCATCGCGCGACAGGAGGGCGCCGGTCGTGGTCAGCGCAGAGACGGCAAGAAAAAGCCCCTCCAGAGGACCATAGCCATCAAGAATAAAGGGCAGCATCCCGAAGAATGGCGCAATAACCCACCACAGGAACACAATCATGATCCCGCCGCGGAAATCCGTGGCCGGGCGTTGATTGCCCGTCGCAATGATCAGGCCGCCAGCCCCGATAAGGCTAACCACAAAAGCGAACAGAAAACTGCCGATACCGGCAAGACCATTGATCAGGCCAAAGCCTACGGGGACCAACATGCCCAGCGCCAGATAGCCGAGCGCGACGCCCAGCACCCGCAAAATACTGGCAAATCCCATGGGCTAGAAATATTCCACGCTGACGCGGAACATCTGTTCCACCGCGCGCACATGCTCGCGTAAAGCCATCAGGACGATGCGATCACCCGCCTGCACCACAAAATCGGGCTGATTGATGATGACCTCGCCGTCGCGATAAATGGCTCCCACAATCACGCCATCTGGCAAGCCTGCCTCGGACAACGGTTTGCCAACCAGCGGTGAGGTTTCAAGGGCAACGGCATCAATGATCTCTGCACTGCCATCAAAAAGAGAGTAGAGCCCTTTAATTCGGCCTTTTCGAATATGCTGGAGGATCGAGGACACCGTGGTGGCGCGCGGGTCAATGGTGCGGTCAATACCCACCGCGTCGCCAACAGCGCTGTAATCCTCCTCATTGACGAGCGTCAGGGCCCGCCGCGCGCCCTCCTTTTTTCCCACCACCGAGGCCAGAATATTGACCTGGTCATTATTGGTCAGTGCGATCACCGTGTCTGCATCAGCCACGCCCGCTTCGCGCAATAAGGTCCGGTCGAGCCCATCGCCTTGCAGGACGATGGTGCGTTCGAGACGCTCGGCAATGTACTCAGCGCGCTTTCGATTTTCCTCGATCAGGCGAATTTTCATGGAGCCAAGCCCCTCCAGCCCCCGTGCCACATTCAGCCCGATATTGCCGCCGCCAATAATGATGATCCGCCGGGCCCGGCTGACTGCGGTCCCCAGAATATCAAGCGCGCGGGGGATCTGCTCGCGCTCGCCCACCAAAAAGATTTGATCGCCCGCATCAAGCTGATCGCTGCCATGGGCCCGCCAGATTTTCCCCGCCCGGCGGATCGCCACGATGGTCACCTTCAAGTCGGGAAACAGGTCGTAGAGCTGGTCAAGCGGGGTATCGACCACCGGGCAATCGTCATTCAACTTAACGCCCACCGCCCAGACCTTGCCGTCCACAAATGAGGCCACATCAAACGCGCCGGGCGTAATCATGCGCTGCATGATCGCCTCACTGACCGCGAGTTCTGGAGAGATGATCACATCAATGGGCAAATGATTGCGGCTAAAAAGGTCGGAATATTTCGGATCGAGATAGCCTTGCGCCCTGATCCGCGCGATTTTTGTGGGGATGCCAAAGAGTGTGTGGCCAATCTGACTGGTGATCATATTGACCTCGTCAGACAAGGTCACCGCGATAATCATATCGGCATCACGCGCGCCGGCCTCGGCCAGCACATCGGGGTAACAGCAATTGCCCACAACCCCGCGCACATCAAGGCGCTCACCAATGTCGCGGACCAGCTCTTTCGACTGATCAATCACGATGACATCATTGCCTTCGCGCGACAGACGCCGGGCAATACCGTAGCCCACACGCCCCGCGCCGCAGACGATCACCCGCATCGCCTTATCCTGTCTGTGATGGTGCTCGTAACCTGCATGGGTCTTTTACCTACAGCGCGAGGGTTAACGCCGTGCGTCACGCGGGGCAATAGGCTTTGGTTGCGTCCCGGGGATGGCTCGATGATCGCCCCTTTCGGAACTGCGCCCCAGCTCTGTGCTAAACCGGTGCTGGTTGCTGCGCGGCTTCATCGCTTTTCGGGGCTTGCGCGCCAGTATTGCTGTTGCTTACGCCCAGCGCCTTTAATTTACGGTGCAGTGCGGAGCGCTCCATCCCGATAAACGAGGCGGTGCGCGAGATATTGCCGCCAAACCGGCTGATTTGTGTGACAAGATATTCGCGTTCAAACCGCTCGCGCGCCTCACGCAGGGGCATTGCAATAATCTGCTCCATGCCCGCGCCCGACGAGACCGAAAACCCGGTATCGGTGACCTCGGACGGGAGTTCATCACAGGCCACATCGCCCTGGCGGTCACGGTCGGCAAGGATGAGCGTGCGCTCAATAATGTTGCGCAGCTGGCGCACATTACCCGGCCATTGATAGGTCTGGAGCGCTGCGATGGCATCGGAGGTAAAGCCACGTTTCGGCAGCCCGTGGGTGCGCGCAAGCCGATCCACAAAATACGTCACCAGTGAGGGGATATCTTCGCGATGATCGGCGAGCGGCGGGGTCTGGATCCCCACGACATTGAGCCGATGGAAGAGGTCTTCTCGAAACTTCGGCGTGCCCGCTTCGGCCAGCAGGTTCCGTGAGGTCGTGGAGACAATCCGCACATCAACCTCAACCGGGCGCGTGCCGCCAATCCGCTTGAAGCGCTGATCAACCAGGACCCGCAGGATTTTAGCCTGGGTCTCCAGCGGCATGTCGCCGACCTCGTCAAACATCAAGGTGCCGCCATGGGCCCGTTCCATCAGCCCGATGGAGCGCAGCTCACCATCCTCATTCTCCGAGCCGAAGAGCTCTTCTTCCATCCGCTCCGGCGCGATAAGCGCTGCGCTCGCGATGACAAAAGGGCGTTTGGCCCGTGATGAGGCATCATGGAGGAGACGGGCAATGGTCTCTTTGCCCGAACCGGGCGGGCCGGAGATCAAGACCCGCGAGCGCGAATCCGCGACCCGGTCGATTACATTGCGGAGATTGGCCACCAGCGCCGAACTGCCCACCAGCCCCCAATTGGGCATCCGACCTTTAAGCTCGGTGTTTTCCTGGCGCAGTTGCGTCGCCTCCAGCGCGCGGTTGACGGCGAGCACCAGACGGTCGGCATGGAAGGGCTTTTCCACAAAGTCATACGCGCCTTTGCGGATCGCAGCGACGGCCGTCTCAATCGTACCGTGCCCGGAGATCACAATGACCGGCAGATCAGGATGCGTCTTTTTCAGGCTTTCGAGGATCTCAATGCCATCCATGGCCGAGCCCTGAAGCCAGACATCAAGAATAATGAGCGAAGGCACCCGCACCGCTATGGCGTCGAATACGTCGTCGGAGTTGGCCGCCGTGCGCGGTTCAAACCCCTCATCTTCAAGGATACCCGAAACCAGTTCGCGGATATCAAGTTCGTCATCTACGATTAAAACGTCGATCGCCATTTAACACACCCTGTACGCTGTCGCGGTGGGCCAGCGGCCCGTCCGTTGTTGAAACCCCAAAGCCGAAATACTTCTGCTCATTCTGCAGCCTGAATTGTTGTCTTGCCCGCCGTGCCCATGTCGCCTTTATGCGGCGCGCGCTGTGCCGATGCGGCCCCTTCAGCCAACGGCAAGGTCAGCGTAATGCGTGCGCCGCCCCGATCGCCAAGCGTTGTGTCATCGGCAAAACTCATGGTTCCGCCATGGTCCTCAACGACCTTTTTCACGATGGCGAGGCCAAGCCCCGTGCCCTTGTCGCGGGTCGTCATGTAAGGCTCCACGAGCCGGTGCCGGTCCGCCTTGGGCAGGCCGATGCCATTATCGATAATGTCTAATGCGATCAGGGTCAGCGTCATGCCATCGGCATTTTTCACCCGTTTAACGGGTGCCGATGTGTCTACCCGCACGAGGATACGTCCCGGTGTGATGGCCGTTTCGGCCTCGCTTTCACCCGCGCGCGCGATCCGCGCGGTGACGGATTCCGCTGCATTCTTAACAAGGTTGGTCAGCGCCTGAACGATTAGCCGTCCGTCGCACGACACCATGACGGGGTCTTCGGGGAAGGATGTCGAAAACTCGATTTCAGGGAAGGAAACGCGCTGCGGGAAAAGCGCCGAGCGGGCAAGCTCGCGGACATCCTCCTGTGCAATTTCCGGTGCGGGCATGCGCGCGAAAGACGAGAACGCATCAACCATGCGGCCAATATCGTTGACTTGGCGAATGATCGTGTCGGTGCATTTGGCAAAGACTTCCGGGTTGGAGGTAACCTCGCCCTGATATTTGCGTTGCAGGCGTTCCGCCGACAGCTGGATCGGTGTGAGCGGGTTTTTGATCTCGTGGGCGATGCGCCGGGCCACATCCCCCCAGGCGGCATTACGCTGTGCGGAGATCAACTGGGTGATATCGTCGAGCGTCACGACGAAGGATCCCTCGCCGCCCGTATCATCGCGCACGATGCGCACATTCAAGGTTGCATTGCGCCCATCGCGGGTGAAATCAACCTGACCCCCAACCTCCGGCGACGGGGCTGCGCCGCCCAGAACCGCGTCATCGGGTGCAGCCTGCGCGCGCGAAAAAAGGGGTGCCAATTCCGGGGCAATATCAAGGAGCGGTTCGCCAATCAGCCGGTTTGACGACCGGTCAAAAAGATCACCGGCTGACGAATTCGCAATGGTCACCCGCCCATCGGCCCCCACACCCAAGACGCCCGCCGACACCCCGGAGAGAACCGCCTCGGTAAAGCGGCGGCGCCGGTCAAACCGTTTATTGGTTTCAATAAGGTCATTGCGCTGGGTCTGCAGCTGGGAGGCCATATTGTTCATGGATTGGGAAAGCGCGCCAATTTCCCCATCGTGTTTTTTCAATGCAACGCGGGCCGACAAATCTCCCGCCGAAACACGGTCTGCCATACCCACAAGACGGCTCACCGGGTTTACAATCCGCGTTGCTGCGCTAAGCGCTGCCCAGATCGCTGCAAACAAAATCGTCAGGGCCAGGATGATATAGCCAGCAACAAACACACGCTCGACCCGGCGGCGACCCTGTACCGCCTCTTCCCAGTCAGCGCTCGCCGCGCGTACGGTGCGCAAACGCTGGGAAACCGCTGGCAGGATTGGCTTATAGGCCACAAGATAACCGCCATCATAAACCGGTAGCTTGATGATCCCGCGCCAGAAATCAAGCTTGCGCTGATCATTAGCGTTAAAGCTGGAGATTGCCGGATTGATCTGGGCCGCGGCATCACCATCGAGGGCTGCAGCGCGGGCATCGAGCTGATCAAACACTGTTTTTTCCGGCAGACCAAAAGTTGCCTCACCCTGATCATCAGCCACAAGCCGGGCGATCACCGTGCGGTTGCCATCAAGAAGATAAAGCGCCGAAAACTCTCGCGCTTTGAGTTGCAGTCCAAGATATTCGCGGAAACTCACCGGCGTGCGGTCAAATCCAATATTGGCTTGCTCGTTCCGCGCGATATCGGAGGCAGCGTTCGCAAGATCATTCCTGAAATCAAAGACAACGGTCTCCACAAGACCATTGGCAATCTCACGCGCTGTATTCAGGTAGGTATCGATCCGTTTACTGAAAACATCATTGAGGCTGGTCTGGAGGATCGAAAAGGCAAACAGAAACGCAATGATGGCGGGCACAACCGCCACCGCTGAAAATAGCCACACAAGCTGCATATGCATGCGCGAGCCAGCGAGCTGATTTCGCCGCTCCGACCAGACCTGCAGGATGCGTGAGCCCACAAGCAAGAACAACACACCGGCAACGGCAATATTGCCGATGACAACGCCAATCAGAATATTGCGGTCAGTCGTCTCCACGCCCGGCGAGAGCAAAAACCAGGTGGACATAAAGGCGCTGAAAATCGCGACCATGGAGACAAGCGCAGCCACCAGATTTGATTGCGCCCAACGCGCAAAGCCCCGGGTTTCGGCGGTGTCGGCGCGCAACGGTCTTGCCCGGGGCGAGCCGGATGTCGCTGTAACGCTATTTATTGCCAACATGATCATAAATGCTGTGCACTGCCCTGGTTCGGCCTGTTCCGGTCAATTTCGCGCTGCCCTGTGCGAGAAGATGCTGCTTCTCACGCGCATGGATGACCGACGATAGTGCATCGTCACCGTTTTGTTGCCTTAAATCAACACAAAATGTTGCCCGAATGGCGCATTTCTATTGCTTGTGCGCTTAAGCGGGGACAGCGCACCCGGGCGAATCATGCCCTGCTGCGCCAGCCTCCGCGCGCATGCCCAGCGCTTCCAGTGCCGCGGTCACGGACTTTGGGCTCGCGCTGGTGCACAGCTGCTGGCGCAAGGCTTTTTGGGCGGCGGGTTCCAGCCAGGCGGTGAGTTGGTCAATAAAGGCGGCAAGGTGTTTGCGCGCCATACGAATTCCTAGCGGGTCACCGTAAAGTGCGAGCGTTGCCCGGTAATGCTCAATCATTTGCCGGGTTTGTGTTGCCAGGTCCGGTACGGTGAGGTGCGCTGCGCCGGCCTCAAGCGCGCGCGCCATGGCACCGGCGAGCCAGGGTTTACCGATGGTTGCCCGCCCGATCATCACGCCATCGGCCCCCGATTGGGCAAGCGCCGCGCGCGCATCGGCGAGCGTTTCGATATCACCATTGACCAGCAAGGGCCGGGTAATAACGGCACGCGTCGCCGCAACCGCTGCCCAGTCGGCGGTGCCTTTGTAGAACTGATTGCGCGTGCGCCCATGGACCGTGAACATGGCAATGCCAGCTGCCTCGGCGCGGGCGGCAATCTCTGGCGCGGTTAACAGATTATGGTCCCAGCCGAGCCGCATTTTCAGGGTAACCGGCTTGTCCGTGGCGCCCAGCACCGCCTCAATCAGGGTGAGCGCCCGGTCCGGATCGCGCATAAGCGCCGAGCCGGAAAGCCCGCCCGTCACCTGCCGCGAGGGGCAGCCCATATTGATATCAATCACATCAGCGCCAGCAGCGTCAGTAAGCCTTGCGCCTTCGGCCATCCAGCGTGCCTCCCGTCCGGCAAGCTGGATCACGAAGGGATCAGGCCTGCCCGCCCCGCATCCCCCTTCGGCGCGGCGCACCACATCCGGACGCGCGCGGACCAACTCTTCACTGGCGACCATCTCCGACACTACAAGCCCGGCGCCTCCACGCCAGGCTGCCGCCCGAAACGCCAGATCCGAGACGCCGGACATAGGCGCCACGGCAACCCGGTTGCGCAGGGTGTTGGGACCGAGGGAGAGTGTCATCGACGGGGGCCTACCATTCAATTTTCGAAATCGCCAGTTCAGGATGTAAGGCGCAGTTGCTATTCCCAGGGCGCGGGACCCTAGGCGCGGGACCCCAGGCGCGGGACCCCAGGCGCGGGACCCCAGGCGGGCGGATGGCGTTCTTAGTGCCAATTGGTCAATCGGGCTTTGCAATATGGGTGTCATCAGGCAGTGATACCGATGGTGGTTAACCGAAACCGTTTTCAAGGATTTCCCCATGGCCCTTCTGCGTCGTCTTTCCCCTGCCTCTTATCGGGCCCTGAGCCTGACCACAATGTTCACGGCATGCCTTGCCCTCGCGCCCGCCCCGCGCGCGCAAACGCTGCCCGCCGATGATCTTATACAAAAATGGACGGACGATGCCCAAGCCACCATGGCAAACCGGGCACAGATCAAGCCCAACAAACGCCGCGCCAAAAATGTCATCCTCTTTATCGCTGACGGGATGGACCCGACAACCATCACAGCGGCGAGGATCTATGATGGCCAAAGCCGCGGCGAAGATGGGGAGGAAAACTTTCTTTCGTTCGAAACTTTGCCGCACCTTGCCATGGTCAAAACCTACACAACCAATGCGCAGACACCTGACAGCGCGGGCACAGCAACCGCCATGGTCGCCGGCGTAAAAACGAAATCCGGTGTGATCTCCATGGCCGACGCCGTGGTAACCGATGACTGTGCAGCCTCGAAAGGCAGCGAAATTGTTACGGTGGCCGAGTTAGCAGAACAGGCAGGGCTCGCCACGGGCATCATCTCAACCGCACGGCTGACCCACGCAACCCCGGCGACCATGTACGCCCATGCCGCCAACCGGAATTGGGAAGCTGATAGTCTGCTCTCTGAAGAAAACGCCGCAGCGGGTTGCGTTGATATCGCCCGACAGTTGATCGAGTTCAGCCATGGCGACGGCATCGACGTGGCCATGGGCGGCGGGCGGCGAAATTTCCTTCCCCGCCAGATGACGGACCCGGAAAAAGCCTCTCTGAAAGGTCGTCGCAAGGACGGGCGTAACCTTGTCCAGGAATGGACTGACCAGTCAGCGGATCATGCCTATATCTTTGACCGGGCCGGGTTCGAAGGGCTGGACCGGCGGGGCAACCTGAAGCTCTTAGGCCTGTTCGAACCCTCCCACATGCAATACGAGCTTGATCGCTCAACAGCCGAGAACAAAGCCGGAAATGAGCCATCCCTCGCGGAGATGACGGATGCGGCAATCGACATCCTCACCCAGAATAAAAAAGGGTATGTGCTGATGGTTGAGGGCGGCAGGGTTGATCATGCTCACCATGCGGGGAATGCAGCGCGGGCACTCAAGGATACACAAGCCTTCGCCGATGCGGTTGCGCTTGCGCTTCGCAAAACTGATGCCCGGGACACACTGATTATTGTAACCGCAGACCACGGCCATACCGTCACGCTGCAAGGCTACCCGGTGAAGGGCAATAACATCCTTGGCCTCGTGCGCTCGCCCTATGATCAGTTTAATGACGAAAATGGGCTTTCCCTCGCCCTTGATGGCAAACCCTACCCCACGCTTGCCTATGGCAATGGACCGGGTGCGCATGTGCATGAGGACAATCACGGCTTTAGCCCTCGCCCCCTTTTGACTGATGCGCAAACAACGGACCCCGATTTCAAACAGCCAGCCGCAATCCCCTTGCGTTCAGAAACCCATGGCGGGCAGGACGTAACGATCTATGCCCGCGGGCCCCAAGCCTGGCTTTTTAGCGGCGTGGTCGAACAAACCTATATTTTTCACGTGATGGAAAAGGCGCTCGACCTCAAACGCCGCGCCGCCAGAGCCAATCGGAAAAAGAAATAAAAAAAAGGCCCCGACGCGAACGCCGGAGCCCTTTCGGAGAGAGACCGTGATCGTCTTATTCGTCGGCAGTCCGGCGCAGCGGCGCGACAACGTCAGACGCATTGTTGTCTTGCGAGGTGCGTGCTGGCGTTTGCGACCGGTCGAGGCCTGCCGCAATCTTTGAGCGCAGCGACGCCAATTCCAGCGGCTTGGGCAGGACATCGTCCATCCCGGCCCTGAGGAACTGTTGATGATCGCCCGGCATGGTCACAGCGGTCAGCGCCACAATGGTCGTTTCAGCATTCAGTTGACCGGCAGCACGAATGCGCTTGGTTGCCTCAACACCGTTCATGATCGGCATATGCACATCCATTAGGATCAAGTCATAGGCTGTCTTCTTGGCTGCCTCGACCGCATCTGCGCCATTCATGACGATATCGGTTTCAACGTCAAAGGAGCTGAGGACTGCAGAAACAAACCGCTTATTGGCAAGATTGTCTTCGGCAACAAGCACACGGCGCGTTGACGGTTTGGTTTTGGCAACTTCCTGAGCCAGCGAGATTACCTCTGAAGCGGCCTGATCACCTTGCGCCACGGCCGTCTCGTTGAGGATCAGGGCCCGCAGTTCAGAGAAGACCGTATCATCGGTGATCGGCTGCTCTATCTGCGCATCAAAGCCCATGGCTTTCATGGCTGCCTCTTCGACCCGTCCGGGGGCGGACAAGATCATCCGGGCATCACCGCACAGATTGTTGCGTTGCAGTTTTTCAAGCAGCTCAAAAGACCGGATCGTCGTCAGGGTATCGGAGATAATGATCGCGTCAACGGGATCACCAGCTTTGCGGGCATTCATCAGAAGGTGGATTGTATCTTCCGCACACCCCACATCCACATGCTCGGCATTCATCCCGTTCAGGATCAGGCCAAAGACCCGCTGATTGATGGCAAGATCGTCAACCACAACAACGCGCTTGTTGTTCGGCAGGGACCGCGCCTCACGGGGAAGCACATCCATTTCCTCGGCATTCGCCAGCGGGACGGAGATAAAGAACTCACTGCCCTCTCCCAGCTCGGTTTTTACGCCGATTGCGCCGCCCATGGCATCGGTCAGCTCTTTACAGATGGCAAGACCGAGGCCCGAGCCGTCATGCTTGCGTGTGGAGGACCCATCAACCTGGCTGAAACGGTCAAAGAGGATTTCCACCTTGTCTGACGGGATACCAACGCCGGTATCCACAACGGAGACCTTGATGTTTTCGCCGTCCTCATCGCGCCCTACGAATACGGCCACGGAGCCGCTCTCCGTAAATTTGATGGCGTTACCGAGGAGGTTCACCACAATCTGGCGGATCCGATCGGAATCGCCCATCACGAGGGTTGGCAGGTCAGGGTCGATATGAACCGCAAGGTTTAGGCCCTTCTCCTGAGCCTTTGGCTGGAGCAGCTTGGTTGCGGCCTCCACTGAGTTGCGCAGGTTAAAGGCTGCGTTGCTCAGATTCATCTTGCCAGCCTCAATCTGCGAGATATCGAGGATATCGTTGATCAGGCACAGGAGCGATTCCCCTGAAGACTGGATGATGGAGACCTGCTCGCGCTGTTCCGTGGTCAGATCACCGGACAACAGGATTTTCGAGAAGCCAAGCACACCATTCATCGGGGTACGAAGTTCATGGCTCATGGTGGCCAGGAAGGTCGACTTCAGACGATTTGCCTGTTCGGCGTCATCCTTGGCGACCACCAAATCGCGTTCGATGATTTCCCGGCGATCAATCTCGTTATGGAGTTGATCGACGGTGGTTTGCAGTTCCGAATTGATCTTTGCAACCTTGTTGCGGTTCCGGCGCATATTCACGGCGACGGTAAAGAAAAACAGAATGACGATGCCGCATACGGTGGTGATTGCCACCTGCATCACATCTTTCTGTTTGGCCTTGGCGAGCAGAACATCGGATTTCATCTGCTCATTGCGCAGACGTTCGATGTTCAGGTCCTGCTGGGCCACGTTAAACTGGACACCGAGCAAAGCGAGGTTCGACGATGCGGCGACTTTCTTGGCTTCGTCAGAAAGACGCTTGAAGTTCTGATGGTGCGTAAGCGCCATCTGGTGATTATCGTCACTGAGATACACATCATAGGCAAGCTTGTGCATCTCCTCGAAGGACATGTTGGTCTCATCAAGGTTCAGCCCATCAAAGGTTTCCTCGATCTTTGCCAGTGCACCGACCTTGTCGCCTTCTTCGAGGGCAATGTGGGCTTCAACAGCGGTGGTAAACCGGCGCCATTCGCGGGTGCTGTCGTCCTTTAGCTTGACCTTCGCTTTAGCAATGCTTGCACGCGCTGCGTCCAGATCACCTGCCATAACCTGCGCCTCGGCAAGGTTGTTCAGGATACGGCCTTGGAGAACCTCACTGCCGAGCTCTTCGGCATGGGCCAGTGCCTTGGTGAAGTAATCGCGGGCTCCGTCAAGATTGCCCATATCGCGCAAGGTATTCGCCTGATTATTAAACGAGGTCAGGGCGAGCACCTTGTCGTTCCCATGGACCTCATTGGCGCGGCGGTAATAGTCGAGCGCTTGCGGAAATGACTGGGCATCACGGTAGATCGACCCAATTGCCTGCAGCACCATGGCCTCGTTACGGCTTTCTTCAAGGGAAACGAAAACGTCATGGGCCTTGAAGAAACTGTCGACTGCGGTTTGCACATCGGACAAGCGACCGGCAATGCGGCCCCGGGCGAGGAGAAGATCACCGCCCAGCTTGGTTGTTTTCGCCGCGTCACCCACAAGACCCAAGGCCGTGTCGATGATTTCCGCTCCCTTTTCCGGCTCCCCGGTGCGCACGCTCGCTTCGCCGCGCAGCCACAGGGCTGTGGCGATGGCGATATCTCGGTCATCCGCATTCGTCAGCGTACGGGCAAGGGCCTCAGCACTTTCCGCGAAGGCAGCCGCTTTGGACGGGTCCTTCATCATCTGACCTTTGGATTGGTCGATTAATTTGTCGAAAGCACCCTGGATTGTGTCCATACCGGCAATGGGGGCGGCGTCGCGGACTGCTTGTGTATCAAGGGCAGACGTCGCAGCCATCGCGGGTGCAATAATGCCAAATGCAAGACCAGTAGTGGCGCTGAGAAGCAGGCGTTTCATGGGTGTCGAGCCTCGAGTAGCCAAAGTCGAAAAGAAAGAACGTGTACGGTTGTTTGTGAAATGCATCATGACGTCCCTCCCTTAGAATGATGTTGACAGGCGCGCACCGCCCGCAAACGCATTGAAGGAACCCGACCCATCCTGGTTGTTCATGTCGATCCGACCAAAGAGGGAAAGCGCACTCGCACCATCAAATATGGGGACGGCATATTGCGCCTCCGATATTAAGCGCCGACTGCCGCTGCCCAGATCCCAGAATTGATCGACGCCGCCAAGCGCACCGGTGGCCCGGTCTGTGACCTGTACGGAGCGATAGAGAAGCTCACCGGTTTCCACATAAAGCGGCTGGGCCAGTTTCAGGGTCAGCGTATCGCGTGACCGGAAGATACCGCGATTGGTGGCTGCGATTTCAAAGGCGGTAGAAGTCAATCCAGACTCTGCAACGCCGAGCGTAAAGGCATTGAAGTCACCCGATTGCGTGCGACCCATGGTGCCCGCAGCCGATACCGACAGGCTGGCAGTGATGTCATAGGTCGCCCCAATGGTCATGGCATTGGTGACAGCGCCCTCTCCGAGGGAGAGAACACCGGCGCCTTGCGCCCCGAAGAGACCCGTGGCCTCGTTCAATCGCGTATAGCTGGCGTTCAACGTGACGCTGTCCGCAACCGCGTAATTGACACCCAGCAGGAACGCCTGGGCGCGATAATCATCCACATCCTCAAACTGACGCAACCGGTTGCCGGTAAGATCATCAACATAGGAATGATCATCGCGAGCCTGCGTAAAGCCGAGATTGACATTCATGCCCGGCAGGACCTCAGTGGTCAGGCTTGCATAAGACCCGCCAGAGGCAAAACCAAGGAACGGATTAACACCGCCAGCCTCACGATCCTGCTCGGCATCAGAGACAAGGGCATCGTTCTGGGTCAGGAAGGTTGCGCCGAAGCCCTCACCAACGCTGACCAGCGTTTTGCCGTCACTCGATGCGAATTCAAGACCGGAATGGTACGGCACGCCGCGATCCGTTTCGGGCGAGAAGCGCGAAATCGGTGTACGGATCATCGAAATTGACCAGTCACCCATGGCGCCAACAGCGGCATTGTCGCTGAAAGAAACAACCGAACCGCCCTCGGCCCAGTCCAGCAACCGGCGGTGAACATGGCGCTGGAACCGTTCGGTGTTGCCCTGGAAGGTGGCGCTTTGCTCATAAATCAGCGTGGAAAGGGGAATGGTAAAATCACGGTAGGTATCACCAATATTTTCCACAGCGAAGACGTTCGCGCTGGCATTCTGCCAGATATCCAGCTGACCCGGTACGAGAAGCGAGTTGCGGAAGTCAGCCGCAGAGCTCTGCACAAGCAGGCCAGCCGCATTGGTCTGGTGGAACACAAGATTATCAAAATTGATGGGCGACTGTGCCGCCGCCACATCGAGAAGACCGTGGCCATAGACCTCATCAACGCCCGGTGCACCCAGATCCTGCGCCGACTGAAGGATAATATCGGCGGTTTCCTTGGCGTGGTTTTGCAACCAGGGCCAGCGATCATGGATCAAGGAGACAGCGCCCGTCACCAGCGGCGCAGCAAAAGAGGTACCCGACAGCCGCGTGGTACCACCATTATTGTCTGACACGAGAATGAGTTCGCCAGGCGCAACCAGGAACCGGTTTTTCAACTCATAACCAGCCGCGCACGTGCCCGCTACCACAAAGCACGAAGACCCCACGCCGTTACTGAACGATGAAATCTCTCGGTTCGGGTTGACCGATCCTACAATCAACAGATTGTCAATGGTGGCGTTGGCCTTCCACTGCACATCCGTATTTTGCGTGATCCCGTCATTGCCGGAGGCGATCACGAATACAGTATTATCCGCATGCTGTTGAACGGCTCCACTGCTCAAGAAATTCGCAATTTCCTGATGGAGGGCAAAGCCGGGTACACCGAGCGACATGTTGATCACGTTGGCGCCTGCCGCAGTCAGGGCATTGATGCCCTGATTGACTTGGGCGAAGGTTGCCGTTCCACTCGTATCAAATGGGCTATATGCGTAAACCGTGGCGCGCGGCGCAATCCCCATAACGCCGACGCCGTCATGGCGACCGGCAATGAGACTGGCCACAGCGGCACCGTGCTCATTTGGGGAGAAGGCGAACCCGCCCGCATTTACAAGATATTCGATATTGTCATCGGTCGTCGCGATCGCCACATCCAAAAGGCCCACAACCGCGTCGTGACCACTACCTTGATCCTGAGTAATGGCAGGGGACCAGTTAATCGTGGCCATCCAGTGGTCAACTTGATCGGTACCGGAAAAGCTTTGCAAGCCGTCATACCAGTCAAGGAAAAGCCGCGAGCGGGTTTCTTCGGAGATATTGCGCAAGCTATTGCTATCGTTCAGATCAATGCCGTACTCAGCAAAGAAGTCGTTGGCAAAACCATCGCGGAAGGATTGGCCCGTGCTGTTTGTGACCCTTGATCCGTATACGGCTTCGGCGTCATCAATAATCATATTGAGATCATTGAGCAGCCCATTAAACTGCGCATTGGTGCCATTGCTGGCGTTATGCTGGTTCCACGTCTGGTTGAGCGTGCCCCATTGTGGACCGGTCGCCGACCAATATGTTGTTACGTCCGCTGCAAAGGGGTTCAAATCGCCGCCGAAAGGATTGATATCGCCCCAGAACGGATTGATGTCACCGCCGACCCCGTCGCCTGCAAACGGGTTAATGTCGCCCCAGAACGGGTTGATGTCGCCCCAGAACGGGTTGATATCCCCGCCAACACCGCCTGAACCGGTTGAGAAGGGATTGATATCGCCGCCTACGCCGTCGGTGGCGAACGGATTAACGTCCGTACCGAACGGATTGATGTCACCGCTGGCAAAAACCGTGTTTACACTATTGCGCTGATAAATCGGCAAACCGGTTGCCGGGGGTGCCTGCGTAGTCGTTGGTTTTGGCGCCACCCCTTTCAGCTGTACCGCGAAAGCCGCCTGCCCCAGCGGTGCACTCATACTCAGCAGCGCAATCGCTGCCACGGATCGATATAGTTGTTGCGTTTTCATGCACATCTCCCAAACGGACTCAGGTCGCCGCTTTGGACATTACAAAAGGGCAATTTTTATAAAATTCTATTTAAATCTTTTGTTAATATCGATTAACCAATCTTTTTTGTGAGAATTATAAATAAAGTTTTTTCCGCAATTTATGATTATATTTACTCTAGAAACGCTGATTTTTAGGGGTTTGTGCACGTCGCTCACCGGCTGACCCTCGAAGGGACACCGAAAATCCTGAATTTAATCGTGACATAAATGGATCAGCGGAACTGCGCTGGCTGCCGAAAGTTAAAGTTTCCAACCGGGTGCTCCCCCGGCATTGAAATTAGCCGGCAGGCCCCACCCCTCATGCTCGGCGAATTGAGGCAGCATGCCCGTTTCTATTGCCGCGTGCCCAAACGCCAAAGACCGCCACCACCGATAAACATCGCCAAAAAGCTCATCAGGATCAGGCCAACAAATGCACCAGTGTCATAGCCCTGCTGCACCACCGTGCGGCCGGGTGCGCGCGGGCTATAGGCGATTTCCACCGTCTGCCCCTCTTGCATCCGCAAGGCCGGTGCCGGACGCATAAGCCGGTTATTGACGAGGAACCGGGTGCGCCGCCCGCGCCGGGTTTGCCCATCAACCACATAGACATAGGCCGCGCCGCGCAAGCCCACACCGCCCTCTACCGCCGGGCCCAGCATGGTCGCCCTTGCCGTGGGCCAGGAGGCCGCAACCGTTGCGTCACGAAAATCCAGCGTCACCACAGCCATAAAGGCCGCACCAGCACCCATGAGCGCGAGATAAAAGGCGCCCAATACCACGGCGCCGGGTGTCAAACGCCCATGCGGCTGCAGGTTCGGTCCAGACTGGTCTTGGGGGCGTGCCATTGTGCTATCTCAATCGGTCAGAACTGCCCTACGCCCTGAGGTGCGAAACACGGGGGATTTTGACGGCAGGGCAATCATGCTTATGTCCACAGCACTGATCTTGAAAACCCTTTTTTTGTAAATCTACTGCTCGACTGGCGCGCAATGACGGACCCTACCCCCCCTGACCCTAAAGCGACCAAAGAAGACGTTCCGACCATTGAGCCCACGCTTACTGCATCCGAGCTCAATGGTTCTGGGAGGGATACACCGGCGCTGACCGGACGGGCCTTGATTGAAGATACGGTCAAACGCCTGCCCGGCAAGCCCGGCGTTTACCGGATGATCGGTGAGCGCGGTGCCGTTCTTTACGTGGGTAAGGCAAAAGACCTGAAAAAACGGGTCACGAGCTATGCGCAGGCGCGCGGACACTCCAACCGCATCCTGCGCATGATCAGCGATACAAGGACCATGGAGTTTGTGGTGACACAGACGGAAACCGAGGCCCTGTTGCTGGAAGCCAATCTGATCAAGCAACTCAAGCCGCGCTACAATGTATTGCTGCGCGACGACAAATCATTCCCACACATTTTGATTGCCCATGACCATGCCGCCCCGCAAATCCTCAAACATCGCGGCGCGCGCAAACGTCCCGGGCGATATTTCGGCCCCTTTGCCTCCGCCGGTGCCGTAAACCAGACACTGAACACGCTGCAAAAGGCGTTTCTCCTGCGCTCGTGTTCAGATAGCGTTTATGACAGCCGCACCCGGCCTTGTCTCTTACATCAAATCAAACGCTGTGCTGCGCCCTGCGTCGATCTGATTGACCCGGCGGCCTATGCCGATCTGGTGTCCGAGGCCGAGAGCTTTTTGAACGGCGACAACACCGCTGTTCAACAAGCGCTTTCAGCGCAAATGGAGCAGGCCGCCACAGATCTTGATTTTGAACGCGCCGCCGCCTTGCGCGATCGTATCCGGGCCCTGAGTTTTGTGCAGGCCAGTCAGGATATCAATGCGGTAAAGCTTGGCGATGCGGATGTCTTTGCCATCCATGAAGAAAATGGTCAGGTCTGTGTGCAGGTCTTTTTCTATCGCGCCGGCCAGAACTGGGGCAACCACGCCTATTTTCCCCGCCATGACCGGGATGATCCGCTAACGGACATTATCAGCACTTTTATCGCGCAGTTTTACGATAACCGTGATATTCCGAAAACCGTGCTGACGAATGTGGAGCCAAGCCAGCTTGAGCTCTTGGCCGAGGCGCTTGGCCTAAAGGCTGGCCGGCGAATTTCTATCACCTGTCCCCAACGTGGGGAGCGGCGCGACATCATGCAAAGTGCCGTTATGAACGCGCGCGAAGCCCTGCAACGCCGGCAAGCCGAAAGCGCTAGCCAGATCAAAAACCTCAAAGCGCTTGGCCAATGCCTTGGCCTGGAGGAGATGCCCGACCGTGTTGAAGTCTATGATAACTCGCACATCCAGGGTAGTCACGCGGTCGGCGGGATGATTGTTGCCGGCCCCGAGGGGTTTCAAAAAAATCAGTACAGAAAGTTTACGATAAAGGATACCGCCGTCACGCCTGGCGATGATTTTGGAATGATGCGGGAGGTTTTGCGGCGGCGCTTTGCACGGCTGATTAAAGAGGCTGGCGAGAATGAGACCGTTGTGCCCGATGTGATCATCATTGATGGTGGCAAAGGCCAGCTTTCCGCCGCGATGGACGTCTTTGAGGAGCTCGGTCTATCGTCAGCACCCGACGGCACGCTTGCGGCCATCAAAACGCCGCTGATTGTGAGTATCGCAAAGCCAAAACGCGAAAATGAGCGCGGGGTAAAAACCTCTGATCGCACCATGGGAGCCATGGCCGAGCAAATCTTCCTACCCCATAAGCCGCCTTTTCTAATCCCGCCGCGTGACCCGGCGCTCTTTTTTATTCAACGCCTGCGCGACGAAGCGCATCGCTTTGCCATTTCCGCCCACCGGGCAAAACGGAAAAAAGCAGTAAGCGCCAACCCCCTCGACGACGTTCCAGGCGTTGGCGCCAGCCGTAAACGCGCCCTTCTCAACCATTTTGGTTCCGCCAAAGCCATTGCCCGTGCCAAGCCGCAGGACCTTGCCAGCGTCGACGGCATCTCGGCCTCTCTGGCCGAGCGTATTCATGATTTTTTCAATGGGTGACAAAGCAGGGCCTAACAGGAGCTACGGACACTGAGGAGTACGGCAAAAGGAAACAAAACCGCTTGCTTGCAATTTGATTGCGGGATCCAGGGTCATCCGCCCGCTGAGGGAATTGCAAAGGTCAGCAGGCCTGACATTAATTTTGAAGCCAGAGCGCGTCAGCGATCGTCTCGAAGGATGGTAATCGACGTCGATTGGGAGAATAGTGCTCTAGGCTCACGATGGTCGCGATGGGTAGCGCGGTCAAGCCGCGATCAGGTGGGGAGTGAATAGGCAACACACGCGACGAGCCTGACGGTAAATTCTACTTTCTGTCGCCATCAACCGGTTCTGCGCCCAGGGCTTGCATGGCGGCCCGGACACTGGCGATGACCTGATCGACGAGGGCTTCTTGTTCTGATCGCACAACGACTGTTACGCCCCATTCGTCACCGTCGATGGGATAGCTGCCGATCGAGACACCCTTAAGGGCCGCTTGAATATCGCCAAGTTGCCGGGCGAGTTTTGATTCTGGCAGGCCATAGGCTGTGATTGCCTTTGCGTGCCGCCGTGCCCCGCGGGTGAGAACGGGGTCAATGGCCGTTAGCATGGCCTGAAAAATGCGAGGCACCCCGGCAAGCACAAAGACAGTATCCAAGTGCACGCCCGGTGCACCCGACGCGGTATTGTGGATCAATGTGGCCCCTTCGGGCATGAGCGCCATACGGGCACGCTCGGGCGTTACAGCCTGGCCCTTTGCTTCATACCAGCTAGTAATCATTGCCATAGCCTCAGGATGCGGTGTGCACGGACGATCAAAGGCCCGGGCAATCGCCTCATAGGTAATGTCGTCGTGGGTTGGGCCAATACCGCCGGACGTAAACACATAGTCGAACCGCGCGCGCAGCGCATTGACCGCCGTGGCAATGGCATCCAGGTCATCTTCAACAATGCGCACCTCCGTAAGGCGGATACCCCGCTCCGTCAGCCAGCCGGAAAGATAGTGGATGTTTGCATCTTGTGTACGCCCCGAGAGGAGTTCATCGCCGATGGCAACCATGGCAGCAGAAATTGACGACATGATTTTCCCTGATCATCTGTGTGGGAAGGAATAGGAGCGGTCTAACCAAAAAAACAAGGCCAGCCCGGGGGCTGGCCTGATTAGAAGAGTTGGAAAAGCCTTGAAAATCTATTCTTCGCCCTCGGTTTGGCTGTCTTCGGCGGCCTCAGCCTCTGACGCAGCTTGAGCCTCTGCCTCACGCTCAGACCCCGGAAGCGGATCGCCATTGATGTCGTAGCCGCACCCGGCAAGATCATCCTTAGTGCCTTGCGATAAATCCTGCTCCAATGAGCCGCCGCGCAATTCGATCACGCGCTTTGCATCGGCCAAACGCTCAAGCGCCTGATTACACAAGAGTCTTTCTTCCTGTTTCTCGCGCTCAACCTGCAGGCGCTGAACCTTGTTGACCTCATCAATATACCCAACCCAACGCTGCGCATCGCGGCGGGTTTTTGGAAAGCGGGTCGCCGACACGAAGGCTTCGCGGGCGAGATTGCGTTGCGCCACATCGTCGGGCCCGGCCCGCGAAAACCGTGCATTGCCCAGCAGCATATAAGCATCAGCCAGATCTTTCTGACGAAGTTGGCCCGAGCGGATCGCCGTGAGGAGTGCGGCCTCTGCATCAACAAATTGCTCATCGGCAACAAGCACCCGGCCAAGGCGGAAAAAGAGCTCACCCTTGCCGGTCGTTTCAGCCGCTTCGCGCAGGATCGGGATCGCCTTTTTGGATTCGCGAGATTGGTCCCATAATTGTGACAGCAAGATCAGATTATTTTCGGTCTTGCGCACAGTACCGGCGGCCATCTCCCGCTCCAAGAGAACGGCGCCACGGTAAGCATTTTCGAAAAACGAATAATACTGAATAAGTTGGATAATCTCTTCTTCCTTGGAAAGAAGCCCGGCCCGGTAGGCGACTTCCAACACCGAAAAAGCCTGACGGTCTTGATTGTCTACGGCATAGGCGCCAGCAAGTTGCTTCCAGTACGCGGCATCGTCCGGCCAGATATTGATCATCTCCTCCAGCAGCGATGCCCGCTTTTTATTGTCATTGAGTTCGGAATAGATGAGGTTGAGAACATTATAATAGTTTTTATCAGTCTCACCGGTTTGCTTTTTGAGCTGCAACGCCCGTTCCATGGGCTGGCGCGCACGGCGATAGTCTTCCTTGGCCACATGGGCGAGCCCGAGCAGATAATAGGCATTGGCAGGCGGCGCCTTACCCTCATTCTGCGTGATTTGGATCCATTGATTCAGACCCGAAATCGCTTGATCGTAATTTTCCAAACTAAAATGTAGCTGAGCCACGGCGTAGCGCAGGCCGTTTTCAGACTCCGGCGTAAGAGAGCGCGTATCAATGGCGGTCTGGAAATCCCGCAAGGCGCCCACATTGTCTTCAAGCTCGAGTTTGAACTGACCACGCACCTGATAGACGACGGCTTTGTCGTACCCTTTCAACCGGTCGCCCCGTTGGGCAATCAGCGCGTTCAGCTTGCTGACGCCTTGCTGAAAATCAGCCTTGTTTGGCTCGCGCCCTTCCGGGGTGGTAAACTGAATGGCTTCTTGCACGCCCTTGGCAACCGTTGGTGTCAGCGAAGGGGAGGAGGAACGGCGCGGTTGATCGTCGTCCTGGGCAATTGCCGTGGCGGCGCCGACGAGCGGCACACCGGGCATACTCGCCACACCGGCGATCAATGCCAGACTGGCAACAAGCGATGTCACACTACGCTTTATGACTTTGGCCATCTTCACTTCTTCCATCGTTTTTACCGTGTCGTCCTGCGCCTTATCCGTCGACAAAAATTGAGCGCGGGTATTCCAGTCTAGTCGGATAGCTGGAAACTAATCCGCTGGACAACGCCGCGGCGCCATTCCGGGTTGCCATCGACAATTTTCGGCTGATATTTCCACCGTTCGACCGACCGGACGGCAGCGCGGTTAAAGCAGCTTGAACTTGCCTCGACCACTTGAATGTTTTGCGGTACTCCTTGCGTATCCACATCAAATTGCACAATGACGAATTCGAGGCTTTTCGCGCGTGCCTGACACCGCTCAGGATATTGGGGCGGGATCCGAACAAGGGGCTGCGCATCACGGTCCGGGTTGAACCCCGTACCGATATCGAGGTCGACCTCAACTTTGGGGACCTCGGCGCGGACACCGTCAATGGAGGGGCGGTTGGTGGGATCGACAGTCGCTGGCGGTGGCGGCGGCGGCGTGTCCAGCTCCGGGCGCTGCAAGTCAGACAGGCTTTCAATCTGATCGACTTCCTGAACTTTCGCGTTGATATCAATTTTGACGAGCTCTTTTTGCTCGGCCAAGTCCTGTTGCTTTGAGATCAGTGAGTTCATCAACAGAAACAATCCGATGGTCACCACAATGGCGCCAGGAATGCCGATGATCAGTCTTATCAATGAGCCCATGGGTCCACTCCCAAATTTCTTACTGCGGATGCTGCTGCAGGCATCCTGATTGTCATGTCACTCACAAAACCGCGCCAGTGCCCCGGCGCGCGGTGCCCTACGCGTCCTGCGTAGACACAGCGATATCATTCATCCCGGTGTCGCGAACCGCATTGACAACGTCAACGAGCGTGCGCGACCGCGAGTTTACATCTGCCTGGATCACGGCTGTTGCCTTGGGATTTTCGCGAACAATTTGCTCCACATAGGGCCCAACGCCTTCGAGCTCGACTTTCTCTTTGTTGACAAAGATTTCGTCTTCTTCGCTGATCGCGATCAGGATGGTGCCAAAACGCTTATCGACGGCCGTATCGGCTTCCGGTCTGATCGGATCAATGCCCGGTTCTTTCACAAAGGTTGAGGTCACAATAAAAAAGATCAGCATAATGAAGACGATGTCGAGAAGCGGCGTGACGTTTACGTCATCTTCGCCGGTTCCCCCGTCAGCCGATCCTAATCTACGTCGTGCCATGGATACTTACTCGCCGTTTTCTCTATTTCGCGTTTGCAAACCATCTTTTTTGGGCCTGCTGTTCGTTTCTCTGATCAAAACGAGGCGCCCTGATCAGTGTTGTTTGATCTGCCCCGCTCTATTGTTCCGCTTGAAGCGTCAGGGATAATCGTCCCGTGGCACCAGCTTGGCGTGCCTGGTCCATGACCACAACCGCAACACCTGAGGCGGATTCCGGAGAGGCACTCACGAGCACCACGCCTTTTTGATTAGCGGCGAGAAATTCGGCTACCGTATTTTTGACCGAAAGCGGATCGATGGAGCGGCCAAGATTTACCTGCACCAGACCATTTTCCTGCACCGACAAAACCATAGAGGGCGGCGGTGGCTTATCGGGATCTTCCGGTGAGTTATCAGGCGTGCTGACGTCGATGCCTTTTTCCCGAATGAAGGTCGCCGTCACGATGAAGAAAATCAGCATGATGAAGACGATATCGAGAAGCGGGGTAACGTTGACGTCACCGGCCTCATCAGCGTGGCGTGCGCGTTTTCTCATGGACTATTCGATCCTCAACATGGCGGAAACCCGCTGCTCGGCCTGTTTCACATAGCTGTCGAAGGCATTGATAAAGATTACACCGGAAAGCGATGCCACAAGGCCAGCCATGGTTGGAATGGTCGCCTTGGTAATCCCGCCCGCCATCAGACGCGCGTTGGATGTGCCAGTAGCCGCCATCACATTAAACACTTCAACCATGCCGGTCACCGTACCGAGCAGACCCAGAAGCGGCGTTACCGCCACCAGAACACGGATAAAACCGTTAAACCGTTCGGTGTCGCTGCGCGTGTCCGCAATCAGCTTGTCCCGCACCGCATGGGCGTACCAGGACTTTTTGTCGTTGCGTGCATCCCAGGCGCGTTGCGCTCGTTTGTAGACGGCATCTTTCGCAGTGGTCCAGAAGATCACCCGCTCCAGAATAAACGCCCACATCAAGAACGTTACGCCCATGATGATCACGAGGACGTTGCCGCCTGCTGCCAGGAAACCCAGCAACGCCTCGTAAGCAAGAGTAGGGTTAAACATTGATCGGTCCTTTCGCGGTCCTGTCGATGCTCTTACCCACGCCCTTCGGCATGTTCGGCAATGATCCCGGCCGCTTTTTGCTCAAGGGTTTGAGACACGTTTTTCGCAGCGCCGCTGGCAAAAGCATGGATCAGGAGCAGCGGGATCGCAGCAATCAGACCCTGTACCGTGGTCATGAGAGCAGCGGAGATACCGCCAGCCATAATCTGCGGATCTCCGGTACCAAACAGGGTAATCGCCTGGAAGGTCTGGATCATCCCGATCACGGTGCCGAGGAGGCCGAGGAGCGGTGCAACCGCGGCGAGAACCTTGATGAAATTCAGACCGCCTTCGAGCTTCGGAATTTCCTTCAGGACTGCATCATCAAGCCGGAGGGCAACCGTTTCCACATCAGCGGTATTGGTTGCTTCATAGGCTTGCATCACCCGGCCGAGCGGGTTGCCTTTGTTGGCTCGTTTGGAGCGCGCCTGCGCACTCACCGCCCCATTGGTCAAGGTCAGGGTCACCAGCTTGTAAAGACCAAGCAGAATACCAAAGATCGCGATACCAATGATCACGTACCCAACGGTACCCCCTTGCTTAATCCGCTCGTTGAGCGTTGGCTCATCAACGGTGAGCGCCAAAAGTGCACCAAGCGACGGATCAACAATACCGCGTACATACTGACCGGGCTGTGCATTTTCCACATTGCCGGCAAGCGCCGTCCGGCCACCACCGGGCTGACGGGCAAGCAATTTCAGTTGGGCGACACCCTGATCATTTTGGGCATAGGTCAGGAAATCGTTGTCAGACATAGCCACAAACGGGCCAACCCGGGTGACTGTTTTCTCAACACCAGTCTTTCCGTCAGAATCAACAACGCTGGCGGTGTAGGTCGAGATTTTACCCTGCTGCACGATTTCCTGCAGATAGGTATCCCAAAGATACTCAAGCTCCTCAATCGCGGGCAGTGACTCGTTAACAGCTGTTTTCTGCAATTGCTCATCACGGCCCGGGAACTCCGAGCTAATGAGCGAGGCTTGAATGGATGACTTGAGCTCATTGGCCGCCGACCGGGCCGCCCCGAAAAGCTCGCGATATTCTGCGTTCTTTTCATCAAGCTCACGGGTCAATTCGGCCAGACGCTCACGATTTGTGTCCCGCACGCCTTCGAGACGCGTCGTTTCCGCTTTCGCCGCATTTTTCTGACGCTTTACCTCTGCAACCTGAGCGCGCTGTGTATTGCGTTCCGCCAAAAAGCGCTGTTCACGCTGGCGGTTGGCTTCCGCAGAGGCCCGGCGTTCCTGACGCACGGCATTGAGCACGTCATCAAGACCGATTTGCTGCGCCACAGCCGTCGCCGTTGGCAGAATGTTCGTTGTTTCCACACTCAACGCTGCGACGCCAGCACAGAGAGACAACCCTGCAAGTTTCAAAAGTTTCATGACTTGACTATCCTTGCTTATCTTTATTCAGCGCGTTTCAGCGGTAGAGCGAAAAGGGTCGGCGCGGCCTGACCTTTTGCAATCCGCATGGCGATTTTCACGTCGGGCACAAAGCTTTGGGAGATATCAACCCATGTCTTGGCATCATTGTCCCAGGCTTTCAGGACCGAATCATCTTCCGTCTTGAACAGAAGTTCCACCCGGCCAACCTGAAGGAAGTCTCCGGATATTTCCGCCCCATCCACATTGATCGTGCCTTGAGAGAAGTTCACCGTGCGACCAAACTCAGCCTCCAGTTTATAGCCTTCGATAATCGTGCGGTATTTTTCCGCCGCAGATTTGCCAGAATCTAAGGTTTCGCGCATGCGCTGGGCACGCAGCAGACGGCCTGTCGGGCCTTCGAGGTTAAAGGGCAGATCGGCCTCAACGAATTTCTCGAAAGCCGCGACCATGTCTTCCATCAAGGGCTCAATCGCCTGCTGCAGACCGCCCACATTTTCGATGTCTTCCTGAATACGGCCAATCTGGCGTTCCTGGTTCGAGATGGTCCGTTCCAGCGAGCGGTTGTAGCGCCGCGAGGCATCCAATTGCTTTTGGTCAGCGCGAAACTCGTTCAGCAACTGAGCGGTTTCATCATCCAGCTGATCAATCCGCTGCTGGGATTTTTTTGCCTCATCAGCGGTTGCCCGGCTTTCGCCCAATGCCCGCTGAAACTGCGCGTGCGCTGGTGTCGCCAGCACCGCCGCTATGGCAGCTAATGATCCAATGATCGCGACTTTATTCATTCTTGCCTCACCTGAATTTGCCTCACGTACCGTGTTTGCTGTCTTTCACCGGCAGCGCCGGCATGTTCGACAATATCAACTCTAACTGCTGGGGACCCAGTCTGGCCCTCAACGCGGTTCGCCGTCCGGCAATGACGGACGACTTTGCAGCCTGCTACGCAAGCCCACACGAGATGAGGGTGATACCACAAGCATAGTTTCGCTGGCTTTCATGCCAACCGCAACCGCACCCATGATCCCCTTCATATCTCAACCGTGACCTATGTTTCGAAACATTGCAACGACATATTCGTGAAAGATCGTCATGTGTGCAGTGCACAATGGAAGATCATTCGAAGAATAGGCTTGTGTTTGCTTGTTTCTCGCCGCGATCGAACAGACCGAAAAAATACGTTAAATTATAACAAATGCAATCCCCGCCCCCTGAAAACCCTGCGTGATTTGTGGCGAGATGAGTTGAACGCAGCTCTGTTTGCGCGCCCACCAAAGGGAAAGATGCCCCACGGGCAGTACACTCGAGGCGTTATTGTTCAGCATACAAAGTAAAGTTGGCTGGGGCGCCAGGATTCGAACCTGGGAATGTCGATACCAAAAACCGATGCCTTACCACTTGGCGACGCCCCAACGCGGCAGGTCAGGCCTGCGCTGGCCACAGGGCGCAAAAACGCTGCCCTGCGGAGCCCGGGAGATACCGTTTCACCAGGGGGGTTGCAAGGGAGAAATTTCTCCTCTCCCCTGAAAAGTTGTCGCGTCGGCCAGCGAAAGCCCCACCGCTTTACATCAGAGCATTTCCGGCCACGCAAAATCAGTGCATACGCTGATCAGGATCACCTCAATAAACGGAAACAAGCATGTTCTTTTTCAACGCAACCCGAAACACCGCACCTAGGGCTGTTCGGCGGTCCATGATTACCGCAGCCGTTTTTTTTGTCGGGGCATGTACGCAGAAAACGAATGAAGAGCCATCGGGCGAGCCCGCCGCTGCGCCCCGGCCGGTTCTGGCAGATACGATTTTTACGGCCGCCACTATTTATACAGCTGATCCGGCAAAACCCACGGCACAGGCCGTTGCTGTCAAAGAGGGCATCATTATTGCCGTGGGAAGCAAAGCGGACATGGCCGCTTTTACTGGCCCAACAACAGTGTCTGTCTCGGCAGGCACTGGCACGTTATATCCCGGGTTTACCGACGCCCATGCCCACCTGATTGGCATTGGCCTGCGCGAGATGACGTTGAACCTTGAAGGTACGCCCTCCATCGCGGCGTTGAAAGAGACGGTCGCGCGGGAAGTTACCGCGCTGGCCCCCGGTGCCGCGCTATATGGGCGTGGCTGGATCGAAACAGGCTGGCCCGAAAGCCGGTTTCCAAATCGTGCCGATCTCGATGCGGTTGCGCCTGATAATCCCGTAATCCTCGAACGCGCCGACGGGCATGCCATGGTGGTGAACAGTGCCACGCTGACCCGCGCCAACATCACCGCCGAGACGCCTGACCCCGACGGTGGGCGCATCGACAAGGACGCAAACGGACAACCCACCGGGCTCCTCATCGACAGGGCCAGCGATCTTGTCAGTTCCCTGATCAGCCAGCCAGACGATGCGCAGCGACGCAAAGCCTATAGGGTTGGCGCAGACGTTTATGCGGCATACGGATGGACGGGTCTGCATAACATGTCCGTGCCGCCGCGCGATATCGATCTTATGGAACAGCTTGCCAGCGAGCCGCACAGCGAAACGAATGGCTCGGCACTGCCAATCCGGGTTTACAATTCCATTGATGCCTACGGGCTCGATACTCTCCTTACCACCGGTGCACGTTCTGATGAAAGCGGGCGGATTATCACCCGCGCGATTAAGGTTTATGCGGACGGCGCTCTCGGCTCGCGTGGGGCCGCGCTTTTTGATCCCTATACTGACCAACCGGAAACAAAGGGTCTTGTGCTGATTGACAGCGAAGAAGCGGTGTCCCTCTACAAAAAGGCGCTTGATGCGGGTTTACAGGTGAACACTCACGCGATTGGCGATCGCGGCAACCGCCTTGTGATTGACTGGTTTTCCAAAGCGGTGGCAGGCAGCGAAATCGCACCCAAAGGCGCGCGTTTCAGGATCGAGCATGCCCAGATCGTGCGACCGCAAGACATAGGCGATATCAAACGCCTTGGCCTAATCGCCTCCATGCAACCCTCCCACGCCATTGGCGATTTGTTCTTTGCACCTGATCGTCTGGGCACAGAACGTCTTAACGGGGCCTACGCCTGGCAATCGATGATTGATGCGGGGGTCATTGTGGCAGGTGGCTCCGATGCACCGGTTGAACGGGGCGATCCTCGTATTGAGTTCTATGCCGCGGTCGCGCGCCGTGGCCTTGATGGGACGCAGACCGATGATTGGCACGCTGAAGAAGCGGTGACCCGGGAAAACGCGTTAAAAATGTTTACGCTGTGGCCAGCCTATGCGTCCTTTCAGGAGGATCAGCTTGGCACAATCACAGTGGGCAAAAGGGCTGACTTCACCGCTTTTTCAGCGGACATCATGACCATTCCCGCCGAAGAAATCCTCACCGTTGAAACCGTCCTGACCGTTGTCGACGGAGCGGTAATCTTTCCGCCGAATTAAGTCGCGCCTGTGGCGAATAGCTGGTCCCGATCACGGAAGGTTTTGAACTCAAGCGCATTGCCCGATGGGTCCTTCACAAAAAATGTGCCCTGCTCACCCGGCTGACCGGCAAACCTGATCTTCGGCTCCAGCAAAAAAGGCACGCCCGCGCCCTCCAACGTCTTGCTCAACGCTTCCCAGACGGACCATTCGAGCACGCAGCCAAAGTGGCGGACCGGAACAGCGTCGCCGTCCACCTCGTTGTGGGCGGCCGTTTCAGGCTCACGCGTCAGGTGCGTGACAAGTTGATGGCCAAAGAAGTCAAAGTCGATCCATTGGTCAGAATGGCGACCCAGCGGGCAGCCGAGAAGGTCATGGTAAAATGCCTTGGCCGCGCCGAGATCGCTGACCGGAATAGCGAGATGAAACGGAATGTTCATTACTCTCTCCCATGTGCCTGTCGTAGAAATGTGATGCGCTCAAAATTGCCGCGCGACCAGTGATTTACCATGGTGCAAATTGCGTTATGGTGTGTGCTTACGAGAAAGCAAAGCCGAGATGTCTGCAAAATTCAAACCCCTGACCGATGACTTTTATGTGGCGCCGCAACTCACTGAAGAGGATATTGCCGAGGCTAAAGCTCTCGGTATCGGCCTGATCATTGCGAATCGTCCCGACCGCGAAGAGGCTGGTCAACCTCGCCATGATGACCTCGCAAAGGCCGCAAAAGAGCACGGCATCAGGTTTGAGCGGATCCCGGTGGACCAGCGCGGTGTTTCCCGCCATCACATCGACCATTTCAAATCGGTGGTCGCAGACTATACGGGCAAAACGCTTGCCTTTTGCCGCAGCGGCACCCGCTCCACCATCCTGCGAGCCTTTGTGCGGGCAAGCGAAGGCGATGATATCAACGGCCTCGTGCGCGAGGCTATGGCGGCTGGGTATGACCTGTTCACCCTGGTGCCGGGTCTTGAAGCGGTGTCGCCCAAAACCCAGCCCCGCGCCAAGCGCAAACCCCGATAGGACGCTCGCTGGCATAAGATGCGCACCAGCGCCGGCCCGATCAGCGTGGGCACCTCGCCGTGAACCTGCGTCAACTCATCATTCCAAAACAGGGGCTTAGAAGCGACTTCGGTGGAAAGGCCGAGGTCTTTTCTTGGGCGTCATAAAACTTTCGAAACTCGCCGCTTGCATTTTTAGAATTTAGGTTCTAATTCCAGAACACGTATTCAGTATGGCCGTTCTAAATCTGATCCTTCGCATGACCTCCCTGACCTCCAAAGAAGCCGCCCAAGATTTCGCCCGCCATCAAGCGGTGGCGACGGCTACAGAAGTTTTCTGGCGCCAGGGTTATGAGGAAACCTCCATGGCTGACCTCGTCACTCACACGGGCATGAACCGCTATGCGCTTTACACCCATTTTGGCGGCAAGCTTGATCTCTTTTTGACGGTGTTGGAGCACTATCATGGGGAACGAAAAAAGATGTTCCAAAACGCCAGTGCCGACCCGGATGTGGCCCCACTCGATGCCATCCGGCAGGTTTTTGTCTTCTCCATTGCAGAGATGGCCAAGCGCGGCACGGGCTGTCTCATGTGCACCATCGCGGGCGAATTTGCTCAGCATGATGATCGTGTGCAGGATCGGATCAACTTTTACATCAACGAAATTACAGAGGCCTTTATCGCGGTGTTGAGCCGCGCTGAAGCCACCGAAGAGCTCAATCCGGCGATCACACCAAAACAAGCCGCCCATCTTTTGGTGTCCCTAATCATGGGGTCCGGCGCCCACGCGCGAAGCGGGGCGAGCGAAGACGAAATGATCTTTGTTTTTGATGCCGCCATGGCGGCCATCAGTCATCCACACATGAAGACGTAGCGTATACGGACGAACATGAATGCGGCTCTTTTTTCTCGGCGCCGCGCACGCTTTCAACGGAGCCCCCCCATGGACCGCAAAAATAATCCGCTTGATCAATTTGCCGTTTCCCTCGCAACACTCATGATAAAACTGCGATGGTTGATCGTCATTCTCGCCATCGCGATTGCCGGCGCCGTGGGTACCGGCATGCCAAAGCTTGCCTATGACAACAATTATCGGACGTTCTTTTCCAAGGACAATCCGGAGTTGAAAAACTTTGAGGATTTTCAGGCAACCTATACCAAAAATGACAATTTTCTTCTGGTGATCGTGCCGAAAGAAAAAACCGACGTGTTCAACAACGATACGCTGGGCTTACTCCACTTTATTACCGAAGAAGGGTGGAAAACGCCCTATGCGAGCCGCGTCGATTCCCTTACAAACTTTCAGTATACCTACGCGATTGATGATGAACTAATCGTCGAAGACTTGATCGTAAACCCTGGTGAAAGCAGTACCGAAGAGTTGGCGCGCAAAAAAACGGCCGCGCTAAACGAGCCGCTCCTGGTCAATCAGTTGGTCACACCGGATGCATCGGCAACGGCCATCAATATTGTTCTTCAATATCCAGAAAACGACCTGACCGAAGTCCCAGAGGCGGTTTCTTATGCGCGTGACTTGCGCGCCCGGGCGCTGGAGGCATTTCCTGACCACGATATTTATATCTCCGGTACCTCCATGCTCTCGAACGCCTTTTCCGAGGCGATAAAAAGCGATTTCACCTCGCTAATCCCGGCAATGATCCTGATCATTCTGGTGACGACCGCCATCGCCGTACGCTCGGTTTCGGCAACGCTTTCGACGCTCTTTTTGGTCATTTTATCAGTGATCGTTGCCATGGGCTGGGCGGGACACATCGGGATCAAGCTGGCAGGCCCAAGCCCCAGTGCGGTTATTGTAATCCTGACGCTGGCGATCGCGGATTCAATCCATATCCTTGTCTCCGCGCGCACCGCCATGCGATCAGGCATGACCAAACGAGAAGGAATAATTGAGGCCATACGGGTCAATTTTCTCGCCGTATCGATCACTTCGGTAACGACGATCATCGGCTTTATGGCCCTTAACTTCTCTGACTCTCCTCCCTTCCGGGACCTCGGCAATATTTCAGCCGTGGGCATTTTTGCCGCGTGGATGTTCTCGCTTACCCTGCTGCCTGCACTGCTGTCGATTGTACCCTTCACTGTAAAACCAAAGCCGGCCACGGCCGCGCGGCCAAGTTTTCTCACCGGTTTTGCTAACTTTGTGATCGGCAATTACAAACCGCTGTTCTTTGGGCTTGGCTTTGTCTCGTTGGGGCTAATTGCCATGATTCCGCGCAATGAGCTTAGCGACGAATTCCGGAAATATTTTACCGAAAAGATCGAGTTCCGCCGCGACGCCGATAAAGCCGTGGAGCATTTCGGATTTTATCCGGTGGAATTCTCCGTCAAAGCTGGCGAGCCAGGCGGTGTCAGTGACCCGGAATTTCTGAGTAAACTGGAAGACTTTTCCAACTGGCTTCGCGAACAGCCCAATGTCACGCATGTCTATTCCATCGCCGATATTATGAAGCGGCTGAACAAGAACCTGAACCGCGATGATCCTGATTTTTATCGACTGCCCAACGACCGGGAGTTGTCTGCGCAATACCTTTTGTTGTTTGAGCTTTCCCTGCCCTACGGTCTCGACCTTAACGACCGGATCAATATCGATAAATCGGCAACCCGCGTCACCGCCACCTTTGATGGCGATACCTCCTCCAAGAGAATGCGCCAATTTTTGAAAGAGGCTGATGCCTGGTACGCGGCCAACGCACCAGAGTTTGAGGCCCCGGCAACCGGCGCACAAATCATGTTTACATTCATCGCTGAACGGAATGTGAATTCCATGGTGCGCGGCACCCTGCTGGCCGTGATTTTTATTGCAGTCATCATGATGATTGCCCTGCGGTCATTCTCCATGGGGTTGATCAGTATGGTGCCTAATGGCCTGCCCATCCTAAGCGCCTTTGGCGCCTGGTCCTTTTTGATTGGGGAGGTCGGATTTGCGGTTGCTGCCGTCGCCTCAATTTCGCTCGGTATCGTGATCGATGACACGGTGCATTTCCTGACCAAATACACCCGAGCCCGAAATGAGAAGCAGCTGTCGACCGCCGACTCTATTCGCTACGCGTTTGAAACCGTCGGTGTGGCAATCATCATCAACACGTTCATTTTGATGGCGGGCTTTTTGATCCTCACCTTATCGGCGTTCAAAATTAACTTCGAGCTTGGGCTACTTACCGCCCTGTCCATTGGCCTGGCACTCGTGCTGGATTTTCTTTTCCTACCGGCTCTTTTGATGATGTTCGGCAAGGATAATCCCGCCGACACCGCCCCCAAAAATGACCCGGAACAGGGGATAGTGCGCTCTGCACAGGCCGCTTAACATCCATTTCAACGAGGAGATTGACGATGACACATTCACCTATTGCCCCAACCCCGCGCAATAAAATGCTCCGCCAGCTTGGCCTTGTGAGCCTCCTGGCGCTTGGCGTTGCTGCCAGTCCGGTAAGCATCGCGCAGGAGGCAGAGCCAGCGCGCGTAGAGACCCAAGCGGGCGCATTCGCCAATGACGAAGAAGCGCGGGGCACATCGCCCGAGGCACAGAAAGGATATGATATTTCTGCGCGCAGTGACCGCACCGATACGGGCTTCGGCGATAGTAAAGTTTCTGCCCGGATGATCCTGCGCAATGCCGCAGGCCAGACAACCGAGCGGGCACTCTCCTTCTCTACGCTGGAGAAAACCGATGAAACCGTGGGCGATAAGTCACTCGTGATCTTTGACTCCCCGCGCGATGTGGAAGGGACGGCCCTCCTCTCCCATGCCAAAATTCTTGATCCTGATGATCAATGGCTATTCTTGCCTGCCCTCAAACGGGTAAAGCGAATTTCTTCTGCCAATAAATCAGGAGCCTTTGTGGGGTCTGAGTTTGCATTCGAGGATTTCACGGTCACAGAGCTCAACAAATTTACCTACGCCTATGTGGGCGAAGAAGACCTTGACGGGATGACCGTCGATGTGATCGAGCGCTTTCCCCGCTATGAAAAATCCGGCTACACAAAGCAAAAAAGCTTTGTCGATCAGGATATCTTTCAAGCCCGGAAGGTTGAGTTTTATGACCGCAAAGGCGCGCTCCTGAAAACCCTGACCCTGTCCGATTACAAGAATTATAATGGCATTTGGCGAGCCCAGAAGTTCTCTATGGTCAATCACCAAAGCGGGAAGGAAACCGATCTTCTTTATGGTGACTATAGCTTTGGGAACGGTCTTTCTGAAAAGGACTTTAACCAGGGTGTCCTGTCGCGTTTGCGCTAGGCTTATTTTCCACGCCTGAATCCTTATCCTATGATCTTATCCTGAGGCATCTCATGTCCTATGGTCTGCGTCGGTCTTCTTCAATCACCAAGCGCGTGCTGGGTGGGCTTGCCCTTTCCTGCCTGTGCAGTGTCGCCCCTCCAGCCCTCGCGCAGGAGCTTGACCTGAGCGGGGATATTGCTGGCGAGGTGCGCTACTTCCCCGATGATCCCCTTTTTCCCGGCCAGTTTGACGATTTTCAACCCTCCCTGATTTTTCAGGGTGAGGCACGGTGGGAAACCGAAGATCGCAAACACCAAATCGTCTTCAAGCCATTCTTTCGTCTTGATGGTCAGGACGACGAACGCACCCATTTCGATGTGCGCGAGGGCTATTACAGGTTTAACTCGGATCAAAACTGGTCGCTAACGGTGGGGGCGGCCAAAGTCTTCTGGGGGCGGACGGAAAGCCGTCACCTTGTTGACATTATCAATCAGGCCGACGGCGTGGAGGATATTGACGAGGAGGACAAGCTTGGCCAACCCATGGTCAATCTCACCATTATCAAGGATTTTGGTACCATCGATTTGTTTGTCCTGCCCGGGTTCCGTACACGCACCTTTCCGGGAGTGGATGGACGTTTGCGCTTTGATCCCGTGGTTGATACGGACACACCGCTGTTTGAACGTGATGCCGGGCGCGCAGGTGTGGATTTTGCCGCGCGGTACGGCCATTACATTGGCAACTGGGACTTCGGCGTATCAATTTTTCATGGCACCTCCCGCGAAGCGCGGTTTGCATTCTCTGCACCCAGCCTGGAAAGCACGCCTATCGATCCGGACAGCTTTGTCTTTGATCCCGCGCTCCTGCCCGATGATGCTGTCATCCGGCCCGTCTATGACCGGATCACGCAGGGAAGCGTCGATCTTCAGTATACAAAAGATGCGTGGCTCTGGAAGCTGGAGGCGCTGGTGCGCGAGGGTCAGGGCGATGTCTTCGCTGCCGCTGTGGGCGGGTTTGAATATACACTTTACCAGATTTTTGGGTCGGGCGCCGACCTTGGGCTCCTCGCGGAATATCAATATGATGGCCGTGATACAGATATCGTTGTCGACGGTTTTGGTATCGGTCTCGCTGCGCCGGTAACAGTGGCAGATAATGATATCTTCTCCGGTGCGCGCCTCGCCCTCAATGACACCCAGGACACGAGCCTGCTTATTGGCGGCGTTGTTGATACGACCGACGCCACCACGGCCATGTTTATGGAGGCGAGCCGCCGGTTTGGGCAGAACTGGACCGGTGAATTGGAAGCGCGCCTCTTTTTCAATGTCGATCCCACGAATTTTGCTAATGCTTTTCGAAATGACGATTTTTTGACCTTGCGGATCACCAGATACTTCTAATCATGGGCATTTTCCCACGTATCCTCCCCTAAAAATCACCCTCTTTGATTATATGTGGGCTTGATCCCACGATCGATCCTGTTATGTCATGCCTGGAAAATTCACGAGGGTTTGGCGATGGCTGCACAAATTTCTGATCTTATTTCCCGGGCGGAGCGTTTCGCCGACGGCAATGGGCTTTCTCTGTCCACGGTATCGCGCAAGCTTCTCAACGACGGCAAGGGCATTGCTCGGCTGAAAGGCGGGGGGCAGTGCACGCTAAAGACGATTGAGACAGCCTTCGAGCGGCTCTCAGCACTGGAAAATGGCGCCCCAGAACGGGCCTCTACCGCCATCACAGTTGATGATACCGCCACAAAACCAAGTGCTGAAAATCCCGGTCACCTGGACAAGCTGGAGGCGGAGAGCATTCATATCATGCGCGAGGTTGCCGCCGAGGCGGAAAACCCGGTGATGCTTTATTCCGTGGGCAAAGACTCTGCGGTGATGCTGCATCTGGCGCTCAAGGCGTTTTACCCGTCGAAACCGCCCTTCCCGCTCCTCCATGTGGATACCACCTGGAAATTTCGGGAGATGATTGCCTTTCGCGATAAGCTGGCGAAGGAATTGGGGCTTGAGTTGCGCGTGCACATCAATGAGGACGGCGTGCGCCAGGGGGTTGGCCCGTTCACCCACGGATCGGCCCTGCACACCGACATTATGAAAACTCAAAGCCTGAAAATGGCACTGAATACATACAAGTTCGATGTGGCCTTTGGCGGCGCGCGGCGCGATGAGGAAAAATCCCGCGCCAAGGAGCGGGTCTTCTCTTTCCGTTCCGCCGAACACCGTTGGGACCCAAAAAATCAGCGCCCGGAGCTTTGGAATATATTCAATACACGGATAAGTCCGGGCGAATCAATCCGGGTTTTCCCGCTTTCCAACTGGACCGAGCTCGATATCTGGCAATATATCTACCGCGAAAATATCCCGATTGTGCCGCTTTATTTCGCCGCCAAGCGCCCGGTTGTGGAGCGCGACGGAACGCTGATCATGGTGGATGACGATCGCTTGCCCTTGCGGGACGGTGAACAGCCCATGGAAAAGATGGTCCGCTTCCGCACACTTGGCTGCTACCCGCTCACGGGCGCCGTTGAATCAACAGCAACAACCTTGCCGGAGATCATTCAGGAAATGTTGCTAACCACCACGTCTGAGCGCCAGGGCCGTGTCATCGACCATGACAGCGCCGCCTCCATGGAAAAGAAAAAGCAGGAAGGCTATTTCTAGCTGTTTCGCCGCAAAGCGCTTCTTTTTGAAACTCAGTATGCCCCCTTTTTTATGAGGCTCCATCATGTCCCATCAGGACGACTTGATCAAAACCGATATTCTTGCATATCTCGATGCCCAGGCGAGTAAGTCATTTTTACGCTTTATCACCTGCGGCAGTGTAGATGACGGCAAATCAACGCTGATTGGGCGATTGCTGTACGACACAAAGCTGATCTATGAGGATCAGCTGACCGCCTTGCAAAACGATAGCAAAAAACAGGGGACGCAAGGCCAGGAAATCGACTTTGCCTTGCTCGTTGACGGGCTTGCCGCCGAGCGTGAACAAGGCATTACCATCGACGTTGCCTATCGATTTTTCTCGACCGACAAACGCAAATTTATTGTCGCCGATACGCCGGGCCATGAACAATATACCCGCAACATGGCCACTGGCGCCTCGACCGCTGACCTTGCCATTATCCTGATAGACGCCCGACAAGGGGTTCTCACCCAAACGCGGCGTCACAGCTATATCGCCTCTTTACTCGGTATCCGTCATATCGTTGTTGCCATCAATAAGATGGATCTGAAGGACTATCGGCAGGACGTCTTTGATGAGATCGAAACCGAGTATCGCGCCTTCACTGCGCAGCTGGGGTTTGAGACGATTACCTGTATTCCCATGTCCGCCCTGCGCGGGGATAATGTGGTGGCGCGTAGCGATGCAACGCCGTGGTATCATGGCCCTGCGCTCCTGCCCTTCCTTGAAACCGTTAGCGTCGACCAAACGAACGATGCCGCGCCATTCCGCATGCCCGTGCAATGGGTTAACCGGCCAAACCTTGATTTTCGCGGGTTTTCGGGCACGGTGGCCGCGGGCTCCGTCAAGCCGGGCGATGAGATTGTTGTATTGCCCTCCGCCAAACGCTCAACGGTAGAGCGTATCGTTACCCATGATGGTGATCTCAACCTTGCCAGCACCGATCAGGCCGTAACGCTGACCCTGGCCGATGAAATCGATATCTCACGCGGCGATATAATCTGCGCCGGTGATCAGCCAGCGGAACAAACCGATCAGTTTGCCGCCACCCTCCTCTGGATGAGTGACGAGGCGATGATCCCCGGGCGGCAATATCTTCTCAAAACCGCAAACCGGCTTGTTCCCGCGACAGTCACGGAGTTACGTCACAAGATCAATGTGAACACTTCCGATCAGCAGTCTGGAAAAACGCTGGAGCTCAACGAAGTTGGATCAACAAAACTAAACCTTGCGCAGCCCATTGCCTTTGATCCCTATACCGATAACCGCACCACGGGGTCGTTTATCGTCATCGACCGGCGCACCAATGCCACGATCGGCGTTGGCATGATCGACCATTCCTTGCGCCGGGCGCAGAACATCCACTGGCAGGATCTGGAGGTTGGCAAGGAAAGCCGGGCTGAACAGAAACTACAAAAGCCGTGCGTGCTCTGGTTTACGGGGCTTTCAGGCTCTGGCAAATCCACCGTCGCAAACCTCGTTGAAAAGCGCCTCTTTGATCTTGGCCGCCACACCTACACCCTCGACGGTGATAATGTGCGCCATGGTCTGAACAAGGATCTGGGCTTCACTGACGCAGACCGGGTGGAAAATATTCGGCGGGTTGCCGAAACCTCAAAGCTGATGGTTGATGCAGGGCTGATCGTCCTTGTCTCGTTTATCTCGCCGTTCGCCAGCGAGCGGCGCATGGCGCGCGAATCTGTGGACGACGGAGAATTCATCGAGGTCTTTATTTCAACGCCGCTGGAGGTGTGTGAACAGCGGGACGTGAAAGGCCTTTACGCAAAGGCGCGGCGCGGGGAAATCAAAAACTTCACCGGTATCGATTCCGATTATGAAGCGCCAAGCAACCCGGAAATTGATGTGGATACGTCGCAAGTCTCCGCCGAAAACGCCGCGGATATGATCGTCGAGCACTTGCGCAAAACGGGGTATCTGACGGTATAGCTGGTAGCGGCCGCTAGCCATCAGGCCTTATCGTGCATCCTTTTTGTCCGGAACGCGTTCGCGACCATTCTCCTGGTTCCAAATGGCCAGCGATAACATGGCAAAATCAACGGTGCGTGACGACGCGATGGTCGATAAAAAGTCTGCTGGCCCCTCTGGCCCGATGAGCATAACCGCTGCCTCCACGATAAAATCGCCGGCACGAAACGGGCTTGCGATCACGCGGGCGCGGTCACGGTATAACGGATAGCGTTCGGCCATGGGCTCCCTGATGTCTTCGTTCTCAGTGCGCAATTCGGCGATATTGATACTGGCACATAGGTCTGCCGCCTGAGCTTGATCAAAGGAAAAAGTTTGATCCCAGCGCGATTTGCGCACGGCTTGCGCCTGCAGGTCGTAGCACAAGATGCGGGTAAAAACCTGCCGCCACTCATCCGTAATCAAACTGTCGCTCGCATCGCCATAATCATCCGGACGGCGGCTTGCGAGGAACCAAAGGGCTTCCGGATTGGCCAGACAGAGCACAACGGGTTCTTTTGCCCGGCACCCGGGCAATTGCGTGCGCCCGGGCGTACCAAAATCACCATAGCCAAGCATGGCGGTGAGCTGTTGGTCGAGACGGGCCAGCGCCTGTGCATGGATACGTTGAGGGCAATACCCCACACTGCCGGGATTGACGAAACCGACCATGCGGCGAAACACGGTGGAGACAAAGCTGGAGGCGCCAGCGGTCCGCAACCCGTCTCGAAACGACCTGTTCGCGCATCCGCGCCGACGATAGGCGATTGGCACGGCAGGGTGAGGACCGGCATTGTTGGCTTCTAAAACAGGATCCATCGCCCGGATATGGCTGGGGTAATTGTCCCGCGTTTTGTCCCAGGCGATGCGCGTATAATCATAGAGGCAAAAATAGCGATCATGGAACAGCGCTGCCGAAAGCGTACGCGGCGACTCCGTATCGAGAATAGCGCCGGGTAAAATCTCGCGAACAAAATCCGGCGTCGAAACCCCATCGGAGAAATAGTTGCCCGGCACGTACCAAACATTGGCGTTCTTGGTGACCTTGTCGATAAACAAGAAGGGCTCACCGGTTCGGATGTAGTTACGCTGGCCGTTGCTGCTCAGCATATTCTGGCAGCTCTGCTCGTTCAAATTGCGGGCAAAGAAATCAAAGGCGCGCCGGTCGCGGATATCGAAGATCTCAATGGACTGGCAGCCAATAAAGGTACCCCACTTACTATATTTCGTATGCAGATTATAACAGTCGGGATCCTTCTGTAGGGCGAGGCGGTCCCAATCAAGAAGCGGTGCGTTAACCCGCTGGTCCATAGTGCTGACGGGGCCAAGCGCCGCGCATCCGGCACTGCCGATCATCAGCCAAATTAAGAAAAGGATTGCCCGTACGCGCATCGCTCGCTCCTAATGTTGGACAGAGCATAATCGCGTTTGGCCCCGATGCGAACGGAAAAATCAGGCGGTTCCCTCGCGGGAGGGCATTACTCGCTGCGGACGATCTCATCTTGCGTGAGCGCCAGCACCTCCAGCGAGGAACCCGATAGCTTTACGGCAAAGCCACCATCAAAAAGACGCGTGATTTCGCCAGGATGGACGCCGCCGCTTTCGAAATGCAGATGGATTTGCCCTCCCGGGGCGGGCTTGGCAACGCTGGCGATGGCAACACCGCTTGCCGACAGGTTTTCCGTCTGTCCACAGACAATCTCGCCATTCCCGAGGACAAAAGTACACGGAATACTCATGGTCACCCGATCATCAAGCCGCCTGTCAGGCCCGGTAAAGGCGACCTCGGCAAGCTGATCATCGATAAACAAATTATCGGCGGCCTCTCGTTGGCTCGACATTATCTTCTCCCTCTTCCTTTGGATCGAGGGTGCCGAGCCGACGCTAAAGTATGGTTACGCTGAATGGTAAAATCAGAGCGGGCCGATTAACCAGAAGAAAGATGGACAGCGTGTTTCACTCTTGGTCTGTTACCATCCTTTGAGACGATCGCTGACGCGCGCTCCTCAGGATGAAGACCTCACTGTTTTCCTGGAAAAACCTCACCGTGAGGGGCCCGATGGGCTGTCCGTAAGGGCCGAGGTTTTTCGACACCAATTGAACCGAAAACGCCCTACAAACGCGCGGGTTTACGTGTTGACTTGGTAAACGCGCACGGTCTGTATCCCTGAGGTCTCAATGGTCTTATTGGTCCTGTGGGGCGACGGCCACACCCTTGTCCGCAAGGAAACCCCGCAACTCACCGGTCTCAAACATTTCACGCACGATATCGCAGCCGCCGACAAATTCGCCTTTCACATAAAGCTGCGGGATTGTCGGCCAATCGGAAAAGGACTTGATGCCATGGCGCAGGTCATCGGAGGCAAGGACGTTTTCTGCCGCAAACTCAACGCCCAGATAGTTAAGAATCTGTACAACCGTTGACGAAAATCCGCATTGGGGAAAATCCGGTGTCCCCTTCATAAAGAGCATCACAGGGTTTGTGGAAACCTGGTCTTGAATATGGGTATTGATTGCGTCACCGCTCATGGCGTGGCCTTCCTTGGTCATTTCGTTAGAGCTAATCAGCCCGCGTGGGCGGGTCAAGACCCCGCCGCGTTTGGCGTGTTTTCGACCTCTATCGCCATGGTGAGAAGGCTTTCGAGCAAGCTCTCATCAAGCCCATTGGCACGGGCACCTTGTAGCGTTTCGGTGAGGTGCGCAGCTTTCGTGGTGGAGGTCAGCGCATAATCAATAGCGGGCTGCGAGAGCACATAGCCCAGCATCAATTGCGCGGCCGTAAAGCCCTCGACGCGGTTGATCATCTGAACGCCTGCACCGCGCTGGCGGATCAATTGGCGGGGGTTGCGCACCACGGCGCGGGCAAGCGCCCACCATCCCGCCCTTGTGCGCGGTGAAAGAAAGCCTTTCGCATAAAGTGCCTGGCCGAGGGGCGCGATTGCAATGGTTGTCATGCCCGCGTCTTTTGCATCCGTGAACACCGGGGCAAGGCGACGGTCAAAAAGGTTCAACCGCGCCATAATCGCATCGGTTTTTCGCCCCGCGACCGCCGCGGTCACCGCTTCCGATACGCCACATATCCCGGCTTTGGCGATCAACCCCTCGGCCTTGAGCGCATCGAAAACAGGGCGGGTATGGTCGACCACCCAATCATCAGGACCATGAAGAAACAGGATATCCACCCGGGGGCGCGCCAGCCGGGCAAGGCTCTCCTCCAGATCACGGCGGATCGTATCGGCGGAAAAATCCTTTGCCAGCCGTCGATAGAGACCTCGACCTTGGACTTGCGTACCCGTCTTGGTGCTGATGATAACATCATCAATGCCGCGCAAGGCAATCCCCAGACGTCGCTCTGCCTCGCCGTTTGCATAAAATCCGGCACTATCAAAATAGCGGACACCGCTGGCGTAAGCTTGTTCAATCAAGGCAATGGCTTGCGTTTCCGGGAACCAGGGTTGGCCCCAGGCGCCCGACGCCCCAAACCCCAGCCTTAAAGGATGGGGGATATCCGGAAAGCCCTCGTCAGTCACCAGTGATAAACCTCGCGCGCTGCCCGCCATGTGTTCACATAGGCGCGCACACTCAACTCAATAGGATCTGCGTAGCCCCCGCCAATCGCCATGGAGACGGGTATCGCGCGCGCTGCAGCGCTACCAAAAACCAGATGGTCGCGAGCCATGAGGCCGGCAAAACTGAGCCTCATTCGGCCCAATCGGTCCGCCGCTAGCGGATCGACGCCTGCCTGATAAAGGATCAGTTGCGGCTCGAAATCCCAGACTCTAGGAAGCGCGTCCTCAAGGGCATCGAGATAAGCCGCGTCATCGGTCTCGTCGGGCAGTGGCACATCGTGGGTGGACGGAAATTTCCGGAATGGGAAATTTTTTTCTCCGTGTATAGACAAAATATAAACGCCCGCGTCCTCGCCCAGGATGGCGGCGTTGCCGTCACCCTGGTGCACGTCAAGATCGATAATCGCAAGACGCGATAGCCCGCCCTTGGTCAGCAGATACCGCGCCACCACCGCAAAGTCGTTGTAAACGCAGTACCCAGACCCAAAGCCTGCATGGGCATGGTGGGTGCCGCCAGCCAATTGCCCCGCAAACCCATCGCGCAGGGCGGCCTCAGCCGCCGAAATCGCCCCGCCCAGTGTGGCGCGCGCGCGCAAGGGAATATGCGGTGACCAGGGGAACCCAATGCGCCGCATGGCCGCCGGATCAATCGTCCCCTCTTCAATGGACCTCACATAGTCAGCGTCATGGGCGAGCAACACCGTTTCCACATCCACCGGCGCCGCACAGCGTAAATGGGGCTCATCGATAACGCCCTCATCGATGAGTGCATGGCGAAGCAACCCGTATTTGCGCCCGGGAAACCGGTGCCCCTCCGGCAATTGCAAATCAAACTGATCAGAAAAATAGACTTCCACAAAAGGCTGGTGCCATACCCCCGCAAGACGAGCAAGCCGGACACACCGACGCCTCTCGCCGCACCTTTGAAGACCGCCGCACAAAGAAAAAGGGCGACCCCACCGGGCCGCCCAATCTCTACCTCGTCACCACCGCAATGGCGGATCGATCTATCGGCTTAGAATTCGAAACGCAGGCCGAACTGAACGGCCCAAAGGCTCGCACCGGCATTACGGTCGAAGCCACCCTGACCGGTAACCTGCGATTCGAGACCACCGCCACCGATAACGAATTGACCCTGATCATTAATCTCGTCAATCCCGAACACCGGGACACCTTCACGCGTGTTGCCGCGGTCAAAGGTACGCTGAACATTGCCACCGAAGAGGTTCAGAGCATTTTCTACATCCACAAAGAAAATAGTCCGCAACCGATCAGAGAAGTCCGGCAGATCTTGTTGGAACCGGAAGTCAAGGTCAACAAACCAAGGATCATTGAAGGCATTTCGCGGTGCAAAGTCACCGGCAAAATCAGACAGTCCACTCTCAGCAATAAAGTTGAAGAGAGCAAATTGTTGATCGGCAGACAGGTTGCTGAAATCGAAACGCGGATCATTTTCATCCGTCGGGACGAAGAGCAATGTACGCGCTTCATCATCGGAGTCGCCAAAAATGTCCTCTGATGTGTCATCGTCAAACACGTAAGAGAACGGTGTGCCCTCACGCGCTTGAACAAAGAAAGTGAACTGCGTGGGCAGATCACGAACAAATTCCTGACGGAAGGTTGTTGCCAAGGAAACGACGTGCGGGTTCACAAACTGCGATGGTGCCGTGAATGCCCGGTTTGGCGTAATAACCGCCACTTCTTCAAAGTTTGAAGTTGCTGTGGAACTCAGACTACCAACAACCTGCGTCGCGTCAGTGTAGGCGTAACCGAGATTGACGGAAAAGCTCGCCGGATTGGAGAACAATTCGTAGTCAAACGTTTTTGCAAACTGCGCAGAGATTGAGATTGAGCGCCCGTCATTAATGCCGTCCGCAACATTGGTCAGGAGGATATCCTGATCCCGCCTCGTAAAGCATTCGGGTGTAGCCCCCGTGAAGCCATCACGAATTCCAACGAACGTTGCGTTACAACCGTCAAGCAATGGATCAATCGCTTGTACAATTGGTCGACCATCGGGTGCCGTTCCAATTGGCGACAGTGACAGATCAACAAAATCGAATGCGTTACGGTTGGCCGAATAAATGGCATCGACATTGATCGTCCATTCATCGAACAGTCCACCGAGCGCACCACCAAAGTCTGTGAAATGGGTGAATCCGATAGATCCGCGAATTGTTGATGGAACCTGAAGGTTCGGATCAATCGCATCGGTCCGACCATTACCGGCAGAGGCGTTCGCTTGGATTTCGTTGATAATGCACTGCGGAATTGCAAAGCCCGTCTCGACGAGGTTCGTCAACGTATTCGGATCGGCATTACATTCGGCATTGTTCTCATCCGCGCTTGCGGTACCGAAGCCGTTATTGGTGAATGCGTTTGAGAAAAATACCGTTGGATCACCACCAGAGAAGACACCGGCACCCGCACGGAAAGTTGTTTCCCCAAAGAAAGTCGCGCCTGCATCATAGTTTATGCCCAGACGCGGCAGAAACACCTCAAAATTGTTGAAGCCAGTATTATTGCTGAACCCATAGCGTTGTTCAAACAGCGGGCTTTCAAGCGGTTGATCACCAGATTGGTAGAAATCATAACGCAAACCCATGGTCACCGTCAGTGCGTCGGTGGGTGTCCAGGTGTCCTGGAAGAAGAGGGTGTGAATGTTGCGGGTAAACTCAGCTGCAGCATCGCCGATGTCACCCGTCGCCGTCGAGGTAAAGTCAATTGTTTCTGCATTGCCGAGCAAGAAGTCACCAACTGTATCAAACTCGATTGTACCCGTCGCATTGACCGCGAAAAGGTTAAAGACAGAAATAGAGTTCAACTCGTAACCGCCGGTGAAAAGATGGTTACCCGCAAGCTTGTCGAGTTTGAAACGAACCTGATCAGTTTGCGTTTCAAGGGCATTAGCGGAGCGGAAAAAGCCGGGCCCTGCAACCTGCACGCCATTGTTGAAACCGCCCGGGCCAAACTCACCGTTTGCGCCGCCCTGAATGATAATGCGCGGGATTGGAACTGTGTCCTGCGCTTCACCACCACCAACGGGGTTCTGAACATCGGTGTTATCGGTACGTGACACACGAATTTCCGTTGAAACCGTATCTGACCATTCAGAAAAAAGGCGTGCAGAATAACGATCGTTGCTCGAACCTGAGTTTTCAAAGGAGTTTAGGAACTGGAAGCTTACACCGAAAAGGTCAGGCTCGACTTCAAGCTCACGCTCGCGCGAATAGTTGAACTCCAGACGGTGTTCATCGCTGAGGATCCAGTCAAGACGCGTAGCAATACGCCGACTGGTTTCCGGGATAACGGCAGCCTGGCCACCGGTAACGAAACCAAGCTGTTGAGCAGCAGCATCGATCGCATCGAGATCACTCTGCAGAAGGTTGTCAACCGGATTAGCTACCGCTGCGCCTTGTGGACCAAAGCCAACAACAGAACCGCCATCGCGGATTTCTTCATAAGAAACAGCGAGGAACAATTTGTCTTTTACGATTGGGCCGCTGACATTCGCCCCCCAATTGAAATCATTGAAACTTGCATCGCCTAGAATTGTTTGGCCATCAGCCTCAGAGCCAGTCAGACCGCGAGAATTGTAAAATGCAAAAGCCGAAGCCTGGAAGTCGTTCGAACCAGCCTTCGTTACGATGTTGATATTACAAGTCGTAAAGTTACCGTATGTTACATCGTAAGGCGCGAATTCGACTGCTGTTTCCTGGATCGCATCGAAGGGCAGTGGAAAGTTTCCGCGGGCTGGTGTCCCTGAAGCATTCAGACCAAAGGCATCGTTTGCAGCAACACCATCGATAGTGAAACTCGTTGCACGACTATTGCCACCAAGACAGGAAACCTGATCATCGCCGCCAGAAACTGTCAAACGCGGATCAATCCGGATAACGTCCCGAATGTCGCGGCTAATTGATGGGAGGGCTTCGATGGTCGTTTGACCAAAAACAGAGCTTGGACCAATGGCAAGCTGTTGCGTATTCGCTCGGCTTGCGACGACGACAATGGAGTCGTCAATGTTGGCGCCGGCAGGGTCCAGATCAATATTTGCCGACGTCGCCCCACCCAGGCTGACAAAGACGCCTTCTAAGCGTTCAGTAACAAAGCCATTACGCGAAACTTCTACCGTGTAAGGACCACCAACTGTCAGATTTCGAGCAAAATAGGTACCGCTCTCATTCGTAACGCTCGTTTGCGACGACCCATTCCGCGTGTCGGTTACCGTTACCGTAGCACCGGATAGCGGCGACCCATTCGCGTCGGTGATCACACCGCGAACCGAAGATGTTGTATTCTGTGCGTGGGCAATTGGTACGATTGAAAGCGGCGAGAGTGCGCCGCCTAAGGCGAGAGCGGCAACGCCTGCCTTCAGGACATTTTTGTTGATCATCAGATAACCCCTAGGTGAGAATTCAAACGCGCAGGCCATGTGCTTGCCCGACACGGCGTCGCCCTACGCTTTGCATGTTTCAGCTATGTGACAGTCGCGCTGGATAAGAGATATTTATCGGTCGGGAATGGAGGTCCATGATGCGGTGTTGCAATTATATTGCACCCGCACAACGCCCGAGTTTCGAGACAAAAAATGACCGCACGGGAAGACCATCAGCGCTCGGATGGTTTCATAAGTCGGCGACACAGTGTCAGAACTACATCCGTGTCGGCACGCTTATGCCAAGCAAATCAAGGGCTTGATCAAGTTGTTCGCCGGCCGCTGCAGCGAGTTTAATGCGGCTGGCGCGCACGCTCTTATTCGGCTCATCATTGACCCGGCAATTGGTGTAAAAACGCGAGAAGGCCTGCGCGAGCCCGTACGCGTGCTCTGCGATGATGTGGGGCATGCGTTTTTCCACAGCCAGGCGCAGCGATTCGTCAAATTTCAAAAGGCTTAGGGCAAGCTCGCGTTCCTCCTCAGCGGCCAGCTGGAAAGGTCCTGATTGGGCGGTCTCGCCCGTAGGATCCGCTTTGGCCAACATGGAGCGAATACGAACACTGGCATAAAGCAGATAAGGCCCCGTTTTTCCTTCAAAGGCGGTAAACCGATCAAGATCAAAAACATAATCGGAGGTGCGCGGGTTCGAAAGATCAGCGAACTTTAGCGCGGCAATTCCAACTTTGTGGGCAATGTCATCGATGGTTGCGGCCTCTTCGCCTTTGCCCATGCCAGACGCCTCGATGCGCTCGCGGGCTTTATCGGTCACCATATCGATCATGTCGCGCAGTTTTAGGACGCCGCCCTCGCGGGTTTTGAAGGGCTTGCCGTCTTTGCCGTTCATGGTGCCAAAGCCCAGATGCTCAAGGTGGGTCTCGGGGAAATAGCCGGCCATATGCGCCGCCCGGAAGACCTGTTCAAAGTGCAGCGCCTGTCGCTGGTCCACCACATAGATCATCCGGTCGGGCCCGGCAGCCTCCTTGCGGTCGATGATCGTGGCGATATCCGTGGTGTGGTAACCGGCACTGCCCTCCGACGTGACCAGCATAACCGGTGGCACGTCTTTGCGGTCCGTCTCGCGCTTAACCCGGACGATTACGGCGCCGTCGCTATCCTCAGCAAGGTTTTTAGCCCGCAAATCACTGACCATGGGGTCGATTTGCGGATGAGCGTCCGATTCGCCCTTCCACCAGTCAAAGGTAACGGCGAGATCGTCATACTCTGCCTCGATGGCCGCCCGCGATATCGCAACAAAGTGCTGCCACAGGGCGCGATAGCCAGGCCGCCCAGCTTGCAGGTCGAACGTTGCCTTTTGTGCCACCGCCCGGCGTTCGGGATCGGTTTTACAGGCAGCGGACGCGACCGGATACATCGCTTCCAGATCGGCCAGGGTCACCGGGGACTCGTCCGGGTACCCATCGGTTTTATCGGTATCAAAATAGGGCAATGCCGGCTCGCGGTTTTCAAGCTCACTGATGAGTTGACCCATCTGTAGGCCCCAGTCCCCGAAATGCACATCGCCAATGACCGTGTGTCCCACATACCGAAAGAGCCGTTTCAGGCTTTCCCCGATAATCGCTGCGCGCAGATGGCCCACATGCAGAGGTTTGGCCACATTAGGCCCGCCATAATCGAGGACTATTTTCTCCGCGGGATTGACCTGCCAAACGGCACCGTTTTCCTTTTGCGCCTCGGTGCCCCTTGACTGCGAGCAAAGTCGGTCGGCCAGAAAGGCGTCAGACAAAGCAAGGTTCAAAAATCCCGGCCCGGCAATAGTTACCTCACGGAAGATTTCCTCTGCCTGCAGACGGTCAGCCAGTTGCCCCGCGATCTCCCGGGGGTTACGATTTTGTTGTTTGGCGGCGGCCAGCGCGCCATTGCACTGAAACTGTGCAAGGTCAGGGCGATCGGAAACGCGCACTTTTCCCAGGTCGGGCTCCAGCCCTTCCGCCGCAAAGGCTGCGCCCACACGGGCAGATAGATCATCCAGCAGGGTCATGATAAACAGATAGCGTCTAGCGATTTTGCCGAAGGGACAATTGCGGGAACAAGCACCCCTTCGCGATCAAAGGGTTCGACTTACAGATTGGGAAATTTGAGGCTCTTGCCGGATCGATTATACAAAACCTGGTCACGCTCCAGTACGAAGCCAATAACGATTTCAAAGTTCAGCCCACTGGTCTTTTCGCTTGCCCGGGGGATGACGAGATCGTTGATTTTTTCCCGCAGACCGAGCCGCGTCCGCGCGCCATTGAAATTGGCCTGCATGGTAAATTCTTCCCGGGCGATAACCTCCCGGTCCTTGCGCGTTACCGCCACAAAATAGGTGACATCATTGCGCGTTGATTGCGCCGCCGGGCCCCGGCCCAGGGCAAAATCAACCTCGAGCGCGCCAGAAATGGGGCTGCCCTCAAAATAGCGGCACGTGTAGCGCACATCCGTGATCTCCCCGGACCAGGCAACTTGATCAAGGGTTTGAGCGCCATCAAACGTCACGAAGCGGGCCGCGTCATTTAAGACTATGACGTTGGGACAGGGCGCGGGGTTCCGCTCGCTGCGGGCTTTTGATGATTCGCATCCGGTGAGACCAACCAGGGCCACCACGGATGCGGCGATAAGTGACAATAAACGCATGGGCACGGTCCCGCTAAGCTCCTATGTTCACTAGACAAAGTGGTGCTGGCGGACAACCACGGCGTCGCCTTGGCACCTTGCGAATGCTAGGCGCCTGTCGTAGCCGGATGCCCGCGTCGGCGCAATGCACTCTATTTGTTGTTTACGGTCCGTATTGACCTTCGTCACCATTTCGCCCGAATGCGGGCGCATCACCGCCCACTAGAAAATTGCGCCATTCCATGACCGAAGACCCGAGCCCCATGATCACCAGCCCCACAAGCCCAGACACCGATAGCGTCGCACCGACCACGGCGGACCACCCGCCGCTTGAGGTGACGCTGGCCGCCCCGCGCGGGTTTTGCGCTGGTGTCGAGCGGGCGATCCGGGCGGTGGAAGAAGCGCTTTGTCGGTTTGGCGCGCCCGTTTATGTGCGCCACGAAATTGTTCACAATGTTCATGTGGTGGAGCGTCTCAAGCGCATGGGCGCGATTTTTATCGAAGACATGGAAGACGCGCCCTCGGATCGCCCCATTATCCTGTCCGCCCATGGCTCCCCGGCCCGTGTGCATGACACCATCAATGCGCGGGGTATGACCTCTATCGATGCCACCTGCCCGCTGGTGAGCAAGGTGCATAACCGCGCCAAACGCCTTGCCGAAAAAGGCTACCACATTATCCTGATCGGCCATGATGGGCACCAGGAAGTTGTGGGCACGCAAGGGCAGGTTGATGATACGGAAATGAGCCTTGTGGAAACGGTAGAGCAGGCCGAAACCATGCGCTTTCCTGAAGCGCCGCTCGCCTATGTAACGCAAACGACGCTATCGGTTGATGAAACAACGGATATTATCGCAACCCTGAAATCGCGGTTCCCCGATATCGTCAGCCCGGCAAAAGCGGATATTTGCTACGCGACGTCCAATCGGCAAGATGCGATTAAGGCAATCTCGCCGGACAAAGAGCTCGTGATCGTCATCGGGTCGGCAACCTCCTCAAACTCAAAACGCATGGTTGAGGTGGCACGCGAGGCGGGCGCGCAAAATGCGGTCCTAACGGACGATGCGTCGAGCTTTGACTGGTCGCTCCTGCGCGGATTAAAACGGCTTGCCATCAGCGCCGGTGCCTCGGCGCCCGAAGATCTGGTGGAAGAGTTCTTGTTGGCGCTGTCCAAACGCTATGCACTGGCCATTGATACGCTGGAGGTTGCACAAGAAGCGGTGACGTTCAAAATGCCCGTTGCCCATAACGCGTAAAGCCCCGACCTGGCCTCACCTCTTTGTGGTGTTCCTGAACCGTGCTGCGGCCCCTCTAAATGAAAAAGGACCATAACGTGGCCGTTTATACGCCAGTGGATGATGGCTCGTTAAGAGCGTTCCTTGACCGCTATGATCTGGGCACACCGGTCAGCTTCAAAGGCATTGCCGAGGGTGTCGAAAACACCAACTATCTCGTGGAAACAACGCAAGCCAAGGCCATTCTCACCCTATACGAAAAAAGGGTGAACCCTGATGATTTACCGTTTTTTCTAGAGGTAATGGCCCATCTTGCGGCTGCCGGATTGCCGGCCGCTCTGCCCATTGCCGACAGGAACGGCGCTACTCTCCAAACATTAAAGGACAAACCTGCGGCCCTGATCTCCTTCGTGCCGGGGATCAGTCCAGATGATCCCAGTGAGGATGATTGCGGCGCGCTTGGTGACATATTGGCAAGGATGCACCTTGCCATGGATGGGTTTGACAAGATGCGGCCCAACGCTCTGTCAATCGACGGTTGGCGGGCGCTGGCGGGCCGCTGCACCGACGCAGCGTTGAACAAGATTGCGCCGGGGCTTGCCGCAAAGATTGAGGATTCGCTTATCGACTTGGTCGATAGATGGCCAGCCCATGCAACGCAGGGCCTTCCCACCGGCGTCATTCATGCCGATCTTTTTCCGGACAATGTGATGCTTGGCCCGAAGGGAACGATCACCGGGATTATTGACTTTTATTTTGCGTGTACTGATTTTTATGCCTACGACCTTTCCATCTGCATTAATGCCTGGTGCTTTGATCAGGATCACGGCTTTTCGCCAGCCGCGGCAAACCGGCTTCTCACCGCCTACCAAAATGTGCGCCCCCTGACGGTTGCGGAAACTGATTACTTGCCCCTGTTTGCCCGCGGCGCTGCGTTACGGTTCTTACTGACCCGCGCCTATGACTGGCTGCACCAGACGCCGGGCGCGGTGGTCCGCGTCAAAGATCCCGGTGAGTATATCGCGCGGCTGGACTATCTTACCGAGACCGGTGACGCCTTGCGCACGATTGCAATGGCGACAGCGACGGCGACGGCAGGGAACAAATCGACAGCGCAAGCAAACCCCATCGCGAAACATAAAGACAAAACCAGTATGCTGAAAATCTACACCGATGGCGCCTGTTCAGGAAATCCCGGCCCCGGCGGCTGGGGCGTGCTGATCATGGATGGTACTGAGCCCCGGACCTTATGCGGGGGTGAGCCGGAGACAACCAACAACCGCATGGAGCTGACCGCGGCGATTGAAGCGTTGCGGGCGGCACCACCCGGCGCGCAAATCGATCTTTATACCGATAGTACCTATGTGAAAGATGGCCTGAACAAATGGATGGCCAATTGGAAACGCAATGGCTGGAAAACAGCCTCGAAAAAACCGGTGAAGAATAAAGACTTGTGGATTGAGCTTGATGCGCTTGCCGCTACCCACACTGTCACTTGGCACTGGGTAAAAGGCCACGCTGGCGATCCGGGCAATGAAAGAGCCGATGCGCTCGCCCGCAAGGGCGTAGAAAAATACGGCCGCTAATCACCAGCCCATTCGCCGAAGCGGCTCAGACGAATGCGCGAGCTTACCGGAGCTTCAAATACGCTCAAAATAATCAAATTCCCACGCTATTCGTAAAACCTTAGAGTTTTCATAAATGACAAATATCGTGCCATCTCGGAGCGGCCACTGCACTCTATATGACTCGTAGTCGAGATTAGTACCTTGATCACATCCAATCAGTTCGTGTACGCGGTAACTACATATGCGACGTTCGTTCGAAAATTTAGATTTCTTTTCCAACTTTGAATTTGCGACCCGTCGACTTTCGCCAATCCTCACACCAAACTTCGAGCCAGATGAAATGTAACCCGCGTAAGTTGTATCCGTACCCAATTGTAGCGGGCGAGAGGGCTCCGCTGAACATCCTCCCGAAAACAAAAAACACATAAAATAGACCGCCAATCTAAAAAAATTGGTGACGTATCTTTTTTGGCAGAAATCCACTCTAATTCCGCATACGTTTTCTTTCATATCTATCCCCAAATCGATTTAACTTCCGCTTTCATTGCACCGTCGTCAAGTCTGGCCAAAAATCGCGTTTATCCGGCGAAAACGGTTTCTTTTAGAATTCAGTTGAAAAGTCGTTTTGACGTGGCAACATTGATTCTCTTCAGAACCCGACTGCCGTGGACAGTGCGTCTATGAGTGCCGGAAGCGCAGAAAAAAACAGGTGCGGGCCGTCAGAATAGAATTCTCAAAGGGGCTTTGAGACAGTCAGGCTTTTTTCTCCCAACGGCCCCCGTCCCCCTGTTGCCAATAGGTCAAATTGAGCGGCGGCTTGGTGGCTTTGATCGTTTTCCAATAGGCCCGTGCCCGATTGAGGGTTTCTTCCGCGCGGCCATCAAAGATCACCACGATACGGGTAAAGGCGGCGAACGCGTCGGGCGCGACATCAGCACCGCCAACAACGAAAAGCACATCAGCCCCATTGGGGGGCGTATTGATGGCTTGGGTACTATCATCCAGAAGGATGGGTTCGCGCGCCGGGTCCGCGCTTGCCGCCACGGCGGCGTGGGGCAGAAAACTGTCTTCGCGGTAGGTCCACAGCGTCATATCCAGCGCATCAAGGGGAACCGCGTCGCCCACAACCACAAGGGCTTTCCATGCGCGCGCGCGGGTCTTTTCCAACAGTTCCGGGAGAACCGTCTCAAGCGTTGCGCGCTCAAGATGGTAAAACAGAACCTCCGGACCGCTCATTGTTCGTTACTTACTCCGCGTGGGTCCGAATATAGGTGTCGAGCAAACGCACGCCATACCCTACCCCGCCTTTGGGGATCGTTGGGGTATCTTTCTCGCTCCACGCCATGCCGGCAATATCAAGATGCGCCCAACGAACGCCATCTTTGATAAAGCTGCCGATAAACGAGGCCGCGGTGGACGATCCGCCCCAGCGCCCGCCAAGATTTTTAATATCGGCAATCGGGGATTTGATCATATCATAGTGGGTTTTCGTTAGCGGCATGTGCCAAAGCTTATCGCCTGACGCCTCGCCCACGGCCAGCAATTCCTCCGCAAGATCATCATCATTGGCAAAAAGCCCGCCAAATTCGTGGGCGAGAGAAACGATGATTGCCCCGGTCAGGGTTGCCAGATCGATGACGGTCTTGGGCTTATAGGTTTCCTGCGTCCACCAAATCGCATCGGCGAGGACAAGGCGGCCTTCGGCATCGGTATTGAGGACCTCAATGGTTTTCCCGCTCATGGAAGTCACCACATCGCCTGGGCGTTGGGCATTGCCATCGGGCATATTTTCCACAAGGCCGATAACCCCGACCACATTTGCCTTGGCTTTGCGTCCGGCAAGCGCCGCCATAGCGCCCGTCACCGCGCCGGCGCCGCCCATATCCCATTTCATGTCTTCCATGCCGCCCGCTGGCTTGATGGAGATACCGCCCGTGTCAAAGGTTACGCCTTTACCCACAAAACAGGTGGGCACATCCCCTTTTTTGCCGCCCATCCATTCCATGGCGACAATCTTGCTTTCGCGAACGGAGCCCTGGCCAACGCCCAGAAGCGAGCCCATGCCCAGCTTTTCCATTTCCTTTTCGCCAAGGACCTTGACCTTGACGCCAAGGTCTTCCAGCGCGCGGCACCGATCCGCAAAGCTCTCCGGATACAGAATATTGGCCGGTTCAGAAACGAGATCACGGGTCAGGAAAATCCCTTCTACCAATGCATCAAGATCGCCATACGCTGTCTTGGCACCGCCCGCGGCCTGATAAAACCCGATCTTGGTCAGCGCGAGCTTCTCACTCTTTTCCTGCGTGGTGCGATATTTATCGAACCGGTAGCTGCGGAGCCGGGCGCCGAACGCCATATGCGCGGCCAAGGCATCATCGTCGAAGTCTTTGACCGTCAGGCCGTTCATGAAAAACAGGGCCGCTTTCTCGCGCAACTCGATAACCTTGGCGATGGCGCTACCGCCGATCCGCTCGGCCGTGTGGGCGGTAAAGCTCGCTGGTTTGCCGCCACCGATCAGCACCACATAATTATTGTCGATCCCCGTGGGCCCGGGGATCACCGCAAGCTGGCCCTCTTTACCGGCAAAATCAGCCGCTTTGGCCGCGCGTTCCAGCGCCCCTTTGGTGGCCTTGTTCAACTCAGCGAAGGCGGGATTTTTCAACTGGCCTTCAAGAGCCGGCACAATGATCGCGCCGGATTTTGGCAGCGCGGCTTTTGAAAATGAAACCTGCATTCGACGAGCATCCTTTTGAAATTATGCGTGGGGTGAATTGATATGACTGGTAGGCGATCACTTCTACGGACGCAACATGGCGGGCCGCCATATACTGGCCATGCTTGTCATGATACATCGGCCCTCAACTGGCAAACAAAGATCGACGTGCCAGGATTGCGAAGTCAGAGCGCGTGTGACGTCCCTTGATCGGTATATTCTCCGTCAGTTTTTTGGGCCCTTTGTGCTCATTATTGTGGTGCTGACCCTCGTCATCTGGCTGACCCAGAGTTTGCAGCGGATCGATATTCTTATCGAAAATGGCAGTGGCTTTGGGCTTTTTCTCTATCTGAGCCTTTTGATCATTCCGAGCCTGTTGGTGATCCTCATTCCCTTTGCGTTGTTCGGCGCCGGGGTTTACGCGCTTTACCGCATGCATTCCGATAGCGAGATTGCCGTAATCTATGCGGCGGGTATTTCGCGCACCCGCCTTGCAATGCCAATCCTGCTCGTGACGCTTTTTGGGGCGCTCGCAACGCTTTATGTGGCGCTTGATCTTTCCCCGCGCACCTATCGCATTCTGAAACAAAATGTTCTCACCCTGCGGACTGATCTCGCCGGCAATATTCTGCGCGGGGGGCAGTTTGTGACGGCCATCAACGGCTTCACGATCTATGTGGACGAGACCTCAGGGGGAAACGAATTTCGCGGCATCCTGATCAATGACTATCGTAACCCAAACGAAACCCGCACCTATATGGCCGAACGCGGCGCCTTGCGCGAAACCGGTGCGGGCCCGGTTCTTATTCTCGTCAATGGTAATGTGCAGCGGGTCCGCAAAGACAAACCGATTGAGGAGCTTGACTTGCTGCCCTTTGGCGAGACCCGGATCAATGTGTCTTCCCTTCAGTCCGACCAGGAATTGCAGCTGGAACTCACCGAGCGCTATCTGTCTGAACTGCTCAACCCCGATTTGAGCCGCGAATGGGAGCGCAATAATCTCGGCAAACTGCGCGCCGAAGCCCATAACCGCCTTGCCACACCGCTCTATGCGTTCAGCTATGTGTTGATCGCGCTCTTTGCGCTGGTGGGCGGGGCCTATAACCGGCGCGGTTACCTGGTGCGGGTAGCGCTGGCTGGCGCTGGTGTGATCGCCTTGCGGGTGGGCGGATTTATTGCCCAAACCATGGCGGCAGAAACTGGCACCCAGTGGCTGCAATATGCGTTGCCCCTCAGCGTCATCATCGTCGGTGGTGCCGTCTTGGCTGATGGGCCGCGAACGCGATTGAGGGCGTCAGGCGAGGCGAATTCGGGGCAGCCCCCTCAGACGCAAGCGGGAGAGACGCAAGCAAGGGAGACGCCGGCATGAGCGCAACCTTGTCGCGATATCTTGCCTTGCGCCTGGTGGCGAGCGTGGGCGGTCTGTTTATTGCCTTCACACTCCTCATTATGCTGATCGATCTGATCGAGAATTTGCGTTTTGCGGGCAAGTATGCCGATGGCTCTGTGGTCTTTGCGCTGAAGATTACCGCCATGCGGGCGCTTAGCCTGACGCAGGTTCTATCGCCCTTTCTCTTTCTTTTCGGCGGCCTGTGGTGCTTTAACCAGCTCAATCGCCGCTCAGAGATCGCGGTCATGCGCGCGGCTGGTCTGTCCATATGGCGTGTCCTGTTGCCACCAGCCTTTACTGCCGGGGTGATCGGCGCGATTTTGATTATTGTTATTGATCCGTTGTCGGCGCGCATGATGGCCAGTTCTGAGGCCTTACAAAATGAAGCCCAGGGTCGGCGCACGTCCCTCGTCCAGTTTTTTCAGGACGGGGTTTGGTTGCGCCAGCGTGATGCCAAAGAACGATTGATGATCAATGCCAAGGCAATCGATCAGGAAAAAGGCATCTTGCGGTCGGTGACCATCCACCGCTTTGACGCCGACTCGGTATTCCTGGAGCGTATTGATGCGCCCCTCGCGCGGCTTCAGAACGGAACCCTCGAAATGACCGATGCAAGTTTGCGCATGCCCACCGAACCCGTGGCCCGCAAAGTGCGCAGTTTTACCCTGACCACCAAATTGACCGCCAAAGACCTCACCGAACAGGTGGCGAAACCTGAAACCATCTCGGTCTGGCAACTCAACCGGTTTATCGGGCTGGCAGAAGCGGCGGGCCTGCCCACGCGGCAGTATTATTTGCGCTATCACGACCTACTGTCGACGCCGCTAAAATTGTTTGGGATGGTCCTGATCGCGGCCGCTTTTTCGATCCAGCCAACCCGCCTGGGCGGTACTCTGACCCTTGTGCTCGGTGCGATCGGGACGGGTTTCGCCCTCTATGTGGTGACCGAACTGGCAACGGCACTAGGCGAATCAGGCAATGTACCGATTGCGCTGGCAGCCTGGACACCGTCGATCGTTGCAACCTTGATGGCGGTCACTGGTCTTCTCCATCTGGAAGACGGGTAACCGGGCGGAGGCGCGACAAGATAAAGCCGTGGGTTGGCAGTCACGGTGTGGCTTTAAGACTTTGTTAACCACCAGTTAACCGAACTTTCGGCTAACTGGTTGTGGACCGACCCGATGAGGTCGGCTAGGAAAATTGCGGGATTTGACGCTGACTTTCCCCCTTACAAGGTCAGCAAGGTAGGTTGGGTTTGCGTCGAAACGTTCGGGTTCCCTTAATGATCGGTACGCTGCATGCGTTGCCGCCCGGACCGCAAGGATCGCCGGTGTCCACCCGTTCTGATCGGCGCACGCGCGCGCGTTTGAATACCCCAAGCGCCAGCTTGCTTGCGATCAGTACAGGTCTTTCCACAAGCCTTGGGCTCTTTACCCTGCCTGCGTTTGCTGTTGAGCCGTTAGACCCTGCATCCCCAGCAATCGGCACGTCTGTGGTGAGCGGGCCGTTGATCAGTGTCCCGCTCGCAGGTTTCAGCGGCGCCGGGACCATTTTGCCGGTTACGGCAACGGAAAGCCTGGGCCGCAGTGCAGTGACCATTCCCCAGCTAACCGGGGGCAGCCGGGCCCTTACCCGCACCCCATGGCTTGATCACTTTACGGCGGTCATGGGCGCGCAAGCCGGTGCTGCAACCACGCCCCAAGCTGCACCTCTCACCGCCCAACCAGCGCCCGGAACCGGGGCACCAAGCGAAGGGGAAACGGTTCTTTTCGAAGCCGATGAGATTTACCGCGACAGCACCGATAGCCCAATTGAAGCGCGCGGAAACGTCAAAGCCTATTTTGGCGATCAGTACCTGACAGCCGAGGCGCTCAGCTATGATCCCGCGACGCAAGTTGTGTTCGCCGATGGCCAGGTTTCGATTACCAGTGCCACGGGCGAGACAGTATTTGCCGAACGCGTGGAGCTGACCGGCGATTTGCGCGACGGGATCGCAGAAAATTTTAACGCACTCCTCGCCGAGAATGCAAAAGTGGCGGCGGAAAGCGCCATCCGTCGCCAGAATGCCCGCACCGAGCTGAACCGCGTCGTCTATACCGCGTGTGATGTGTGTAAGGAGGATGGCGACGGCAAAGTGCCCACATGGCGGGTCAAATCCCTACGGGTGACCCGCGATGAGGAACGCAAAGTCATCCGGTTCCACCACGCCTTTTTTGAACTCAAGGGCGTGCCCATTCTGTATACGCCCTTTTTACAAACGCCCGACCCGTCGGTTGAGCGCCAATCCGGTTTTCTGACCCCCGTAATTGGCACCTCCAGCCGGCTAAGTGGGTTTATAGAGATCCCCTATTATTTCTCCGTTTCCAACCAGCTTGATTTCACGTTCTTTCCGAAATTCACGTTGAGTGACGGGACCTTGTGGCAGGGCGAGTTCCGGCGCGCCGGGCGCAACAGCCAACATGTGTGGGCCGGCGGCGTCATTGATTTTACCCGGCCTGCCCAGGATGCTCTTGGTAATCTGCAGAACGAGGACGGCAATTTCGTCGACCGCTTTAACAATGTGGTTGAAGTCGTTGATGGTCGCAATGTGGTGGTGATCCCGCGTGCTGAGAATAATACGCCCGCGCCCGAAGATGCACCCGGCGTGCGCTGGTACTATTTCGGTCGTGGCTACCACAATGTCACTGATAATTTCCGTATCGGTTATGATATTGAACGCACATCAGATGATTTTTTCCTGCGCCGTTATAATGTCTTCCGGCGTGGTGATTTGCGGCTTGAATTTGATCGCTCGCTCACGAACCGCCTACGGAGCAATGTGAACACCGCCTGGCGCAAGGGCAATTCAACCCTTACCGCTGATGCTTACCTTTTTCAGGGTTTGCGCATATCCGATGATTCAACGCTCACGCCCTATGTTTTGCCGCTTCTAAATTTCAAACACGAATTTGATCGCAAATTAGGGGGCGGTAATCTCAGCGTCAACGCGAACTTTGCATCCCTGCAGCGCACCGCCGGGATCGACTCCCGGCGCATCACCACCAGCGCTTTTTGGACCCGAGACTACATTACGCGCGGCGGCCACCGGTTCAACGCCTTTGCTGAACTTCGCGGCGATGCGTTTTTCTTTCAGGATCTCAACGAGGTTGATCAGGGTACAGAAAACTTTCTTCAATCGCTGGTCGTTCGCGAAGATGGTGATACCGATGTGGTGGCGCGGTTCGCGCCGACCATCGGTGTGGAATGGTCATACCCGCTCGCGCGGTATTATGGCGGAACGAGACTGTTGCTTGAGCCGCGCATCCAGCTGGCGGCAAGCCCCTCGAACCGGAACACGAGTGCGATCATCAATGAAGATTCGCAGCTCACCGAATTCGACTATTCGAACCTCTTCAGCTTCAACAAGGCCACAGGGTTTGACGCGGTTGAAGACGGCCAGCGCGCGAATGTTGGCATTTCAAGTTCAGTCACGTTTTCAAACGGCATCAAACTTCAGGCGGCAGTGGGCCAACAGTTCCGCGTGCAGGATACCAATGCCTTTGCATTCGGCACAGGCCGCGGGGACCTTTTCGCGCCCTCGGTTGGTCTTGGCGATACCCGATCTGATTATGTGGGAGAGGCCAAGATCGAAATTGGCCAGTCGCTTTCGCTAGCCAATCGGTTGCGCCTCGATACCGATGGACAGTTACGGCAGGTTGACTCGGTACTCGGATTCAATTTTTGGCGCTTTAACGGAATTCTCGGCTATGTGCGTCTTGAGGATGTGATCATTGATACCACCGCCCGTTCGGTCGGCGATCTTACATTTGACACCGTGGAAAATCTCGAAGAGCTCGATGCCGTCACCGACATTGAGGAACTCTCTGCGCTCGTGCGGATGCGGTTGACAAAACACTGGAGTATTGGAGCCGCCTGGCGTGAAAACCTGCGCCCGCTCTTCAATGAGGGCACGCAAGAATTTAACAATGGCACATTGAACCAGGACTTCTCCCTCAGTTACAAAGATGAATGTTCGGCTTTTGATATCACCTTTAGACGAAACCTGACGGCCGATCGGTCCCTGGAGTCTGACACGTCGGTTCTCATCCGCTTTTCCCTCACCTCCCTGACCGCCGGGAATTTTCAGGGGGGCCAGGGCCGCAGATAATGGGCACGCCGGTGATACAAGACACAGAGCGTGTTCGTGCGGCACAATCGCGGCCGAAAGATTGCTATGGTCATGGTGCCTGCGCGCCTGTTATAAACTATCACAGTGCTGCCATGATGCCTTGGCATTCCTCAGAGCGACCCACCGTCTTCAAGAATGATTTCAACCGCTTATGACCTATCGTTTCCGATCCTTTGCCTGTCTCTTTGCCTCGTTTTTCGTGGTCCAGAGCGCCCTTAGCCAACCGGCGCCAACCCAGCCGGGCCCGGGGGCAGTCGAAGGACAATCTCCAGTACCGGCACCAGTACCAGTACCGGCGGGCGCTCCGAGCGTACCGCCAGGTGAAACCATCGTGGGTCTCGTCAATGACGAGGTGATCACGTCTTTTGACCTGCGTCAGCGGATAAAACTGATCCTGCTCTCCAGTGGCGGGCAAATCAGGCCCGAGCAAGTTCCTCAACTGCAACAGCAAGCCCTGCGCGACCTCGTTAATGAGCAAATCAAAATCAAAGAGCTCGAAAAGTTCGAGGTCAAAATCCCCGACCGGGAAGTCAATCAGGAACTCCAGCAGATCGCCGCCCAAACCGGACTAACCCTTCAGGAGCTGGAAAAGGCCCTGTCTTTTGAGGGTATTTCTACCGATGCCTGGCGTCAGCAAATCCGCACCTCCATCGGTTGGCAGAACCTGGTGCAGGGCCGGTTTCGTGACCGGGTCAAGATCAATGAACGCGAGGTTGAGCAAACCCTGCAAACCATTCGCGACGACGCCACCAAGGAACGCTATCTCGTCAGTGAGCTGTGTATTCCGGTTGAAGAGCCAACGCAGATCCAGGCCTATTATCAGGCGGGGCTTCAGCTCATCGAGCAAATGCGGCGCGGGGTACCGTTCGCCGCTGCGGCGCAGCAGTTCTCAGGCTGTACATCCGCCTCAATTGGCGGTGACATCGGCTGGGTGCAGGCTGGCGAATTGCCAGTGGAGCTTGATAGCGCCATTCAGACAATTCCCGTGGGCTCCGTAACGAATCCGATCCCGTCTGAAGGGGCGCTCATCATTTTGGCCCTGCGCGATAAAAAAGAACCCGTGGCGCCGGGCGAGCCGAGCTTTACCTTGGCCTATGCCAGCGCGCCAGTTGCCGCCGGTGAAAACAAGGCCCGTCTTGCGCTGAAAAAACTACCCACGGCGGAGGTGTGTAATGCACGCGCCATCAAGCTTGATCTCGGACCTGATGTGGGCACAGCCCTTCTGGAAAATGTCAAGCTATCGGCAATTGACCCGAAATTTCAGCGCTTTATCGCTGACCTTGAACGCGGCGATCTAAGCGCTGTGATTGAGGCCGACGGGTATCTCCATGAGGTTTACATTTGCGAAAAAGATGAAGGGCTGGGCATTCCATCGCGTTCAGCAATTGAAGACCGCATCTTTCGGCGTCAGTTGCAGTTGCTGGGCCAACGCTATCTGCGTGATCTGGAACGCAAATCAACCATCGAAATTCGCAATGCGCAAAACCCCGCTGCCGGCGGTGGGCGCCGCGACGGCCGCTAGTCGCCGGCGTTGGCGATGGCCACCCAGTCCTCGTCACAAATTCAACCCAGCGCGCTGACCGTGGGGGAACCAGCCGGTATCGGCGCAGAAATTACGGTCAAGGCCTGGCAGGCCCTGCGCAGCCAACAGGACGCACCCCCTTTTTTTGTGATTGATGACCCGGCGCGGTATGGACAGTTTGATGTTCCCATCGCGTCCATAAACCACCCCGCCAACGCAGCCCGAGCGTTTTCTGAAGCCCTGCCAATTTTCCCGCTCACCAACAGCGTTACACCGACAACCGGCCAACCGCTGGCGGCGAACGCCCCGGCCGTGCTGGAGGCAATTGAAAAGGCCGTAAAGCTAACCGCCGCTGGTCTTGCCAGTGCGGTCGTCACCAACCCGATTGAGAAAAAAGTGCTCGTTGACGCCGGTTTTTCCTTTCCGGGGCATACGGACTATCTGGGTGCATTGACCCAAAACCTGCCGGGCGCATCGCCTTTCGGCCCGGTTATGATGCTGGCGGGGCCGAGCCTGCGCACTGTGCCCGTTACGGTGCATACCGCCCTTGCCAAAGTGCCCACGGCCCTCACCACGCAAGATATCGTGGCCGTGGGGGCCTGTGTCGACCGGGCGCTGCGCGTTGATTTTGGCATTGAGGCCCCGCGTCTGGTGGTTGCTGGTCTGAACCCCCACGCTGGTGAAGGCGGTCTTTTTGGCCACGAAGATTCAGATATCATCGCGCCAGCCATTGCCAAGTTGCGGCGCCAGAACATCAAGTGTGAAGGGCCCCTGCCCGCCGATACGCTCTTCCACAGCGAACGCCGGGCACAGTATGATGCGGCGCTATGCATGTATCATGATCAGGCATTGATCCCGGTAAAGACGATTGATTTTCATCACACGGTCAATGTTACCCTTGGCCTGCCGATCATCCGCACCTCACCGGACCATGGAACGGCGCTTGATATCGCAGGGAAAGGTATCGCTAACCCGGCCAGCTTGATCAGTGCCCTGACCATGGCAGCGCAGCTTGCCACCCATCGCAGGCACCACCGCGCGCCATGACGCAAAATACAGCGCCCCCTTACTCACCACCAAGCCCGTCGCCCGATTTACCCCCGCTGCGCGAGGTTGTACGCAGCCATGGTCTCGATGCACGCAAAGCGTTGGGCCAGCATTTCCTTCTGGATATGAATATCACCCGCAAAATTGCCCGCCTGGCGACCCTCGACGCAGGAGACACGGTAATTGAGGTGGGCCCCGGGCCCGGCGGTCTGACCCGGGCCTTGCTGGAGATTGGCGCGCGTGTGACCGTCATTGAACGTGACCAGCGTTGTCTTGATCTGTTGGCCGAGCTTGGGGCTGCATATGAGGGACAATTGACGATCCGCAACGAAGATGCGTTGCGGACGGACTATGCGGCTCTGTTACCGGCGAACGGGACGGGTCATCTCATTTCAAACCTGCCTTACAATATCTCCACACAACTGCTCACCGGCTGGCTCTCCGCCCATCAGGGCCGATGGCAGCGCATGACGCTGATGTTTCAAAAAGAAGTTGCCGACCGCATTCTCGCGCCACCGGGGGATAAGACCTATGGCCGCCTGTCGGTACTGTCACAAAGCGCTGCGGGCGTGCGGCGTGGGTTCGATTTACCGGCGCGGGCCTTTACCCCGCCGCCCAAAGTTGCTTCCAGTGTCGTCGTGTTTGACCAGATAACGACACCGCTCGCCCCTCTTGGCACCTTGGAGGCGGTCACCCGGGCTGCTTTTTCACAGCGGCGCAAAATGCTGCGCACAACCCTAAAGCCGGTCTTTGGCACGCAGACGCAGGCCGTCCTCACCGCAGCGGGCATCGACCCCGCAACCCGCGCCGAACAGGTTAGCGTTGCCCAGTTTTCTGGCCTCGCTCATGTGGCGCGCGATCGGGCCAGCGCTGGCAATTGAACACCGTATGCGATCAGCGTAAGCCTTCATGCTTTAAGGAAAGGAAGCTCTGGTGACCGATCTCACGCCCGCAGCCGGTGCCGTTTCCCCCAATGGCATCTCCCCTAATGGCAGTTGCAATGCCGGTATCCCGCTGGTCAGCGATCAGGTTACCGATGAGATGACACCGGCAGAGCCGCATTTCGCGAACGCCTATACCCACACGCCATCGCAAAGCCTGTCCGACTTGGCGCTTTTCACCAAAGGGCACCCGTGGGCGCTCTATGAAGAATTGCGCACCGAGGCGCCGGTCTCCTGGCATGGGGAGACACCGACCGGCACGGGGTTCTGGGCGCTGGTCAACACTGCGGACATAAGAGCCGTTGAACTTGATACGCAGACCTTCTCCTCAGCGGCGGGCGGTATCAATATCAATTATGGCGTACCGGAAACGCGGCACCCGGAGCTTTACAAGGCAGCCCTCAACACCATGATCTGCCTTGATCAGCCCTTTCATATGCCGCTGCGCCACGCTCATATGCCATTTTTCACACCGGCCTATGTGGCGGGCTTGCGCGCCCGAATTGACAAGAAAATCGACAGCCTGCTCGACGCCATGGCGCAGGCCGGACCCGAGCTCGATTTCGTGGAGCATTTTGCAGCGCAATTGCCGATGTTCACCTTGTGCGAAATGCTTGGCATTCCGGAGGATGAACGCGCCAAACTGTTTGAGTGGATGCACTATTTGGAACGTGCGCAAGACACGATTTCCCGGCGCGGCATAGGCGGAATTGATCCTGAGTTCCTGATGCGTTTTCTGGCCGAGATGACGGCGATGTTTGCTTATGGGCGCGCTATCCTTGCGGACCGCCGGGCAAGTCCGCGGGACGACCTTTTAAGCGCGATTGCCAATGCGCAAGTCGAAGGCGAACTCTTATCGCCGGAATTTCTCGACGGCTCATGGCTCCTGATCCTTTTTGCTGGCAATGATACAACCCGCAACTCCCTGTCCGGAACCATCCGCTTACTGACTGAATTTCCTGACCAGCGCGCTTGCCTGCTCGAAGCGCCGGACAAGATCAGCGCTGGTGTTGATGAGGCAATCCGTATGGTTTCGCCGGTGATCTATATGCGCCGCACAGCAACAAAAGACACCCGCATTGGCGAGCAGCGTATCGCTGCCGGAGAAAAGGTCGTGATGTTTTATGGCGGCGCGAACCGTGACCCGGCGGTATTCGCGGATGCCGCGCAGTTTGATGTCAACCGCGCCAATGCCGCCGACCACATGGCCTTCGGGTATGGCCCCCATGTGTGCCTTGGTAAACGCGTGGCGAACATGCAGTTGGAGGCGGCGCTCAAAGCCATTCTGAGTCGCTTTCCAAAAATCACCACAACCGGAGATATCGACATCGCGCCAAGCAATTTTGTCCACGCGATCTCGCGGCTCGGCGTCTCCCTCACCGGTTAACGGCGCGTATCGTTCCCATGCAGTTCTTTGAGCAAAATTTTTTGATCTGCCCCGGGGTAGAAAAATGCGGCACCACAAGCCTGCATGCCCTCCTCACCGGCCAGCCGGGCCTGACCGTGCCGAGCAAAAAGGAACTCTTTTTCTTTAATGCCGATTTTGACAAGGGCGAGGCTTTTTATGCGGCGCATTTTGAAGACGGTATGCATGCCGCTCCCGCCTCAGGACATCGCCAGACCGCTTCCTGGCACGTGGACATCACGCCGTCCTACTTCCGACGCGAAAAGACCTTACAGCGGATCCGCCAGTCGCTGTCTGGCAACGTGCGTATTCTTGTTTTAATCCGTAATCCAATTAAACGGGCGTTTTCATTTTACTGGCATGACATGGTGCGCCACTATTTGCGCGGGCAGAAAGCCGCGAACAATTTTGATGCATTTTTGAATTGCTCGTTCAAGAGCTTTTTCCAGCTACGGAACGATTACTACTTCACACCCTACGCCCCCATGCTGAAACGCTGGCTTGCCGCCTTTCCGGATCAATGCGTCGTCCACGTGACGGAGGAGGTGATCGCCGATCCAAAACCGTTGATCAGGTCAGTGAACGCGTTGTGCGATCTCACTCTTGCCGAAGACCTGGCATTTCCGCGTGAAAACACCGCCATGCTGGAGACCCTGTCGATCTTTCCCAAAGGCTTGCGTCGTCATACCGCTGACGGCACGAAAGTCATGCCCATGCGCCGTCAAAACGCCATTAACGCCATGGCCATGCAAGGCACCTTTACCCACTTCGTTCCCCGCGCCGACGCCGAAGCCATGTTCAAAGCCCTCTTCGCAGACGATATCCGACAATGCGAAGATATTCTGGGGCGGGATCTGTCGGTCCTCACGGAGCAAAGTGACTTGGTTTCTCCGATCGTAAAGGCCTACGGGCGTGGCGAGAGATGATGGCGCAATTTGAAACCGCTGTTTAGAGCGCGTTTACAAAAAGTGTAATCATGGAATAGCGGGCGGGGCGCCCAACGGTTGCTCGCACCAATCGATAGTTACGCTTTATGCAAATAAGCGGCCCGTCATTGCGCAAGGGCTAGAGCGTTTTTGACGCGCGGGTCCGCCGAGAGCAAATCAGTCCGGTTTCGAAGGATGTTTTCCGAAGCCCTTTTACGCGCCAGCCTTACCTTCAAGCGCGTCCAGCCGCTCTTTTAGCTCTTCATTTTCCGCCCGGGTCTTCGCCGCCATTTCCTGCACCGCGTCAAACTCTTCACGGGTGACAAGGTCCATGTCGGCGAGCATTTTTTGGAGTTGACCGCGAAAAACAGTCTCCGCTTCGCGGCGCACGCCGTCGGCGGCGCCAGCGGCTTCGGTCATGGCCTGGGCCACGTGGTCAAAAAAGGGGTTTCGGGTTTGCATGCTTGGCGTTTCCTTTGAACTATCTCCCATATAAGCCGCGTGCGGGTCAATTCAAAGCGCGGCGGAATTGCCGCTCCTTATGAGCTTTTGTTTCAGGGCCAATTTGACAGCCGCGCGGGCACCTCCCACACTTTTACCAAAAACAATGGAGGACGCCCATGTATGCGATGACCCTCACGGAGGCTTTTTTTCCCGCCCAACCGGCCGATGATGGCGGGCCCGCGCCAGCGCCCGTGACCATTGGTGAGATGTTGCACCAGTCGGTGCAGCGTGCGCCCGATCATCCAGCACTCAAGGAACTGCTCGTAACCGGCGAGATTGGCCGGGTCTGGACCTATCAGGCGCTCCTTGATGACAGCGTCCGCCTTGCCAATGCGCTGGCCAGCCGCCATCCGGCGGGTACCCGCATTGCGGTGTTTGCCAATAACTGCCCCGAATGGATCCTGCTCGAATTGGCGGCCAGCATGGCACAACTGGTCCTCGTGACGGTCAATCCAGCCTATCAGAAAGCCGAGCTAAAATTCGTGCTCGAACAATCGCGCAGCGAAGCCATTTATTATGTGAACGATTTTCGGGGCAATCCGATCAAGTCGATTGCCGATGAGGTGTGTGCCGATCTGCCAGCGATCACCCATCGCATTCTTCTTACCGATCACAAGGCCTTGTTCGCCGGCGAGGACGAGCCCCATGATCGCACCCCCAAACCCGACGATCCGGTGCAAATTCAGTATACGTCAGGCACAACCGGGTTTCCGAAAGGGGCGCTCCTCCATCACCATGGTCTGGTGCGCAACGGTATTGATTGCTTGCACCGTTCTGGCATCACGCCGGACAGCGTCTATGTGCACTACATGCCGTTGTTTCATACAACAGGCTGCGCGATCCTCGTGCTTGGTGGTCTCGGGGCCGGCGCAACCATGATCCTTGCCCCGTTGTTTGATCCCGCGCTGATTGCAAAAACATTTAAGCGCGAAAATGTGACCATGTTCTTTGGCGTACCCACCATGATTGTTGCGCTCCTCGAAGAGATCAAGCGTCAGGGCTACCGTCTGCCCCACCTCAAGCGCATATCCTCCGGCGGGGCCATGGTGGCGCCAGAATTATGCCGGGAGGCCCGCGCCGTGTTGGGGGCGCCTATTCAGATCGTCTACGGACAAACTGAATCCTCACCTGTTATCACCCATGTGTGGGCCGAGGACAGTCTGGAGGATATGACCGAAACGATTGGTCAGCCCATGCCCCATGTGGACGTATCCATACGCAGACCGGACGACAACACCGTCTGTGCCCTGAACGAGCAGGGGGAAATCTGCTGCCGGGGCTATCTCGTCATGAAGGGGTACAATGACAATCCCGAAGCAACCGCGGCGGCCATTGATGAAGATGGCTGGCTGCATACCGGTGATCTTGGCACCATGGATGCGCGCGGTTACCTGAAAATCACCGGCCGGGTAAAAGAGATGATCATCCGCGGCGGGGAAAACCTGTTTCCAGTGGAAATTGAGAACGCCATGCTGGAACATCCTGACGTGGCCGAGGTCGCAGTTGTGGGCATTCCCGATAAAAAATGGGGTGAACAGGTTGCCTGTTTCATGCGCCCGGTCGGCGAAACAAGGCCCACCGACGCCGACCTCAAGACCTTTATCCGTCGTACCCTGTCCCCCCAGAAAACCCCGGCCTCATGGGTTTGGGTCAATGAATGGCCGCTCACCGGCTCCGGCAAGATTCAGAAATTCAAGCTTCGCGAGGCCTTTGTGGCGGGTGCCTTTTCACAAGACACGAAGTGTTAACCACGGTAAGAGAGGGCTTCACGAAACGCAGACCAAAACTTGTTTTGGCGTTACGATAACCCCAGAGGCGCGGCGATGCCCTTCCCTGATCTTGATCCCATCGCGTTACAACTCGGCCCCTTGCCGATCCGGTGGTATTCGCTTGCCTATCTGGCGGGCGCGGTGTTTGGCGCAATCTACCTCCTCCAGCTTCTAAAGCGCCCACCTCTTTGGGGCTTGAAAACCCGGGGGCCGCTGAACACGGACCAGCTGACCGACGTGGCAACACTTGCCGCGCTTGGCGCCATCATCGGCGGGCGGCTCGGTTATGTGCTGTTTTATGACCCGAGCCTGCTTGTTGCCCCTTGGGAGAGCCTTGGCTCCATGATGGGCGGCGATGGCCTCGTGAAAACGCTCATTGGTTGGATACCGATCCCGCCCGCGCTGATGATGTGGCGCGGCGGAATGTCGTTTCACGGGGGGCTCATTGGCGTCTCTATTGTTGGCTTCTTTTTTTCCCGCAAAAACAAGGTTGATCCGCTGGTCCTTGGCGATCTTTTTGCCTGCGCCGCGCCCATCGGGTTGTTCTTTGGGCGGATTGCCAATTTTATCAATGGCGAGCTTTACGGCCGTCCGTGGGATGGCGCCTGGGCGATGGTCTTTCCTGCCGACCCGCTGCAGGTTGCCCGGCATCCGAGCCAGCTTTACGAGGCGGCACTGGAAGGGCTGATCCTTTTTATCATAATCATGGTAACGACGTTTTCGTTCGGCTTTCTGAAAAAGAAGGGAGCCACGATCGGGGTTTTTCTGGCAGGCTACGGTCTGGCGCGGATCATCGTGGAGAATTTCCGCGAGCCTGACGCCCATCTGGCTGAGATGCCGTTGGGGCTGACCATGGGAATGATCCTGTCCACACCGATGGTGCTTGCTGGTTTATGGTTGATCCGAAGGGCACATCGCATGGCACCGACACCGATTGCCGAGGCCCCGCCTCCCGAGGCGCCGGCAAAAAAAACGAATCAAAGCGCTAAGCCTAAGACGCCTGCCGGTAAAGCTGGTCGGTCGTGACCATCCCGCCTTCCCCCTCCGGCGGCGCCGCGCCCTGCGCGCTTGCCGAACGGCTCAAAGCCGTCATCAAACAGCGCGGCCCCCTGTCAGTGTCAGATTTTATGGCCGATGCGCTCTACCATCCTCAGGATGGCTATTACATGTCCGCCAATGCGCACGGGCGCAAAAGCCCATTGGGGGCTGATGGTGATTTCACCACGGCACCAGAAATCAGCCAGATTTTTGGTGAAATCCTCGGGCTCTGGCTTGTGCAATCCTGGCTCGATATGGGCAGCCCCAAGCCGTTCAACCTGGTGGAGCTTGGCCCTGGCCGTGGCACGCTGATGGACGACATTCTGCGCGCTGCACGCCTGCGCCCTGAATTTGTCGACGCAGCGCATATCTGGCTGGTGGAGACCAGCGGGCGTTTGCGCCATGAGCAGCAAAAAAGACTGAAACCCCACAACGACGCAAAAATCGATTGGGTTGATCGGTTTACGGATATTCCGGGTGCGCCGGTTTTGTTGGTCGCGAACGAGTTTTTCGATTGCCTGCCCATCGCACAATATGTCTGGCAGAAAACCGGCTGGCACGAGCGGGTTGTGGATCTGGATTGGGAGCGCGACGCTTTTTTCTTTGGCTTGGCGCCGGCCCCGTCACTGGATCGCGCCTTGCTGGCACATCCCCTTGCCGTGACACCGCCGCTTGATCCCTCCACGGCAACGGTACTGCCGGTGGAGGGTGATGTTCTGGAGATTGGCGAGGACGGCCAAAGGCTCGCGGCCACCATCGCCCAGACGTTGAAAACCCATTCCGGGCGGGCGCTGATCATTGATTATGGACCCGGGGTTAGCGGCTATGGCGAAAGCCTGCAGGCGGTACGTGACCACGAGTTCTGGCCACCGCTTGAGGATCCCGGTCAAGCTGACCTGACGGCCCATGTGGATTTTCAGCGGCTTGGCGCCGCCGCCCTGCATGAGGGGGCGGCGTTTTATGGCCCGCAGCCGCAGGGGCGGTTTCTTGATCGACTTGGCCTTGCCCTGCGGGTGGAAGCGCTGTGCCGGGCGCGCCCGGAAGCGGAAGCCGATACCATTCGCAAGGGCGCCTATCGATTGTCGAGCCCGGCCCAAATGGGCGAGCTTTTCAAAGTGATCTGCCTGTCCTCACCCACACTTGCCCCTCCGGCAGGGTTTGAAAGCGAGGCAATCGCGTGAGCCCAGCCGCCTCAGATGCACAAACCAGCGGACCCGTCGCCGCACAGCCCGGGGCACTCGCCCCGCTAAAATCAAAGACCCTTGCCACACTGAGCGGGATCACCCACGGATTTTTTGGCCGCGCAGGCGGGGTCTCGCAAGCGCCATTTGACAGCCTGAATACCGGCTTTGGCGCCGATGATGAACGCGCCAACGTGTTGGAAAACCGGGCGCGGTGTGCGCGCTTTCTGGGGGCCGAGCCTGATCGGCTCCTCACCGTTCACCAGATCCATTCACCCGGTGTGGTCACCGTTGATCGCCCATGGTTGGGGGACCCGCCGGAAGCTGATGGTCTGGTAACATCAAGGCCCGGCCTCGCCCTTGGCGCTCTTGCGGCCGATTGCATGCCTTACCTGTTTGTGGACCCGCAGGCGCATATTATCGGGGCGGCCCATGCGGGCTGGCCGGGTGCCCTTGCAGGCGTATTGGAGGCAACGGTTGAGGCGATGACCGGGCTCGGTGCAGAACCCGCCCGCATCCACGCGGCGTTGGGGCCCTGCCTGCGCCAACCGAACTTTGAGGTCGGGCTCGATCTGGTGGCGCGTTTTGAAGAAAAGTTTGGCGCCGAAAAAATAATGCCGTTTTTTGCGCCAGGACGCGCACCCCATAAACGCCAGTTCGATCTTGCCGGGTTTGGCCGCGCGCGGCTGCGCGCTGTGGGCGTGGGCCATCTCGACGATGTGGATGTGTGTACCCGCGCCCAACACGGCACCTTTTTCAGCTATCGCCATTCGCGTCAGACGGGTCAGCGCGACTATGGTCGCAACCTGTCTGCCATTATGCTCACCGGGTAAAGCGGCATAGCGCCAAGGTGCGCTCCCCACAATCTGACCGATCACTGTAACAATCCCTTCACGATGATTGCGCTGGTGCTCATGGAACGCTAAGATTCTGGCGTTAGGTAAGGGACTTCATGCGCAAAGAAGATATCAATCAGCGGTTTGGCCTTGATGCCGGGAATGATTTTTATATCACGGCCCCGGCCCCCTGCCCCTATCTGGCCGGACGCTATGAACGCAAGGTGTTCTCTTTTTTAGGGGGCGAGAATGCTGCCATCGCCAATTCAACCCTGACCCAGCGCGGTTTCCGCCGTTCACAGAACATCATCTACATCCCGGCTTGCGAGCGCTGTTCTGCCTGCACGGCCGTGCGCATTCTTGTCGATGACTTCGAGCCATCGAAATCGCGCCGGCGAATTCTGCGGCGCAATGGCGATCTTGTTCGCCGCCTTCGCCCGGCGCGGGCTACCAGCGATCAATTCTCGGTTTTGCGCACCTATCTTGACCATCGCCATGCCGATGGGGGCATGGCCGAGATGACGGTACTCGATTACGCCGCCATGGTCGAAGAGACGGCGGTCGATACGATGATCGTGGAATACTGGCTGCAGCAAGAGGGGCGCGAGCACCTGCTAGCCGCGGCCCTTACCGACCGGCTCGAAGATGGCCTGTCCATGGTCTACAGCTTTTTCGATCCGGATCACGCGCGCCGCTCCCTCGGGCAGTTTATGATCATGGACCACGTTCAAATCGCGCGCGACCTCAGCCTGCCTCATATCTATCTTGGCTACTGGGTCAAAGGCTCTGCAAAAATGGATTATAAGGCCGATTTCGAACCGCTTGAACGCCTGACCAAGGATGGTTGGAAGCAATCCTAAATGGGGGGCTTGTTTCAACTGGTTCGCAGCCTGTGGCAACAGTTCCCGGGTCGGCGCTTCGCTTGCCCGGGAATACGAGTTCCTTTTTGATGATTACCCCGTATCTCCGGGCGAAGACCCGGCAACTGTTTCAAGATTGATAGACGGTTTTATTTTTCATCATGGCATTGAGGACGATAAGGAGTTTTCTGGCGACGGCGATGATGGCAATTTTTTTAACGC